>NZ_CP142523.1:4800000-5400000 GCF_036885605.1 Janthinobacterium sp. TB1-E2
CGCGGCGCGCCACTTTGTCTTCGTAGGCCGGGCCGATGCCCTTGCCGGTGGTGCCGATCTTCGCATCGCCACGCTTGGCTTCACGCGCCAGGTCGATCGCGGTGTGGTAAGGCAGGATCACGGGCGCCGCGTCCGACACTTTCAGGCGCGAGGCGACTTCGACGCCGACCGCTTCGAGCTTGTCGATTTCGCGCAGCACGTCCGGCACGGAAACGACCACGCCGTTACCGATGTAGCAGGCGACGCCTGGACGCATGATGCCCGACGGGATCAGCTGCAGCGCGGTTTTGACGCCGCCGATGACCAGCGTGTGGCCTGCATTGTGGCCGCCCTGGAAGCGCACCACACCTTGGGCGTGATCGGTCAACCAATCGACGATCTTGCCTTTACCTTCATCGCCCCATTGGGTGCCGATGACAACGACGTTCTTTGCCATAATTTTCTTTGACATCACTTAACCTAAGTTTTTAAGAATCCAGCTACTACCATTATCGGCAAGTACCAGCACGCGATCGCACTCGAACTCGTCTTGTTCATTACTGTGACCCGGCATACTCTGGATCACGACCTCGCCCGCCTTGCGCAACTCGGCGATTTTTTCCTTCAATTCTGGCGCACTGCCCCACGGCGCGCGGATCGAATGCTTCCGTTCCGCGGTCGGCAACAGGCGCGCCAGTTCGCGCAAATCGAGCGAGAAGCCGGTCGCGGGACGTGCCCGGCCGAACGCTTCGCCGACGTGGTCATAACGGCCGCCGCGCGCAACCGCGTTCGGCAAGCCAGGTACATACAGCGCAAACATCGCGCCACTTTCATATTGGTAGCCGCGCAGGTCGGCCAGGTCGATCGCCACTTCGGCGCGGCCCAGGGCAGATCCTGCCAGCGCGGCCAGTTCGGCCAGCGCCTTCAACACGCCCGGCAACGGCGGCAGCACTTCGCGCGCACGCGCCAGCACGTCGATGTCGCCATACAGGTTCGGCAAGGCCAGCAGCGCATCGCGCGTGACGGCATCGTAGGATGCCGTCAGGGCGCGCAGGCCCGGCGCATCTTTCGCGCGCAGCAAGGCGTACAGCGCAGCTTCGTCGCGCTCGGCGGCGGCGTCTTGCGCAATGATAGCGCGCAACAGGCCGACGTGCGACAAATCCAGGCGGACGCTATCGAAACCGGCCAGTGCCAGCGAGGCAAGCGCCAGCTCCTGGATCTCGGCATCGGCTTCCAGGCCGGCGTGGCCATAGATTTCGGCGCCGATCTGCAGCGGTTCGCGGGTGGCGTGCAAACCCGACGGACGGGTATGCAGCACGCTGCCGGCGTAGCACAGGCGGGTGACGGTGGCACGGTTCAGCAGGTGGGCGTCGATGCGCGCCACTTGCGTCGTCATGTCGGCGCGCAGGCCGAGCATGCGGCCCGACAGCTGGTCGACCAGTTTGAACGTGCGCAGGTCGGTATCCTTGCCAGCGCCGGTCATCAGCGATTCCAGATACTCGAGCAGCGGCGGCATCACCAGTTCATATCCGTACAGACGGAAATTATCCAGCATGAGGCGGCGCAGCTCTTCGATCTTGCGCGCTTCCGACGGCAGAACATCGGCAATATTTTCGGGCAAAAGCCAATTCGGCATGAGGGAGCGAGATACGGAAGAAAGTTGAAAAAATGCATCATGCGAGGCAGCGGCGGGCGCGCCAGGCAAGAGGCCGAACCTGATATTTTACGCGAAAACACGGGCCTTTAGGGATAAGTTGTCCGAAACGCTGCCGCGCAGCCCTAAAAACAGGGAATTTTACGCCTTCCCGCAACAACCTGGCGGGCACAAAAAAACGGGGCCGGCATTGATGCCGGCCCCGCTGCTACTGCCCCGTCGTTGCGGACGGGGGCAGTCCCGATGCTGTCTTACTTCTTGGCCGAACCGGCTGCGCCGCCGCCCTTGAAGTACTTGAAGAATTCCGAACTCGGATCGACCACCATCACGTCGCCCTTGTCCTTGAACGTGGCGCGGTAGGCTTCCAGGCTGCGATAGAACTTGTAGAACTCCGGATTCTTGCCAAACGCTTCCGCATAGATCTGCGATGCCTTGGCATCGCCCTCGCCGCGGATCTTCTCGGCTTCGCGGTACGCTTCGGCCAGGATCACCGTGCGCTGCTTGTCGGCGTCGGCGCGGATCTTCTCGGAGTCGGCCGAACCGGTCGAACGCAGCTCGTTGGCCACGCGCACGCGCTCGGACTTCATGCGCTCGTACACGGAGTTGTTGATCTGCTCGACGTAGTCGACGCGTTTCAGGCGCACGTCGACGATTTCCACGCCGATGGCCTTCGCTTCCGCCGAGACCTTCGCCAGGATCGCTTCCATCACCTTGCCGCGCTGGCCCGAGATCACTTCGCGCACGGTGCGCTTTGTGATTTCATCGTTCAGCGCCGCCTTGACGATTTGCGACATGCGGTTGCGGGCCGGCTTTTCATCGCCGCCGAAGCTGCGGAAATACAGGCGCGGATCGGCGATGCGCCATTTCACGTACGCGTCGACAAGAATGTTTTTCTTCTCGGCCGTGATGAAGCGTTCCGGTTCCGGCGTATCCAAGGTCAGGATGCGCTTGTCCAGGTACAGCACGTTCTGGAACGGCGGCGGCAGCTTGAAGTACAGACCCGGCGTGCTGATGACTTCCTTGACTTCGCCGAGGGCGAAGACGACCGCATACTTACGCTGGTCGACCACGAACACGGTCGAGGACAAGAGCATGATCGCGATAAAGCCCGCGATCAGGGCGGCTACGATACGATTCATTAGCGGCTCTCCCGTTCACGCGAAGAGCGGCTGTCGCGGCGCTGATTGACTTCTACTGTCGGCATGGCTTCCTGTGGCAAAACGGTGTTGGCTGCGGGTGTCGCGGCAGCACGGGCGGCGGCAGCGGCAGCGTCGGTGGCCGCCGTCTGGGCGATCAGCTTGTCGAGCGGCAGGTACAGCAGATTGCTGCCCGTCTTCGCGTCGACCATGACCTTGCTGGCACTGCTGAACACTTGCTGCATCGTTTCCAGGTACATGCGGTCACGCGTGACAACCGGCGCCTTCTGGTACTCGACCAGCACCTGCTTGAAGCGCGAAGCATTACCTGCCGCGTTCTCGGTCACCATCGCGCTGTACGCTGCGGCTTCCTCCATCAGGCGGAAAGCGGCACCGCGGGCTTTTGGAATGACGTCGTTGGCGTAAGCCTGGCCTTCATTCTTCTGGCGTTCGCGGTCCTGGCCTGCCTTGACGGCGTCGTCGAAGGCGGCTTGCACCTGCTCCGGCGGCTGCACGGCCTGCATCGTCACGTTGGTGATGACGGCGCCGACCTTGTAGCGGTCGAGGATCTGCTGCATCAGCTGCTGCGTATCGTAGGCCACCTTTTCGCGGCCCTCGTACAGCACGAAGTCCATCTTGCTGCGGCCGACCACTTCGCGGATCGCCGTTTCGGCGACCTGGCGCAAGGTATCTTCCTGGTCGCGCGTGTTGAACAGCCACGCCACGGGATCTTTCAGGGTGTATTGCACCGCGAACTGGATGTCGATGATGTTTTCATCGTCCGTCAGCATCAGCGACTCGCTGGCCTGCTTGTTGCGCAGCGACTGGCGGTAACCCACTTCCACCGTACGCACCTGCGACACGTTGACGGTTTCGTCGGTCTGGAACGGGTACGGCCAGCGCCAGTTGAAACCGGCCGGCGTGGTGTGGCTGTACTTGCCGAACGTGAGCACGACGCCGTTCTGGCCCTCTTGCACGATGAAGGCGCCGCTGGCGAGCCAGATGAAGACGGCGATCACGCCGACCACGCCTGCGGTGATGCCGGCGCCCTTCATGTCTGGGCGCGGACCACCGCCACCGCCGTTGTTATTGCCGCCGTTGTCGGGACGGTTCTTCTGTCCGAAAAAGGCGTTCAGGCGCTGATTGAAATCGCGCCACAACTGATCGAGGTCCGGCGGACCTTCGCCGGGCTTTTTGCCTTCTTGGGCTTTCTTGCCGTCGTCCTTGCGATTGCCCCAGCGGGGATCGTTCAGGGACAACTTCAAGCCTGTTTTTTTGAGTAGGGAGACAAGCATAACTATCGTGTTCCGACTTGGGAGTGGGTGGAAATCCTATCGTCCTCGCCAGGCTCTTCGTCCTGGTCCGGGGCGGCGCCATCGTGCTGGTCGTACTGACCGTCAAACTGATCTTCCTGCGGTGCTTCGTCGTTCTGATACAGGTGGGCCGAACCGGGCGCCTTCCTGGCCATCTCGACGATCGCATCGCGCAGCAGGTCGAGCCCGCTGCCCTTCTGCGCACTGACGAACACGCGACTGATCGTAGCATATTCGTCGCGCTCCACCGAAGGCTCCAGCCCGGCCGCATCGATCTTGTTCCACACGAGGATTTGCGGAATATGATCGGCGCCGATCTCTTTCAAGACCAGGTTGACCTGCTCGATCTGCTCCATGCGCACCGGCGACGCGGCGTCGACGACGTGCAGCAGCAGATCGGCATGGATGGTTTCTTCGAGCGTGGCGCGGAATGCGGCCACCAGCTGATGCGGCAATTCGCGCACGAAGCCGACCGTGTCGGAGATCACCACGTTACCCACTTCCTGGCCCAGGTAAACCCGGCGCGAGGTGGTGTCGAGCGTGGCGAACAACTGGTCGGCGACGTACACGCCGGCCTTGGTCACGGCATTGAACAGGGTCGACTTGCCGGCATTGGTATAGCCGACCAGGGACACCGAGAATGTGTGATTGCGGCCGCGCGCGCGGCGCTGCGTTTCGCGCTGCTTGTGCAGCTTTTCCAGACGGGCGCGCAAGGCCTTGACGCGGTCGCCGATCAGCCGGCGGTCGGTCTCGAGCTGCGTCTCGCCGGGACCGCGCAAGCCGATACCGCCCTTTTGCCGCTCAAGGTGGGTCCAGCCGCGGATCAGGCGCGTGGCCAGATGCTGCAGCTGGGCCAACTCGACTTGCAGCTTGCCCTCGTGGCTCTTGGCGCGCTGCGCAAAGATGTCGAGGATCAGGCTGGTACGGTCGAGCACGCGCACATTCAGGCGCTTTTCCAGATTGCGCTGCTGGGCAGGCGAGAGGGCATGATTGAAGATGACGATTTCCAGGCCATCGTTGACGACGACGTCGCCAATTTCATCGGCCTTGCCGCTGCCGACGAAATATGCGGAATCGGGACTCGAACGCTTGGCCGTGATGGTGGAAATCGGGTCCGCGCCAGCAGAACGCGACAACAGCATGAGTTCCTCCATGCTGGCGGCGAAGTCGCTGTGACCGAAGTCAACTCCGACTAGTGCCGCGCGCATGATGGCATCTGATGAGTTGTGGCGGACGCCGACGCCGATGCAAACGCATCAGCGCCGCTGGCGCGGACGGGGGCGATGGACGGTGAAAGGCGCTGGGCCGTCAAGCTCAACGCTTTACTCCGCTTCAGATTCAATATTGAGATTGACGGCACGGGCCGGCACCACTGTCGAGATGGCATGCTTGTACACCATCTGTGTCACCGTATTGCGCAGCAATACGACATATTGATCGAACGATTCGATATGGCCCTGCAATTTAATGCCATTGACCAGGTAGATCGAGACAGGAACATGCTCTTTGCGTAATGCATTGAGGAATGGGTCTTGTAACAGTTGCCCTTTGTTGCTCATAACAGCTCCGTTGTTTATGTTGTTGTGTAAGAATTGGAGGCGACTCGCTTGATTTCAAGTGCTCTCACACCTTTCAAAGAAAGAAAGATGCGTCATAGCTACTGTAACCTGTTTTCGCGATCGCTGTCGCGCATGGCGCATTAACACTTTATTATTTTCGTGCAAACAGCCATTAAATGACTGTCGGCGCCGCATTATCTCCGCGGCGCCTTAATATGCACTTAATTCAGCATTTAAAACATTACTTGCTTGGCGTGCGTGCAAACGGGTTTTTACCCGTACGCAATTCAATGCGCAGCGGCGTGCCGACCAGGGCAAACGTATCGCGGAAATGTTTTTCCAGATAGCGTTTGTACGGGTCGCCAACGGCGTCGAGCGCATTGCCGTGAATAACGATCACAGGCGGGTTCATGCCGCCCTGGTGCGCATAGCGCAGCTTCGGACGGATCGAACCCTTGCGGCGCGGCTCCTGCTTTTCCACGGCCTCGATCAGGGCGCGCGTCAGCTTCGGCGTCGACAGGTCGCACATGGCGGCCGCATACGCGGCGTTGAGCGACTTCATCAGTGGACCGATGTTGGTGCCTTTCAGCGCGGAAATGAAATGCATCTGCGCGAACGACAGGAAATCGAGCTTGCGGTCGATATCGATCTTGATTTCATCGCGCTCGTGCGATTGCAAGCCATCCCATTTATTCACGGCCACGACCAGCGCGCGGCCCGATTCCAGGATGAAGCCGGCGATATGCGCGTCTTGCTCCGAGATATCCTGCTGCGCGTCGAGCATCAGCACGACCACGTTGGCTTCGGAAATCGACTGCAGCGTTTTCACGACAGAGAATTTCTCGATCGCTTCGAACACCTTGCCGCGGCGGCGGATACCGGCCGTGTCGATCAAGGTGTATTGCTGGCCATCGCGCTCGAACGGGATTTCGATCGAATCGCGCGTCGTGCCCGGCATGTCGAAGGCGATCACGCGCTCTTCGCCCAGCAGGGTATTGATCAAGGTCGACTTGCCCACGTTCGGACGGCCGACGAGGGCGATCTTGATGCCGCGGTCGGTCTTTTCCAGCTCTTCAGGCTCATCCGGACGCTGCGCGAACGCCAGGTCCAGCATCACTTCGACGAGGTCGTTGACGCCGTCGCCGTGCGCCGACGAGATCGCATACGGATCGCCCATGCCCAATTCATAGAATTCGGACACGACGGCCGTGTAGCGCATGCCTTCGCTTTTGTTGACCACCAGCAAGACCGGACGGCCGCTCTTGCGCAGGAAGTCGACGATGGTCTTGTCATGCGGGGTCAGGCCTTGACGGCCGTCCACGATGAATACCACCACGTCGGCCTCGGCCACGGCCTGCTTGGTCTGCAGTGCCATCTGGTGCATGATGCCTTCCTTGGCGACGGGTTCGAAACCACCCGTATCGATGACGAGGAAGGGACGTTCGCCGACACGGCCTTCGCCATAGTGACGATCGCGCGTCAACCCAGGCAAATCCGCCACCAGCGCGTCGCGCGAGCGGGTCAGACGATTGAATAAAGTCGATTTCCCAACATTGGGTCGACCTACTAGTGCAATTACCGGCTTCATTGTATTACTCGACCGCGAGAGCGGTCACTGTCCCTGATTGGGTTTGAAAAATCAAATTCGAACCGGCAACAACGGGAGCCGAAACAATCGGGCTACCGTCGGTGCTGACACGACCTATTAATGCACCATCTTCCCGTGACAGGAAGTGGATGTAACCTTGATAATCGCCAACGGCGACGCTGCGGCCGTAAGAGGCCGGCGTCGACAGGCGGCGGCGCGCCAGCGCGTCATTCTTCCAGGCGCTCTGGCCGCCTTCGCGGCTGAACGCCACGACGGCGCCCTGGTCATCGGCGGTGAACACGAAACGCTGGTCGACGGCCACGCCCACATCGGACGAGATCGGCTTGGTCCAGCGCGGCACGCCCGTGGCGGCATCGAAACAACCCGCCTTGCCCTGGTATGTGACAGCGCACACTTCGCCTTCGTACACCACCGGCGTGCCGGCGATGTCGGAGACGCGCTCCAGTTCGGTGGCGCCGCGCGGTTCGCTGACGACGACCTCCCAGCGTACCACACCGGTGGCCGCCGTCAGTGCCAGCAGCTTGCCGCCCGGCTGGGCCACGTAGATGTTCGCGCCGCCCAGCGCCATGCCCGGCGCATTGCGCAAGGTCAATGCCGGCGTGACGCGCTGCACCGTCCACTTGCGCTCGCCCGTCTTGGCGTCGAAGCCGACGATGCGGTTGTCCACGCTGCGCACCACGACCACGCCCTGTCCCACGACGGGCGCCGTCAATACTTCGCTGGACGCCTGCGCCTTCCACAGCTGCTTGCCATCGGCGTCAAACGCCAGCACGGCACCCTTGGCGGCGCCGACGGCCACGACCGTGCCATCGCTGCCGGGGCTCGACGTGATGTCGCTGCCGGCCTTGACGCGCCACGTTTCACGGCCGCTGGCCGCATCGAGGCGCGCCAGCGCGCCATCGGCGCTGACCACGTACAGGCTGCTGCCAGCCAGCGCAGGCGTAAACGCGTACACGCCAGCCTTGCCGATCGAATACTTCCAGGCGTCGCGCACGGCGATGCTCGATTTTAACTCGACCAGCTTGGCCGGCTCGGTTTTCGGATCTTTCGAGGCGAACGGGTTCCAGGACGAGCAACCGGCCATCAGGGCCAACAGACTTGCAGCTACCAGCTTTTCAGTGACACGCATAAGTGTTATCCAACCTTTTTCTTGTACTTGTAAGGGCAAGGCGGGCGGCGCACAACGCCACCCGGCCCCGCCATCAGTGTTCCTGTCAGGCGGCGGCCTTGTCAGCCTTGGCCTTGTCTTCCGGTACCGTACCACCGATCGCTTCCAGTTTGACCTGGATCAGCTGACGGCCTGGATTGTTTTTGTCCGTCGCGGCCAGAGCGGCCAGGTAAGCCGTGCGGGCATCGGCCAGCTTGTTTTGCGCCACCAGGATGTCGCCCTTGCGGTCGGCCACGGCACCGGCAAATTGCGCCACGGAAGCCGTTGCCAGCACTTTCAGCGCTTCATCGTAGGCTTTTTCATCCAGCAGGACACCGGCCAGGCGCAGCTTGGCGATGGCCTTGTACTCTTCCGTGCCATGCTCGGCCACCCACTGCAGCTGGGTCTTGGCCGTTTTCAGGTCGTTCGCGTCGAACGCCACCTTGGCCGCGGCCAGGGCGCTCATCTGCGCATACGCCGTGCCGCTGAAACGCGATTGCATGTCGCCGGCCGCGCGCATCACCTTGGCCGTGTCCTTGGCGGCGATGGCGTTCTGCAGTTCGTCGTACAGCTGGCCCGCTTGCGCAGCCTGCGTGCGCTGGTAGTACTGCCAGCCAGCCCAGCCGCTGTAGCCTGCCAGCGCCACGATCAGGACCCAGGAGGTCAGATTGCCATTGCGCTGCCACCAGGCTTTGAGGGTTGCCAGTTGTTCTTGTTCTTCGTGATCGTATGCCATGGGTCGTCAGTTTTAATGAGTAGTTGATCGAGGGTAGAACGGTCTTGCGTCAAATCAGTGGTGATGATGCACGTGGCCGCCAGGACCGTGGTCATGGCCGCAATCGTGGTCGCCGATGATCTGGTCTACCACGTAATCGACGACATCGTCGAACGGCACCGTGTTCTGCTGTGCGCCCGCATCGGCTTCGCGCATGGCTTTCACCGTCGCGACATGGTTGGCGATTTCATCGTCGCCCATGATCACGGCAAATGCCGCACCGCTGGCGTCCGCCTTTTTCATTTGCGTCTTGAAGCTGCCGCCACCGTTGCTCGCTGCGCAATGTAGCACAACGTCCAGGCCGGCATCGCGAATCCGCTCGGCCAGCACGAACGCTTGCAAGCCTGCCTGCTCGCCCTGGTGCACCAGGTAGACGTCGCACTGGGCCGGCTGCTCCGGCTCGGCCGCGTCCTTCATCAGCAGCACCAGGCGTTCGACGCCCATGCCGAAACCGACGGCGGGCGTCGATTTGCCGCCAAACATTTCCACCATGCCGTCATAGCGGCCGCCGGCGCAGACCGTGCCTTGCGCGCCCAGCTTGTCGCTGACCCACTCGAACACCGTGCGGTTGTAGTAATCGAGGCCGCGCACCAGGCGTGGATTGATGATGAATGGAATATTGTTGTGGTTCAGAATCTTCTGCACGCCGTGGAAATGGGCCAGCGATTCCTCGCCCAGGTACTCGAGCAGCTTCGGCGCGCCATTGACCAGATCCTGCATGGCAGGATTCTTGGTATCCAAAATGCGCAGCGGGTTGCTGTGCAGGCGGCGCTTGGCTTCTTCGTCGAGCAGCTCGCTGTGGCTTTCCAGGTAGGCGATCAGGTCGGCGCGGTGGCGCAGGCGCTCGGCCGCGTCGCCGATCGAGTTCAGTTCCAGGCGGATGCCTTCCAGGCCCAGGTCATCCCACAGGCGGCGCGTCATCATGATCAGCTCGGCGTCGATGTCCGGGCCCGTGAAGCCGATGGCTTCCGCGCCGAACTGGTGGAACTGGCGGTAGCGGCCCTTTTGCGGACGCTCGTGGCGGAACATCTGGCCCTTGTACCACAGGCGTTTCGGGCCTTCGTAGACGAGGTTGTGCTCGACAACGGCGCGCACCACGCCGGCCGTGCCTTCAGGACGCAGGGTCAGGTTGTCGCCGTTCATCGAATCGGTGAACGAATACATTTCCTTTTCCACGATATCGGTCACGGCGCCGATGGCGCGCGCGAACAATTTCGTTTCTTCCACGATCGGCGTGCGGATCTGCTGGAAGCCATAGCTTTGCAGTACGGATTGCGCCGTGTTTTCAAACAATTCCCACAGCGGGGCGTCAGCTGGCAGGATATCGTTCATGCCTTTGACGGCGGTGATTTTGTCGAGCTTTTTATTTTCGGACATAGTGTTCTTCTTTGCTTTAACTTGATTGCCGGATGACGCGCACAGCGCTAATCCGACCTACGCCGTTGCCGTAGCGGCGGCGCCGTAATGGCTTTTAACATAATTGAGGACGATGTCCTGGAATTCCTCGACGATGCGTTCGCCGCGCAGGGTGACGACTTTTTCACCGTCGACAAACACGGGCGCGGCAGGCGACTCGCCCGTGCCGGGCAGGCTGATGCCGATGTTCGCATGCTTCGATTCGCCGGGACCGTTGACGATGCAGCCCATGACGGCCACGTTCATCGCTTCCACGCCCGGATACGATTTCTTCCACTCCGGCATCTGCTCGCGCAGATACGTCTGGATGTTGTCGGCCAGCTCCTGGAAGGTGGTCGACGTCGTGCGGCCGCAACCAGGACAGGCGATGACCATGGGCGCGAACTTGCGCAAGCCCATGGTTTGCAAAATTTCCTGGCCGACGATGACTTCACGCGTGCGGTCGCCGCCCGGTTCGGGCGTGAGCGAAATGCGGATGGTGTCGCCGATGCCTTCCTGCAGCAGCACGGCCAGGGCCGCCGTCGAGGCGACGATGCCCTTGCTGCCCATGCCCGCTTCCGTCAGGCCCAGGTGCAGCGGATAGTCGCAGCGCTGCGCCAGTTCGCGGTACACGGCGATCAGGTCCTGCACGCCAGAGACCTTGCACGACAGGATGATCTTGTCGCGCGCCAGGCCCAGCTCTTCGGCGCGCACGGCGTTTTCAATCGCCGACGTCACCAGCGCTTCGTACATGACGGCTTGCGCCGGCCACGGTTCGGCGCGGCCGGCGTTTTCATCCATGATACGTGCCAGCAAGGCTTGATCGAGGCTGCCCCAGTTCACGCCGATGCGCACCGGCTTGTCGTAGCGGCAAGCCGCTTCGATCATTTGCGCAAATTGCGTGTCGCGCTTGGCGCCCTTGCCCACGTTGCCCGGATTGATGCGGTACTTCGACAGCGCGCGCGCGCAATCGGGGTAGTCGTTGAGCAGGGTATGGCCGTTATAGTGGAAATCGCCGACCAGCGGCACGTCGATATCCATCTTGTCGAGCTGCTCGCGGATGTAGGGCACGGCCGCAGCCGCTTCCGGACGGTCCACCGTCAGGCGCACCAGTTCCGAACCGGCACGCGCCAGTTCCTTGATCTGGATCGCCGTGCCGATGGCGTCGGCCGTATCCGTGTTCGTCATCGACTGCACCACCACGGGGGCGTCGCCGCCCACCCAGATCTGGCGCTGGCCGTGCGCGATCAGCACCTTGCGGCTGTCGCGCCGGCCGGATGGACCGGAGCCGATCGCTGTTTTCGAGGTAGCCATAATATTATCTTCTGAGTTTGCTTGAACGGTTACTGCAATTATTTGATGCTGACGCGCGAGATCGTGCCGCCGGCAACGGTCGGCAGCTCCAGCTTGGCGCCGCGCAAGGTTGCCTGCACCACACCGGGCTTGCCCACCACCAGGGTGGCCGGGCCCGTGATATCGAACGTTTCCGTGCTGCCCGCCTTGACCATGCGCGAAATCAGCGGCGTGCTGCCAGGGCGGCGGATTTCCACCCAGGAATCCTGCTCCACTTTCAGCACCAGCGCATTCGCGCCCACGGCAGGGGCAGCCACGGGCGGCGTGACGGCAGCCGTCGCGGCTGTCGCAGGGGCTGGCACGGCGACTGGCGGCACGGCGGCGGCCGGCGCCGAAGCGATGGCGGAAGCCGGAGCGCCCGTCTGCGTATCGTTGCCTGGTGGCGGCGGTACGGAAATCAGGGGCACGGACGGCGACTGCACGGGCGTCAAGTCCTGGCCCGGCTTGACCAGGGTCGTTTCCACGGGGCCCACTTCCGCATGCGATGTTTCCTTCCCGGCCTGCGAGGACAGCAGGCTGGCCGGCACATAACCGAGTTTATACGCGCCAAAGGCGGCCGCCACGACGACGGCCACGGCGCCGGCGATCCACAGGGGCGTCTGGTTCGACGAGCGCTGCGTCATCGACGGGAAGCGCGATTCGGAAAACGTGGCGGAAATCTCGCGCCGTACGGGCGCGGCCGGGTCTTGCGCCGGCGCCGGGTGGACTTCGATCATGGCCACCAGCGGTGCCGCGTCGAGACGCACGACCTTGGCGTAGGCGCGCACGAAACCGCGCACCACGGCCAGGTTCGGCAAGGCCGCCATGTCGCCCTCTTCCAGCGCGACCACCTGGCGCGGCGCCAGCTTGAGCTGGTCGGCCACCTGCTCCACCGGCCAGCCCAGCGCTTCGCGCTGCGCCTTCAACTGCGCGCCTGCCAACGCCAGATTGCCCTGGGGCTGCTGCTGAGGCGTTTCTGCCCACTCTGAATTCATTGGTATCCCTGTCTCACTCATCAAACGCCCCATTTTGATAAGCAGCATATTCGGGGGAGCCGGCATGGTGGTTGCGCAAATGCGCCCCCAGGCCAGCTTCCGCACCCGCATCCCCGAGCTTATGCTGCACCTTGATCCCGAGCCACAGCACATCGGCCGTCTGGCTCTCCATTGTTACTATCTTACCGAGCCGCTGCAAATAATAAGCCGCCTGCCGGTAGTCTTGCTGTTGGTAATACACGCGCACCAGGCCGGCGTTCGTCACTGCCACGTCCGGTGCGATGCGTACGGCGCGCATCCAATACGCGCCCGCACGCGGGTAATCGTTCAGGGCCAGGCTGCAAGCGCCCCCATTGTTGAGCGCTTTTTCCGGCGACACATACGCCGCATCCGCCAATGCCGCATCGAAATACGCCAGCGATTGCGCGGCGCGTCCCGTCTGGCACAAAAACAGGCCGTAATTATTGCTCAACTCAGGATTGTGGGGCGCAAGGTGCAAAGCGTAAAGGAAATCTTTCTCGGCAGACGCAGTTTGCCGCTGGGCCGCAAGGATCAGGGCGCGCACGCCATACGCTTGCGCATCGTTCGGCGCCAGTTGCACGGCTTGCTGCGCTTCGGCCAGGGCCACGTCGAGCTGGCCTTGCGCATAGTACGCGCTGGCCAGCTGCAAGCGCAGCGCGGCGCGTTCCGGCGCACCCGCCTGCACGTCTCTGGCGACCGTGTCCGGCGTGGAAGAGGCACAGCCGACCAGCAGCACGGCCAGGCAAACAGCGGCCACAGCAAGCGAGCGTTGGTAAGCCATGCCTTCCCTCATCAGGAGCGGATCTCCACGATCTTGCCGAAATTAGCGCCAAATTTCTGTTGATACTCAGTCATCTTTTCCATGCGTTCCTGCACCCGGGTGCGGTCCTTGACTTCGCCGGCCAGCTGGCCGCAGGCCGCATCGATATCATCGCCGCGCGTCTTGCGCACGGTGGTGATGATGCCGCCATCCATCAGCACCTGGGCAAACGCCTTGATGCGCGGGTTTTTCGAACGGAACAGGCCCGACTCGGGGAAGGGGTTGAACGGGATCAGGTTGAACTTGCAGTTCACGCCGAACTCGCGGTCTTGCACCAGCGCCAGCAGCTCACGCGCGTGCTCGTCGCTGTCGTTGACGCCGTCGAGCATGCAGTATTCAAACGTGATGAAATCGCGCGGGGCGAATTCCAGGTAGCGCTTGCAGGCCGCCATCAATTCCTTCAGCGGGTATTTCTTGTTCAGTGGAATCAAGCCATCGCGCAAGGCATCGTTCGAGGCGTGCAGCGAGACGGCCAGGGCCACCGGCACTTCCTGCGACAGCTTGTCCATCATCGGCACGACGCCCGACGTCGACAGGGTCACGCGGCGGCGCGACAGGCCGTAGGCGTTGTCGTCGAGCATCAATTTCAGGGCCGTGACGGTCGGCTCGAAGTTCAGCAGGGGCTCGCCCATGCCCATCATGACCACGTTGGTGATCTGGCGCTCGCCTTTCGGGCCCGGTTCGATGCCCTTGGTGCGGCGCAATTCAAATTCCGCCATCCACAGCTGGCCGATGATTTCGCCGACACTGAGGTTGCGGTTGAAGCCTTGCTTGCCCGTCGAGCAGAAACGGCAGTTCACGGCGCAGCCGGCCTGGGTCGAGATGCATAGGGTGCCGCGGTTTTCTTCCGGAATGAACACGGTTTCCACGGCATTGCCATTGCCCACGTCGACCAGCCACTTGCGCGTGCCATCCGTCGACGTGTGGTCGCTGATGATGGCCGGGGCGCGCACTTCGGCGCGCGTGGCCAGCTTGTCGCGCAGCGACTTGGCCAGGTCCGTCATGGCGTCAAAGTCGGAGGCGCCGAACTGGTGTATCCAACGTTGCAATTGTTTCGCACGAAACGGTTTCTCCCCCAACTCGGCGCAGTAGGCGATGAGTTGCGCGGGATCGAGGTCCAGCAAGTTGGTGAGGGTCGTCGTATTCATGATCTTGTCTATTCTAAAAATCCGTCCCCGCGCGCATTCGGAGCGAAAACTCCACAGCGCAGCGGGAACAGGGGGTGATAAGTTATTTCACAGATAACGCCAGGAAATAACGTTATCTAAGGCAATTAAGCCTTCAGTTCTGGGAAGAAGTAAGCGATTTCCACTTTAGCAGCTTCGACAGCGTCGGAACCGTGTACGGCGTTTGCGTCGATCGAATCGGCGAAATCGGCGCGGATCGTGCCTTTTTCTGCTTTCTTCGGATCGGTCGCGCCCATCAGGTCACGGTGGGCCAGAACGGCGTTTTCGCCTTCCAGGGCTTGAATCATGACTGGACCGGAAACCATGAAGTCGACCAGATCCTTGAAGAAACCGCGTTCTTTGTGCGCTGCGTAGAAGCCTTCAGCTTGTTCGCGCGACAGTTGGGTCATGCGTGCTGCAACGATTTTCAGGCCAGCGTTTTCAAAACGCGAGTAGATTTGACCGATTACATTTTTTGCAACTGCGTCTGGTTTGATGATCGACAGGGTGCGTTCGATTGCCATGTGTGAAAACTCCAATAAAAAGTAAGGTTTAAAACGGTAAATTGAGAACTCAATCAACCTTTGATTTTACCATACTCCACCCCATATCACCCAGACGGGCAGGGGCATCTTGCCGCCCTCCCCCTGTTTAATGAAATCTTAAGCTGCTTTTTTGGCAAATTCCGGCCCTCATGCTATCCTTGAGTAAAGCAGTAATTTGAATTGACAACACGGAGGCACTATGAATCAGAACATGCAACGCACCTTTGACCTGTCGGGGGGCATGCAGCAAGTCCGCCATCAGGTCTTGCGCAACACTTACTGGCTGCTGGCGCTGTCCATGATCCCGACCGTGCTGGGCGCCTTCATCGGCGTGCAAATGCATTTGCCGATGCTGACCGGCGGCATGGGCTTCATCATCTTCATGGCCGTCGCATTCGGCTTCATGTACGCGATTGAAAAGACGAAGAACTCGGGCCTCGGCGTCGCCGTCCTGCTGGGCTTCACCTTCTTCATGGGCCTGATGCTTACGCCACTGCTGACGCGCACGCTCGGCTACTCAAACGGCGGCATGCTGATCATGACGGCATTCGGCGGCACGGCCACCATCCTGGCCGTGATGGCGACGATCGCCACGGTCTCGAAGCGCGACTTCTCGGCCATGGGCAAATGGCTGTTTGCTGGCGTGATCGTGCTGATCCTGGCATCGGTGGCAAATATTTTCCTGGGCCTGTCGGCACTGTCGATCGTGATCTCCATGGTCGCCATCGCCATCTTCTCGGCCTACATCCTGTATGACGTGCAGCAAATCATCAACGGCGGCGAGACCAACTACATCTCGGCAACCCTGCGCATCTACCTGGACGTGTACAACATCTTCACCAGCCTGTTGTCTTTGCTGGGCTTCGCCGGCGGCAGCCGCGACTAAGCGCTAGCGCAAAAACGCCCAGGGCGGCGTTGCAGTGCCTCGCCGTACTAGTCGTACTGTCTTCGGCACCGCGCCTTGCCCTGAACGTTTTATGCTCTGCGCTTATGCGCATGAGCAGGATAAAAAAAGCCGACCTTCGGGTCGGCTTTTTTACGTCTGTCACATCTACTTGATCTTCTCCGCCACCTCAAGCAGGCAGGCGCGGGCGCGGTCCAGGGTCCGGTTGTCGCGCTGGGCCGCGTAGACGGCGTAGGCGGAATGCGAGAATTCGGGCGCGTCGCGCACGCGGTGCAGCAAGCCCGCATCGAGATAGGGTTGCGCGCTGCCGATGCGGAAGTAACTGGCGCCGCCCACTTCCAGCAGGTAGACGAGGGCCAGCGGGCCCAGCGAGATCGACACGGGCGGGCTGCTCAGTTCCGGATACGCGGCCTGGTGGTTCGCGGCAAACGCCGGCCCCCAGTCCACGTACACATAGGTATCGGCATGCATCTGCCCGTCGGCGCGCGTGGTCACCATCACGAGCTTTTCCTCGGCCAGCAGTTCGCTGGCCAGGCCCGGGCGTTGCGGCGGGTTGTACAGGACGGCCAGGTCGAGCGAGCCGTCGTGCACGGCGTCGAGCAGGCGCGCGGGACTGTCGACTTCCGCGCGCAAGGCGATCTCGGGACAGTCGCGGCTCATGCGTATCAGCCAGTCGCCCAGCAGCGGCGGCCACAAGCTCAATTCGCAGCCGATGCTGACGGCGTCGTCGCGCCCCGGCGGCAAGGCCACCTGATGGCGCGCCCGCTCCCACACTTGCACCATCGTGGCCGCATGGCGCATGAAGCGCTCGCCGGCCGGCGTCAGGCGCGCGCCCGCCTTGTTGCGCACGAACAGCTGGCGCCCCAGCTGCTGCTCCAGGGTGCGGATGCGGGCGCTGACGGCCGTCTGCGTCACGTGCATGCGTTCGGCGGCCATGATGAAGCTGCCGCACGACGCCACTTCGAGGAAGGTACGCGCTTGATTGATATCCATCAGTCCATGATATCAGCTGACACGAACATACCCGCCCAGCACGCCCTGCTTCGACAGCACCCACTGCCACAGCTGCAGGTCGCGCGCGCGGAAAGCACCGGCGCAGGACAGCAGATAGTATGACCACATGCGGTGGAAGCGCTCGCCCAGCTGGGCGGCAAAGCGCGGCCACGCCAGCTCAAAATTTGTATGCCAGGCCATCAGGGTCTTGTCATAGTCGGCGCCGAAGTTGTGCAAGTCCTCGGCCACGAACAGATCGTCCATGGCGTCGCCGATCTGGCCGACCGATGGCAGGTCGCCATTCGGGAAGATGTATTTGTCGATCCACGGGTCACACGTGGAATGGCGCTTGTTTTTGCCGATCGTGTGCAGCAGGAACAGGCCGTCGTCTTCCAGGCAGCGGTGCGCCACTTCCATGAAGGTGCGGTGATTCTTGTGGCCCACGTGCTCGAACATGCCGATGCTGACGATGCGGTCGAATTTTTCATCGGTGTCGCGGTAATCCTGCAGGCGGATGTCCAGGTGCTCGCCGCCCGGCATGGCGCGCGCATACGCGGCCTGCTCTTGCGAAATCGTCACGCCCACGCACCGCACCTGGTATTTTTCCGCCGCATAGCGCATGAAACTGCCCCAGCCGCAGCCGATATCGAGCACGCGCATGCCCGGTTCCAGGCGCAGCTTGCGGCAGACCAGATCGAGCTTGGCTTCCTGCGCCTCGGCCAGGCTGGCCGCATCCTTCCAGTAGCCGCACGTGTACGTCATGCGCGGGTCGAGCATGGCCGCATAGAAGGCGTTGCCCAGGTCGTAGTGTTCCTTGCCCACCATCCAGGCGCGGCGCTCCGTCTGCAGGTTGAACAGGCGCGCGGTCAGGGCGTGGAAGGCCAGGCGCATGGGGCGCACGTCGTCGGCCACCCGGGCGCGCAGCAGATGGCAAAAGAATTCGTCAAGCTGCTGCGCATCCCAGTCGCCGTCCATATAGGCCTCGCCGAGACCCAGGTTGCCGCTGGCGAAGGCGCGCTCCGGCACGCCCGGTTTGCGCAGCTGCATGTCCCACGCGGCGCGGCCGTTCAAATGAATGTCGGCCCTGGCCAGCAATTCGGCCGCTTCGCGGGTCAGCCTTGTGTCGAGCCGAAGTTCGGTACGACCTGCTGCTGCTTGCCGTAACTGTGTCATGTGCTGCGTGTTCATGCCCTGCCGCCTCCAGATGTTGTCGGTGCTGGCGCCGCGCCAGCCATCAAATTATCCGCCCGCCATGAGCATCTGGATAATGAAACATCGTGGCCATTCATATCAAAATAATTGCTGCAAAATGATTTGAATCAATTATTTTATGGAAATATCTTATCCAAGAAGCGCACCGTAGCATGAAAAAAGCCGCCCGTAAGGCGGCTGTTCGCGGCATCTTGGCCCCGCCATCAGAAGTCGTGATTCGATGGATACTTGCTGTAAAAATCGTTATTCCATCTGAAATTGGTAAACGCCACCGTCATCGATACGTCGAGCGCTTCGACGAAATGCCAGCAGCCGACGGGTAAAAACAGGATCTCGCCCGGCGCCAGCACGCATTCGCGCACCTGCACGTCGGCCATCAGCGGGTAGCGCCGCACGTCGATGTCGCGCCCGTCGACGGGCGTAAAACAGTGGCGCTGGTTGTACACGCGCGCCACCTCGCAGGCGGCCATGATGCGCAGGCGCTTGCGCCCTTTGACCTGGGCCATGAAGTTGTTCGTCAGGTCGTGGTGGAATGGCGTCACGGTGCCGGCCGGGCCGAACCACAGAAAGCCCGTGGGGCCGCCATCCTGCTTCAGGTATTCGGGCAGCTGGCCGATATCGTCCCATAGCTCGCGCAGGGCTTGCCGGTTCTGCGAATTGTTATTCGCCGTCATATAGAAATCGTTGGTCGCGCCGCTGCCCTCGACCAGGCTGGCATACTCGCCAAATGCCATCTTGCGCTTGTGGGCCACGCTGTTCATTTCGTACTGCGCATCGGCTTCGCGGCCGAACTGCACCTCCACTTCGCGCTGCGCGTAATGCTCGCGGAAATAGGCGGGACTCCACTTGGCCAAGGCGGGCCAGTCGTCCATCATGCCAGTGATGATAACAGGCTGGTTGGTGGAGTAGTACTCGTCGAGGAATTCCTGCGCCGTCAATTTGTCGCGGCGGGGAATCTCGGGGTCGCGCAGCTGGTTCAGCTTGCGCTGGATGTCGATCACCCAGTCGCGCTTGGCCAGACGGTTCGACAGGCGCACGGCGCCGGCAAGATACGGGCTTTGCAGCGCCAGCTCGATTTCGCGGCGCGCCAGGGGCTCCGCGATGCCGGCCTGTTGCAGCACCGGCATCAGCGCCGACGGGTGGCTGCCCAGCATGAGGTTTTCCGCAATCCAGCTGCGCCACTCGCGGCTCAGTTCCTGTTCCGGATGTTTTACTCCGAATGTCGATACCGCCGCCATCGCCCGTCTCCTGTTTTTTATGTGAACAAGCGGCCGGGCAGCAATGCCGCCCGGCCGCATCTTACTCTACTCCAGTGTTACCGCACTTTCCACACCTCGGTCGCCAGCACGCCATTCGCGTCGCCATCGAGTTCCCACGAGAACGCGCCGCGCAAGCCCTGGTCCTTCACATATTTCACCTTGGTGCCAATGACGGTCGGATCGTCATAGCTCCACCACTGGCCACCCGCACCCGTGTACAGGTACAGCTGCTTGGTCACGGGATGGTAGTAGCGCGTACCGGCCTTGGCGACGAGGATTTTATAGTCCTCGATGCCCGACTCGTACGTGCCCGGCGCCGTGCCCGTGGCCGCCTGGTACAGGCCATCGCCGTTCGGCCCTGGCGCCACGCCCGTCCAGCCGCGGCCATAGAACGGTATGCCCAGCAGCAGTTTGTCGCGCGGCACGCCGGCGGCAATCATGTACTGCACCGCCTTGTCGCCCACGTATTCGCGCGCCATGCCCGTCGACGGGTCGGCAGGGTCGGCAAACAGCTGGGCGTTGAAGTTGGTGCTCGTTTCCCAGCCGCCGTGGAAGTCGTAGGTCATCAGGTTGATCCAATCCATGTACTGCGAGTACAGGGCCGGTTCCGTGTTGTCGATCTTGTCCTTGCCGGCGCCGACTGCCGCCGTCAACAGGTAGCGCTTGCCGTTGGCGGCACCGAGCGCATCGAGCTGGCTGCGGAATTCCGCCATCAGCAAGGTGAAATTGCGCTTGTCGTTCGGGCTGACCGTGTTGTACGGCTGGCCACCGCCGACCGGATATTCCCAGTCGATGTCGATGCCGTCAAAGATGTTGGCCGCCGCGCCCACGCCGCCGCGACCGCCCTGCACCGGCAGGTTGCCCTTGATGTAGATATCGATGCAGGAACGCACCATCTGCTTGCGCAGCGCATCCGTGGCCGAACCGACGGAGAAGTTCTTCGACCAGCTCCAGCCGCCCAGCGAGATGAACAGCTTCAGGTTCGGATGCGCCGCCTTCAGCTTTTTCAGCTGCAGGAAGTTGCCCGACAATGGAGCGTCCCATGGAATGACCTGGCCATCGACGGTGCGCTTCGGCGTGCGGATGTAGTCGGCCTCGGCATCGCCGCCCGTGCCCGCATCGGGCGAATTCGGATTTGTCGCGCCCGGCTCGGCCTTGGTGATCATGCCGCATTCATAGCCACCGTTTTTCGGGTAGATATTGCCGAAGGCGTAGTTGATGAAGGTTAGCTTGTCGGCTACGCCGCTCGTGTGCACGTTCGCCACTTCATAGTCGCGGCCATACACGCCCCACTGCGCGAAATAGGAACCGACTTCGCGGCCCGTTGGCGTTGGCGTTGGAGTAGGTGTCGGCGTTGGAGTCGGTGTTGGAGTCGGTGTTGGAGTCGGTGTTGGAGTTGGAGTCGGTGTTGGAGTAGGCGTCGGAGTCGGGGTCGGCGTGGTGCTGCAGATCTCCTGGCTGGTCCATGGCTTGCCCGTGCCGGCGCCGCCGCTGCTGGTCGACGGGTTGTCGCCCTGCGTCCAGTAATTGGCGCGGTAATTCGTGCCAGCATAGCTGACAGTGGCGCCCGCACTGTAAGCCGTGCCGGCCGCCCACGCCAGTGCGCAGGTGCCGCCGGTTGGCGTCGGGGTCGGCGTAGGCGTTGGGGTCGGCGTTGGCTCCGGTGTCGGGGTGGGAGTCGGCGTCGGGGTCGGCGTGGTGCCGCCGTCGCAGGTGCCGCCGGCGCTCCACAGGCTCGGCGTGGAGACGGGATTCCAGCCCGAGCCCACATGATCGGTCTGCGTCACCAGGGCCGTGTAGTTGGCCCCCAGATACGTGACCACCGTGCCCGCGTTGTAGGTGCCGCCCTCCTGCCACGGCACGCAAGCGACGACCGTGCTGGCCGCCAGCAATTGCGAACCAGCCGGCGCGCCGGCGTCACCGCCACCGCCACCGCATGCCGCCAGCACGCCGCCGCTGGCCAGACATACCATCATGTTCCTGATTGTTTTTTTGAGTATTAAATTTTCCACGTTGTCTCCTGTTCAGGTTTGCAGAAATGCCACTCTGCCTCGTAAATAACTACCCTGTGATCTTGTTTTTTTGCAGTTGCAAGAACAGCATGCTGCTGAAAAAATAGGCGGTCAAGTGGTTTTGAAGTGGCATCAAAGTGAGCAATACCACTTCGAACAGAAAGCGCAGCGGAGGGTGCAAACGGCGTGTTGTCCTACTGGACAATGAAAAAACGGCAGAGGGAGGATGAAAAAAGACGCTGGAACGGGAAAAGACAGACCAGTTTTATAACACGGTGTAAGTGGTATTGCGACAGCTTGCTGCGCCGCTGAATGCGGCAACGGCGGGTGCCTGCCTGGCCACCCGCCGTATCAGACAGACTTACTGAGGCAAATCAAATACAGCCATCGATTCGACATGCGAGGTATGCGGGAACATGTTGACCACGCCCGCCTTGCTCAGCACATAACCGGCTTCCAGCGCCAGGATGCCGGCGTCGCGCGCCAGGGTCGACGGGCTGCACGAGACGTAGACGATGCGTTTCGGCATCAGATCGGGACGCACTTGCGACAGGCCGACCAGCGCCTGGCACAGGGCCATGGCGCCGTCGCGCGGCGGGTCGACGAGGATGCGGTCGAACTTGCCCAGCGCGATCAGATCGTCCGTCGTCACTTCGAACAGGTTACGCGTCGAGAACGAGGTTTTTTCCGCCAGGCCATTGGCCAGCGCGTTTTCCAGCGCCCGCTCCGTCAGGGTGGTGCTGCCTTCGATGCCGACCACTTCGCTGCCTTGCGTGGCCAGCGGCAAGGTGAAATTGCCCAGACCACAGAACAGGTCGGCCACGCGGTCCGTCGGCTGCACTTCCAGCAGGCGCAGTGCTTTCGATACCAGTACGCGGTTGATGTGGTGGTTCACCTGCGTGAAATCGACGGGCTTGAACGGCATCTTGACGCCGAATTCCGGCAGCAGGTAATGCAATTGCTTGTCGAGCGGGTAGAACGGCACGGCCGTTTCCGGGCCTTTCACCTGCAACCACCATTGCACGCCATACTCGTCGGCAAAGGCCTTCAATTTCGTTTCGTCATCCGCCGTCAACGGCGCCATGATGCGCAAGACCATGGCGGTCACGTCTTCGCCCACGGCCAGCTCGATCTGCGGCATCTGATCGAAGATGGACAGCGAAGCAATCAATCCACGCAGGGGCAGCAGCATGGCCGAGATATGCGGCGGCAGGATTTCGCAGCTATCCATGTCGGCGACAAACGCCGATTTCTTTTCATGGAAACCCACCAGCACAGCGTCTTTCTTCTTGACGTGGCGCACGGACAGGCGCGCGCGGTAGCGGTAGCCCCACGTCGGGCCATACATGGGGCGCATGATGCTTTGCGGACGCACCTTGCCGATATGCCACAGATTGTCTTCCAGCACGCGCTGCTTGATCGCCACCTGCGCCGACGGTTCCAGATGCTGCATCGAGCAGCCGCCGCAATTGTCGAAATGCTTGCACTTGGGCGTCACGCGCATAGCCGATTCGCGGTGCAGCGCCGTCATGCGGGCCATTTCCCAGTTCTTCTTTTTCTTGAACGTCACAAAGCTCACGCGCTCGCCCGGCAATGCGCCTTCGACAAACACAACCTTGCCCGGCGAGCCGTCTTCGTTCTCAATATGGCCAACGCCACGGGCGTCCATGTCGAGCGATTTGATTTCGATGATATTTTCTTGCATAGCGATCAATAGGTAAGAGTGGGCCAGGACGCAAGGCCGCGCTGGAACTTGAAAGAATGGGGGAAAGGTCAGGCGCCGCGAGCGGGGCGTATGATAGCAGATGCGGCCCCGGAAATACCGGGACCGGGCGTCCTACAATAATGAGTCGCGCACGACGCCGCGTGCGGCCATTGCCCGTTTGAGCTTGATCAAGGCTTCCTGCTGGATCTGGCGCACGCGCTCGCGCGTCACGCCCATCTCCTCGGCCAGGGTTTCCAGGGTGGCCGGATCGTCGTTGTCGAGGCCGAAACGGCGCATGATGACGACGCGCTGCTTGTCGGGCAGCTTGGTCAGCCAGTCGCGCACCAGCACCGTCATTTCATGGTGTTCCGCGCGCGCGTCGGGGCTGTCTTCGCTGGCGCCGGGCAGCATGTCCATCAGCGACGACTGCGGGTCGTTGTCGAGCGGCGCGTCGAGCGAGGTGGCGTGCTCGGACAGGGCCAGGATATCCTGCACCTCCTCCACGGGACGGCCCACCAGATGGGCGATGTCTTCCGCGGTGGCATCCTTGCCGTCGTGGTGCTGGGCTTCCAGGTGGTATTTGCCACGCAGGATCTGGTTCAGTTCGCGCACCATGTGCACGGGCAGGCGCACCGTGCGCGCCTGGTTCATGATGGCGCGCTCGATGCTCTGGCGTATCCACCAGGTGGCGTAGGTAGAGAAACGGAAACCGCGTTCGGGCTCGAACTTGTCGATGGCGCGCATCAGGCCGATGTTGCCCTCCTCGATCATGTCGAGCAAGACCACGCCGCGGTTGATGTAATGCTTGGCGATCGACACGACGAGGCGCAGGTTGTGCTCGATCATGGTTTGCCGGGCTTCGAAATTGCCCTGCTTGGCAAGGGTGGCGTAATGCACCTCTTGCGGCGCCGTCAGCAGGGGCCGCGTGCCGATCTGGTTCAGATAGTGCTGCGTGGTATCGGTCGACAGCTCGGCCGCCAGCACTTTTTTCAATTCATCGACACTTTCGACCACCACGCTGACGCTGGCCACCTCGCCGCCCTCGCCCGCGTCGACGGCGTCAATGCCGTCGAGCTCGCCGATATCGTCCGTCACGACTTCGTCTGCCCCGTCTTCCGGCAGTTCCGGGTCATCTTCCAGCTGATCGTGCGGCGCGTGTGTCATTGCTTTACCTAACGGTTAGGCAGGAATTTCGAAGGGTCGACGGGCTTGCCCTGCTGGCGGATTTCAAAGTGCAGCTTCACGCGGTCGGCATCGGAATCGCCCATTTCAGCGATGGCCTGGCCTTTGTTGACGTTCTGCCCTTCCTTCACCAGGATGCTGCGGTTATGCGCATACGCCGACAATAAACTATTACTGTGCTTCACGATGACAAGATTACCATAACCACGGATTCCGCTCCCGGCATACATGACTTTTCCCGCGCCGGCGGCCACCACTTGCTGGCCCGCCTTGCCGGCGATATCGACGCCCTTGTTCTTGCCTTCGTCGAAAGTGCCGATGACCTTGCCTTCGGAAGGCCACATCCAGCTGATCTTGTCTTCGCCAGGCGCCGATGCGGCAGGGGCTGCCGCGGCGGCGGAAGCCGGTGCAGCGGCGACGGTTGCCGCCGGCGCTGGCGCCGGTTTGGCGTCGCTGGTGCCGCCATCGGCGCGCAGCTCGGCCAGGGTGGCGTCGGAATAGGCGCGCTTCTCGCCGCGCGGACCCGTTTTCTTCGGCACGACAGGCGCGGCCGGCTTGATTTCCGTCGACGGCGGCATGACGATGGCCGACGTTTGCGCGCCGCCCGTGTCGCCAGTTGGCGGCAGCACGCGCAGCACCTGGTCGACCTTGATGTCGTTCGGGTTGCTCAAGTCGTTCCAGGTCACCAGGTCGCGGTAATTCTGCCCGTGCTCGAGGGCGATGCGCAACAGGGTGTCGCCGCGCTTGACCGTGTAATAGGCCGGGTCGCGGTCGCGCGGATCGCTGGCGGCGGCGCTGCTGCTCGATGGGTGGCGCTCCACGACGGGCGCCTGGACGCCCGTCGTGCCGCAACCGCTCAACAGCGCGGCCAAGGTGATGCTACATAGAAGTATGTTACTTTTCTTAATCATTCGCATGTAATTGTATGTCCTGCTTGCTAGCTGATCCGGGGATCATATGGTGCCCGGGCGCAAAGGCACGAAATGGCAATCTTCTAGGGTCTGGCTGGTCCATTCCATTTTCCCCACCCGGGTAATGAGTTGTAAGTGTTGCAATTTAGCCCCCACCGGCGCAACCAGACGCCCGCCGGGCGCCAGCTGTTCCAGCAGGGCTTGCGGGACTTCCAGGCCGGCTGCGGCAAGGATGATCCCGTCGAAGGGCGCCGCCTGCGGCAGGCCAAGCATACCATCTCCGTACTGCAAGCGCAGATTCGACACGCGCAGCGGGCGTAGATTGGCCTTCGCCAGCTCGTGCAGAGGCCGGATGCGCTCGATCGAATACACCTCCTTCGCCACCAGCGACAGCACCGCCGCCTGGTAGCCGCAACCGGTGCCGATTTCCAGCACGCGCTGCAGCTTGCCGCCCTGGCGCATCACTTCGATCATGCGCGCCACGATGTACGGCTGCGAAATGGTCTGGTGGTGGCCGATGGGCAAGGAGGCGTCGATATACGCCTGCGACGCCAGCGCCTCGTCCATGAACATGTGGCGCGGCACGGCTTGCAGCGCGTCGAGCACGACCTGGTCCTTGACGCCCTGCTTCGCCACGCGGGCCACCATGGCCCGGCGCACGGCTTCCGAGACGAGCGGGTTTTGCCGCGGCGGCGACACGACGGCCGGCTGCGCCCGCTCATTGGCGATCGCTTGCGCGCGCGACGGCGCGATGGCCGCATGCGCGCCATACGGCTGCGCCACGCCGCGCGCCGCGTTCTGCGCCGCATTCTGCGTGGCCGTCTGCGGCGTGGCGATCCGGGACTGGGCCAGCGACTGCCCCCCGCCCTGCCTGGCGGGCTTGCCGGCCAGCGAATCGAGGGAAAGGGGGAAGGTACGCGGCTTGTCAGTCATAGTGAGCGGTCATGCCAGGCCTTTTGCCAGCGCATCGAGTTGGGTGGTATGGGTCAGGTCGATCTGCAGCGGCGTGATCGATACTTTTCCATGTTCAACGGCATGGAAGTCCGTGCCCGGACCGCCTTCCTTGGCCGCGCCGGCCGGGCCGATCCAGAAGATTTCACGGCCACGCGGGTCGAGCGCGCGGATGACGGGCTCGGCCGAATGGCGCTTGCCCAGGCGCGTGGCCACCACGCCTTGCAATTGCTCGTAAGGGATGGCCGGGATGTTCACGTTCAGCAGATACGGTTTTTGCAGGGCGTCAAACTGGCGCTCGACGATTTCCCTGGCCACGCGGGCGGCCGCGTCCAGATTGGCCCAGCCGAACTGCGACTGGGAAAAGGCGATGGCGGGAATGCCGAACAGATAGCCTTCCGTGGCGGCCGCGACGGTGCCCGAGTACAGGGTGTCGTCGCCCATGTTGGGGCCGTTGTTGATGCCGGAGACCACCAGGTCGGGGCGCTCGATGAGCATGCCCGTCAGCGCCACGTGCACGCAGTCGGTGGGCGTGCCGTTGACAAAGTAAAAGCCGTTGGCGGCCTTGTGCACGGACAAGGGCCGGTCCAGGGACAGCGAATTGGACGCGCCCGAACGGTTGCTGTCGGGCGCCACCACGACGATGTCGGCGATGGGTGCGAGCGCGTCGGCCAATGCCGCCAGGCCGGGCGCCAGGTAACCGTCGTCGTTACTGATAAGAATTCTCATAACGAGATTTTACCTGAAGCAATGCCCACACTGCGCATGCCGCACGCCGATAGGCAGCATTTTTTGTGCCGCCGCGCGAAGATGGCGCACCCAGGTCAGCGCTGCTCGATGCGCGCTTCCGACAACGCCCCTTCCAGCGCCTGCACTTCATCTTCCTGCAAGGCCAGCAAGGCATTCAGGTCTCCTTGCAACTTGTACATCCTTTTCAGCTGCGCCATGCCGCGCCGGCGCAGCTTGCCTGGCACGCCTGGGCGCAGCAGGCAAGACTTCAAATGTTCGGCCAGTTCGCCCGCCTGCGCATACTGTTCCCGCTCGATCATGCCTTGCAACATCGAGATCATGCTGGCCAGGGTGTCCGGCTCGGCCCCTTCGTGGCCGTTGGCGCGGCCGGCCAGGATGGTTTCCTGCAAATGCCGCGCGCCGTCGAGCACGCTGTCCGCATGCCCGGTGACGGGGGCGTTCAACAGCCGGTCGCTACCGCTGAGCACGGCGTCTTCGAGCAGGCGCGCCGCCTCGCTGTCGCCCTGCTGCTGCAGGGTGCCGGCCAATTGCGTCTTGCTGTGCAAGGTGTCGAGGTGGTCTTCGCCCAGCAGGCGCGCATGCACTTCCAGCACCTGCTCCTGCACACTGCGCGCCGCATCGAGTTCACCGCGCCGCAGCAGCGCCTCGGCCAGCTTGCGCTGGCTCATCAGGGTTTCCGGATGGTCGAGCCCGCGCGTGCGCTCGCGCGCCGCCACCTGGTCTTCGTGCAGTTGGCGCGCGCCGGCCCAGTCGCCCTGCCCGGCCACGACGTCGGCCAGCAAGTCGCGCGTGGACAAGGTGGCCGCATGGTCGCTGCCCAGGCGCCGCTCCTGTACCTGCAGCACGGCGGCGAGCAGGCGCCGCGCACCCTCCAGGTCGCCTTCGCGCCCCAGCGCCTGCGCCAGGGCCAGCTTGCTGCGCAAGGTATCGCCATGTTCGGCGCCAAACAGGCGCTCGCGCGCCGCCACCACCGTGCCCAGCACTTGCTGCGCCTGCGCCAGCCGGCCCATGCGCAGCAAGGTGGCGGCGCGGCCATCCATCGCATCGAGGGTCAGCGGATGCTCGCCGCCCAGCTGGCGCGCATAGGTGGCCAGCACCGTATCCTGCAGCAGCAGCGCCGCCGCCAGTTCGCCCTGCAGCAACAGGGTTTGCGCCAGGCAGGCCCGGGCGGCCAGGGTGTCGGGATGTTCGCTGCCCAGCACGCGCTCGCGCACGTCGAGCACGTCTTCTTCCAGGAAGCGGGCTTCATCGAACTTGCCCAGCTGGCGCAGCAGGCGCGCCATGCCGCTCTTGCATGCCAGGCTGTCGGGATGCTCCTCACCGAGCAGGCGCACGCGGATCTCGACGCTCTGGCGGAAGGCGTCGAGCGCCTGGGCGCTGCGCCCATCCTTGCGGTACAGCTCGCCCAAACGGGCCAGGTCGCGCGCCAGCGGCAAGGCCACGGCGCGGCCCGGCTCGGCCAGCAAGGCCTGGCGCGCTTCGCTGATGGCGCCCAGCAAGGCGATTTCACGGCTCGACTGCCAGGGGAAGTAGCCACCCGTCAGCCACTGCAAAAAGGCTTCGAAGGTGCGCGTGAGGGAAAAGCGGTCGCCGCCCTGGTCGATGCGCACGGCCAGCTGCTCGCCATAGGCAAAGGTTTTCGTCTGCTGCAGCTGGACTTCGTCGAAATAGCTGTCGAGGGCGATCTGCGGCAAACCATAGGAAGTGCGCAGCAGGCGCTCGAACATGGGCTGGAAACCGGCGATGCCCTTGTGCGCGTCGCCGCGGCGCCACTCGGCGCGCTGCGCGCCATCGCCCATTTCTATGCGCGAGGGCAAGGGATACACGAGCAGCGGGCGCTGTTCGTCTTCATGGCTGCGGCGGTACTCGATGGCCCGGGTGACGAGCGCGTCGACGCCTTCCAGGCTTTGCCGGTTCGGCGTGAAGACCACCACGAGCTTTTTCGGCAGCAAGGTGGTGCAGATGCCGGCGCTGTCCGTGCGGCCCGTGCGCGAATCGACGAGCACATAGCGGAAATGCTGGGCCAGGGTATCGGCGAAGCAGCGGAACAGGGCCGGGCACGTGTCGAACAATTGATCCCAGCGCATCTGCGCCAGGCGCTCGCTGTAGCTGGCGTCGAAGCGTCCCGCGCGCATCAGGTACAGCGGGCTGCCCTGGTCGACACGCACCACGTACTGCTGCCAGTCGATGGCGTCGAGCACGCGCTGGGCCAGCGCCGCGTCTTCGCGTCCTGTGCCCTGCCCGCCGGCGCGCCCGCCCGCCGTTTCCAGGCTGATGCGTTCGAGCTGCTGGCGGCACGCTTCGAAGAACTCGAGCACGCCCGGCCGCTCTTCGTGCTGCTCGAAATAATGGTGCAAGCCCGGCGCTTCCATGTCCCAGTCCAGCATCAGCACGGGCACGCTGGCGTTTTCACGGCGCGCCAGCAGGACGGCGATATTCGACAGGGCCATGGTGCGGCCGGTACCGCCCTTGTAGGAATAGAAAGTGACGACTTCGCCAGGGGCGCTCAAAGGCGGCAGGGAGAGGCGTTGGCATTCCATGACAGGACCTTTTACGTGATTAACGTGGAAAGTGGGGAGGCGGAATGGCGCGCCATTCCGGTGGAATATCGGGCAACACGAAACGGCTGCAATCGTGGCCGGGCGGTGTTGACCGCTTGAGCAAGTGGTAATGCGTGGCGATGCGCTGCACGATGCGTTCGATGTCGGGCAGATATTGAGGGTTTGACTTCAGGTCGCCGCTGGCCAGCGTATAGCCGGAAAAATCGACGTACAGGCCCGACTCGGTGATTTGCGGCGGCAAGCCGTCCGGATGGCGCGTCATGATGATGGGAATGATCAGGTGGCTGGGCAGTTCATACCAGGCGCGCCGCTCCTGTTCGATCAGCTGCATGGCGGCAAATTCGCGCCGCGTATAGCCGTGCGCTTCATATTTGGGCGTGTACAGCACGATCATGCAGACGCTCTGGCACATGGCGCGCGCCACGCGCAAGTCGATATCGTCGCCGCCGCCCAGCTGCTCGCTGTCGATGAACAGGACCTCCTCGCGGTCCAGGTGCGGCTCCAGATAGCACGCCAGCGCCTCGATGAGGTCATTCTTGAACTTGTTCATGAACGCATATTGGCCGTGTGCATAACTCAAGAAACAGCCGTAGCGGATCTCCATGGCATCCCCCTGTTCCCAGTGCGGCCCTGCCATCGCCGCGCCTTGCCCCTGTAAGGCATGGGCTCACTGTAGACCGCTCAGCAACAACCCTTTTGCGCTGGCGCAAAGATGTGTCTGGCGTCCTGGACATGCGTCACAATGCCAGAAACTGGCGTGATCGCGCCGCTTTCTGGCATACCAGGCGCGCAAGCGGGCGCCGTGTGAAAAAGCGCTACTCGCTTGATAATAAAGGGAAATAAGCCGGCGCGCGGATGGCGCCGGCAAGCGGGGCTTAAGCGCCCTTGGCGGGCAGGTTGCGGAAGAACTCCACCACTTCGGCGGTATCGCGCGTGCGCTTGAACGGCGGCAAGCTTTGCCAGATGCGCTTGCCATACGGCTTGGAAATGAGACGCGGATCGCAAATCATCAGTACGCCCCGGTCGCCTTCGTCGCGGATCAGGCGGCCCGCGCCCTGCTTCAGGTTGATGATCGCTTCCGGCAGCGAGTGGTGCATGAAACCGTTCTTGCCCTGCTTTTCCATCACTTCGATGCGCGCGGCCAGCACGGGGTCGTCGGGCGGTGCGAACGGCAGCTTGTCGATGATGACGAGGGACAGCGCATCGCCGCGCACGTCGACGCCTTCCCAGAAGCTCTGGCTACCGATCAGCACGCCATTGCCGGCCGCGCGGAACTGGTCGAGCAATTCCGTGCGGCCCTTTTCTCCCTGCACGAACAGGGGGAAGTTCAGGCCCCGCTGCCGGAATTCGTCGGCCAGGCGCTCGGCGGCCCGCTTGACGGCGCGCAAGGTGGTGCACAGGAAGAAGGTGCGCCCGCCCGCCGCCTCGATGATGGGCAAGGCGCAGTCGATGACGGCGTCCGTGTAGCCGAGCGAGTTCGGTTGCGGCAGGTTTTGCGGCACGAACAGCAAGCCCTGCTGGCCATAGTCGAACGGCGACGGCCACGTATGCGACGGCTCGCCCGTCAAGCCCATCTGTTCGGAAAAATGCTTGAAATCGTTTTTCACGGCCAGGGTGGCGGACGTGAAAATCCAGCTGCGCGGCGTGCCTTCGCGCTGGTTGTTGAAGATCGGCGCGATCGACAATGGCGTTTTATGCAACTGCAGGGAGCTGGAAAACGCTTCCACCCAGAACACGGCTTCCTCGCCGGCCGCTACCTTGGCCTTCGGATCGAACTTCCAGCCGCTCAGCTGCTGCGCCAGCTCGACGCCGCGCACTCTGCACTGCTCCAGCGTTTCCGCCCGTTCCGCCTGGGTTTCCAGCACGGCCACCATGCCATCGAGCTCATCCTTGAGGGTGTCGAGCGCGGGGAAAAAGTCGCTCGACGGGGCGATCTGCGGCAGGGACATGCGCACGATGTCTTGCGGGAAGGTCAGACGCAGGTCGCGCGCCGCCTTTTCCACCACCGTGACGGTCTTGGCCCAGTCGATGCCACGGGCGTGCGCGAGGCCTTCGGCCAGCACGTCGCGGCACAGTTCGAGGATTTGCGAGGTCGACACCGTATTGCCAAAGAACAAAGTGGCCGTATCGGGCAGCTGGTGCGCCTCATCGAAGATGATGGTATTGGCCGACGGCAGCAATTCCGCCACGCCCGTGTCCTTCAGGGCCACGTCGGCAAAGAACAAATGATGGTTGACCACCACCACGTCAGCCTGCTGGGCTTCCTTGCGGGCCTTCATCACGAAGCAATCCTGGTAGTACTGGCACTCGGCGCCCATGCAGGTATCGCGCGTGGACGTCACCAGGTTCCAGATCATGGCGTTTTCCGGCACCTTGGCCAGCTCGGCCTTGTCGCCGGAACTGGTCATCTTGATGAAGCGCGAGATTTCGCGCAGATGGCCCACGTCGTCGCGCGACGTCATGCGGCCGTTCTGCAGCGTGCGTTCCAAATGATAGTGGCAGACGTAGTTCGAGCGGCCCTTGAGCAAGGCAACGGAAACGGGCGCCTGCAGCGCGGCGCGCACGGTGGGGATATCGCGCAGGAACAATTGATCCTGCAAGTTCTTCGTGCCCGTGGATACGATGGTCTTGCCGCCCCACATCAGGGCCGGCACCAGATAAGCGAAGGTTTTGCCGGTGCCCGTGCCCGCCTCGGCGATCAGGGTCGTCTGGCTGTCGATGGCGCTGGCGATGGCTTTCGCCATTTCCGTTTGCGAACGGCGCGGCTTGTAGCTGCCCACGGCGGGACCGAGCGGGCCGCCGGCGCCAAACAGGCGCTCGATGTCGGCATCGTGCTTGCCAGGCGCCGCCTGCGGTTCGGCTGGCAGACTGGCTTGCAGATCGGCCGGCTGGCCATCTGGGCTTACTGGCAATGAATTGTGATCGGTCAAAATATACTTAGGTGAAGGCTGGACTGGACGCTACTGGCGCCCCTCAGGCGGGAACGTCGGGCACCAACTGCATTTTCAGCAAGGTGATGTGATCCTTCAATTGCAATTTGCGCTTTTTCAGGCGGCGCAGCTGCAGCTCGTCATGGTGGCCATCGAGTATCAGCAACTCGATGACGGCATCGAGGTCGCGGTGTTCCACGTTGAGTTCAATCAGGCGCCGCTCTATTTGCTGTGCATCGCTCATGTGTTGCGTTCCAGGCAGTGTTAGTAACAATGTTGGGAAACCGGCGCGCGCAGGCAGCCATGGTGCGTAGTTTAACCTGCCGCGCGCCTTAGGGCACGCCATTTCCGGCGCACCCTTGCACGGCAGTCTTAATTGGCCGGCGGCACAGGCACAACGGCCGGCGCGCTGGCAGCGGCGGCCGCCGCCTTGGCAGCCTTGGCCTGCGCTTCGGCCTGGCGCTCGGCCAGGCGTTGCGCCACCCGTTTCTGGCGCTCCACGGCATCCGCCTGTTTTTTCGCATAGGCGGCTTCACGGGCCGCGCGGCGCGGTGCTTCGGCCGCATCGTCGGCAGCCTGTTTCGCCACCTTCGCCGCTTGCTCGGCCTCGCGTTCGGCAAGGCTCTTGCCTTGCGGCTTGGGCGGCGCCGGCTCGGGCGTAACCACTTTCACGGGCTTGGGCACGGCGGCGGCTCGCTGCTCGGCGTCGAGGCGCGCACTTTCCTGCGTCCTGGCCAGGTCGATATCGCGCAGGCGCACGGATTCGGCCCGCTTGAAATAGTTCGCTTCCGCATCGACGGCGCGCAGGCGCACGAGGATCAGGCGGCGCTTTTCCTTGGCCTTGTCCAGGCAGTTATTCACGAAAAACTTGTCGTAGCACGCGAGTTCGCGCGCGGCAAACTCGTTTTCCGCCGCTTCGCGCTCGCTGGCCGACTGCTTCAGTTTGGCGTCCGCTTCTTCCACGGACAGGGTCGCGGGCACCTGCGGTGCACCGACCTCATCCAATGCCGCGGCGCCCTGGTGCGCGCAGGCGGACAACGCCAGGACCAGGCCCAGCGCCGCACCCAGTTTATATAGTGTATTTGCCATCATGTTCATTATCCCTGCCTCAAACGATCGCGTCGGCCGCGCCGCGCTGTTCTTTTTCCATGTATTCGCGCGATTGCATCTCGATGATACGCGAAACGGTGCGGTGAAACTCGTTGGCCAGCATGCCGTTCGTGTACAGCTCATCCGGCGGCACTTCGGCCGACATGATCAGCTTGACCTTCTGGTCATAAAACACGTCGATCAACCACGTGAAGCGGCGCGCCTCGGACGACTGCGCCGCCGACATGGCCGGTATGCCGGACAATATCACCGTATGGAAGCGGCTGGCGATTTCCAGGTAATCATTTTGCGAACGGGGGCCGCCGCACAAGGTGGCGAAATCGAACCAGATGATGCCGCCGGCGCGGCGCAGGCAATGGATTTCGCGGCTCTCGATGCGGATGCGCGCGTCTTCGTCGGCCGTCTCGGCGATGCGCGTGTAGGCGTCGCGCAGGGCCTTGTCGGTCTCCGCGCCCAGCGGGGTATAGTAGCTTTCCACCTGTTCCAGCGCGCGGCCGCGGTAATCGACGCCGGCGTCGACGTTCATCACGTCGAGCTTGTCCTTGAGCAGCGCGATGGTCGGCAGCATGCGGTCGCGGTGCAGGCCGTCCGGATACAGCAGGTCCGGATCGTAATTCGACGTCATGATGAAGGACACGCCATTGGCGAACAGGGCCGACAGCAGGTTGTACAGGATCATCGCGTCGGCGATGTCGGAAACGTGGAATTCATCGAAACAGATGAGGCGGTATTTCTTGGCGATGCGCTTGGCCACCTCGTCGAGCGGGTCGGCCACGCCTTTCAATTCATCGAGCTGCTGGTGCACGCCGCGCATGAATTCGTGGAAGTGCAAACGCGTCTTGCGCACGAGGGGCACGACCGAGTAAAAACTGTCCATCAGGAACGATTTACCGCGCCCCACCCCGCCCCACATATACACGCCTTTCGGCACGGCAGGACGGTTCAGCAGGCGCTTGAAGGTGCTCGAGCGCTGGCCCTTGTAGGCCACCCACTCGTCATAGCACAGCTGCAGGCGGTCGACCGCGCGCCGCTGGGCGGCATCGGCCTTGAAATCACGCTTCTGCAGCGCGTGCTGGTAAAACTCTTCTACGTTCATGGGATTCGCTTTAACGCACAAGGGCGCCGGCGGAAAAAATCCGCGAGCGCCCCTGCAGGACTAACTACAATTAAAAGTTCAACGTACGCTTGTCAACAGCCAATGCCGCTTCCTTGGTCGCTTCCGACAGGGATGGGTGGGCGTGGCAGATGCGCGCGATGTCTTCGGCCGAGGCCTTGAATTCCATCGCCACGACGGCTTCGGAAATCAGTTCGGACGCCATCGGGCCGACAATGTGCACGCCGAGGATTTCATCGGTGGTCGCATCGGCCAGGAATTTCACCATGCCCGAGGTGTCGCCCAGCGCGCGCGCACGGCCGTTGGCCATGAACGGGAAGGTGCCGGCCTTGTAGGCGATGCCTTCGGCCTTCAGGGTTTGCTCGGTCTTGCCGACCCACGCGATTTCCGGCGAGGTGTAGATGACCCACGGAATCGTGTTGAAGTTGGTGTGGCCATGCTGGCCGGCGATACGCTCGGCCACAGCGACGCCTTCTTCTTCCGCCTTGTGCGCCAGCATCGGGCCGCGCACGACGTCGCCCACCGCCCAGACGTTCGGCAGGTTGGTCTTGCAGTCGCCGTCGACGGCGATGAAGCCGCGCTCGTCCAGCTGCAGGCCGACTTTGTCAGCGCCCAGGCCGTTGGTGTTCGGCGTACGGCCGATCGAGATGATCAGCTTGTCGAACACGGCTTTTTGCGCTTCACCCTTGGCGTCCACGAATTCCACGGTGACGTCTTTCTTGCCTGGCGTGATCGCACCGATCTTGCAACCGAGGTTGATCTTCAAGCCTTGCTTGGTGAACAGCTTCGACGCTTCCTTGGCGATCTGCTCGTCGACGGCGCCCAGGAAGACCGGCAGGCCTTCCAGTACGGTGACGTCCGAACCCAGGCGGCGCCAGACGCTGCCCATTTCCAGACCGATCACGCCGGCACCGATGACGCCCAGCTTGGCTGGTACGGCGTCGATGGCCAGTGCGCCCGTGTTCGACAGGATCAGTTTCTCGTCGAATGGTGCACCCGGCAGTTCGCGCGCGTTCGAACCCGTGGCGATGACCACGTGCTTGGCCGTCAGGGTTTCGTTGGCTTCGCCCGTCACGCTGATGTCATACGTGCCAGCGGCGGCGGCAGCGAAAGCGGCGCGGCCATGGAAGAAGGCGATCTTGTTCTTCTTGAACAGGTACAGGATGCCGTCGTTGTTTTGCTTGACGACGGTGTCCTTGCGCTTGAGCATCTGGCCCAGGTTCAGCTTCAGGCCGGCGACGTCGATGCCGTGCTCGGCGAAGCTGTGGCCCGCGTGTTCGAAATGCTCGGACGATTGCAGCAGCGCTTTCGACGGGATGCAGCCGACGTTGGTGCAGGTACCGCCAGGAGCGGCGCCGCCCTTGGCGTTCGACCACTCGTCGACGCAAGCGACGGAAAAGCCCAGCTGCGCTGCGCGGATGGCGGCGATGTAGCCGCCAGGGCCCGCACCGATGACAACTACGTCAAATTGTTTAGTACTCATGTTTTGTTATTCCAATCTCTTCGTCTGGTACGAAAATCCACAATAGAAGGTAAATCACCACGCCGAAGCCGAAGGTCAATGTAAACAGGACGAAGACGAGGCGCCAGATCCACGCTTCCATGCCGGAAGCGCGTCCCAGGCCGCCGCAGACGCCGCCGAGCCAGCGGTCGTTGCGCGAACGGCGCAGGCGGTTGAATTCCTGCACCAGGTCGTTCGCCGGACCGGCGGCCGCATCGGCGCCGGCGCCGGACGTGCTGCCCGGCTTGTCCAGGTTGATATTGCTCAGGAGCTTGGCTTTCGCTTGCGCGAATTCCGCGTCGCTCAGGGCGCCCGCCAGGTGCAACTCGTGCAGACGCTTGATTTCTTCAGAGATGTTCATAGGAATCCTCTTTCATTGAGATCAGCCAGCTGCGTCTTCTGGCAAGGGGTATCAGCTACATTGCCCCGGCGGCTACGCCGGGGGACTACAGTGCTTACAGGTCCAGCAGCAGGCGTGCAGGATCTTCCAGCGCTTCTTTCATCGCCACCAGGCCCAGGACGGCTTCGCGGCCGTCGATGATGCGGTGGTCGTAGGACATGGCCAGGTAGTTCATCGGACGTACCACGATCTGACCGTTTTCGACGACAGCGCGGTCCTTGGTCGCATGCACGCCCAGGATGGCCGATTGTGGCGGGTTGATGATCGGGGTCGACAGCATGGAGCCGAAGGTACCGCCGTTCGAGATCGAGAACGTGCCGCCCGTCAGGTCGTCCAGGGTCAGCTTGCCTTCCTTGGCTTTCGCGCCGAATTCACCGATTTTTTTCTCGATGTCGGCGATCGACAGCTGGTCCGCGTTGCGGATGATAGGCACGACCAGGCCGCGTGGCGAACCGACAGCGATACCGATGTCGAAGTAGCCGTGGTAGACGATGTCATTGCCGTCAACGGAGGCATTGATGATCGGGTACTTTTTCAGGGCGGCGACGGCGGCCTTGACGAAGAACGACATGAAGCCCAGCTTGACGCCGTGCTCTTTCTCGAACTTGTCCTTGTACTTGTTGCGCAGGTCGATGACCGGCTGCATGTTCACTTCATTGAACGTGGTCAGGATGGCGTTCGTCGATTGCGATTGCAGCAGGCGCTCGGCGATACGTGCGCGCAGGCGGCTCATCGGCACGCGCTCTTCAGGACGGTCGCCCAGGTTGGCGGCCGACGGCGTGGCAACTTGTTGCAGCGCTGGCTTGGCAGCGGCTGGCGCCAGCGGCGCGACAGCTGGCTTGGCGGAAGCGGCCAGGGCGTCGCCCTTGGTCACGCGGCCGTCTTTGCCCGAACCGGCGACGTCGCCAGCGGACAGGCCTTTTTCGGACAGGATCTTGGCAGCGGCAGGCATGGCGACATCGCCTTTGGTCGCAGCGGCTGGAGCGGACGCGCTCGAAGCGTCTTGCGCGGCGGCGGCCAGGGCTGGCGCAGGCACGGCCGACACTTCCATCGGGCTGACCTTGGCCGAGCCGTCGGTGTCGATGATGGCGATGACTTCGCCGGCGACGACGGTAGCGCCGTCAGCCTTGATGATTTGAACGATCACGCCAGCGGCTGGCGCCGGCAGTTCCAGCACGACTTTATCGGTTTCGATATCGATCATGTTTTCGTCGCGCGCAACTGCTTCGCCGACTTTCTTGTGCCATGCCAGCAGGGTCGCTTCTGCAACCGATTCCGACAACTGGGGAACTTTGACTTCGATTTGTGCCATGTAAAACTCCGTTTATTTTGTTATTGCGGCGCCGCCCCTGCGTAGCAAGGACGGCGCTCCGTCATGATGTATGCAAGCAGGCGCCATGCAATCGCATGGCGCCCCTTATCCTGCCACTTACTTGGTCAGGATAAAACCCTTCAGCTTCGAGAATGCCGTTTCCAGCAGATCTTTTTGCTGGGCGTAGTGCTTGTCATAGTAACCGACAGCAGGCGACGCCGAAGCAGGACGGCCGGCGTAGGCCAGACGCTGACCCGATTCCAGGCCTTCGAAGATGTTGTGCTGGATCTGGAACCAGGCGCCCTGGTTTTGCGGCTCGTCCTGTGCCCAGACGACTTCGACCAGGTTCGGGAACTTCTTCAGTTCAGCAGCGAACGACTTGTGCGGGAACGGATACAGCTGTTCCAGCCGCACGATGGCCGTGTCGGTCTGGCCGCGGGTCTTGCGTGCGTTGACCAGGTCGTAATAGACCTTACCCGAGCAGGCGACCACGCGCTTGACTTTCTTGGCGTCGATTTTGTCGTCGACTTCGCCGATGACGGTCTGGAAACCGCCCTTGGCCAGGTCGGTCAGCGGCGAACCGGCATCCTTGTTGCGCAACAGCGACTTCGGCGTCAGGATGACCAGCGGCTTGCGGAACTGGCGCACCATCTGGCGGCGCAGCAAATGGAAGATCTGCGAAGCCGTCGTCGGCTGCACCACTTGCATGTTGTTGTCTGCGCACAGCTGCAGGAAACGTTCAGGACGTGCGGACGAGTGCTCAGGACCCTGGCCTTCGTAACCGTGCGGCAGCATCATGACCAGGCCCGAAGCGCGGCCCCACTTCACTTCGCCGGAGCTGATGAATTGGTCGATCACCACTTGCGCGCCGTTGGCGAAGTCGCCGAACTGGGCTTCCCAGATCGTCAGCGTGTTCGGTTCAGCGGTCGAGTAGCCGTATTCGAAGGCCAGTACGGCTTCTTCGGACAGCACCGAGTCGATGACGGTAAACGGCGCCTGGTTGTCCGACACGTTTTGCAGCGGAATGTAGGTACCTGCATCCCAACGCTCGCGGTTCTGGTCATGCAGCACGGCGTGGCGGTGCACGAAGGTGCCGCGGCCGGCATCCTGTCCGGTCAGGCGGATGGCATAGCCGGACGATACCAGCGAAGCGTAGGCCAGGTGTTCGCCCATGCCCCAGTCCAGGTTCATTTCGCCACGGCCCATGGTGCCACGGTCGCCCAGTACTTTTTCAACCAGCGAGTGGACCTTGAAGTCTTCCGGCACGGTGGTGATGCGGGTGGCCAGGCGTTTCAGTTCCGTCATCGGCACGGCGGTGTCGGCCGAATCGGTCCATTTCTTGTTCAGGAACGGCAGCCAGTCGACGGCGTACTTGTTCTTGAAGTTCGAGATGACTGGGTCGACGGTATGCTTGCCGGCGTCCATGGCGTCGCGGAATGCGGCCACCATCTTGTCGCCGCCATCGGCAGGGATCACGCCTTGCGCTACCAGCTTGTCCGCGTACAGCTTGCGGGTGCCTGGATGCTGGCCGATCTTCTTGTACATCAGTGGCTGCGTCAGTGCCGGCGTATCTTGCTCGTTGTGGCCAAGCTTGCGGTAGCAGATGATGTCGAGGACGATGTCCTTCTTGAATTCCATGCGGTAGTCGAGCGCGATCTGCGTCGCCAGCACCACGGCTTCCGGATCATCGGCGTTGATGTGCAGGACCGGTGCTTCGATCATCTTGACGACGTCCGAGCAGTACAGGGTCGAGCGGGCATCGCGCGGATCCGAGGTGGTGAAACCGATCTGGTTGTTGATCACGATATGCACCGTGCCGCCGGTATGGTAGCCGCGGGTTTGCGCCAGATTCAGCGTTTCCATGACCACGCCCTGGCCGGCGAAAGCGGCATCGCCGTGCACCAGGATAGGCAGCACTTGCGCGCCCTGCGCGTCGCCGCGGCGATCCATGCGGGCCTTGACGGAACCTTCGACCACAGGGTTGACGATTTCCAGGTGCGACGGGTTGAACGCCAGCGACAGGTGGACCGGGCCGCCTGCGGTGGAGATGTCCGACGAGAAGCCTTGATGGTACTTCACGTCGCCGGCAGGCAGGTCGTCGCCATGCTTGCCTTCGAATTCTTCGAACAGTTCCTGCGGCGCTTTGCCCAGGGTGTTGACCAGCACGTTCAGGCGGCCGCGGTGGGCCATGCCGATGACGATTTCCTGCACGCCTTTTTCGCCGGCGCGCTGGATGGTTTCATCCATCGAGGCGATGAAGGTTTCGCCGCCTTCCAGGGAGAAGCGCTTCTGGCCCACGTAGCGGGTGTGCAGATAGCGTTCCAGGCCTTCAGCCGCAGTCAGGCGGTCGAGGATGTGAATTTTTTTCTCTGGGGTGAAATTCGGGGTCGAGCGGATCGATTCCAGTTTCTCTTGCAGCCAGCGCTTTTCGGCCGGGTCGGAGATGTACATGAATTCGGCGCCGATCGAACGCGTATAGGTATCGCGCAGATAGTTGAGCAGATCGCGCAGGGTGGCGGTCTCGGGGCCAAAATAGGTATTGCTGATGTTGAACACGGTGTCCATGTCAGCGTCGGTGAAACCGTAGAAGCTCGGCTCAAGCTCAGGGATCATCGGACGTTCCTGGCGTTGCAGCGGATCCAGGTTGGCCCAGTGGGAACCGAGGTAGCGGTAAGCGGCGATCAGCTGCGTGGCGGCGACGCGCTTGCGGCCCATTTCAACATCGAAGGAAGCGGTCACTGTACGGATCGGACCTGCTTTTGCGCGCTCGGCGAACGAGGCGACGACGGAGGCATGCGCCACGTCAGGCTTGTTGGTGCCATCGACGGCAGGCACGTGCTGCATTGCGTCGAAGTAGGAACGCCAGTTATCGGGGACCGAGCCTGGGTTGTTCAAATATGCCTCGTACAGGTCTTCCACGTACGGAGCATTCCCACCGAACAGGTAGGAGTTGGTCGTTAATTGCTGCATATATTGCTCACCTTTCTTCGCGCTTCGCGAGGAATTAGCGGGTTAATCTAACCTTCCGCGACACGGCCTGACCGGTTAGCGGATTGCACATCAAGTTGTGGGGAAGGGCTTTTTTATTGCACCAGCATTCTGCATACCGTCATTTAGAATAGCACGCGGTATTGTAACGCAACAACGGCAAGTTGAATTTTATTTGGCAAGCAAATGTAAGCTGTGTTGTTGATTTTCCCGGGCTTGCAAGCCTGTCACTGTTGTGCTTACGGCACATCGGCGGCCCTGCCGGCGTGCCGCTTGCGGCCAACTGGTCTGCCCGGCGAAGGCGGCGCCGCGATGGCGGCCAGCCACTCGGCATCGCCGGCAAACCATTGCACCAGGAAGTCGAGCATGGTGCGCAGCAGGGGCGACATGTGCTGGCGCGAGGTGTAGACGCCGTAGATGCCCATGTCCTGCGGCTGGTACGCGGGCAGCAGCTCCACCAGTTGCCCGCTGGCGATCAGCGGTGCGGCCGAAAAGCGCGGCTGCAAGGCGATGCCCGCCCCCGCCACCGTGGCCACCAGCAGGACCAGCGACTCATTCGCCGACAGGCGGCCGCTGACGGGGACAGTGAGCGCTTCCCCGTCATGCGTAAATTGCCACAGGCTCTTGCCGAAATACGTGTACGTCAGGCAGTTGTGCAGGGCCAGGTCTTGCGCCCGGCGCGGCGTGCCGTGCGCTGCGAGGTACGATGGTGCGGCGCACACCACCGAGGCGCAGCTGGCCAGCTGGCGCGCAATCAGGTTCGGCTCGAGCGCGTTCGTGATGCGGATCGCCAGGTCGATGCGCTGCTCCACCAGGTTGACGGCGCGGTTCTCCATCTGCAGGTCGACGGCGGCGCGCGGGTAGCGTCGCAGGTAAGCGGTTACTGCGCCAGCGAGCGCCGTCTGCGCCAGCGATTGCGAGCAGGTGATGCGCAGCAAACCGTGCGGCGTATCGAGACCCTCGGGCGAGGTGACGGCCATGGCGCCGGCCACTTCCAGCATCTGCCGGCAGCGCGCCAAGGTGGTCTCGCCCGCATCCGTCAGGCTCAGACGGCGCGTGGTGCGATGCAACAGGCGCGCCCCCGCCCACTCTTCCATCTCGGCCAGATAGCGCGTCACCATGGCGCGCGACATATCGAGCGTCTCGCTGGCAGCCACCATGCTGCCCCGCTCGGCGATGGCGACGAATACTTGTGCGGCGGTGATACGGTCCATGCGGTGATACTCCCTTGATTCATCCGATCCATGCAACTAATACCGCAATCTACCCTATTTGCCGCGCCTGGTCGAAAGACGGGAGAGCATTCAATACATAAAGAACAATATGCCTGCACGCGGCGCCCGCACCCTGGAAACCGTTCCGGTGCGGCGCAGTTAGCGCACACCATCGCCGCCAGCGGCAAGCAGCATTGAACTGCGGCTGGACCCGCTGCCTTACAGCGCGGCCAGGAAGCGCTCATACTCTTGCGCACTGCGTGCCAGCCGCCCGGCATAGTCCGGCTCCTTCGGCCCGTCTTCCGCGCCATAGAAGGCAAAGAAGCGGCGGTTGTCGGCGCCGATATACGCCAGGGTGACATCGAACGGCGCCAACAGCTGCGCCAGGGTGACGTTCCACTTGCCTTCCGGCGTGAAGTCTTCCTGGCGGATGCCTGCCGTCACGGCCAGCGCCACTTTTCTCCCCTTGAAGGCATCGCCGCCCGTGCCGTAGGCCCAGCCATACGCCAGTACCTCGTCGAGCCATTGCTTGAGCAAGGGCGGACAGTTGAACCAGTACACGGGGAACTGCAAGACCACATTGGCGTGCGCTTCCACCAGCGCCTGCTCGCGCGCCACGTCGATGATGCCGTCGGGGTAAGCCTGGTGCACATCATGGATGGTGTAGCGGTCGGGATACTGCGCCAGCTCCTGCAGCCAGCGCTTGTTGGCCACCGACGTGTCGATGGAGGGATGGAAGACGATAACGAGGGTTTTCAACATGCTGTTTTTCCTGAAATGGGATGGATGCACCGGCCCCGCGTTCACAGAAAAGCAGGCAAGCCGGTACCCTGCCCCGTAGCGCGTGGTTGCGCCCGCAGAGGCAAAAACAGCATAACCATGCTGAGTACTTTTCAAAAGTACGCACATTTACTGCCCATACCATACAAAAAGTAAGTTACTTAGCTGTAGAAAAGCGCCTTGCCATGCACATCAGGATCAGGCTGGCTGGTGCCGCTCGCCCCACTCGCACAGAGTGTGCAGCACGGGGATCAGCGAGGCGCCCTTGCTTGAGAGCGAATATTCCACCTTGGGAGGCACTTGCGGATATTCCTTGCGCACGATCAGCGCGTCCGCTTCCAGCTCCTTCAGCACGACGCTGAGGGTCTTGAAGGCGATGCCGCCGAGATGGCGCTTGAGTTCGTTATGCCGCAGCACCGTGTTTTCCGCCAGCGCATACAGGATCAGCATCTTGTACTTGCCGCCGATCAGCGACAAGGTATAGCCGAATGCCGTATCGCCAAGGGCCACGCCGCCGGGGGCGCAGGTTTCTTCATTCATCGCGTTGTGTTTCCTGTTGAACCAGGGCCCGAGCATAACAGCCCGGCATAAAAAAACGGGCCGAAGCCCGTTTTTTTGTTCGCTAGATACCGCTCTGGATTAACGCTTGTCCAGTGGCAGTACTTCACGCGTGGTCGAACCGACGAACAGCTGGCGCGGACGGCCGATTTTTTGCTCTGGGTCGGCGATCATTTCGTTCCATTGGGCGATCCAGCCGATCGTACGGGCCATGGCGAAGATACCGGTGAACAGCGACACAGGGATGCCCAGCGCCGATTGCACGATGCCCGAATAGAAGTCGACGTTCGGGTACAGTTTGCGCGACACGAAGTACTCGTCGTTCAGTGCAATCTTTTCCAGTTCCATCGCCAGCTTGAACAGCGGGTCGTCTTGCAGACCCAGTTCTTGCAGCACTTCGTAGCAGGTTTCACGCATCAGCTTGGCGCGTGGATCGAAGTTCTTGTACACGCGGTGGCCAAAGCCCATCAGCTTGACGCCGGAGTTCTTGTCCTTGACTTGCGCGATGAAGGCAGGGATGTTCTCGACGGTGCCGATTTCTTTCAGCATGTTCAGTGCCGCTTCGTTGGCGCCGCCGTGGGCAGGGCCCCACAGGCAGGCGATACCGGCAGCGATACAGGCGAACGGGTTGGCGCCCGACGAACCGGCCAGACGGACGGTCGATGTCGATGCGTTTTGCTCGTGGTCCGCGTGCAGGATCAGGATGCGGTCCAGGGCGCGCACCAGCACGTCGTTGACCTTGTACTCTTCGCACGGGTTGGCGAACATCATGTGCATGAAGTTGGCGCTGTACGACAGGTCGTTGCGTGGGTACACGAACGGCTGGCCGACCGAGTACTTGTAGGTCATGGCGACCAGGGTTGGCATCTTGGCGATCAGGCGGATGGCCGACACTTCGCGGTGACGCGGGTCGTTGATATCCAGCGAGTCATGGTAGAACGATGCCAGCGCGCCGACGGTGCCCACCAGGACCGACATCGGATGCGCGTCGCGGCGGAAGCCACGGAAGAAGAATTGCATCTGTTCGTGCACCATCGTGTGCTTGGTGACGGTGTCGACGAACTTGGCTTTTTGCGCCGCGTTCGGCAGTTCGCCGTTCAGCAGCAGGTAGCACGATTCCATGAAGTCGGCGTTGACGGCCAACTGTTCGATCGGGTAACCACGGTACAGCAGCTCGCCCTTGTCGCCGTCGATGTAGGTGATCGACGAGTTGCAGGCGGCCGTCGACATAAAGCCTGGGTCGTAGGTGAACTTGCCGCTACCGGCGTACAGTTTGCGGATGTCGATGACGTCCGGGCCAACCGTGCCTTTGTAGATTGGAAATTCAAGCGATGGGCTGCCATCGGAGAACGACAGGGTAGCTTTTGTGTCAGAGATATTCATGGGCTCTTCCTTCTCGGGAGTGAGTCGAAATTAAAATCAAAAATTCTGGCTGCAATTCGCACCGCACTCGGCAGTGCTACAGCGCGCCACTCGCACCGTTTGCAATATATCGCCCAGGCGTCTAGGCAATGCGCAGTCGTTGCAGCAGTGCGCGCACATGCGGCAGATCGACTTCGCCTTCCGGCTCTTTACGGGCCAGTACCAGATCCATTAACGCATTGTCCGATAAATCCAGCAAACGCGTCAGCGCGTCAACTTCTTCATCGGTCAATTCGGTTTCATACGCATCGAGAAAACGGGTCAGGATAATATCGTTTTCCAGCAGGCCACGGCGTGAACGCCAGCGCAGGCGGGCGCGGTTGGCCGGGTCGGCCTGATGCGAGGACAAAATTGATTCTGTCATTTGGTTTACCACTTTACGTGTGCCTTGCGGCACGGTGCTGCTTTGCAGGCGCCGCCTGCAGGCAAGAGAGGATACCCTCTTCCCGCAAACGGTGCCCGGCGGATGCGATCAGGGGGATCAGATCGCGCGGCGGACCATCAATTCCTTGATCTTGCCGATCGCCTTGTTCGGGTTCAACCCTTTCGGGCAGACGTCGACACAGTTCATGATCGAATGGCAGCGGAACAGGCGGTACGGGTCTTCCAGGTTGTCCAGACGCGCGCCAGTGGCTTCGTCGCGCGAATCGGCGATGAAGCGGTAGGCTTGCAGCAGGCCGGCCGGGCCGACGAATTTATCCGGATTCCACCAGAACGACGGGCACGACGTGGAGCAGCATGCGCACAGGATGCACTCGTACAGGCCATCGAGTTCTTCGCGCTGTTCCGGCGATTGCAGGCGTTCTTTTTCAGGCGGGATCGAATCGTTGATCAGGAAAGGCTTGATCGAATCGTACTGCTTGAAAAATTGCGTCATGTCGACGATCAGGTCGCGGATGACCGGCAAACCTGGCAACGGACGCAGTACGATAGGCTCCGACAGTTCGTTCAGGTTGGTCGTGCATGCCAGGCCGTTCTTGCCGTTGATGTTCATCGCGTCCGAACCGCACACGCCTTCGCGGCACGAGCGGCGCAGGGCCAGCGAGTCATCGACGTCCGCCTTGATGCGCTGCAGTGCGTCGAGCAGCATCTTGTCGGTGTCTTTCAGTTCGACCGTCAGGTCTTGCATGTACGGCTTGGCATCCTGGTCAGGATCGTAGCGGTAGATTTTGAATTTAAGAGTGCGTGCCATGGTATAGCCTTAGAAAGTACGTGGTTTCGGTTTGAAGGTATCAACCGTCAGCGGCTTGGTCACGACTGGCTTGTATTCCAGTCGGTTGCCTTCCGAATACCACAGAGTGTGCTTCATCCAGTTGTCGTCGTCACGTTGCGGATGGTCGTCCTGGGCGTGGGCGCCGCGCGATTCCTTGCGCGCTGCCGCCGAAACGATGGTCGCTTTCGCCGTTTCGATCAGGTTGTCCAGCTCCAGCGCTTCCACGCGGGCCGTGTTGAAGACCATCGATTTATCCTTGAAGGAGACGTGCTTGCGGCGCTCGTCGAGCTTCATGATTTCTTCGACGCCCTTGTTCAGCATCTCGTCGGTACGGAACACGCCGCAGTACTTCTGCATCGTTGCGCGGATGTCGTTCGCCACGCCCTGCACGGTTTCCGTGCCGGTCGAGTTTTCCAGGCGCGCCAGGCGGCCCATGGCAAATTCGGCTGCATCGGCTGGCAAAGGCTTGTTTTCCTTGGCTTTCAGGCCGCTGTTGACGATGTGGTTGCCGGCCGCGCGGCCGAAGACCACGAGGTCGAGCAGCGAGTTCGTGCCCAGGCGGTTGGCGCCGTGCACAGACACGCAGGCGCATTCGCCGATCGCGTACAGGCCGTTGACAACCTTGGCCGAATTATCCGGACCGGTCGGGGTGACGACCTGGCCGTGGATGTTCGTCGGGATGCCGCCCATCTGGTAGTGAATCGTCGGCACGACAGGAATCGGTTCCTTGGTCGCGTCGACGTTGGCGAACTTGTGGCCGATTTCCAGGATCGACGGCAGGCGCTTGGCGATGGTGTCGGCGCCGATATGGCGCAGGTCCAGCATCACGTGGTCCTTGTTCGGACCGCAGCCGCGGCCTTCCTTGATTTCCTGGTCCATCGAACGCGAGACGAAGTCGCGCGGCGCCAGATCCTTCAGGGTCGGCGCATAGCGCTCCATGAAGCGTTCGCCTTCGCTATTGATCAGGATGCCGCCTTCGCCGCGCACGCCTTCGGTGATCAATACGCCCGCGCCGGCCACGCCGGTCGGGTGGAACTGCCAGAATTCCATGTCCTGCAGCGGCAGGCCGGCGCGTGCCGCCATGCCCATGCCGTCGCCGGTATTAATGAACGCATTCGTCGACGCGGCGAAGATGCGGCCTGCGCCGCCCGTTGCCATGACCGTCGTTTTTGCTTCCAGGATCATACATTCGCCGGTTTCCATTTCCAGCGCGACAACACCGATCACGTCGCCTTCGGCGTCACGGATCAGGTCGAGTGCCATCCATTCGACGAAGAAGTGCGTACGCGCACGCACGTTGCGCTGGTACAGCGTGTGCAACAGCGCGTGACCGGTACGGTCGGCTGCCGCGCAAGCGCGCTGCACCGGCTTTTCGCCGAAGTGGGCCGTGTGGCCGCCGAATGGACGCTGATAGATGGTGCCGTCAGGGTTGCGGTCGAATGGCATGCCGAAGTGTTCCAGTTCGTACACGACCTTCGGTGCTTCGCGGCACATGAATTCGATGGCATCCTGGTCGCCCAGATAGTCGCCACCCTTGACGGTGTCGAACATGTGCCAGAACCAGTTGTCTTCGGCCATGTTGCCGAGCGACGCGCCGATACCGCCCTGCGCCGCAACGGTGTGCGAGCGGGTCGGGAAGACTTTCGACAGAACTGCGACGTTCAGGCCGGCTTCAGCCAGCTGCAACGACGCGCGCATGCCGGAACCGCCGGCGCCAACGATAACCGCATCAAAGCGGCGGGTAGGGATTGCAGATTTATATGCTGCCACGATTACACACTCCAGAGTATCTGTACCGTCCAGCCGGCACAAGCGATCAACCACAGCATGGTGGCAATTTGCAGGGTCAGACGGAGGCCAGCGCTTTTCACGTAGTCCATCCAGATGTCGCGTACGCCGACCCATGCGTGGTAGAACAGGGCGACGAAGGTCACCAGGCTGAACAATTTAAACCACTGCTGTGCGAACAGACCAGCCCAGCCTTCATAGCTGAAGTTGCTACCGGTCAGGAAAGAAATAAGCAGGATGGCCACATAGGCCACCATGACGATGGCGGTAACGCGTTGCGCCAGCCAGTCGCGCAAGCCGTAATGGGCACCGACGACGAGGCGTTTCGGTCCGATATTATTGTCTGCCATGTTTAAAATACTCCAAACAGTTTCAAAGCGACCAGGGCCGTCAACACCAGGCTCACGACCAGCACGGACGACGCGGTCTTGCGTGCCGAATCTTTTTCGATGGCAACGTGCACATCCATGAACAGGTGACGGATACCGGCGCAGAAGTGGTGCAGGAAGGCCCAGACCAGACCCAGGGTGATCAGCTTGACGAACCAGTGCGAGGCGATGCCCTGGAAGTAGGCGTAGGACATTTCGGAACGCAGGCTCAGTTCCAGCATGTACAGGATACATGGCAGCAAGGCGAAAATGATGAAACCGCTGATGCGATGCAGGATCGAGACGATGGCGCCGACAGCCATGCGGTAGTTCGACAATTCGGTAACATGAATGTTACGGAATTGCGGCCGTTCTTTTTTTGGTACTTCTCTTACGGCTTCAGACATAACAAAAACCTCCCCTTTGAATTTCAACTAAATATTGAAGCCGCGATTTTCGCCGATTTTCGCAACCCATACCAATATCTATTGTTACATATAACCAAAATGGTTTTTTACTACAAAATACCGCGCTACTTTCCGTAGTTCACGTAATTTAATTACAGAATCGCCGGCAAAACACGGCCCGCCGGGGCGGGCCATGCTGTCTCTGCGCTTTCCGTTGTCTCCGTTGCCCGCCTTGCGGCAGGCATCTTGCAAGCGATGCACTTCAGCCTTGCTGCTTGTTCGGACGCCCGCAGGCGCCCCGCCGCTTCAGCTGAGTTCATTCTGATAATGATGGCGACTGGTCAGGTACAAGCCCCGACGCAGTTCGACCGGCTTGTCGCCGTAGGTAAACGACACGCGCTCGGAACTGAGCAAGGGCGTGCCGAGGTCGATATTTAACAATTGCGCGGCGCCCGCGTCGGCACACACGGCGCGGATCTGTTCGGACGCGCGTATCATGCGCGTGCCAAATTCCGTTTCGAACAGGCCGTACATGGGGCCCTTGTATTCCACCAGGCGCTCGGCCGTGAGCCCCTTGAAGATCAGGCCGGGCAGCCACAGCTCTTCGACGATGGTCGGCACGCCGTCGAAATACTGCACGCGCTTGATGAAGATGACGGCGTCGCCGGACTTCAGGTCCATCAGGCGCGCCACGTCGGCCGGCGCGCGCACGCGCTTGACTTCGATAAACTTACTTTCGGGATAATGCGGCACGCCTTCGTCCGGCACCAGGCGCAGGAAGCGGAAATGCGCGCGCGCCTCATGGTGGGTGGAAACGAAAGTACCCTTGCCCTGGCGGCGCATGACGAGATTCTCGGCGGCCAGTTCATCGATGGCCTTGCGCACCGTGCCCTGGCTGACCTTGAAGCGGCCTGCCAGTTCGACTTCGCTGGGAATCAGCTCGCCCGGCTTCCATTCGCCCGATTGCAGGCTCTGCGTGATGAGCGCCTTGATCTGCTGGTACAGGGGACTGAAGGTGGGAGAAGCGGTCGCGGCAGGCGCGGACACGGCGGCGGTAGTGGTATTGACGCTGGCGACAGGAGTGCTGGCCGCAGTGGCAGCAGGCGTGGCCGGGGCGCCCGCGGTCGGACTGACCGCCCCGCTTGCAGCAGTGGCATTGTTGGTCAGATTGGACGAGGCGGAATTCATAGTCCGACATTTCAACACAAATCACTGCCCGCGTCCAGTAAAACAGACGTAGTTATCTGTCTTATATAAGACATAAGATATGATTGACAGATAGGGATCAGAGGCCTAAACTGCCCTCGATAAAACTTGTGAGCCAGCGTTTTATGTTGTCGGCCAGCCACTCTGGCCTCGTGCAGCACAAGCGTGACGGCAGCGTACACCAGCAATTCGGTGGCGCGGGCCGGTTTTGGTATCATTACAGTTTTTCCGGATAAGCGTAAGCCCAGCTTCAAGCCCGTTTTCTTTCCCATTTTTGGAGATTCATCATGGCTAAAACCCCAATGCGTGTTGCAGTGACCGGCGCCGCCGGCCAGATCGGCTACGCCCTGTTGTTCCGCATCGCCAATGGCGACATGCTCGGCAAAGACCAGCCTGTCATCTTGCAACTGCTTGAAATCCCGGACGAAAAAGCCCAGAAGGCGCTCAAGGGCGTGATGATGGAAATCGACGACTGCGCCTTCCCGCTGCTGACGGAAATGACCGCCCACTCCGATCCGCTGACCGCATTCAAGGATGTCGATGTGGCCGTCCTGGTTGGCGCGCGTCCACGCGGCCCAGGCATGGAACGCAAGGACCTGCTGGAAGCGAACGCCCAGATCTTCACGGTACAAGGCAAGGCGCTCGACGCCGTCGCTTCGCGCAATGTCAAAGTACTGGTGGTCGGCAACCCTGCCAACACCAACGCCTACATCGCCATGAAATCGGCACCATCGCTGCCAGCGAAAAACTTCACCGCCATGCTGCGCCTGGACCACAACCGCGCGCTGTCGCAAGTCGCTGCCAAGACCGGCACCGCCGTGAAAGACATCGAGAAGCTGACCGTCTGGGGCAACCACTCGCCTACGATGTACGCCGACTACCGCTTCGCCACCGTGAACGGCAAGGCTGTCAAAGACCTGATCAACGACCAGGAATGGAACGCCAACGTGTTCCTGCCTACCGTCGGCAAGCGCGGCGCGGCCATCATCGAAGCGCGCGGCCTGTCGTCGGCAGCGTCGGCAGCGAACGCCGCCATCGACCACATCCATGACTGGATGCTGGGCACGGCCGGCAAGTGGACCACCATGGGCGTTCCTTCGGATGGCTCGTATGGCATCCCTGAAGGCACCGTGTTCGGCTTCCCGGTCACCACCGACAACGGTGAGTACACCATCGTTCAAGGTCTGGAAATCGATGCATTCTCGCAAGAGCGCATCAACCTGACCCTGAAGGAACTGACCGAAGAGCGCGAAGGCGTGAAACACCTGCTGGCCTAAGTCCAGTTTTGGCGGCGCGGCAATGCGCCGCCCGCCAAAGAAGGCCGCCCCGCGCATGTCGCGGCGCGGCTGTTTTATCAAGTAGTCTTTACCTGCAGAAATGCCTTAAGCATGCACCCTTCCGAGGTTTTATTCCAAGGCAAACGCCAGCCGCTGTTGCTCGCCGCTTGCGACCACTACGCCGGCTCTGAAAAGCTGATGCGTAAATCGATTGCTTTGCAACAAGAGCTTGGCCCCCTGTTCGACATCACGTTCGACTGCGAAGACGGCGCCAGCGCCGGCAACGAAGAAGCCCACGCGCTGATGATCGCCGGCCTGCTGGCCAGCGGCGAAAACCAGTTCAACCGTATCGGCGTGCGCGTGCACGACGTCGACAGCCCGTTTTTCGCGCGCGACGTGGAAATCATCTGCAGCGCCGCGTCCCGCCTGGCCTATATCGCCGTGCCCAAGGTGGCTGGCGTGCAGGATGCCATGCTGGCCATCGACCTGATCAACCTGCACGCGCGCCGCGCCGGCCGCGACAACCTGCCCGTGCACATCCTGATCGAAACGCATGGCGCGCTGCGCGACGCCTACGCGATCGCAGCCCTGCCCCAGGTCGAATGCCTGTCCTTCGGCATCATGGATTTCGTGTCGGCCCACTACGGCGCCATTCCCGCCGCCGCCATGCGCACGCCGGGCCAGTTCACGCACCCGCTGGTGGTGCGCGCCAAGCTGGAAGTGGCGGCCGCCTGCCACGCGCACGGCAAGGTGGCGTCGCACAACGTGACGACGGACGTGCGCGATTCGGCCGTGGTGGCGAATGACGCCCAGCGCGCGACAGCCGAGTTCGGCTACACGCGCATGTGGAGCATCCACCCGGACCAGATCAAGCCCATCATCAAGGCCTTTACGCCGCGCCTGTCCGAAGTCAACGAAGCGAGCAACATCCTCAACGAGGCGCTGCGCGCCAACTGGGGACCGATTGCACAAAATGGCCGCTTGCACGACCGCGCCAGCTACCGATATTATTGGACCGTTTTGCAACGCGCCAAACTGGCGGGCCTCGGCCTGCCCGAGGCGGCCGCTGCATTACTCAACACCCCCTCTTCCAGCACCACTGAAAACTGACAGGAATTACACGATGTCCCTCTCCAAATTAGCAATTGCCTGCAGCGTCGCGCTGGGCGCCATGACCCTCACGCTGGCGCCAGCCAGCTTCGCCGCCACGGCAGAGGCAAATCCCAAGGCCGTCAAGGCTGTCAAGGCCAAGCCAAAGGCCAAGACCAGCAAGGCCAAGGCAGCCGCCAAGGAAGCCCATCCGCTCGCCATGTCGGTCGCCGACAAGGAAGAATCCGATGAGCCGGACACCGCAGGCTCGGCTTCCACCGATTTCAATTGTGAACTTGGTAACAAAATTACCATCTACACCAATGCTACTGACGACAAACACATCGCCCTGCGCTGGAAGAAGCGCCTGCACCGCCTGAGCCGCGTTGGCACCACCACCGGCGCCAACCGCTTCGAGAACCGTCTGTACGGCCTCGTGTGGATCGGCATCCCGGCCAAAGGCATGCTGCTCGATTCCAAGCAGGGCCGCCAGCTGGCCAATGAATGCAAGGATGCGGAGCAAGCCAAGCCGGCGGCAGTGGTGGAAGCCGCGCCATCGCTGGGCGTGCTGCCGGCCGCCGGCGGCTGATGTGCGTAGCAAGGGCCTCTTCGGGGGCTCAGTCATGTTTTGTAATTTGAATAATCAATAAATAGACGATACCCAACAAGGAGAGGTCATGTCCCGCAACACTCTGAACACGCTCAAGGACTTTAATATTTCGGATAGCAAGAAGGGCAAGCTGTACTCCCTGCCTGCGCTGGAAAAAAGCCTGGGCATCAATGTCTCCCGCCTGCCAGTGTCGATTCGTATCGTGCTCGAATCGGTATTGCGCAACTGCGACGGCAAAAAAGTCACCGAAGAACACGTCAAGCAATTGGCGAGCTGGGGCCCGACCGCCGAGCGCACCGACGAGATCCCGTTCGTAGTGGCGCGCGTCGTGCTGCAAGACTTCACCGGCGTACCGCTGCTGGCCGACCTGGCAGCAATGCGCAACGTGGCCGCCAAGATGGGCATCAACGCCAAGAAGATCGAACCGCTGGTACCGGTCGACCTGGTGGTCGACCACTCGGTGACCATCGATCACTACCGCGAAAAGAAAGCGCTGGACCTGAACATGAAACTGGAATTCTCGCGTAACAACGAGCGTTACCAGTTCATGAAATGGGGCATGCAGGCATTCGACACCTTCGGCGTCGTGCCACCAGGCTTCGGCATCGTCCACCAGGTCAACCTGGAATACCTGGCGCGCGGCGTGCACCACGCAGGCAAGAAAGCCGGCGACGTGTACTACCCTGACACCCTGGTCGGCACCGACTCGCACACCACCATGATCAACGGCATCGGTGTGGTCGGCTGGGGCGTGGGCGGCATCGAGGCGGAAGCCGGCATGCTGGGCCAACCGGTCTACTTCCTGACGCCAGACGTCATCGGCGTGAACCTGTCGGGCGCATTGCGCGAAGGCTGCACCGCCACCGACCTGGTACTGACCATCACCGAACTGCTGCGCAAAGAAAAAGTCGTCGGCAAGTTCGTCGAATTCTTCGGCGAAGGCACCGAATCGCTGACCCTGACCGACCGCGCGACGATCGCCAACATGGCACCGGAATACGGCGCGACCATGGGCTTCTTCCCGGTCGACGAAGCGACCATCGATTATTTCAAGGGCACCGGCCGCAGCAAGGCTGAAATCGCCGCGTTCGAAGGCTACTTCAAGGCGCAAAACCTGTTCGGCGTGCCAAAAGCCGGCGAGATCGACTACACCCGCGTGGTGGAACTGGACCTGGCATCGGTCGCTCCGTCGCTGGCTGGCCCGAAACGCCCGCAAGACCGTATCGAAATCGGCAACGTCAAGGCGAACTTCGCCGAGCTGTTCGCCAAGCCAACCACGGAAAACGGCTTCAACAAGAACCCGGCCGACCTGGCTGCCGTGTACGAAACGACGAACGGCGTGAAAGTGTCGAACGGCGACGTGCTGATCGCCGCGATCACCTCGTGCACCAACACCTCGAACCCGAGCGTGATGCTGGCTGCCGGCCTGCTGGCCAAGAAAGCCGTCGAAGCCGGCCTGAAAGTCGCTCCGCACATCAAGACTTCGCTGGCTCCTGGTTCGCGCGTCGTGACCGAGTACCTGACCGCTGCCGGCCTGCTGCCATACCTGGAAAAACTGGGCTTCGGCGTGACCGCCTACGGCTGCACCACCTGTATCGGCAATGCGGGCGACCTGACGCCCGAGCTGAACGCAGCGATTGCCACGCACGACATCGTCGCGTCGGCCGTGCTGTCGGGCAACCGCAACTTCGAAGCGCGTATTCACCCGAACATCCGCTCGAACTTCCTCGCTTCGCCACCGCTGGTCGTCGCTTACGCCATCGCCGGCAACATGACGCGCGACCTGATGACGGAACCGGTCGGCAAGGGCAAGGGCGGCAAGGACGTCTACCTGGGCGACATCTGGCCGACCTCGGCTGAAGTATCGGCCATGATGAAGTTCGCCATGAACGCCAAGGTGTTCAAGGACAACTACGCGGACGTCAAGGGCGCGCCAGGCAAGCTGTGGGAAAAAGTCACGACCGTGTCCGGTCAAGTCTACAACTGGCCGAAATCGACCTACATCGCGGAACCACCGTTCTTCGACAACTTCTCGATGACGCCAGCGGCCGTGGCCACCGGCATCGAAGGCGCGCGCGCACTGGGCGTGTTCGGCGATTCCATCACCACCGACCACATCTCGCCAGCCGGCTCGATCCAGGAAAACGGCCCTGCAGGCAAATGGCTGAAGGAAAACGGCGTCCTGAAAGCGGACTTCAACTCCTACGGCTCGCGTCGCGGCAACCATGAAATCATGATGCGCGGCACGTTCGCCAACGTGCGTATCAAAAACCGCATGATCCCTGCCAAGGCGGACGGTTCGGCGGTCGAAGGCGGCATCACGATCCACCAGCCTTCCGGCGAAGAAATGTCGATCTACGACGCAGCGATGAAATATGTTGCTGAAGGCACGCCAACCATGGTCTTCGGCGGCGAAGAGTACGGTACGGGCTCGTCGCGCGACTGGGCAGCCAAAGGTACGCAACTGCTGGGCGTGAAAGCCGTGATCACCCGTTCGTTCGAGCGTATCCACCGCTCGAACCTGGTGGGCATGGGCGTGTTGCCGCTGCAATTCATCGGCGACGACAGCGTGCAAACCCTGGGCATCACCGGCAAGGAAACCTTCGACCTGAAAGGCCTCGAAGGCGAAATCAAGCCACAGCAACTGGCTACCCTGGTGATCCACCGCGCCGACGGCTCCAGCCAGGAAGTCAAAGTCCTGCTGCGCATCGATACGCCAATCGAAGTCGATTACTACAAGCATGGCGGTATCCTGCCATTCGTGCTGCGTCAACTGCTGGCCGAGTAATCAGCCCAGCTGTGATGCAAGATCAAAGCGCCGGTTTCGACCGGCGCTTTTTTTCGTCCCTGCATCCCGTTCCGACTTGAAATTTCGACTATTGGCATGATCTAAGGACAGCTTACGTATTGCGTGCGGCTGAATCCTCTACAATACGGTTATAAGGGTTTATCATTGTTTGACTGATCCATTTTTTTCACTTTCCGAGACTCTTATCCCGCTATGCGTCGTCCTTCCAAAGATTCATCCCATAAACTGACTGCCGACAGCCAGCGCCTGGTCACCTTTGCCCAGGCGATCGTACAGGCAGCCAGCCGTCTCGAAGAGCGGTCCTGGGAACACAGCCTGGATACGCAGCTCCAGAAATTACTCAAAACCGGCCACCAGGACACCATCGACAACACCCTGGGCAGCCTGTTCAAGGATGACTTGAACGCCTATGACGTGCTGATGGACTGCGTTGAAGCCGTCAGCGAATCGACCGTCATCACGCATGAAGACGTGCGCTACGACGCCCTGCTCGTCGCCGTGCCCATCCTCGCGTGGACGCGCTTTTCCATCGCTTCCGGCCCCATGGCCGGCGACGCGCACGGTGTGCTGTCGGCGCATTTCGCCGCCCACCTGCTGGCCGACGGCACGAAGATGGCCATGGCGCCAACGCTGTACTCGATCGACCAGTTGCCGCGCAGCCATGTCGAAACCTATGCCAAGACGCAAAAGCTTGCCCTGGCCGCGCTGAAAGGCACGGCCGTCAAGCCCTCGGGCAAAGAAGCGGAAACGGCGCCCTTCCTGGCCGACACGCGCTACCTGCTGGTGGCCGTGGTGGCCCCTGCCGGCGCGCCGCTGTTCCGCTGGCAGACGCCTTCGAGCCAGCTCGACTTCATCGCCGAACGCAGCGCCGCCCTGGAGCAATGGCGCACGCAGGCGACGCCGACATTCGCCCGCCTGCTGCCCGGCTGCGGCCTGGAATTGCTGCTGCCGGAGGCGTATTACGTGGCCTGCCGCGAAGCGGACAAGCTGATACGCCCCGTCTCCGTACGCGCCGCCGTGCACTACCTGACGCATACCTTGGCCATCGAGCCGTCGGAACTGCGCGCCGTCATCGCCGGCTTCGGCGAGGAAGCGGCCGACGGCCAGGTGGACGAGTACCGCATCGCCTTCACCCTGCGCCAGGCGCCGGACGTCATCTATGGCATCGTCTGGCCTTTGTACGGCCAGGAAGACGAGGATGGCACGCCGATCGAAGGCCTGATCCAGGTCGGCATCGCCGCGCTGGACAAGCAAAAGACACCGGTCGATGAAATCATCGAGCACCTGAACGCCGCTGGCGTGACGCAGATCAAGCGCCACGCGGAACGCTTTGTCGGTGAATACTGCGACGATTGCGGCGCGCCCCTGTTTGCCGACCCGGTCGGCGAACTGGCGCATGCGGAGATGCCCGAAGATACGCCACAAGGCACAGAGCATTTCCACTGATGCTGTAACGGTGTTGTCGGATTACGCGCTGCGCGCTAATCCGACCTACGCTGCCGGTATGGGCCGTAGGTCGGATTAGCCGGCACGGCGTAATCCGACAACAGCGTTGGCGCATAAAAAAGGCGGAACCTCGGTTCCGCCTTTTTGCATTTCAAGCCACGCTTAACGCGCCATCACCACTGTGAAAACGGGTGGCGGATCAGATTCGCGTTGTAATAGCGCGCGTCGCCCGACACTTCCGCGCCGATCCAGTCCGGCTTGTCGAAGGGCTGGTCTTCCGAAGCCAGTTCGATCTCGGCCACCAGCAGGCCCGCATTGGCGCCGAGGAACTCGTCGACTTCCCATACCATGCCCGCGTGTTCGATGCGGTGGCGAACCTTTTCGATCAGCGGCTGCTCGCACAGGCCGTCGAGCAGTTCGGCCGCGTCGGCCAGCGGAATCGGATATTCCCACTCGCCGCGCGTGGCGCCCACGTTGGCGCCCTTGATGGTCAGCATCGCCTGTTCGCCCTCGATGCGCACGCGCACCACGCGCTCGCGCGCGGACGACAGATAGCCCTGGCGCAGCAGCACCGCCTGCCCCAGGCCGCGCCAGGCATCGCCGGCCAGCAGGAATTTACGCTCGATCTCGACGCCCATGATCAACGCCGTTCAATCGAGCGACAGCAGGATAGGCTGCAGCATGGCCGCGCCCAGTGCCGCGCTGCGCGCGCCATTCCAGCCCACGCTTGGATCCGGCAAGTCGGCGTTTTCCTTGAACGGCATTTCCAGGGTCAGCGCCAGGCAGCCGAAGTGGTGGCCGATGTATTTCGACGCCAGGGTCAGCATGTCGGACTTGTACTTGCTGGCCGCATAGCCGAACTTGTCCTGGAAGTCGGGGCTGGCCTGCTTGTAGCGCTCGATGAAGGCCTTCTGGTGCGCCGCCTGGGCGGGCGTGAAGTTTTCCAGCATTTCATTGCCGGCCACAAAGTTGTACGGCAGCGCTTCATCGCCGTGGATGTCGAAGAACATGTCGACGCCCGTTTCGTGGATCTTGTTTTTCACGCACAGCACTTCCGGGCTCGATTCCAGCGAAGGCGTCATCCATTCGCGGTTCAGGTTGGCACCGGCCGCATTCGTGCGCAGGTTGCCGCGGATGGAGCCGTCCGGGTTCATGTTCGGCACAATGTGGAACACGGCGCGCTGCAGCAATTTGCGCGCGATCGGGTTAGCGTCGTCGAGCAGCGAGTCGATCAAGCCTTCGACGAACCATTCGGCCATCGATTCGCCCGGATGCTGGCGCGCGATGACCCAGATCTTCTTTTCCGCCTGCGGATTGCCGATGGTGACCATGTTCATGTCGCGGCCATCGACCGTGCTGCCCAGGTCGGACACGCGCGCCAGCGGATGCTCGGCCACTTCGCCCAGCAGGCGCAAATGGCGCTCCCACGAATACGGCTCGAAGTAGGCGTAGTACACGCTGTCGAGTTCAGGCGTGTGCGAGATCGTCATGACCTGGCCGTCGAACGCCGTCGGCACGCGAAACCAGTTTTCGCTGTCGTAGCTGGCCACGGCCTGGTAGTCTTCATAGCCGGCCGGATAGGTGGCCTGGCCCGCGTTCAGGAAGCGCATCGTGCATGCCTGGCCGCGCGCGCCCTGCAGGCGGAAGTGGAACCACTGGTGGATGTCGGCGTGGCTATCCTTGCGCAAGTTCAAGTCGATGGCGCCGGCGCTGGTGGCGCTCACCACGTCGATGGCGCCCGAGTCGAAGTTCTGGCTGATTTTAATGGTCATGTAATGATCCCGTCCGAATGTAAGTGTTCCGGCGCTGCCTCGTGGGCCACCGCCGTCGCGCTAAAAAACGCAGTGTAAGCTATCCCGCTATTTTCCGCCCTTTGGCCCCGTTCGCAAAGCCTGGTCCGGTGATTTATGCACCATTCCGGGGCATCGATGGAAAAGCGCCGGGCAAAAGCGCGAAAAATCGGTCCACTGTCGCATCTACCGGACAAAAAACTGAATTGTAACAATGCCGGAAACATTGGCAGCCCCTCGTCCCCCTATAATTCCTGCTTTCATAGAGTCGCCAGGAAAGAGTCGTGGACAAGAAGCTGACCAATATTCAGGAAAGAAAATTACGCGAGGCGCAGGCGCGGCGCGAGCACATCATCGACGTCGTCAAAGACCTCATCAAGAAGGGCGGCGCGCGCGCCGTCTCCATCCGCAAGGTGGCCGAGGCGGCCGGCTTTTCCACCACCGTCGTGTACGCCCTGTTCCGCGACAAGGCCACCCTGATCGCCCAGGCCATGGACAAGGACTTGCTGGAACTGGTGCGCGCCATGCGCACGGCCTGCGACACCAGCACTGACCCATGGGAACGCATCAGCCTGGTCGGCCGCGCCTACATCGAATACGGCTTCCAGCATCCCGACGAGTACTCGCTGATCTTCATGGAGCTGCGCCCGCACGCGGAAGTCGACGCCGTCGACGTCGAACACGGCAATATCGAACAAGACCCGTATGCCTACGCGCTGCACCTGTTCGGCGAGCTGGCGCAGGCGGGCCAGGTACGCCAGGACGAGCCGGCGCTGCACACGATGACGCAAATCTTCTGGCAATCGCTGCACGGCCTCGTGTCGCTGCGCATCGTCATGGATGCGGGCGACCCATGGACGCCGCACCCGGAAATGAACACGCATATCGACGACTTGCTCGCCGTCGTCACGACAGGCATCCGCCTGCGCTTTGCACCGCCTTCCTGACGTTTGATCCAGCGCAAACCAGGCGGACGGAAAAGGCGGACAGTGGAGTGAAGCCGCCTGCGCCGATGCAGCGCGGCTTGCGCGAAGGAGTGCGAGATGAACGAAGCCTATTCCACGGACCGGCTTGACAAACAGCAAAGCGCGAACAATGCTGTACGCATGGAAGCGCGCCTGACAAAACTGGAAACGGACCGGGAACATGACCGGCTATGGTTCAAGACCCTGGAACAGCGTCTTGGCGAAGGCCTCGATAAGGTACGCACGGAATTGCACAACGAATCACAGCTGCTGCGTGCCGACCTGACGCAATTTTGCGGCGACTTGCGCGGCGACTGCCACGCCCTGCGCACGGAACTGGGCGACATCCGCAAGCACATGCACACCCACTTCCTGTGGTTCATGGGCATACAGGCCACCACCACGTTTGCCCTGCTGGGTTTGGGCGCCAAGGCGCTGCATATGTACTGAGGAAAGTAAAAAGGCAGCGCGGTGCCGCACCGCCCTGCCCTGTCTTGATGCTGGCGAAGCTTACTGCGCTGCCAGCATGCTCTGCGTTTCCTGGTAGCGCACATGCCACGACAGCGCCTCTTGCAGGATGTGTGGCGTGTGGCCGCCGCGCTGGCATGCCGCGTCATAATAGGCACGCAGCTGCGCGCGGTAATCGGGATGTGTGCAGCGCTCGATGATCAACGGTGCCCTTTCACGCGGCGCCAGGCCGCGCAAGTCCGCAAAACCCCACTCCGTCACCAGCACGTCGACGTCATGCTCCGTATGGTCCACATGCGAGACCATCGGCACGACGCTGGAAATGCGTCCGCCCTTGGCCGCCGATTTCGACACGAACATCGACACTTGCCCATTGCGCGCAAAGTCGCCCGAGCCGCCGATGCCGTTCATCATGTGCGTGCCGCACACGTGCGTGGAATTGACGTTGCCGTAGATATCGAACTCGAGCGCCGTGTTCAGCGCGATGATGCCCAGGCGGCGCACGATCTCGGGATGGTTGCTGATCTCTTGCGGGCGCAGCACGATCTTCGAGCGGTAATGGTCGATATTGTCCATCAGCTTTTGGTGCACGGCGGCCGACAGGGTGATCGACGAGGCCGAGGCAAACGCCAGCTGGCCCGAATCGAGCAGCTCGATGGCGCTGTCCTGCAGCACTTCCGAATACATCGTCATGTTGCGGAAAGGCGAGCCGATCAGGCCATGCAGCACGGCGTTGGCGATGGTGCCGATGCCCGCCTGCAGCGGCAGCAATTCCGGCCCCATGCGCCCGGCCGCCACTTCGCCCTGCAGGAAGGCGATCACGTGGCCGGCGATCGCCTGCGTTTCCGCATCGGGCGGCAAGGCGTTCGACGGGCTGTCGGGGCTGTCCGTGATGACGATGGCGGCAATGCGGGCCGGGTCGATGGCGATGGCCGTGCTGCCCAGGCGCTGGTCCACGCGCGTGAGGGGAATCGGCTCGCGGCCCGGCAAGGTGTGCGGTATATAGATGTCGTGCAAGCCTTCCAGCGCCAGCGGCGTAGACAGGTTGATCTCGATGATCACTTGCGTGGCTTGCTGGGCAAAGGCGGCGGAGTTACCCACCGACATGGTCGGAATGATGGCGCCGGCCGCCGTGATGGCCGTGGCTTCGATGACGGCGATATCGACGGCGGCCAGGTTGCCGGAGCGCAACTGCTCGGCCGTTTCCGACAGATGCTGGTCGATGAACATGACTTCGCCGTTGTTGATCTTGCCGCGCAAGACCGGGTCGACCTGGAACGGCATGCGGCGCGCCAGCACGCCCGCCTCGGCCATCAAGCCGTCGCTGCCATTGCCCAGCGAAGCGCCCGTGATCAGGGTCAGGCTTAATGGATCTTGCAGGGCGCGCTCGGCCAGCGCGCGCGGCAGGGCTTTGGCGTCGCCGGCACGGGTAAAACCGCTCATGCCGACACGCATTCCGTTGTGGAACAATTTGGCTGCCTCATCGGCGCTCATGATTTTGCCGAGCAAGCCTGGGTGGCGGATACGGTCCTCGTACATCTGATGCTCCTGATCTTCTTACTATTCTCAAACTGGATGGCTGTCATACACCAGCCCCATAAGTGGAATCAGTATAAAATCGCGGTCACATGCATGGCATGAATTAATTTCGCCACATCCAGTCGATATTTTCATGCCTTGCCAATGCCGAGCACCCTCGTGGATATCCGTTCCCTGCGCTATTTCGTCGAAACCGTGCGTCTGTCGAGCTTTACGCAGGCGGCCGAATCGCTGCATCTGACCCAGTCGACCATCAGCAAGATGGTGCGCCAGCTGGAAGATGAAGTGGGCGCCCAGCTGCTGGTGCGCGACGGGCGCAAGCTGACCCTGACGGACACGGGCCGCATCGTCTACCAGCATGGCCAGGAAATGCTGGCGAACATGCGCCAGCTGACCCTGGAAGTGCGCGACACCCAGGCCTTGCAGCGCGGCAGCCTGACGGTCGGTATCCCGCCCATGATCAATGTGCTGTTCACACCTGTATTAAAGGCCTTCCGTGCGCGTCACCCGCACATCAGCCTGACGCTGCAGGAAGACACGGGCCAGCAGATCGAACGCCAGGTGGCGGCCGGCGAGCTGGAAATCGGCATGACGGTGCTGCCGGCCGACCCGGAACTCGATCTCGTGGCCGTGGAAGTGGCCAACTATCCGATCTGGGCCCTGGCCGAGCCGGGCACGTTCCAGAAAAACCGCACGACCCTGCCCTTCAAGGCGCTGGCCGATTTGCCGCTGGTGCTGTTAAAGGATGATTTCGCCCTCACGCGCAGCCTGCGCCAGCATTTCGCGCAAGCGGGCTTCGCGCCGACCATCGCGGCCCAGAGCGGGCAATGGGACTGGCTGGTGGCGATGGCCTCGGCGGGCCTGGGCGTGGCCCTGCTGCCCGAGCCGTTCATCCACCGCCTGGCTGGCGAACCGCTGGAGGCCGTGCGCATCGTCGAGCCGGAGGTGGCGTGGCAGGTGGCGCATATCTGGAGCGGGCGCTATCTGTCGCACGCGGCGCGCGCCTGGCTCGAGGTATGCCAGGACGTGCTGGGCACGCCGTTCGCGCATTGACGTAAAAAAGGGTGGCCGAGGCCACCCTTTTGCTTGATCACGCCACCTTGCTTACTTGGCGCTGTCGTTGTACATGCTGGCGTACTTCCAGCCGAAGTACAGAATGAAGGTGTAGCACAGGGCCGGCACGAGGAAGGACAGTTGCAGGTTGATGTGGTCGGCCAGGAAGCCCTGGATGAACGGCACGATGGCGCCGCCGACGATAGCCATGCAGAGGATGCCCGAACCTTGTCCCGTTTGCGCGCCCAGCTTGTTCAGGGCCATGCTGAAGATGGTCGGGAACATGATGGAGTTGAACAGGCCGACGGCGATCAAGGCCCACATGGCTGTGTGACCGCTGGAGAACACGGCAACGAGGATCAGCGCGATGACGACGGCGGCGTTGAAGGCCAGGGTCTTGCCCGGGCTGACATAGCGCATCACGGCGAAGCCGACGAAGCGGCCCAGCATGGCGCCACCCCAGTAATAGCTGACGAAATAGGCGGCATCGGCGTGGCTGAGGCCAGCGATATGGCTCTCGCCCAGGAAGTTGATCAGGAAGCTGCCGATGCTGACTTCACCGCCCACGTACAGGAAGATGGCCAGCGCGCCCAGCACCAGGTGGCGGTGCGACCAGATCGAGACCTTGTGGCCATCGTGCGCCAGGGCGGCGGCATCGTCGGCATGCGAAATCTTCGGCAATTTTGCCAGCGCGAACAGCACGGCCAGGATTACCAGAGTAGCGGCCAGCACCAGGTACGGGCCTTGCACGGAGGCCGCTTCCTTGGCGCGGTAAGCCAGTTGCTCGGCCGCCGGCAGCAGGTCGAACTGCTGCACCGTCAGCACGGTGCCCGACAAGATCAGCATGCCGCCCAGCGCAGGCGCCACCGTGGTGCCCAGCGCGTTGAACGCTTGCGTCAGGGTCAAACGGCTCGACGCCGTCTGCGGGTCGCCCAGTTCCGTCACGTACGGGTTGGCCGCCACCTGCAGCACGGTGATGCCGGCCGCCAGGATGAAGAAGGACAACAGGAACAGCGCATAGCTGCCGGTCGACGCCGGGTAGAACATGGCGCAGCCGGCGGCCGCGATCAGCAGGCCGGCGACGACGCCGCGCTGGTAGCCGATCTTCTTGATCAGCATGCCGGCGGGCAGCGAAACGATGGCGTAGGCGCCAAAGAAGCAGAACTGCACCAGCATCGCCTGCACATACGTCAGGGTGTAGATCGAGCGCAGATGGGGAATCAGCACATCATTGAGCGATGTCAGCAGTCCCCACATGAAAAACAGCACCGTGACAATGATCAGGGCGCCTGTATTGTTTTGCGTGCCGGCCTGTGCGGACGGTACGCCCTGGCCTTGCTTTACGTATTCCATACCTTCTCCATTTTTCAATTCCAAGTTGATCTTGCCTGGCATGGAAGCGTTTCCACCCGGGCAGCACCAGGACGCGCAAGCGCCACGCAGATATCAGCGTGGGCCATGACTGCCATCAGCAAAACAGGGGCAGGCATTGCGCTGCTTGCGCGCGGCAGGCGCACGGCCGACCGTTTCTCGCCAAAATGATGTCTTGTAGGCGCGGCACGCCTGCGGGCTGCGTCTGAAAACAACATTCAGGACAAAACAGTCTTGTAGTAAAACTACGATACTGCGCCCGCATTATGCCTTAAAGCCCCGTATTGCGCAGCTTTCCCGCCTGTTATTCTAAAAATGAATAGCCGACATTTGAAATCAAAATTAGCCTTATAACTTGGAATCGCTATACTTATATTGCAGTGCAGCACAACGCGGCACGCCACATAAGGAGTCTGCCATGTCTACCGCATTTACTTACCACACCACGCAAAACAGCAATATCGTCGCCACCCTGGTCCACGCCGCCAAACGCGTTGGCGCCTGGCTGAACCAAAGCAGCGACCGCCGCGAACGCGCTTACGAAGAAGCGTACCTGGCCGAATCGACCGACCGTTACGATCTGGAATACCGCATGCGCGAACTGGCCCGTGCCAATCCGCAGCCAAGCTGGATGAGCGGTCTGAGCCGTTAATATTGCCGCAGTATTACCGCAGTCCCCAGTCGCTCACCGGCTGTTGCAACATCGATAGCGCCATCCTGCTCGCCTTGCGCTTGAGCACAGGATGGGCTATACAGGCGGGATGCACACGCCCATTACCATTCTCGCCATCGCCGGCAGCCTGCGCGCTGCCTCGCTGAACACCGCCCTGCTGCGCGCCATCGCCGGGCTTGCGCCACCGCCATTCGACATCCGCATCTATTCGGGACTCGGTGAGTTACCGCTGTTCAATCCCGACCTCAATGCCGACAGCCTGCCGGCCGTGACCGGTCTGCGCGACGCCATCCTGGCGACCGACGTGCTGATGCTGGCCAGCCCCGAATACGCGCACGGCGTGAGCGGCCCCATGAAAAACGCGCTGGACTGGATGGTGGGAAATGAATCGTTCATCGACAAGCCGCTGGTGCTGCTGAACGCCTCGCCGCGCGCCACGCATGCGCAGGCGGCCCTGCGCGAAACGGTAGTCACCATGTCGGCGCGCCTGATCGACGACGCCTGCATCAGCTTGCCCCTGCTGGGGTCGGGTCTCGATGCCGAGGGCATCGCTGCGGACCCGGCATTGCGCCGGGCCATCCTCGATATGCTGCAGTGCATCAGGTCATTTCCATGACCGTCTGCACGTTTTACTGTCATTTCATCTAGTTTTACTACGTACTTCTACGGACCGCTCAATGCGGGATCATGCCGGTGAAGACGTAGGCCTGCAGCATGGTGATGATGCCGATGATGACGGCAAACAACAGGCTGTGCTTCAAGGTAAAGCGGAACAGGTCCGATTCCTTGCCCACCAGGCCAGTCGCCGCGCAGGCGACGGCGATCGACTGGGGCGAGATCATCTTCGCCGTCACGCCGCCCGTCGTATTGGCCGCCACCATCAGGGTGTCGGACACGCCGATCTGGTGCGCCGTCGTGTTTTGCAGGGAGCAGAACAAGGCGTTCGACGACGTGTCGGACCCCGTCAGGAAGACGCCCAGCCAGCCCAGGAACGGCGAGAAGAACGGGAAGGCGGCGCCGCTGCCGGCCAGCAGCAGGGCCAGTGTGGACGACATGCCCGAGTAGTTGGCAACGAAGGCAAACGCCAGCACCAGGCCGATCGACAGCACGGGACGGCGCAACTCCACGATCGTTTCCACGAACGCCTTCAGACCATCGCGCGGCTTCATACGCAGCATCAGCATCGACAGCACGGCCGTCAGCAAGATCGCCGTGCCCACGGCCGACAGCAGATCGAGCTTGAACACGGCGTCATACGCCTTCGGCTCGGCCACGATGGGCATGGTCTTCATCACCAGCTTGTCGAGGTAAGGCACGTGGATCTTGATGACCAGGCTGGACAACGCGCCGCCGGCGGCAAACAGTGCCTTGAAGCCGGGCAGGCTCCACACGGTGACGATGGCCGTCAACAGGCCGAACGGCGCCCAGGCGCGCATGGTCTGCGCCATCGTGTAGGGCGAGGCGGCGCGGTTGCCACCGCCGCGCACGGCCGCAGCACCGCCCGCACCGCCAAAGCCGGACAGCGCTGCCGTGCCGCCGCCGACGGCATGCGCCACTTTCGCATTCTTCGGCTGCCACACTTTCAGGAACAGGGTCAGCGACACCAGGCTGACGAGGGCCGAGGTGATGTCCGGCAGTTCAGGGCCGATATGGTTCGACGTGAAATACTGGGTGACGGCAAAGCTCAAACCCGTCACCAGCGCGGCTGGCCACACTTCGCGCACGCCGCGGAATCCATCCATCATGAAGACCAGCCAGAACGGCACCAGCAGCGACAGCAGCGGCAACTGGCGGCCCGCCATGGCGCCGATCAGGAACGGGTCGATGCCCGTCACCTGCCCCGCCACGATGATGGGGATGCCCATGGCGCCGAAGGCCACGGGCGCCGTGTTGGCGATCAGGCACAGGCCCGCCGCATACAGCGGATTGAAGCCCAGGCCAACCAGTAAGGCCGAGGTAATCGCCACGGGCGCGCCGAAGCCGGCCGCCCCTTCCAGAAAAGCGCCGAAGGCAAAGCCGATCAACAGCACCTGCAGGCGCTGGTCGTCCGTGACGGACAGCACGGACGCGCGGATGATGTCGATCTGCCCTGTTTTCACGACGATCTTGTACAGGAAGACGGCCGTGACGATGATCCAGGCGATCGGCCACAAGCCGTACGCAAAACCGTAGCCGGCCGCCGCCAGCGCCTGCGGCACGGGCATGCCATACGCGAAGATGGCGACGGCCAGCGCCAGCGCCAGGGTGACGGCGGCCGCCACATGTCCCTTGATGCGCAGCGCCGCCAGGGCGATGAAGAAGAAAATGATGGGGATGGCTGCCGCCAGCGACGACAGCCACAAGCTGCCGAGCGGTGTATAAAGTTGGGTCCAGGTTTGCATGTCGGGTCTCCTCCGGTGGATGCGGGTTAAGTGAAAAAACGGCTTTTGATGTAATTGTGTGTAGCGTGTTTTTTGCGGTGCTCCGGGAACGGGCTATTCTTCCTGCCCCCGTGCATTGAGCAGGTCGGCCAGGCTGCGCGGCGCCGGCGTCAATGGCTTGCGGTGCTGCGTCCAGCCCAGCTGCGCGCGCGGCGTCAGCATGCGCAGCCGCGTGGCGGCCCAGCGGAACAGCCGGTAGCTGGCGGGGCGCGCGAAGGCGCCGCTCCAGAAGCGCCAGATCAGGCTTTCGCCGCGGCTGAACTTGGCGCCCTGCCCACGCAGCGGATGGCTGACTTCCTCGTTCGGATTGCGGTTGGCTTCCGTGCGCAGGCGCACCAGCAGCTGTGGAATCGGAATGCGTACGGGACATACTTCGCCGCAGGCGCCGCACAGGCTCGATGCGGTGGCCAGATCCGCCGTCGCAGCTAGTCCCAGCAAATGCGGCGAGATGATCTTGCCGATCGGCCCCGGATACGTGGTGCCGTAGGCGTGGCCGCCGATGCGCGTGTAGACGGGACAGTGGTTCATGCAGGCGCCGCAGCGTATGCATTGCAGGGTGGCGCGCAGCTGCTCGTCGGCGTAGGCCTGGCTGCGGCCGTTGTCGAGCAAGACCAGGTGCACTTCGCGCGGCCCATCTTTTTCACCGGCGCGGCGCGGGCCGGAAATCAGGTTGAAATACGTGGTGATGGCCTGGCCCGTGGCCGAGCGCGTCAGGAGGCTGGTCAGTGGCACGATATGTTCGAGCTTGGCCACCACTTTTTCCATGCCCATGATGGCGATGTGCACGTCCGGCACAGACGTCGTCAAGCGGCCATTGCCCTCGTTTTCCACCAGCCACAAGGTGCCCGTGTCGGCCGCCGCGAAGTTCACGCCCGACAGGCCGATATCGGCGTCGACGAAGGCCTGGCGCAGGGCGCGCCGCCCCGTCTGGATCAGGCTGTCGACATCTTCCGTGTAGGGCGCGTCGGGGATATGCTCGGCGAACAGGCCGGCGATGTCGGCCTTCGTCTTGTGAATGGCCGGCATGACGATATGCGACGGCTTTTCGCCGGCCAGCTGCACGATGTACTCGCCCATGTCCGATTCCAGGCACGTCATGCCGCGCGCTTCCAGGTAGTGATTGAGCTCGATTTCCTCGCTGGCCATCGACTTGCCCTTGATGAAGCGCGTCGCCCGGTTCCTTTCGGCGATGGCGTGGATGATGGCATTGGCCTGCTCGCCATCTTCGGCCCAGTGCACCTGCACGCCGGCCGCCGTCAGCTTGTCTTCCAGCTGCACCAGCAAATCGGGCAGGCGCGCCAGCGCGTGCCGACGCACGGCTTCGCCGATATCGCGCAGGCGTTCCAGCTCGTCGCCGTCGGGGAATTGCGTCTTGCGCTTGTCCTGTAAAAAATCCATGGCGCCGCGAAAGCTCTGGCGCAGTTTCGGGTCGTCCAGCGCAGCGCGGGCGCGCGCATGGAAGTCGGCCGGCTTGACGAATTGCAGGGGCTTGGCATTCATGGCTGGCCTCCTTCATGGGCAGATAAATCATCGATGATCAGCACCCACAGCCAGCGCGGACCATGCGCGCCATAGGCCAGCGTCTGCTGGATATCGGACGTTTTCGAGGGACCGGACACCAGCACCAGGTTGGCCGGCATGCCGTCCGCCCAGCGCTCGGCGCGCGCCGCCGCGTGCAAGTCCATGTGCAAGGTGCTCGCAGACACGAGGCAGATATGCAAAGGGGGTGCCAGGGACACCGTGCGCGGCGTGGCCGCATCGGGTGCGATGACGAGCGTGCCCGTGGCAGCGATGCCGGAACGGGCGATGGTGAAACCCGCATCGACGGTGTCGAACAGTTCACTTTTCCACTGCGCCAGCGGACGCGCGAAAGACAGCGTCTCCACCTCGGCCGGCAAGGCGGCGCGCAAGGCCTGCCCTTCGGCGCTGCCGGTATCGAGCAGTAAACGCCGCACGCCGTGTTCGCCGAGGCGCTGCGCCAGCAAGGCGGGCCAGGCCTCGCTACTGATGCAGTAGACCTCCGCATGCGAAGCGCGCAAGGCGGCCTGCATGGCGGCGATCCTGTCCCGTGCCGGCAGCGGCGCGGCGGCGCGGCGCGCCAGGTAGTGCTGGTCGATCGCCGTATCGATGGCGCCCACCGCTTCGGGTGCGGCGGGCGCGGCGGCGCGCAGGCGTCCCAGCATGCGTTCGCGGGCGGTCAGGATCGCGCTCATGCCGCGCCTCCCGTGCGGCGCCACAAAAAGCTGGCCATATGCTCGACGGGTAGCGGCGCGCCCTGGTGCTGCGCGGCGTGGCCGATATTGAGCAGGCAGCCGCAGTCGGCCGAGACGAGCCGGTCGCAGCCTGTGGCGCAGGCCGAGGCGATCTTGTCGCTGACCATGGCGCCGGAAATATCGGGATGCTTCAATGAAAACGTGCCGCCAAAGCCGCAGCATTCCGATTCGCGCTGGTGTTCGATGCGCGTCACGCCGGGCAAGGCGTCGACCAAGGCCATGCCGTGGGTGCGCGTACCCATTTCGCGGCGCGCGCCGCACGAGGTATGCAGCACCACGTTTTCATCGGCCTGCGCGGCGGCGCCCATGCCGGCCAGGTCGAGCTGCAGCACGCAGACGAGAAATTCGCTCAGTTCATACACGCGTTCGGCCAGTTCTATCGCCTTGGGGCCGGCGACGGGGTCGTCCTGGAACAGCTGCGGCCAGTGGTGGCGCATCATGCCGGCGCAGGAACCGGACGGCACGATCACGGGCCACGGCTGCGCAAACAGGTCGAGCTGGGCGCGGGCCACGGCGCGCGCCTGTTCCGGATTGCCGCTGCTGTAGGCGGGCTGGCCGCAGCAGCTCTGGCCGCGCGGATAATGCACGAGCAAGCCTTCCCGCTCCAGCAGGCGTACGGCATCGAGGCCCGCCTGTGGCACGAACAGGTCGACCAGGCAGGTGGCGAACAGGTACACCTGCGGCGGTGGCGATGGATAGTGGCGTGGCTGGCGCGGGTCTGGCTGCATGCGTTGTCTCCCCGGCGCTCTGTGTGTTGCTGCGGCGCCGCTGTGTGTTGTTAAGAATGACCGGTTCACGCATAATTCCAGCTTCCGCAAGCCACTTCAAATTGCTCGGACCACTTTAAAACAACACCGGAAAGACATCGATGGCGACAGGCATGCAAACGCGGGGCAGGGTCGAGATGGTGATGCGCAGGCTGGAAACGGCCCTGCTGGACGGCAGCTTGCCGGCGGGGGCGCAGTTGCCGGCAGAACGCCTGCTGGCGCAGCAATATGCAGTTTCGCGCAACACCGTGCGCGAAGCGGTGCAGCGTCTGGCGGCGCGGGGCCTCGTGCGCAGCCGGCGCGGCGCCGGCGTGTTCGTGACGGATCAATTGCGCACCGGCATGGCTTCGCCGTGGAGTCAGCTGGTGGCCGACCACCCCGCCCTGCGCGACGACATCCTGGAATTTCGCCGCGTGCTGGAAGGGGCGACGGCCTACTTTGCGGCGCAGCGGGCCAGCGGGGACGAGCGCGCGCAGATCATGGCGCTGCTGGCCGAGCTGGAACAGGCGCGCGCCAGCGACGACAAGCACGGCGAGGCGCAGGCCGACGCGCGGCTGCATGAAGTCATCGCCCAGGCGTCGCACAACACCATGTTTTTGCACTTGCACACCAGCATCATCGGCATGCTGCGCGAACACATCACCATCAATGGCACGGGCTTGCGCCAGCAGGACGACGCCACTTCGCTGCACCTGCTGTCGCAGCACCGCACCCTGTGCGTAGCGATCTGCGCCAGCCAGCCCGAGGAAGCGCGCACGGCCATGCAAAGCCACATCGATTTCGTGCGCACGCGCGTCACCAGCGATGACGATTGAGGCCACTGGTAGGACCAGTACCTGCGCACAGCGGACGCAAAAACTGCTACCATCGCGCGCCGCCAACCGATCCATCCTGCCATGACCGTCCTCGCCCACACCCATCCGCTGGTGCTCCAGCTGGAAAACGACTTGCTGCCCCTGTTTCGCGCCGCCCTGCCACCACTCTCAGCCGCCGCGCCACGGGCGCTCGCCTCTGTCTTCGCCTTTTCCAGCGGCACGGCCAGCGCCTTCCAGGATTATCACTTCGGCATTTCCTGCCTGCTCGCAGACGTGCCCGACGATGCGCCGGAAGAAGTAGCCCTGCTGGTCAGCGTCACGGGCCTCGATGCCGGCGCACGGCTCAGCGCCCAGGTCGTTTGGGGCCAGCCATCGGGCCAGGTGGAAATGCAGGCCGAACTGCAGGCAGATGACTTGCCAACCCTGCATGCCGCCCTGCCCGGCTTGCTGGCCGGCTTGCAGCAGGCAGCCAGCCGGGGCGCACCAGCAAGATGACAGGTGCATGAAAAAGTGCCAGGAAACAACAACTTACGCTTTCCTCTACGCAACTTTGTTGACTTCCACTAGCCCCAGCCCCTATCCTTTCAGTTACGTTTGGTGAGAATGTGTGCGTGTTCATGCGAGCATGCAAGCGGCATCGCCTTGCCTCCCAAAAAGTCCATTCCGCATTTTTATTGCAACCATCAGGGCAACGCGCCTGAACGGCCGCTGCCAGCAAATACGGAGCTGACTGCCATGCCATCGCACCACCATTTTCCTGCAACACCATTGCTCGGCTGCCTCCTGCTGCTGGCCGTCCTGCCCGTGCAGGCGCAGACCACGGACAGCCCCGCCGCCACCTTTACCGCCAATGCCAGTCTCACATCGCAATACATCTCGCGCGGCTTTCGCCAGACCTGGGGCAAGCCGGCGCTGCAGGCGGGGGCCGACTATGCGCACCCGAGCGGCTGGTCGCTGGGCACGTGGGCGTCCACCGTCAGCGACCGCTATATCGAGGATGCGACCATCGAATGGGACGTGTACGGCGGCTACAGCGGCACGGTCGGTGAACTCGGCTACAGCGTGCTGGCCTACTATTACAAGTATCCGGGCGCCGTCTACCGCGCCACGGGCGTGAAGTACGACTATGGCGAACTGTCGCTGGGCCTCAGCTACATGATGCTGTACGCCAAGTACAACCGCACGGTCACGCCGGATTTCTTCGGCATCACCAATGCGCGCGGCACGGGCTACCTGGACGTGGGCGCGAATGTCGACCTGGGCAATGCCTGGACCTTGAATCTGCACGCCGGCAATGGCCGGGTGGCGGGCACGGGCAATGCCATGTGGAACTGGCGCGACGCCAAGATCGGTGTCACCCGGACCTTCGACGGCGGCTGGAGCGCCAGCGCCGCCGTCACGCGCGCCTGGGGCGCCACCGATGCCTACGACCATTACACCTTGGGCATCCCGAATGCGGCCGGCCAGTTCGACATGTCGAACCCCGCCGCGACCACCCTGGTCGTGGCCATCAGCAAGACGTTCTAGGCGCGCCCCCGCGACGCCCATGACACCAATACCCCTCCCCATCAAGGAACAGCATCATGCAACTCTCACTGAACAGTAAAATCTGCGTCGCCGCCACCGCGCTCGCCATCCTCAGCCTCGGCGTCACGGCGGCCGTGATCGGCTACAAGAGCAGCGCGAGCGCCGAAGCGGCCGCGCTGGACCTGGCGCGCACATCGGCGCGCGAAGTGGCCGGCGCCTTGCAGGCGCGCATCGCCAGCAACCTGTCCAGCGTGTCCAGCCTGGCCGGCGCCATGCGCGGCACCAAGAGCGCCAGCCTGCCCCTGCAGCGCGAGCAGATCAATGAACTGACCAAGGCGACGTTGACCAGTTCGGAAGACTTGCTGGGCTCGGCCGTGACGTGGGAGCCGAACGCGCTCGACGGCAAGGATGCGGATTTCGCCAACCAGAAGCCGTACTACGACGCCAGCGGCCGCTTCATGCCCTACTGGACGCGGGGCGCCGGCGGCAAGCTGCAAGTCGAACCCATCGTCTTCGACCCGAAACCGGGCGCCAACGACTGGTATGACGTGCCCAAGCGCACAGGCAAGACTTACTTTACGGAACCGTACATCTACCCCGTCGATGGCAAGAATGTACTGATGGCCTCGCTGGTGGCGCCCATCATGATCGATGGCAGCTTCAAGGGCGTGGCCAGCGCCGACTTCATGCTTACGCGCCTGGCGAAAATCCTCGCCGACCTGAAAGTGATCGAGGGCGGCAAGCTGGCCCTGATCTCGAACGGCGGCCTGTACGCGAGCCACCCCGTGCCCGAGCGGCTGGGCAAGAAGGCCGACGACGTGCCGGCCGCCGGCCTGGAAAAGGTGCGCCAGGGCCAGGCGTATGAATACGAGGACGACAACGGTTACATCCATTTGCTGCAGCCGCTGCAGATCCACCCCGATATCGCGCCCTGGAGCGTGGAGCTGAATTTCCCGAAAAGCGTGGCCACGGCCTCGGCGCGCGACCTGATGATCTACACCCTGATCGTCGCCCTGTTGTGCGCGGCGGCCACGGCCGGTATTTTGATTCTCGTCGTCAACCAGCTGACGCGCCCCCTGCGTACCCTGGGTCGCACCATGACGGACCTGTCGAGCGGCGACGCCGACCTGCGCGTCAAGCTGGAAGTCAAGGGTACCGACGAGCTGGCCGTGATCGGCAAGGGTTTCAACGCCTTCGTGGAAAAGATCCACGCCGTGCTGCTGCAAGTGCAGGCCAGTGCCGACAACGTGGCCCGGGCCAGCGCGGAAATTGCGCAAGGCAATAACGACCTGTCGGCCCGCACGGAACAGCAAGCCAGTTCACTGGAAGAAACGGCCGCCTCGGTGGAAGAGCTGACGGGCACGGTCAAGGAAAACGCCGACCATGCGCGCCAGGCGAATCAACTGGCCGCGTCCGCATCCAGCGTGGCGCAAAAGAGCGGTGAAGTGGTCGGCAAGGTTATCGAGACGATGACGTCGATCAATGACTCGTCGAACAAGATCGTCGACATCATTTCCGTTATCGACGGCATCGCCTTCCAGACGAATATCCTGGCCCTGAACGCGGCCGTGGAAGCGGCGCGCGCAGGCGAACAGGGCCGCGGTTTCGCCGTCGTCGCCACGGAAGTGCGCAACCTGGCGCAGCGCTCGGCGGCCGCCGCCAAGGAAATCAAGCTGCTGATCGACGACTCCGTCGGCAAGGTGGCGGCCGGCAGCAAGCTCGTCGACGAAGCGGGCGCCACCATGGAACAGGTGGTCGACAGCGTGCGCAAGGTGACCGCCATCATGGCCGACATCAGCGTCGCCACCACCGAGCAAAGCGACGGCATCGCCCAGGTCAACCAGGCGCTGGCGCAAATGGATGGCGTGACGCAGCAGAACGCGGCCCTGGTCGAGGAAGCGGCAGCCGCCGCCGAAAGCCTGCAAGACCAGGCCAGCCACCTGGCCGAGGTGGTCAGCGTGTTCAAGCTGGGTGCACTGCAGCAAACGACGCCGCAGGCAATGCCGGCGGTGAAAAAATCAGCGCCGCCGCCAGCCAAGCGCCTGAGCGTTGCCAAGCCGGCGCCCGCGGAAAGAGCGCAGGCCAAGGCGCCGGCCGGCGATGATTGGGAAGAGTTTTAAGCCTGTCTTGCCAGGCGGCTGCGAGTGCCCTTGATCTATATCAAGTCACGAATACATTCGGTGAGAATTGCCCCTGATCCATCCTTTTATACTGTTGCCGCGTCTACGGCACGCATGCTTGCCGGAATAAAAGGATGGAGCATGAAAAAATTCGTGGCAATATTCCTGACATCAAGCACGGCACTGCTGGCTGGCTGCGGCGGTGGCGGCAGCAGTGACCCAGGCAATTCCAATGCCGGCTCGACCCTGGCACCCTACGTCGGTACCTGGCAAGCGCCGTGCGACGAACATGAACGCCAGACCATGGTGGTCGCAGCCAAGGCCGATGGCAGCGGCGCGATGGAACTGACCTCCACCATCGAAACCTATCTCAAGACCGGCTGCAGCGGCACCTTGCTGGGCACGGAAACCATGACCGCAAAGATGAGCGCGACACCGGATGGCGTGGCCGACGTTCTCGTCAAACTGACGGAGAACGGGGCAGCGAGCAATGTGCGCATCGACAAGCTGAATCTGTCCATGCCCGCCTATACCTTCAACGTCACGGGACCTGGCGTGCAATACGTGAAGAAAGATGGCAAACAGCAATGGTGCATCGAATATGAAGGCGGCTCCACTTGCCTGCTCGACGAAGGCATGCGCCCGGCGCAAACCATCAAAGGCGGCATTCTCTTGCGCGACAACAAGCTCTACACCTTCTCGCATAACGGTAGCAGTTATGAGCCCGACATGCTGTACGTGAAAAAATAAGCGCGTGACTGGCTGCGGGGCCCACGGCCATGCTGCTTCATGGCCTCGAGCCCGTCAGCGAGGGTAGGTGTAGAATCGAACAGACATTGCAAAAGCAGAAAGCTATCCTGTTAAAAAAGGAGCTTGCCATGTCGACCAACGCTTTCTCCCTGCCGTCCGACGCCGCACTGGCCACCCTCTTGCCGCCGCAGGACAGCGCCCTCCCCTCCATCGACGGCTTGCGACGCCTGCGCGACGCGGGCCTGGACCAGCTGCCCCTGCCCGGCCACGGCGCCACCCTGCGGCGCTGGCAAATGCTGGCCGCCATCGCCGCCATCGACCTGTCCCTGCTCAAGCTGTACGAAAGCCATACGGATGCGCTGGCCATCCTGGCGGAACTCGGCGGCCCCGGCGCGCCGGCTGGCAGCAGTTGGGGCGTCTGGAGCGCGGACATGCCGGACGCGCGCGTGCGCTTGCGGCAGATGGCCGATGGCCGCCATGTGCTCGACGGACGCAAGGCCTGGTGTGCAGGCGCACATGGCCTCAGCCATGCCTTGATCAGCTGCTGGAACGACGCTCACCAGGCTTGCCTGGCCACCGTAGAGCTGTCGCAGCCCGGCGTGCGCGTCACGGACGAAGGCTGGCAAGCCATCGGCATGCGCGCCTGCGCCAGCGTCGACGTGACCTTTTCCGCTGCGCGCGTCTTTCCCGTCGGCGCGCCAGGCGCCTATCTTGAGCGGCCCGGCTACTGGCATGGCAGTGCCGGCATCGCGGCCGCGTGGTATGGCGCCGCCTGCGCCATCGCCAGCCATCTGCATGCACGCGCGCAGCACGCCGCCCCCGATCCCGTGCGCCTGGCGCAATTGGGCCAGATCGACTGCGCCCTGCGCGCGGCCGGCGCTCTGCTGCGCGAAGGCGCGGCGGAAATCGACCGACATTCGCAACGCGATGCGATGGCCCTGGCGCTGCGCCTGCGCCTGGCCGTGGAAGACGCGGCCACCCTGGTGCTGCACCTGGCCACGCGCGCGCTGGGTGCCGGTCCCCTGTGCCGCGATGCCCATTTCGCGCGCCTGGCGGCCGACCTGCCCGTCTTCCTGCGCCAGAGCCATGCGGAACGCGACCAGGCCGTGCTGGGCGGCATCGTCGCCGGCGCGGAAGAACATCCGTGGATGCTGTGACACGCACGGGCAAAAAAATCGCCGGACCGGATGGACTCCGGGCCGGCGATCAGGACTAGTCTGACTGGATGATTACTTGAGCGGCATCGCGATACCGAACATCACCGACTGGGTACGTCCGCTATCGATGTTCAGATTGCTGTTGTAGTCCAGCGTGATGGTCATGCCGTTCGACAGCAGCAATTTCACGCCCAGCCCCGCCGCCCAGTTGCCCGTCTGCTGCGGCACCGTGCGGATCACGTACACGGGGCCGTCGGCCACCAGGTCGGCATATGCCAGGCGCGCGTCGTCGGCGCCCTGGAACTGGTGCCGGTACTCGAGCCGCGCGCGCGGGAACCACGTGCCCAGGCCGCCCACATAGATGCCCTCGGCCCGCACACCGAGCGCGCCGATGCGCGAACGCACGGTCTGCTTGAAGTAGCTCAGGGCGTTGATGCCCGCCGCCTTTTCCGTGTACGGATCGAGCTTGGCCGACATCAGTTCCACGCGGCCGTACGGCGACCACATCCAGGTGTCATGGCGCATCTCGATACCGCCGACGACTGCGCCGAACACCTGCTTGCCGTCGCGCTCGCCCGTGGCGAAACCGCTGCCATCGGCGAGGTAGCGCGATGCGTCGTACTGCAAGGTGCCGTAGCCGAGCACGCCGTCAAGGAAGACGCCCTTGCTCGGACGCAGGCTGCCATACACGGCCGCCACGGCGCTGTCGGCCGTGCTGCGGCTGCCGTTCTGGCCCACGTCGCTGCGGTCATGGCTGAAGCCGGCGCCCACGCCCACGGTCGCCAGGTCGCTGAGGCGGTAATCGCCGCCCACGCTCACGCCGTTGGTGCGGAAACGGAAGCCCGTGTCGCGGCCATTCACATAGTGCTGGCCGAAGTCGACCGCGCCACCGAGCCACAGAGCCAGCGCCTGCTTCTGCGTGTCCGGCTTTTGCGGCATGTCCGGCAAGCCGCTGGTAGCGCCGCTGACGTCCATCTGCTGCCGCTCGCCACTGAAACCAGCGCCTGGCTGGCGCAAGGCCGCCTTGCGCATGAACGGTTTGACGGCCGTGCCGAACACGCGGTCCGCTTCATCCGCCTGCCAGCGCGCCAGCGCCGCCGTCGGATTGCCGCTGTCGTTCGGCGGCGTCAGGCTCAGGCCGAAGCTCGAACGTCCCCAGCCATCGCCATGCAGGCTTTCCAGGCGCTGCGTGAAGTTCGACAGCTGCGCACTGGCGAAACGCCGCGCCGCATCGGCTTGCGCCGCCTGCAGGCCGATCACTTCCGGATCGACCGACGGGTCGCGCCGCGCCGTCACCGTCACGTTGACCACGCCCGGTTTCGACGTGGCAAAGGCATTGCTCAGGGTGTAGCTGACGACCGCCGCGCCGGCGAACTTGCCCGAGGCCGCAAAGCTCAGCTGGTACGACGGCTTGCCGGCCGTGCCCACATCGCGCACCACCACCTTGCCCGCTTCGGCCGGCGCCACGCTCAGCACATTCGCCGCCGTGAACGGACCGCCCGTGGCGCCCGCCGTCAGGTCGACAGTGACCGTCAGGCCGGCCACCACCGTGACGCTCTGGCTGAGCACTTGCGGCATCGGATTGACGGTGATGGTCGACGTCACCGGCGCCGAGGTGCCGAACGCGTTCGACACGGTGTAGCCGATGCGGATCTCGCCGCTGGTATTGATGCCTGGTGTGTAGACGATGTCCATGCCATTGACCACCGCCGTGCCGCTGGCCGGCTGCGTCGTGATGGCCACCACCGTGAACGGCCCGCCCGTGGCGCCTTGCGTCACGGGCAAGGTCACCGGCGTGCCGGCCAGGACCGTCGCCGTCTTGGCGACAGGTACGGGGACCGGTTGCGGCGCCACCGTCACGCTGACCGTGGCGGGGGCGGAGGTGCCGCCCGGTCCAGTCGCCGTGTAGCTGAAGGCATCCGGGCCGAAGTAGTTCGCATTCGGCACATACGTCACCTTGAAAGAGCGACCGCTGCCGCCCCCCGCCGCGCCGCTCGACACCACCGTGACGGTGCCATGCTGCGGCGGCGTGACGATGGTCACCGCCGTGATCGGGCTGCCATCGGTGGAAGCGATGGTCAAGCTCACTTCCTGGTTGGCCGAGGTCGTCGCCGTTTCATTCGGCACCGGCGGCGGCGCCTGGTTCACCTGCAGGGTCAGCGCTTGCTGCACCATGAACTGGTGCACATCCTTCGCCTGCAAGGTAAAGCTGTAGCTGCCCGCCACGGTCGGCGTGCCACTGACGATGCCGGTCGCCGCATCGAGCGCCAGGCCGGTCGGCAAGGCGCCGCCGCTCACGGCATACGCATACGGCGCCACGCCGCCGCCGGCCGTGAAGGCCTGGCTGTAGGCATCGCCGGCGCGGATCGCCGCCAGGCTGGCCGGCGTCAGGGTCAAGGTGGGCGCCGCGACGGCCAGCGTATAGCTGTTGGTCGCGCTGAACGGCGCCCCCACGCCCGTGCTGCTGTCCGTGACCTTGATGCTGAACGGGAAACTGCCCGCCACATTCGTCGTGCCGGACAGCACGCCGGTGGATGCGTTCAGGCTCAGGCCCGCTGGCAGCGAACCAATCACGGCGAAGCTGTAGGGTGCCGTGCCGCCCGTCGCCGTCAGGGTCGTGCTGTAGGCCGCTTCCGCCGTCGGGTTGGGCAGGCTGGCCGGGGTCAGGGCCAGTGTTGCCGACGCCACAGGCAAGACATAGTTTTTCGTTACCGTGAACTGACGTGTATCCGTCACTGTAACGCTCAGCGCAAAACTGCCGGCTGCTGTTGGCGTACCGCTCAGTGCACCGCTGGTACTCAGCGTCATGCCGGCTGGAACGGTACCGGTGACCGCAAACGCGTATGGCCCGATACCGCCATTGGCCGTCAGTTGCTGGCTGTAAGCCGTACCAACAGTAGCGCCCGGCAAGCTGGCTGGCGAGATGCCCATCGCGGCCGTCACCGTCAAGATATAGCTTTGCGCTGCCTGGGTATTCACGCCAGCCACTGCGGCCTGCGTCGCGGTGATGTTGCTGGTCCCTGCGGCCACGGTCGTGATGACGCCAGAGCTGCTGACGGTGGCCACGCCAGCATTTGAGCTGGTATAGCTGATGGCGCCATAACTGCCGCCCGCGAGGCTGGAAGTCGCCACGTTGGTCAAGCTATTTCCCAATGGGACCGATGCCGCAGTCGGTGTTGCAAACGTGATGACGCCGGTCGGAATATACGTAAATTGATCCGCAGCGTTGCTGGCACTGGTACCACCAACCGTGGTGACTTTCACGTCTACCACGCCCAGGCTGCCCGATGGACTGGTGGCCGTGATCTGCGTAGCACTGTTGACCGTGAAGCTGGTGGCATTGGCGCCACCGAATCGCACCGCCGTGGCACCGCCAAATCCCGTGCCGGTGACGATCACGCTGGTGCCGCCGGCAATGGGACCGAAAGCGGGCGCAACACCGGCAACTGCCGGTAACGTCACATAGGTGAACTGGTCCGATGCGCCGGTGGCGCTGGTACCACCCGTCGTGGTGACGCGCACATCGACCGTGCCCGTACCGGCAGGCGCCGTCGCCGTGATCTGCGTGGCGCTGTTGACCGTGAAGCTGCTCGCCGCCGTGGCGCCAAACGTCACTGCCGTCGCGCCGGTAAAACCCGTGCCGGTGATCATGACGCTGGTGCCGCCCGCCGTTGGACCAGCTGCGGGCGACAGACCGCTCACCACCGGGGCGCCCACATAGGTGAACTGATCCGCAGCAACGGCAGCACTGGTGCCGCCAACCGTCGTGATGCGCACATCGACCGTGCCGGAACCGGCTGGCGCCGTTGCCGTGATCTGCGTGGCGCTGTTGACCGTGTAGCCGGTCGCCGCCGTGGCGCCGAAGGTCACCGCCGTGGCGCCGGCAAAGCCGGTGCCGGTAATGGTGACGCTGGTGCTACCCGTCGTAGGACCGGCCGTGGGCGACAAAGCGCTCACCACCGGTGCAGCGACATACGTAAATTGATCGGCGGCGTTGGTGGCGCTGGTACCGCCAATGGCCGTAACGCGCACATCGACCGTGCCAGAGCCACTTGGCGCCGTCGCCGTGATCTGCGTAGCGCTGTTCACAGTAAAACTAGTGGCCGCCGTGCCGCCAAAGGTGACCGCCGTGGCACCGGTAAAGCCGGAGCCGTTAATGGTGACGCTGGTGCCGCCCGTGGCCGGTCCGTTGACAGGAGAAATACTGGCGACCGCCGGTGCCAGCACGTACGTGAACTGGTCCGCCGCACCGGTGGCGCTGGTGCCACCGGTCGTGGTGACACGCACATCGACCGTGCCGGAGCCGCTTGGCGCCGTGGCCGTGATCTGCGTGGCGCTGTTGACCGTGAAGCTGCTCGCCGCCGTGGCGCCAAACGTCACTGCCGTCGCGCCGGTAAAACCCGTGCCGGTGATCGTGACGCTGGTGCCGCCCGCCGTTGGACCAGCTGCGGGCGACAGACCGCTCACCACCGGGGCGCCCACATACGTGAACTGATCCGCAGCAACGGCAGCACTGGTGCCGCCAACCGTCGTGATGCGCACATCGACCGTGCCGGAACCGGCCGGTGCCGTTGCCGTGATCTGTGTGGCGCTGTTGACGGTAAAGCCGGTCGCCGCCGTGGCGCCGAAGGTCACGGCTGTCGCGCCGCTAAAATTCGAACCGGTGATGATGACGGTGCTTCCGCCAGTAGCTGGACCTGATGTGGGAGAAATGGCGCTTACCGCCGGCGCCACCACATACGTAAACTTGTCCGCTGGGCTGATGGCGCTGGAGCCACCAGGTGTGGTAACGGTCACATCTATCGTGCCCGTGCCCGCTGGCGCCGTGGCCGTGATCTGCGTGGCGCTGTTGACCGTGTAGCCGGTCGCCGCCGTGGCGCCGAAGGTCACGGCTGTCGCGCCGCTAAAATTCGAACCGGTAATGGTGACGGTACTGCCGCCAGTAGCTGGACCTGACGTGGGAGAAATGGCGCTTACCGCCGGCGCCACCACATACGTAAACTTGTCCGCTGGGCTGATGGCGCTGGAGCCACCAGGTGTGGTGACGGTCACATCTATCGTGCCCGTGCCCGCTGGCGCCGTGGCCGTGATCTGCGTGGTGCTGTCGATCGTGAAGCCGGTCGCTGCCGTGGAGCCAAAGGTCACGGCTGTCGCGCCGCTAAAATTCGAGCCGGTGATGGTGACGGTACTGCCGCCAGTAGCTGGACCTGACGTGGGAGAAATGGCGCTTAACGCCGGCGCCACCACATACGTAAACTTGTCCGTTGGGCTGATGGCGCTGGTGCCGCCAGGCGTGGTGACGGTCACATCCACTGTGCCCGTGCCCGCTGGCGCCGTGGCCGTGATCTGCGTGGCGCTGTTGATCGTAAAGCCGGTCGCTGCCGTGGAGCCAAAGGTCACGGCTGTCGCGCCGCTAAAATTCGAACCGGTGATGGTGACGGTGCTGCCGCCAGTAGCTGGACCTGACGTGGGAGAAATAGCGCTTACCGCCGGCGCCACCACATACGTAAACTTGTCCGCTGGGCTGATGGCGCTGGAGCCACTCGGTGTGGTGATGGTCACATCCACCGTGCCCGTGCCAGGTGGTGCCGTGGCAGTGATCTTCGTGGCGCTGTCGATCGTGAAGCCGGTCGCTGCCGTGGAACCAAAGGTCACGGCCGTGGCACCCGTAAAGCCCGTGCCAGTAATGGTGACGGTGCTGCCACCGGTAGCTGGGCCTGCCGTGGGCGAAATGCTGGTGACCGTCGGCGCAGGAATATACGTGAACTGGTTGGCGGCGCCGGTGGCGCTGGTGCCGCCGCTGGCGGTGACGGTGACGTTCACGGTGCCGGCGCTGCCGGGTGGCGACGTGGCGGTCATGGTCGTGGAATTAACGACGGTAACGGCGACACCATTGTTGGTGCCAAACTTCAGCGCCGTGACGCCTGTAAAGCCAGTACCGGTAATGGTGACGGCCGTGCCGCCAGAGGCTGGGCCGGACGCAGGCGTCACGCCAGTGATGGTCGGCGGCGGCTGGGTGTTGATCACCATGGAATAGCTGCGCGAGGTGTTGTACGGTCCGTTGCCTCCCGTGACATCGGTGGATTTGATCACAAAATTATAGGTGCCCAGCGCGGTGGGCGTACCCGATAACAAGCCGCTGGAGGACAGGCTCAGGCCCGGTGGCAAACTGCCCGACTCCACCACATACGTATAGGGCTCGGTGCCATTTGCGGTCGACATCTGCTGGCTATACGGCGTCGCCAAGCCTCCCGCCGTCAGGACGGTAGGCGTGATGGACAGGGTCGGTATGGCGACCGTCACGGAATAGTTCTTGATGACCACCTGCGGCGTGCCTGCGGTCGCATCGGTGACCTTGATGCCAAAGGCAAAGGAGCCGGTAGCCTTCACAGTACCGGAAATCACGCCGCTCGACGACACGGTGATGCCAAGGGGCAAAGTGCCGGAATCCAACGCGTAATTGTAGGGAGCCGCGCCGCCGCTCGCCGACATGGTCTGGCTGTAAGGTGTGCCGATCACGGGCGCCGTCAAACTGCCCGGCGACACAGTGAATGCATTAGCAGCGGGCAAGACGGTCACATTAAAGGTGATCTCTCCTTGCGACTCATCGAGCAGCACAAACGTATCGGACAGCGCGCCATCACCATTATTGGTATAGGTTGCCTTGTTATCCTGATTGTTGGTGAGACCGGTAATCGTGCCGTGCAATGCTGTCGCGCCATTATCGTTCAGGCCGAAGGTGTTGCAGCTCGACAGGTCGATGACATACGAAGCGCCCGAGGCGACGGTAAAACTCTGCGGGGTAGGACAGATAAGGCTCGGACCTGCCGCCAGCGCGGGAGTCGCACCGAACGCCAGCATCAGCAAGCACAGCGCAGCGAACCACTGCCCGAGACGGCAAGCTAACAACGTCCCGCTGGCGCCGCGATCCGACATTCGTTTCCGATTTCCAGCAAACAAGGCGAGCAGAAAAGAAAGTGCCGGACGGCCGATGATGTCGTTGCAAATACGCGACATAGTTTCTCCAATACAGAGTTTTTCAGACAAAAATGAAGGTGATTTCAGGCCGTCAGCGCTGCCCATTCCGGGCTCTTCTACAGTGCCAACATATGTTGACGCTTGCCATATGACAACGTATGCTACTCCGAGATTTCAATAAAGTAACTATAACAAAAAGGGTTTTTTAAAACGCAACATTGATTGCAAATGGAAAATATTATTCATTTGCCATTGAGCTGCATTCCAACCGTGGGAGAACGATGATGGCTGATGTGTACCTAGGACAAATCATGATGGGCGGCTTCAATTTTGCGCCGCGTGGCTTTGCAGCATGTAACGGGCAATTGCTGCCCATTGCGCAGAATCAGGCGCTGTTTGCACTGCTGGGTACCGCTTACGGGGGGAACGGCAGTAACACCTTTGCCTTGCCTAACTTGCAAGGCTGTACCCCGGTTGGCGCGGGTGCTTCGGTCGATGGCGCGTGGCAACCATCGCCATACCAGACCGGTACGCGGGCGGGGCAGGAGGCTGTCACCTTGCTAGCGACCCAAATTCCGCCGCACACGCATGCGGCCAATGCGGTGACGACGCCCGGCACCTCGAAAAACCCCACCAATACCCTGTTTGGCGGCAGTGGCGCGGAATCCATCTACGGTTCGGCGGGGCCGCAAGTGACCCTGTCCAGCCAGACCTTGGCGTTGGCCGGCGGCAACCAGGCGCATCCCAACATGCAGCCGTTCTCGGTCATTAACTTCAATATCGCCTTGAGCGGTATCTTCCCGTCGCGCAACTAACGAATCCGCCACTCTTACGGAGCATAGTCATGACCACACCCTATGTCGGCGAAATTCGCCTGTTTGCCTTTTCCCGCATTCCCAGCGGCTGGTTCGCCTGCGACGGCAGCCTGAAATCGATCGCAGAGAATGAAGTCCTGTTCGCCCTGCTGGGTACCACCTACGGCGGCGACGGCGTCAACACCTTCGCCGTGCCCGACCTGCGCGGCCAGGTCCCTCTACACATGGGTACCGGCCCCGGCCTGAGCAACCGTCCCCTCGGGCAACGAAGCGGCAGCGAATCGGTGACCCTGCTGCCGACCCAGCTTCCTTTGCATACGCACCCGTTCAGTGTGAACAGCACCCTGGCGACCTCGAACGTGCCGGCGGCCAACCTGCTGCTGACTGCCCCGTCGAATAACGACAAGATGTACACGAGCGACCTGACCGGCCTGACCGCCTATGCACTGGCACCGGCCGCCACGGGCGCGACAGGCGGCAACCTGCCGCACGAGAACACCATGCCAACCCTGACAGCGTCCTTTTGCATCGCATGGGCAGGCATTTTCCCATCGCCGCAATAACAGCCGGCACGCAAGCGCAGCCCCTAAAATCGATCAGGAGAACCTACCGTGACCTCACCATACCTTGGCGAAATACAAGTCTTCGGCTTCAATTTCACACCCTACGGATGGGCCAGCTGCAATGGCGCCACCCTGCAGATACAGCAATATTCGGCCCTGTTTTCCTTGATCGGCACGCAGTATGGCGGCAATGGCACCACCACCTTCCAGTTGCCCAACTTCACGGGACGCGCGCCGTGCAGCCAGGGCCAGGGGCCGGGCCTGACACCGCGCGTGATGGGCGAGACCTTCGGCACCAACAGCGTCACGTTGAACACCACGGAAATGCCGAACCACGCCCACCAACTCAATGTGTACCGCCAGCCCACCGCCGCCCTGCAGCACAACACACCGCTTCCGGGCGATGGCTTGATTGCGCTTGGCGGCACGTCCGCGTTCGTGCCGGCAACGCCACCCAATGTATCGCTGTCCCCGACCGCGATCGGTAGTGCCGGTGGCGGCCAGGCGCACGAAAACCGCCAGCCGATGCTGGCGGTGAATTTCTGCATCGCGCTGCAAGGCGAATTCCCGTCATTCGACTAAGTTGGGTTCATCCAGGCAGGCGGCGCCAGCGCGGTGCCGCCCTGCCCTTCTCGCGTACCGGCCTCAGTTGAACACCGCCTGGTACAGAAAGCCGTGGCTGTCACGCGCCACCGGCACCAAAAAGATACCCACCTCGCCAAACGCCTCATGCTGCATCTGGAAGATTTTCTGGCTGAACAGGATGGGGGAGCTATGGTGAAACAGCAGACTGAACGGCTTGCGCATCAAGCCCTCCAGGGTCGCTGACGGCAGCGGCTGCACTTCCTTCAGGACAAAGGCGGCATTGCCGTCACTGGCCGCAATAAACGTCTCGTTGATGCGCGCGGCAAAATGTTCAAGGGTCAGGACAGTCATCATTCCAGGCATTCCATTCCGTAAGCAGTGTGGTGAAGACGATGCCTGATTCTAATGGAATCATTGCCGCCCTGGCACGGCAATGACATGAAAAAACAGACGCCACATGCGCCGCGGGGCGGAAGCACCGGCTCCCGCCCTGCGGCGTCACTTCCTTGATTCACAACGCTACTTGAGCGGCATCGCGATACCGAACATCACCGACTGGGTACGTCCGCTATCGATGTTCAGATTGCTGTTGTAGTCGAGGGTGATGGTCATGCCGTTCGACAGCAGCAGCTTGACGCCCAGCCCCGCCGCCCAGTTGCCCGTCTGCTGCGGCACCGTGCGGATCACGTACACAGGGCCGTCGGCCACCAGGTCGGCATACGCCAGGCGCGCATCGTCGGCGCCCTGGAACTGGTGCCGGTACTCGAGCCGCGCGCGCGGGAACCACGTGCCCAGGCCGCCCACATAGATGCCCTCGGCCCGCACACCGAGCGCGCCGATGCGCGAACGCACGGTCTGCTTGAAGTAGCTCAGGGCGTTGATGCCCGCCGCCTTTTCCGTGTACGGATCGAGCTTGGCCGACATCAGTTCCACGCGGCCGTACGGCGACCACATCCAGGTGTCATGGCGCATCTCGATACCGCCGACGACTGCGCCGAACACCTGCTTGCCGTCGCGCTCGCCCGTGGCGAAACCGCTGCCATCGGCGAGGTAGCGCGATGCGTCGTACTGCAAGGTGCCGTAGCCGAGCACGCCGTCAAGGAAGACGCCCTTGCTCGGACGCAGGCTGCCATACACGGCCGCCACGGCGCTGTCGGCCGTGCTGCGGCTGCCGTTCTGGCCCACGTCGCTGCGGTCATGGCTGAAGCCGGCGCCCACGCCCACGGTCGCCAGGTCGCTGAGGCGGTAATCGCCGCCCACGCTCACGCCGTTGGTGCGGAAACGGAAGCCCGTGTCGCGGCCATTCACATAGTGCTGGCCGAAGTCGACCGCGCCACCGAGCCACAGAGCCAGCGCCTGCTTCTGCGTGTCCGGCTTTTGCGGCATGTCCGGCAAGCCGCTGGTAGCGCCGCTGACGTCCATCTGCTGCCGCTCGCCACTGAAACCAGCGCCTGGCTGGCGCAAGGCCGCCTTGCGCATGAACGGTTTGACGGCCGTGCCGAACACGCGGTCCGCTTCATCCGCCTGCCAGCGCGCCAGCGCCGCCGTCGGATTGCCGCTGTCGTTCGGCGGCGTCAGGCTCAGGCCGAAGCTCGAACGTCCCCAGCCATCGCCATGCAGGCTTTCCAGGCGCTGCGTGAAGTTCGACAGCTGCGCACTGGCGAAACGCCGCGCCGCATCGGCTTGCGCCGCCTGCAGGCCGATCACTTCCGGATCGACCGACGGGTCGCGCCGCGCCGTCACCGTCACGTTGACCACGCCCGGTTTCGACGTGGCAAAGGCATTGCTCAGGGTGTAGCTGACGACCGCCGCGCCGGCGAACTTGCCCGAGGCCGCAAAGCTCAGCTGGTACGACGGCTTGCCGGCCGTGCCCACATCGCGCACCACCACCTTGCCCGCTTCGGCCGGCGCCACGCTCAGCACATTCGCCGCCGTGAACGGACCGCCCGTGGCGCCCGCCGTCAGGTCGACAGTGACCGTCAGGCCGGCCACCACCGTGACGCTCTGGCTGAGCACTTGCGGCATCGGATTGACGGTGATGGTCGACGTCACCGGCGCCGAGGTGCCGAACGCGTTCGACACGGTGTAGCCGATGCGGATCTCGCCGCTGGTATTGATGCCTGGTGTGTAGACGATGTCCATGCCATTGACCACCGCCGTGCCGCTGGCCGGCTGCGTCGTGATGGCCACCACCGTGAACGGCCCGCCCGTGGCGCCTTGCGTCACGGGCAAGGTCACCGGCGTGCCGGCCAGGACCGTCGCCGTCTTGGCGACAGGTACGGGGACCGGTTGCGGCGCCACCGTCACGCTGACCGTGGCGGGGGCGGAGGTGCCGCCCGGTCCAGTCGCCGTGTAGCTGAAGGCATCCGGGCCGAAGTAGTTCGCATTCGGCACATACGTCACCTTGAAAGAGCGACCGCTGCCGCCCCCCGCCGCGCCGCTCGACACCACCGTGACGGTGCCATGCTGCGGCGGCGTGACGATGGTCACCGCCGTGATCGGGCTGCCATCGGTGGAAGCGATGGTCAAGCTCACTTCCTGGTTGGCCGAGGTCGTCGCCGTTTCATTCGGCACCGGCGGCGGCGCCTGGTTCACCTGCAGGGTCAGCGCTTGCTGCACCGTGAACTGGTGCACATCCTTCGCCTGCAAGGTAAAGCTGTAGCTGCCCGCCACGGTCGGCGTGCCACTGACGATGCCGGTCGCCGCATCGAGCGCCAGGCCGGTCGGCAAGGCGCCGCCGCTCACGGCATACGCATACGGCGCCACGCCGCCGCCGGCCGTGAAGGCCTGGCTGTAGGCATCGCCGGCGCGGATCGCCGCCAGGCTGGCCGGCGTCAGGGTCAAGGTGGGCGCCGCGACGGCCAGCGTATAGCTGTTGGTCGCGCTGAACGGCGCCCCCACGCCCGTGCTGCTGTCCGTGACCTTGATGCTGAACGGGAAACTGCCCGCCACATTCGTCGTGCCGGACAGCACGCCAGTCGTCGTATTCAAACTCAGGCCGACGGGCAAGGTACCCACCACGGCATAGCTGTAGGGGGCCGTGCCGCCTGTTGCCGTCAGGGTCGTGCTGTAGGCCGCTTCCGCCACGGGATTGGGCAAGGTGGCCGGGATCAGGCTGACGGCGGGCACGCCCACGGTGACCATCACGGTGGCCGGTGCCGAAGTGCCGCTGCCATTCGTGGCCGTATAGGTAAAGCTGTCGCTGCCCCCGTAGCCCGTCGTCGGCGTGTAGCTGATGCTCGTGCCGCTGGCCGTCGCCGTGCCATGTGCGGGTGGCGATGCCACGGCCACCGAGGCCGCCGCGCCGCCGCCCAGGTTCAAGGTGATCGGATTGGCGCTGCTGCCGTAGGCCACCGTCGTGGTGACGGCGCCGGCGACAGGCACGGCGACCGCCACCGTACCGGAATAGGCGCGGACACCGGTATATGGTCCGCTACCGCTGCTGCTGTCCGTGACCATGATGCTGAAGCTGTACGCACCCGCCACCGTCGGCGTGCCGGACAGGGTACCGTTCGCCGCCAGGGTCAAGCCGGTGGGCAAACTGCCGGCAGTGACGGCATAGCCATGCGGCGACGTGCCGCCAGTGGCGGTGACGCCCTGGCTGAAGGCGACGCCGGCCGTCATGGCAGGCAAAGCCGCCGGGGCGACGCTGATCGCTGGCACTGCCACGGTCAGCGAGTACGCCCGCGTACCGGCATACGGACCGCTGCCCGTCGAACTGTCCGTGGCAAGCACGGTAAAGTTGAAGGTACCGCCCGCCGTCGGCGTACCCGCCAGCAGACCGGCATTGGACAAGGTCACGCCGGTCGGCAAGGCGCCGGCGCTGATCGCGTAGGTGTATGGTGCCAGACCATTTGCGGCCGTCAGGGTCTGGCTGTAGGCCGTGCCTACTGTGGCTGCAGGCACCGTGGTCGGCGCCAGCGTCACGCTCGGCGTGCCCACCGTGATCGTCACCGTGGCCGGCGCCGAAGTACCGATGCCGTTCGATGCCGTGTAGGTAAAGCTGTCTGACCCGCCGTAACCTGCCGTCGGCGTATAGCTGATGCTGGTGCCACTGGCCGTCGCCGTGCCGTGCAACGCAGCGGAAGCGATGGCCACCGAAGTTGCCGCACCGCCGCTCAGGCTCAAGGTGATCGGATTGGCGCTGCTGCCATACGCCACCGTGGGGCTGACATTGCCGGCAACGGGTGCACCGGCAGCTACCGTGCCGGAATAGGCGCGTGAGCCCGAGAACGGAGTACCTGCGCCAGTGCTGCTATCGGTCGCGGTGATGGTAAAGCTGTAAGCTCCGGCCGCCGTGGGCGTGCCGGACAGGGTGCCGTCCGCCGCCAGGGTCAAGCCGGTGGGCAGGCTGCCGGCCGTTCTGGCATAGCTGTACGTGCTGGTTCCCCCGCTGGCGGTAATCGTCTCGGTGTAGGCAACGCCGGCTGTCATCACCGGCAAGGTCGATGGCTCGATGCTGATCGCCGGTGCCGTCACCGTCAGCGAGTACGCCAGCGCGCCAGCATACGGGCCGCTGCCCGTCGAACTGTCCGTCGCAAGCACGGTAAAGTTGAAGGTGCCAACAGCCGTCGGCGTGCCCGACAGCAAACCGGTGGCAGTATTCAGGCTGACTCCGGCCGGCAAGGTGCCGGCGCTGATGGTGTAGGTGTACGTGCTGGTTCCGCCGCTGGCGGTAATCGTCTGGCTGCCGGCAACGCCAGCTGTCATTGCCGACAAGGTCGCCGGCGCGATGGCGATGGTTGGCGCGGCCACCGTCAGCAAGTAGCCCTGCGTCGTGGAGAACGGACCGCTGCCGGGCGAGCTGTCCGTGGCGCGCGCGGCGAAGTTGAAAGTGCCACTCGCCGTCGGCGTGCCCGACAGCAAACCGGTAGACGTATTCAGGCTGATACCGGCCGGCAAGGCGCCGCTGGTGATCGCGTAAGTGTACGGCGCAGTGCCGTTCGCAGCGGACAGGTTCTGGCTGTAGGCCATGGCGATAGTTGCGCCAGGTACGGTGGGCACCAGCGTCACCTCCAGCGCATTGACTATGACCGCCACGGTGGCGGCTGCGGAAGTGCCGATACCATTGCTGGCCGTATACGTAAAGCTGTCGAGACCGGCATAGCCGGCCGCCGGCATATAGGTGATGCTGGTACCGTTGGCCGTTGCCGTGCCATGCAAAGCAGCAGACGCCACGGCCACCGAAGTTGCCACGCCGCCGCTCAGGTCGAGCGTGACCGGGTTGGCGCTGCTGCCGTAGGCCACCGTGGCGCTGACATTGCCGGCAACGGGCGCACCGGCTGCTACCGTGCCGGAATAGGCGCGCGCGCCCGAATAGGGGCCGGCGCCGGTACTGCTGTCGGTGGCGGTGACGGTAAAACTGTAGGCACCGGCCGCCGTGGGCGTGCCGGACAGGGTGCCGTTCGATGCCAGGGTCAAGCCTGCGGGCAGGCTGCCGGCCGTTCTGGCATAGGTGTACGTGCCGGTTCCGCCGCTGGCAGCTATCGTCTGGCTGTAGGCGACACCGGATGTCATTGCCGGCAGGGTCGTCGGCAGGATGGCGATGGTGGGCGCGGAGACCGTCAAGGTATAGGCGCGCGTGCCATTGACGGCCAGCGAGTCGGTGGCGCGCACGGTGAAGTTGAAGGTGCCGCCCGCTGTCGGCGTACCCGACAGTACACCGCCGCCACTCAAACTCATGCCAGCCGGCAAGGCGCCAGCGCTGATGGCATAGGTGTACGGCGCCGCGCCACCCGTCGCCGTCACGGTTGTCGTGGAGTAAGGCTGGGCCACCGTGGCATTCGGCACGGTGGCCGGCGCCAGCACGATGGCGGAGGTGATCGTGACGTTGTACACGATGGGCTGCCCCACATCGTCCCTGACGGTAAACGTGTCCGAGGTCGCGCTGAGATTGGTATTCCGGTAGCGCACGGCATTCGTGGCATTCGAATCTTCCAGCGTGCCATACAGCGGCGCCACCAGGGTGCCCGTCAGGCCGAACTGGGAGCAAGGCGCATTGGTGTAATCCTCATAATACTCTCCCCCCGCGACGATGCTGACGGCGCGCGGGCTCGGGCAGGTGCTGGCGGCGGAAGCCTGGCTGGATAAGAGGGAAAGCAGGACAAACAGCAGGGTTCCAGCGAGGCGCATCAGCCACGATGGCACCAGGGTCTGGGCAGCCGGTGCGCCAGGGTTTCCGGCAACGAGACAATCAACAGCCCGGACAGGCGTGTTTAACCATCCAAATTTCATGAAATTTAGAAACATTTGTCTTCCCTCGATACATTTATCCTGGCGCTGGGCCTTGTACGGATATCGGTCATGGCAAACCTGCACGCCGATGACAGCGACCGTCAACAGGACTGGAGATGGCTTCCCAGCATGGTTGAACCTTGCTTTACGTCAATCCATGCTACTACGACTTACAAGGAAAGCAATTCCAAAAATATTATCAAATAGGGAAGTTTTTAACGCAAAACAGTTGTGGTTGAAATTATGTATTTACTAACAACAAATGAGAAAAAGAAGGCCTTTGGAAGGTGGGATTGACCCTCTCGACGTGTATCATGCCCGCCGCTGATCGGCGGCGGCCGCAGCGAACCGGCCTTGCGCACCCCAAAGTCAGTTGTACGCACGCAACGCCGGAGACTGTCATCTTGCAAGCCACCCGCCCATAATTTCTTGCCGGCGGGCGGCATGGCCTGCCAGGCAGTTTGCCCGGCAGGCCGCGCCACCTGGTGGCCGCTTACTGCATGGCTTGCTGCAAGCCCGGCGCGAACTCGGCGCCATGCTTGATCTGCGCCGTGGACGCCTTCAGGGTGGCGCCGATCGGCTCGGCACGGCCAGCCAGGCATTGCCCCAGGAAGTTCTCCGTCACGGCATTGAAGGCGATGTTGTTCACGGGCCGGGCAAAGCCATGACCCTCGTCGGGGAACAGCACATACGTGACGGGGATATTCTTCGCTGCCATGGCCGCCACGATCTGGTCCGATTCCGCCACGTTGACTCGCGGGTCGTTCGCACCCTGGCCGATCAGCAGCGGACGCTGGATGTTCTGCGCAAAGTTCAGCGGCGAACGTTCCTTCAGCAGCGCCTTGCCCTCTTCCGTGGTCGGGTCACCCATGCGCTTGTAGAACTGCTGCTTGCCCGCTTCCCAGTACGGCGGGATGGTTTGCAGCAGGGTAAACAGGTTCGACGGACCGACGATGTCGACGCCGCAGGCAAACGTCGTCGGCGTGAACGCCATGCCGGCCAGGGTGGCGTAGCCGCCATACGAGCCGCCCATAATGGCCACCTTGTCGGCGGTGGTCACGCCGCTCTTCACGGCCCACTGCACGGCGTCGAGCAAGTCGTCATGCATCTTGCGGCCCCACTGCAGGTCGCCGGCCGAGATGAACTGCTTGCCGAAGCCCGTCGAGCCGCGGAAGTTCACGGACAGTACGGCGTAGCCGCGGTTGGCCAGCCACTGGTGGTAGCCGTTGTAGCCATAGGTGTCGCGCGCCCACGGGCCGCCATGCACCAGCAGCACCATCGGCACCGCCTGCGTGGCCTTGCCATCGGACGTCGCCTTCGACGCCTGCGGCAAGGTCAGATAGGACACCAGGGTCAGGCCGTCGCGCGCCTTGAGTTGCTGCGGATACATGGGCACCAGCGGCGCGCCTTCCAGTTCCGGACGCGTCACATATAAACGCGTGAGTTTTTTGGTCTTGCGCTCGTACAGCCAGCTCGATGGCGGCGCCGTGACGGCATCGACGGACACCAGCCACTTGTCGTCGGCATCCGTGCGCGACGTCACCGTGAACTGGCCCTTCGTGTTTTTCTTCAGGAAAGCCAGGTCGGCTTTCAGCTCGTTCGTCAGCGGCAGATATTCCTGCTGCAGATAATTGACCGTATAGGCCTGCACCTGGCCCGTGCGCGTGTCGTACAGCGCATCGGCGATGTCGGAGCGCGGGTCTTGCGCCACGACCGTGCTCTTGCCGCTGGCCACGTCCTGCGCCAGCAGCGCCGAGGTATTGCGGCCGCGCGAATCGGTCCAGTACAGGGTCTTGCCGTCGACCGTGAAGGCCAGCGGCGCCGTCGTCTGCGAGTCTTCCAGGGCCACTTCGGCCAGTGGCGTGCTCTCGACCTTGCCGTCCGCCAGGCGGAAATACTGCATGCCGCCATCGGCGCGCGCCTTGCTGGCGATGCGCAGGTTGAGCAGTTCATCGGCCAGGTAGCCGCCATAGCCATCGTTCTGCTGTACCAGTGTCAGCTTGCCGCTGGCCAGGTCCAGGCTGTACACGTCGTGCCAGCGCGCATCGCGATTATTGATGCCGACGAGGATGCGGTCCTTCACCTTGCTGCTGATCTGGACGATCCGCACACGCGTTTTTTCGAACGGTGTGTAGTTGATCTGCTTGCCGCTCGCCACGTTCACGCCGTACAGCAGGAAATTCTCGTCGCCACCCTTGTCCTGGATGAACAGCAGGGTTTTCGAATCGGGCGACCAGAAGCTGCTGCGGATGGGCCGCACCTTTTCTTCCGTCAACGGGCGCGCCTGCGCCAGGTCGCCGGCCGGCGCCACCCACACATTGAGCACGCCATCGCGCGGCGCGATCCACGACAGCCACTGCCCATCGGGACTGAGCTTGCCACCGGACTTGCTGGGATTGCCGAACAGCTTGGCCCGCTCGATCAGCGGCGTTTCCTTGACAGGGGCTTGGGCGTGCGCCGGCAGTGCGCCAGCGAACAACAGGACAGGCAGGACATAGCGAATCATGGACACCTCATGGTTGTGGGATGAAGGGAAAACATAATAATTATGCATGTGCCAGCACATCATAGGCCAAAGCCATATCGCCAGGTTGATGACAGTGATGGGCGACGCGAATCGGGGGATGGAATGCGGGAAAGGGAGTATGGAATGCGATGCGGACGACCATCCCAACGCTGGGCTGCGTTTGATGGGCTAGGTCTGCGGCGCAGCCATCGTTGTCTGCTTCGCCTCGGCCAGTATCCATTGCGTGAATGTCTGGATGGGTTTTCCGCTCAAGCCGATGGGCTCGGGAAGGACGATGCAAAAGGTCTTGGAGATGGTTTTTCCATCGGGCCACGGAGCGGCCAAGCGGCCTTGCGCCAGCTCCGTTTCCACGTAAAGGCGCGGCACCAGGGCGACGCCGAGACCGGCCAATGCCGCCTCGATCAGCATGGCATGCAGATCGTGGCGCGCACCGGTCGCAGGATTGTTCAGCGCGACTCCGGTTTCCAGGGAATAACGTTCCCAGGCATCCGGATTCTGCCGCCGGTGCAGACGCGGCAGCGTGTCCAGTGTCGTTGCTCCTTTGCCCTCTTTCAGAAGTGCGGGATGGCAAACTGGCACCAGCACCTCATGCAGCAACGGATACGTACGCATTCCTGTCCAGGCCGGATGCTCGAAATTCGGCGCAGACGACTATCTGGTGACGAGTACGGTCGGCCCGGAGCCGCTTATCGACATGGGCCTCGCTCCCTGTCGGATGCAGGCTGTCGCATTGGAAAGGTTTCCTGAATATCGATGGGTGGCGAAGATGGGGCGCGCCACTGGCCCCGGCATGCATCAGCTGCCGGAGGGCGTCCATCTGTATGCGCCCATGACCGGTCAGTTGACGAATGGCAGCGATATCGCTGCGCACATTTCGCGGTAGAGCCCACATGCCCAACGTGACGATTTTCATGCCAACAGAAAAGATGCCGCCGGATGCAAATCTGGCGGCACTCACCGACCAATGTACCGAACTCTGCACAGGGATGCTTGAAGCTGCGCTGGAGAACGTGCACATCATCTATGTCGGTGTCCGTCATGGCCGGGGGAATCCGGCCTATGCGGAAATCCAATACCGGCTTGTACCGTTCAGGACGAAAGCAGTCATGGATGTGTTCATGGAAAGACTGGAGGCCATCATCAAAGCAAATACCGGCCTTGCTGCACGCATCCGCTGTTTTGGCTATGCGGCCCCGGCCATTCATGCACGCAATTGATTATCAGAAAGGAATACGGCAGTGGATCACATACCATTTCCCAGCCAGCAGATAGGCGAGTTTTCGATCACGGCCATCAGTGACGGATACCTGTCCGCCAGTCTGGATTTGCTCTCCAATATCGGTTCGATGGATGCGTCAAAATTGCAGCAAGACGCGGGGGTGAACGATCCCTCCTCCATCCATATCAACTGCTACCTGGTGCGCGGCCGCGGCCGCACAATCCTGATTGATGCGGGTGCGGGCGGATTCAAGCACTGGGGCGGCAAGCTGAAAGTCAATCTTGCGCTGGCTGGCGTACAACCTTCCGACATCGACACGATACTGCTGACGCATGCGCATCCCGATCATGTCGGCGGGCTGCTTGATGCGTCAGGAGAAGCCGCCTTTCCCGACGCGCAGCTGGTGGTTCACCAGCATGAGGTTGCTTTCTGGGAAGACGATGGCAATCTCAGCCGGGCAAGTGATCGCGCTCGCGGCAACTTTCTGTTTGCCCGCAAGGTATTTGAGAAGTACCGGGAAAAGATGCGCTTGTTTACCTGGAACGAAGTTCTCCCTGGCATTGGTGCCATGCCCCTACCGGGGCATACCGCAGGGCATTCCGGTTATCGCATCGAATCCGGTGGCCGCAGTCTGTTGATTTGGGGGGATATCGTGCATTTCCCCCAAATCCAGATTGCGCGTCCCGACGTATCCATTGCCTTCGATCAGGATCCCCTGCTGTCGGCCGAAACACGCTCGACACTGCTCGATGTGGTCAGCGCCGACAACATCCTCATCGCCGGCATGCACCTTGGCGAACTCGGCTTCGCACACATCCGACGCAAAGGCAATCTCTACAGGATAGTCTACGAAGCCTAGCGGCTGCTCGCGCACAGGCAGGTCAAGGCCTGCCTGCGAGTTGCTTCGTCCGGGGAAGCGACCCGGCGCCTTCACAATCGTCGCTTGCCTGCGCGCAGATCTCCCAGCCGCCGCCCAGCGCCTTGTAGATGCTGACAACGGCAAGCCGCTGGTTGGTGCGCGCGACGGCCAGCGCACGCCGGCTGGCGAAGTCGGCCCGTTCCGCTTCGAGCACGTCCAGGTAGAGACCTGCGCCTGCCGAAAACTGTAGCCTGGCAAGACGCGCAGCCTCGCGGGTTGCCGCCGATTCCTGCATTCGCAAACCGAGCGTGCTGCCTGCCGTGCCATGGGCTTTGAAGGCATCGTCCGTTTCCTGGAGTGCGCGCAAGACGGCCCGGTCGTAGACGAGCAGGGCTTCCCGGGCGCGTGCCTCGCTGGCGGCGATGCGGGCGCGCACGCGCCCCGTATCGAGCAGATTCCAGCGGATGACGGGGCCAAGGAAGCTCGACTGCATGCCAGCGTCGCCCATTGCATCGAGGCTCCCCCCGACGAGTCCGATGGAACCCGTTACCTGGACCTCGGGATACAGGCCAGCCGTCTCCACCCCGATGCGGGCGGTCGCGGCAGCCAGATTGCGCTCGGCCGCCGCAATATCGGCGCGCCGCGCGAGCAGCCCGGCGGGATCGCCTACGGCGATCGTCCGCACCGTCAGCGCGTCACTTGCCGGCGTGGCGGCGGGAAGGCTGAACGTCTGCGGCACTTCGCCAAGCAGGATGGCCAGCGCGTTGACGGAGGCCGCGCGGCGGCGCTCCAGTTCGGGCGCGGCCACCTCCACCGAGCGCAGCAAGGCCTCGGCGCGAAGGCGGTCGAGTTCGCTGGCAGAGCCTGCGCTCACCATGCGTTCGACCAGCGCCAGGCTGTCGCGCTGGCTTTGGGTGATGCTGGCAACGACAGCGAGTTCAGCTTCGATGCCGCCCAGTTCGAACCAGGTCGCCGCCACCGTGGCGGCAACACCCGCCTGCACGCCGCGCAGCAAGGCCTCGCGCGAGCCCGCCTGCGCCTGGCCCGCCTCCACGGACCGCCGCACGCGGCCGAACAGGTCGATCTCCCAGGACGCATCGACGGTGCCGCGATAGCTTTCGCTCCGGCGCGGCTGGCCGGGCAGCGTTTCGGCCTTGCTCAGGCGGCGCTTCTCATACCCGAGCGCGGCGCCACCTTGCGGCAGGAAGCCCTGCCGGTCTTCGCGCAGCAAGGCTTTTGCCTCCGCGAGCCGGGCGGCAGCGATGCCGACGTCGTGGTTGGCCGCCAGCGCCCGCTGGATCAGGGTGACCAGCGCCGGGTCGTCGAAGCTGCGCCACCACTCCACCTCGACCGCTCCCGGCGCGAGACCGGCGTAGGCCTGGCCTGCGCTGCCGGAAAACTGCGATGCGGACAGCGGCGGCGGCAAAGGCGTCGCATAATCGGGGCCGACCGCGCAGCCGGCCAGCAACGTGAGCCCATTCAATGAGACTAAAATTGTTTGATACGGGCGATTCATGTCGTGCTCCTGTCCATGCTTGTCTTGGTAATTGGCGTGTGGCGCTCGAAGCGGGCCGCCAGAGCGCGCATCACCACATAAAACACGGGCGTGAGGAACAGTCCGAACAGTGTCACGCCCAGCATGCCGGCGAACACCGCGATCCCCATGGCCTGGCGCATCTCGGAGCCGGCGCCACTGGCAAAAACCAGCGGCACGACGCCAGCGATGAAGGCAAGCGAGGTCATCAGGATGGGCCGTAGCCGCAACCGGCAAGCCTCGATGACGGCATCGAGCGCGCTCGCCCCTTCCATTTCCAGGCTACGTGCGAACTCGACAATGAGGATGGCGTTCTTGGCCGCCAGTCCGACGAGCACGATCAGTCCGATCTGCACAAAGATATTGTTGTCGCCACCCGCCAGCCACACGCCGATGATCGCGCTCAGCAAGCACATCGGTACGATCAGCAGGACGGCCAGCGGCAGCAGCCAGCTGTTGTACTGTGCGGCCAGGATCAGATAGGCGAGCAGCACACACAGCGGGAAGATGAACAGCGCCGAATCGCCGGCCAGCTTTTGCTGGTAGGTAAGGTCGGTCCATTCAAAGCTCATGCCTTCAGGCAGCACCTCCTTCGCCAGCCGTTCCATGACCGCCACGGCCTGCCCCGAACTGACGCCTGGCATCGCGCCGCCCGAGATGTCGGCCGAAGGATAGCCATTGTAGTGAACCACGCGGTCCGGACCGGAACTGGGCGTGACGGTGACAAACGACGACAAGGGCAGCATGTCGCCGGCCGCATTGCGTACCTGCAAGCGGCCGATGGCCTCGGCCTGCATGCGATGCTCGGCATCGGCCTGGGCCGTCACCTTGTAGGTCCGGCCGAAGCGGTTGAAGTCGTTGACGTAGAGGGAACCGAGGTAGATCTGCAACGATTCGAACACGTCGGCCAGGCGCACTCCCTGGCTCTTGACCTGGGTACGGTCGATGGCGACCTCGAGCTGCGGGGCATTGACGTCCAGGCTGGTCATGAGGCCGGCCACCTGTCCCGACTCGCTTGCCTTGGTCATCAGGATATGCGTCTGCCGCACCAGGGCATCGAGCCCGGCGCTGCCACGGTCCTCGACCAGCATCTTGAAACCACCGGTCGCGCCAAGGCCGGGCACTGGCGGCGGCGGGAACACGCCGAGGAAACCGTCGGGAATGCCAGCGAACTTCGCCTGCAGGCGCCCGGCAATCGCATTCGCCGTGAGGTCGGGCGTCGTGCGCGCCTTGAACGGGTCGAGCATGACGAACATGACGGCCGCGTTCGGCACGTTGACGAAGCCGTTGATCGACAAGCCGGGGAAGGCGACGACGCTTTCGACGCCAGGCTCGGCCAGCGCAATCTTCGACATCTGCTTGGCGACCGCGTCGGTACGGTCCAGCGATGACGAGTTGGGCAACTGCGCGATCGCCACCAGATAGTATTTGTCCTGCATCGGCACGAAGCCCGGCGGCACGGCCTTGAAGCCGAAGAAGGTCAGCGCAAGCAGGCCGCCGTACACGAGCAAGGCCATGCCGCTGACCCTGACGACTTTGCGCACCGTGTTGCCATACGCATCCGGCGCGCGCTGGAACGGCCGGCCCAGCATCTGCAACAGGCGCTCGGCGCGGCCACGCAGGCTGCGTGGATCATGCACGGCCTCGGCCTCGGCCCCGGCCCCGGCCTTGACCTTGCCTGGCTTGAGCAGGAGGCCGGCAAGCGCCGGGCTGAGCGTGAGCGAATTGACGGCCGACAGGATGGTCGAGATGGCGATCGTCAGCGCGAACTGGCGGTAGAACTCGCCCTGCAGGCCGCTCAGGAAGGCGGTCGGAATGAACACGGCGGCAAGCACCGAAGTGATCGCGATGATGGGGCCCGTGACCTCATCCATGGCGCGCCTTGCCGCTTGCCTGGGCTCCTCGCCATTTTCGATGTGGCGTTCGACGTTCTCGACCACCACGATGGCGTCATCGACGACGATGCCGATCGACAGCACCAGGCCGAACAGGGATAGCGTGTTGAGCGAAAAGCCCATCAGATGCATGACGGCGAAGGTGCCGATCAGCGACACCGGTACCGCCATGAGGGGGATCAGCGAGGCGCGCCAGTTGCGCAGGAACAGCACCACCACGATGACGACGAGAATGATCGCCTCCAGCAAGGTCGTTGCCACCGATTCCAGCGAGGCACGCACAAAGACCGTCGGGTCATAGGCGATGCGCGAGCTCAGTCCCGCCGGGAAATTTTCCTCCAGCCGCTGCATGGTATCGCGTACCGCCTGCGCAACGTCGAGCGCATTGGCGCCTGGGCTTTGAATGATTTGCAAGGCGACGGCCGGCTCGCCGTCCAGCAAGCTGCGCAGCGCATACGCGTCGGCGCCCATTTCGATGCGGGCCACGTCGCGCAAGCGCGTCACCTGGCCTTCGGCGCCCGTGCGGATGATGATGTCGCCGAACTGTTCCTCGTCGGTCAAGCGTCCGAGCGTGTTGACCGTCACCTGGAAGGCGGCGCTGGAATCGGGAGACTGGCCGACGGAACCGGCGGCCACCTGCACGTTCTGTTCGCGCACGGCGGCAATCACCTCGCCGGCCGTCAGGCCGCGTGCGGCGATCAGGTTCGGATCGAGCCACAGCCGCATGCTGTATTCGCCCGCGCCCCAGACGAGGACGTCGCTGATGCCGGGGATGCGGGACAGCTCGTCGCGCACCTGCAGGTAGGCGTAATTCGATATGTACAGGGGATCGTAGCGCTTGTCGGGCGACAGCAGGTGCACCACCATCAGGATGTCCGGCGAGGTTTTCTGCGTGACGACGCCCTGGCGCTGCACTTCTTCAGGCAAACGCGGCAGCGCGCGCGCGACCCGGTTCTGCACCTGGACCTGCGCCATGTCGGCATTCGTCCCCTGCGCGAAAGTGACGGTCAAGGTCATGCGGCCGTCGGTTGCCGATTGGGACGACATGTACTGCATGCCCTCGACCCCGGTGATGGCCTGCTCGAGCGGCGCCGCCACCGTTTCGGCGATCACCTTGGGATTGGCGCCAGGATAGGCGGCGCTCACCTGCACGGTCGGCGGCGTCACGGCAGGATACTCGCTGAGCGGCATCTGGAAGAAAGCAACGATGCCGGCGAGCACCATCAGGACCGAAAGGACGATGGCAAAGATCGGGCGGTCGATGAAGAAACGTGGGAAAGACATTACGCGGCTCCCGAGGTTTTCGGCACGGTGATGGGCGTGCCGTCAATGCCGGCCGGCTGCGGCGTCACCTGCATGCCAGGGCGCACGAGTCCCTTGACGACGATGCGCTCGCCGGGCTGCAGCCCCTGCTCGATCACGCGCAAACCGTCGACCATCGGGCCAAGCTCGACGGGACGGAACTCCGTCTTGTCGCCTTTGCCGACCACGAGCACATAGCGGCGCCCCTGGTCGGTGCCTATCGATTGATCGGAAACGAGCACCCTGGCTTGCTGCGCCCCCGTCTCCAGCCTGACCTTGGCAAACAGGCCGGGCGTCAGTTTGCCATCGGGGTTGTCGACCACGGCGCGGACACGCACCGTTCCCGTCCCGCGGTCAGCGGCGTTGGCCAGGAAATCGACACGGCCGGGACGTACATATGTCTTGTCCGTGGCCAGCGCCACCATGACCTTGGCCGCCTGCGTTCCACGCACAGCGGCGCTGGCCCGGCCGGCGGCGAGCGAGCGCAAATAGGTACGCTCATCGACATCGAAATAGACGTGCAGGGGATCGATGGAAACGATCGTCGTCAGGGGTGTCACGCCGCTGGCGACATAGTTGCCCTCGGTGACCAGGACTTGGCCGACTCGTCCGCTGATCGGCGCCGTGACGCGCGTGAAACCGAGCTCCAGTTGCGCGGCGTCGAGCGCGGCCTTGGCGGCGTCGACCTGTGCCTTGCCCGCATGCAGCGCCGCCGTCGCCACGTCGAGACGGTCGCGCGCGACGATCTTCGTGGCGAACATCTGTTCGGCCCGCTCATGCTCGGCCTGGGCCAGCATCGACGCCGCCTCAGCCTCGCGCAAGCGCGCTGTGGCGGCATGCACCGCAGCCTGGAACACGCGCGGATCGATCACAAAGAGCTTGCTGCCCTTCTCGACAAAGCGGCCTTCCGGCACGCTCACGTCCTGCAGGTAGCCGGCCACCTGCGGGCGCAACTCAACCCGCTTGACGGCGGTCAGCGAGCCGTTGAACTCGACGTAGGGTGTTGCCTGGCGAACGACCACTTCGGCAACGGGAACGCTGGGCGGCTTGGCCGCAGCGGCAGGCGATGCCGTCTGCTTGCATCCGCTGACGGCAAGCGCGGTGACCAGCACTGCGGGGATCAGAATTATTGGTGTGACTTTCATCATTGTGCCTTTCGCGACTGGAGTCGACATGGTTTTGTTGAGCTGAAACAACTCCCATCGCCTTTATCCGACCTGACACACTTGGAAGGTCAAGCTTTTTTATCGATGTGAGGACTGGGGCGGCTCGGCGCGGTGATGCGCACCGTGTCGAAACTTCCTTGGCGCGTATGGCCGCCGCCATCTCCGCCCTGCAGCGCAACCATGACCGCCTGCTGGTCTTCGCCGACGAGGGCAATGTGGTGGCCCTGATCGCCTGGCTGAAAGTCCACCAGCTCGACCTGATGGCCAACGAAGAAAGGCGCAAGCACGGCATCGCCTTCGAGGTCGATTTTAATAACCACGAAACGGTCGATATTTCCATCAAGCTGGACCTGACCGAACGCGTGGCCGTCAAGACCGGCGAGGTGGGCCGCCTCGACATCAAACACCTGGCCGAGATACAGCACATGCCGGCCTACGCGGACGAGTTCTGGAAACTGTATGACGGCGAGACACTTCTGCCCGAATGGCGCACGCCCGAGGCAACGCCATGAGCGGCAACCTGCACACTTTGGCAACCTTGGCCAGCGCCCTGCTGGCCAAGCTGCAACCGGCCCAGCGTCGCGCCATCAATCACAAGGTCGCCATCGACCTGCGCCGCAGCCAGACGCAGCGCATCAAGGCACAGCAGGGGCCTGATGGCGCCGCGTATCCGACACGCAAGCGGCGCAAGGAATTCAAGAGGAAGAATGGGCGGATCAAGCGGCAGAAAGCGGCCATGTTCGCCAAAATTCGCACAGCCAAATACCTGAAAGTGAAGGCGACAGGCGACCAGATCGACGTCGGCTTCTTTGGCTGGGTGGCGCGCGTGGCGCATGTGCATCAATTTGGCCAGCCCGACCGCGTTACCAAAAAAAGGGGCCCGTCTACAAGTACCCGGAGCGGCCGTTTCTGGGCTTGAGTGAACCGGATAGGACGTTGATACGCGAATCGCTGCTGCGTCACATGGAAAAAAACTAAGATGCTTCAATGCAAACTTCAACTGACATCAGTTATCAAATGAGTTAGAGTCGCGTGATATTGGCCGGTACCGGCCAAACGCAGCCACATTTACAGTTATCCTTAGTACCCAACTATGAAAAAAAATATCGTTATTTTACTCGCCACGTTGTGTTGCGGATGTGCGAGCAATAAGCCACCTATCAGCATGCATGCAACCACACCGCCAGGAACAGAAAAACTCTTGGCGAACGCCTACCGGTTAATTGATGCCTATCAGCAAGATGACGCCAAGACTTGGAACAACCTTGTTTGCATGGCGTTATCACACGAGAATGTGATTGGTCTGGCAGCAGTCAAATCTTGGGGGAAAATTCAATCCCCTCGCCTTGTGTCTGTTTCCGCCGTCTCCGATGCGGCAAACGCATTGCCCGGACATGAACGGCCGATGGTCGCTATTGAAGTCCAGGCAGAGAACTACCCTTCCAGAGAATATGAGATCAGGTTTTATGAAAGCAGTGACAGAGAATGTGTCCTTGTAACTTTTTAGATTTGGCACTTTAACTGCAACTACTCATCGGAAATTTCAACTGGCGAATGTTGCCCTAACCTTCCGACTGGACATCCAGCACCTGGCCGAGATACAGCACATGCCCGCCTATGCGGACGAGTTCTGGAAGCTGTATGACGGCGAGACCCTGCTGGCCGAATGGCGCACGCCCGAGGCGACAGCATGAGTGACGACCTGCATGCACTGGAAGCCTGGGCCGGCGCCTTGCTGGCCAAGCTGCAGCCAGCCCAGCGCCGCGCCATCAATCACAAGGTGGCCATCGACCTGCGCCGCAGCCAGGCGCAGCGCATCAAGGCGCAGCAGGCGCCGGACGGTACCGCCTACCCGGCACGCAAGCGGCGCAAGGAATTCAAGGGCAAGAATGGGCGGATCAAGCGGCAGAAGGCGGCGATGTTTGCCAAGATTCGTACCGCCAAGCACTTGAAATAAAGGCGACCAGCGACCAGATCGAAGTTGGTTTCTTTGGCTGGGTGGCGCGGGTGGCGCGCGTGCATCAGTTCGGCCAGCACGAGCGAGTAGACAAGAAGGAAGTCATCTACCAATACCCGAGGCGACCGCTACTAGGACTGAATATGTTGGAATGGAAGTTGGTACGCCATTCTTTGCTGCATCACCTGCAAAGTTCTTAGGGAAAATTGAAAATGGCAGATTTTCATCTACCTGATCAGATCATATACATAGCGAGCATCGCACTACCTGAACAACACACACACAATTTTATTAAGAAATTCACAATAAAACAACAGAAGGCGAGATGAAAAATAGTTATACGAACTATAAAATAATTGCCATAAAACAACCAAGTTGATACACTGAAATATCATCAACTCGGAATTTTCACTATGACTGCCAAAAAACACGCACAAATTAGCACTCCTCAAGATATTGAGGAAACTTCCTTACCAGAAGAATGTTTTGTAATTATGCCAATATCAGATCAATTGGGATATGATTCCGGACATTTCGCCAAAGTTTATGAAGATATTTTCAAACCAGCATGCCAAATCGCTGGTTATAAGGCAACTAGAGCTGACGATGTTAAAGAAAGCAATTTAATACATCTTGATATTTTGAAGAGGGTTGTTCACTCGCCTATGGCTATATGTGATCTTAGCAGTCGAAATCCGAACGTATTGTTTGAACTTGGTTTGCGCCAAGCATTTGATAAACCAACAATTCTGGTTAAAGATGCAGATACACAAGATATTTTCGACATCGCTCCGATTCGCTATACAACCTATCATAAGACACTACGATACAGAGAAGTTTTAGAAGATCAGAAATCGATCTCTGATGCCATACGCTCTACTCGAGATGCAGCCGGGAAACCGTACAATGTGAATTCCTTAATAAAATTACTTGAACTCTCAAGCCCAGCAAAAATAATAGAAAACGGCCAGCCCGATCCACAAGGGTATTTTCAAGTATTGATGGCAGAGATCACACAATTAAGACGTGATTTCAGAAGCGAAAAGTTAGAAACGGGAGAAATGAAAAATTCAACAATGAATTACAACGATGAAATTAGAGGAAAAGCAGAAATATTAAGAAAAAAAGTTCAAAGGATTCAAAACTCTATAGCAACAGGATCGAAAGTTGAAAGCCTAGAAGAAAATATTGTCGAATGCATAGAATTGGGAAAAGAAGCTATTATTTATTACAATAGTAATTCCAAATTCAGGGCGGGACCTCGCCAAAAATCAGTAGAAAACGATTTAATAATATTGGAAAACTTACACATTCAGTGCCTCTTATAAATTACACCAATAAAATCCGATTCATTCTGAAAAAATCCGAAGGACTATTACGTACCTTCATCGGCATTAACTCGCTTATCAACCCGCCCCCGTCGTGCATCCGCACGCGGACTTCGGCAACATGCACTGCATGAACGCCGACCTTTCCGACCTCACCCGGTCGCTGTAAAACTTGATCCGCTTGGGCACCATTGCCGAGGTCAAAGGGGTCAAGGCGCGCGTGCGGCTCGGGCCGACACTCACCACGGAATGGCTGAGATGGGCCACGGGCAGCACGCGCACTTGGTCGGCGCCCACCGTGGGCGAACAGGTCATCGTCTTTGCCACAGGCTGTGGCCTGTCGCGCGGCCTCATCTTGCCGGTGCTGTACTCGCAGGAATTTGACGTAGCCGAATCGAGCGACAGCATCCACACCACGCACTATCCTGACGGCGCCGTGGTGCAGTACGGCCATGCGGCACACGCGCTGACGGCCACGCTGCCAGGCAGCACCGCCACCAGCTTGGGCCTTGGTTCGATGTGGGAGCGCGCAAAGGAGTGCGTTGGTATGAAGGATGACGTGGTATTCCGTGATATCCGGGCCTTGGCGGCCAAGGATGCGGCACGGCACGGCGAGAACCGCAGCGACATTCAAAAGCGCCGGGTGCACACGTCAGGCAAGACCACGGAATCTACATCAAGGAAGTGATTGCGGATGTTTCCGAGATCCCGATAACATTACCCTGGCTTGAATAAAACCCGACCTTCGCAAGTAGTCGCGGCTGCTTCCGCTCCGCAGCAGACATAGTTCTGACGCATTCGGCATATGTCGCCGCTGCCGATCAAGCGTCGTGATAAACAACGCCGTATGTGTCGAACATCGCTCCAGCCAGCTCGATCATGCTGAGGCCGCTGCGCTCCCAAAACGTCAGAAAGTATGTCAACTTGTCGCAAGGAGCTTCAGCATCCATGCCATGCAGCGCACAAATCGTGGCTCTGATACGCAACACATCAGGGTCATCCGACATATCGCGCCCACGGATGGCCTCCCAAAGCATCGCCCGGGCAGCTAAGGCCTCGCTATCCGTTGCCGCGCCCTCAAAATATCGCTTAGCAACCAAAACAGAAGATTGCGCGATAAGGGGCAGACATTCGATCACACGCGCCAGGGCGCTGACCATAAAGCATTGAGCATCACCGTGCTCTGCCGAATCATCCAGATCAACGGTGGATGAAATAACATCAAAAGGATTACGGTGAGACATGCTGACTTTCCAAGCAAAGCTTGCTTGGTCATACGTCGCGTAAACGGAAAAACCCAGCACCGATATTATACAAACGTATAATATACAGTACTGGGTTTCTATACAGCTTGCGCCGTAAGTCCTTGAATCTAATGGTCGGGGCGAGAAGATTCGAACTTCCGACCCCATGCACCCCATGCATGTACGCTACCAGGCTGCGCTACGCCCCGACGAGGTGGGAATTATAGCAGACGCTTTTAGGTTTTTGCCATGCTTTGCGCATGATTCATATCGAACTGCGCAAACTTTTTTGCATGCCCCGTCCAGGCGCCCTATTCGCTCAGCAGCAGCGCCGTGAGGACGATGCGGAAACCGGCGATCAGCGGTTCGACCTTGACGTCTGGATTGTGCACCAGGCGTACGGGCAAGCCCTGGTACATGGCGATCATGGCGTTCAGGCGCCCTTCCAGCATCTCCTCACCGGCGGGCAAACCGCGCTTGATGCGCGCGTCGCGGATGATGGCGAGCAGCTGCTGGCGTGAACGCACGTCCGCGCAGCGCAGCATCTCGGCGATCACCGGATTGCGCGAGGCCTCGGCAAAAATCTCGAGCGGCATCACCCACGTTTTCGGGTCCAGGCTTTCCAGCACGTGCTCGCCCGCATTGTCGATCACGGACTGCAGCGGGTCTTCGCGCTGCGCCAGATCCTGCATCAGGTTCGACACCCGCTCGGTGTTCTTCATGACGAAGGCGGCGATGATCGCATCCTTGCTGTCAAAATAATTATAGATGTGGCCCGCGCTCATGCCGGCCGCTTTCGATATCTCGGCCATGCTGGCGCCGTGAAAGCCGCGGCGGCTGAAACAGCTTTCGGCCGCATCGAGCACCTGCTTGCGCCGCGTGTTGGCGCGCTCCGGGTCCGGATGCTTCTTTTCAACTTGGTTCATGATTTTCCAGTAGCGCGCCGGCCCTGCCCCTGCGGACAAGGGCAAGGCCGGCGTCGGCGTCCCCGTGGTTATTGGGCGCCGCCAGCCGCCGCGACGGCTGTCTGCTCAGGCTGCCAACCGCCGCCCAGTACCTTGTACAGGGTGACCAGGTTGGTCGATTTGGCCAGGCGCGCCGTGATCAGGCTTTGCTGCGCCGTGTACAGCGCGCGCTGGGCCACGAGGGCGTTCAGGTAGGACTCGGCGCCCTGCTTGTAACGCGCGTCGTGGATGGTGTAGCTCTTCGTCGACGCCTCGACCAGCGAGACCTGCGACTGCAGGCGCTCGTCGATGGTGCCGCGCTGGGCCAGCGCATCGGACACTTCACGGAAGGCGACCTGGATCGCCTTTTCGTATTGCGCCACGGAGATTTCACGCTGCACCTTGGCGATATCGAGGTTGGCGCGGTTCACGCCGCCATCGAAGATCGGCAAGCTGATCTGCGGCAGGAAACTCCAGGTGCCGCTGCCGCCCTTGAACAGGCCGGACAGGTTGTCGCTGACCGAGCCCGCCGTCGCCGTCAGCGAAATGCGCGGGAAGAAAGCCGCGCGCGCCGCGCCGATGTTGGCGTTGGCCGAGCGCAAGGTGCGCTCGGCCGCCAGCACGTCGGGACGGCGTTGCAGCACGTCCGACGGCACGCCGGACGGAATGTCCGCCAGCGCCGTCACGGCGCCGAACTCGCCTTGCGGCAGCAGGTCGGCCGGCACAGGGCCGCCCACCAGCAGCACCAGCGCGTTCTGGTCGAGCGCTACCTGGCTCGTGTAGACGGCCACGTCGGACCGGGCCGATTCCACGCTGGTCTGGGCATCGTACTTGTCCAGGCCCGAGGTGGCGCCCGCACTGAAGCGGCGCACGGCCAGGTCATACGACGACTGCTGGCTCTTCAAGGTGTCTTGCGCCACACGCAGGCGCTGCTGGTCGGCCACCAGGTTCAGATAGGTGCTGGCCACTTCGGCCACCAGGCTGATCTGCTGCGCACGGCGTGCTTCTTCCGTGCCCAGATATTGCTCCAGCGCGCTGTCGGACAGGCTGCGCACGCGGCCGAAGAAGTCCAGCTCGTACGCCGACACGCCCAGGTTCGCCGTGTACTGGCGATTGATGGACGCTTCGCCCGTCGGGCTGGCGTTTTTCGAAATGCGCGTGGCCGATTGGCCGCCCGAGGCCGACAGGGTCGGGATCAGGGCGGCGCGTTCGATGCCGTAGGTGGCGCGCGCCTTCTCGATGTTCAGGATCGAGACGCGCAGGTCGCGGTTGTTGGCCAGCGCCAGTTCCAGTACCTGGCGCAAACGCGCATCGGCAAAGAACTCGCGCCAGGCGACGTCCGCCACCGGCTTGGCGTCGGCGGCGGACGTGTCGGCCTTGTAGGAAGGACCGGTCGGCCACGCCGTGGGCGCCGGCGCTGCCGGACGCTCGTACGTGGGAGCCAGGCTGCAACCGGCCAGCAAGGCCAGTGCCGCCATGGAGAGTAGCGTTTTTTTCATATTAATGCGCATCCTTAGAAAGCGTGACGGCTGGCGAGCCAGGCGTCGCCGGCGTGGTGGGCGCGTCCGACTTCGAGAAGAAGCCGCGCACCAGCACGAAGAACACCGGCACGAAGAAGATACCGAGGAACGTGGCCGTCAACATGCCGCCCAGCACGCCGATACCGATGGCGTTCTGGCTGCCGGAACCGGCGCCGCTGGAAATCGCCAGTGGCAGCACGCCCAGACCGAAAGCGATCGAGGTCATCAGAATCGGACGCAGACGCAGACGCACCGCATGCAAGGTCGCGTCCAGCAGCGACATGCCCGATTCCTGCATTTCCTTGGCGAATTCGACGATCAGAATCGCATTCTTCGCCGACAGGCCCACCACCGTGAGCAAGCCCACCTGGAAGTACACGTCATTCGACAGGCCGAAGAACCACGTACCCAGCACGGCGCCGATCACGCCCAGCGGTACCACCAGCAGCACCGAGAAAGGAATCGACCAGCTTTCATACAGCGCGGCCAGGCACAGGAACACGATCAGCAGCGACAGCGCGTACAGCTGCGGCGTCTGCGAACCGGATTCGCGCTCTTCCAGCGACACGCCGGTCCAGCTCATGCCGATGCCAGGCGGCAGCTTGGCCACCATTTCTTCCATCGCGTTCATGGCGGCGCCCGTGCTCTGGCCCGGCGCCGGCGTACCGAGGATCTCCACCGACGGCAAGCCGTTGTAGCGTTCCAGGCGTGGCGAAGCGTAGATCCACTTGCCCGTGGCGAAGGCCGAGAACGGCACCATCTGGCCAGCGCCATTGCGCACGAACCATTTATTCAAGTCTTCCGGCAGCATGCGCGATTCGGCATTACCTTGCATGAACACTTTCTTCACACGGCCGCGGTCGAGGAAGTCATTCACATACGAACTACCCCAGCCCACGCTCAGCACGCGGTTGATTTCCGAGATCTGCAGGCCCAGCGCGGTAGCTTTCTGCTGGTCGATGTCGATCTTGTACTGCGGCGTATCTTCCTGGCCGTTCGGGCGCACACCGACCATGGCCGGATTTTGCGACGCCATGCCCAGCAACTGGTTACGCGCCGCCATCAGGGCGTCATGGCCGACACCGCCGATATCCTGCAGCTGCATGTCGAAACCGGTGGCGTTACCCAGTTCCAGCACGGCAGGCGGGGCGAACGTAAACACCATCGCATCCTTGATCTGCAACAGCTTGCCCATGGCGCGGCCGGCCACGGCCGGCGCTTTTTGCGCCACGTCCTTGCGCAGCGACCAGTCTTTCAGGCGCACGAAGGCGATACCCGTATTCTGGCCGTTACCGCCGAAGCTGAAACCTGCCACGGCAAACACGGAAGCGACGTTGTCTTTCTCGCTGTTCATGAAGTGGTCTTCGACCTGCTCGATCACTTTCAGGGTGCGCTCTTGCGTGGCGCCCGTCGGCAATTGAATCTGCGTAAACAGGATGCCCTGGTCTTCTTCCGGCAGGAAGGAGGTCGGCAGGCGCATGAAGACGAATACCAGGCCGGCCAGCAGGATGACGTACAACAGCATCGAGCGGGCGCGGTGGCGGATCATGCTGCCGACCATACCCTGGTATTTGTTGCTGCTGCTATCGAAGCTGCGATTGAACCAGCCGAAGAAACCCTTGTTCGTCGCGTGATGGCCTTTTTCGACCGGTTTCAGCAACGTCGCGCACAAGGCTGGAGTAAACACCAGCGCGACGACGACGGACAGCACCATCGACGAAACGATCGTGATCGAGAACTGGCGGTAGATCACGCCCGTCGAACCGCCGAAGAAAGCCATCGGCACGAACACGGCCGACAGCACCATGGCGATACCGACCAGCGCGCCCGTGATCTGCGTCATGGACTTGCGCGTCGCTTCCAGCGGCGACAAGCCCTCTTCGCTCATCACGCGCTCGACGTTTTCCACCACCACGATCGCATCATCGACCAGCAGGCCGATGGCCAGCACCATGGCGAACATGGTCAAGGTATTGATCGAGTAACCGAACGCATTCAGGATGCCGAAGGTACCGAGCAGCACGACCGGCACGGCCATGGTCGGGATCAGGGTGGCGCGGAAGTTTTGCAGGAACAGATACATCACCAGGAATACCAGGATGACGGCTTCGACCAGGGTTTTCACCACTTCTTCGATCGACAGTTTCACGAACGGGGTCGTGTCGAACGCCACCTGGTAGCTCATGCCTTCAGGGAATTGCTTGCTCAGGTTGCCCAGCATGGCTTTCGCCGCATTGGCCGTATCGAGCGCATTGGCGCCCGTCGCCAGCTTGATCGCCACGCCGGTCGCCGCATGGCCGTTGTAACGGGCCACGGTGTTGTAGTTCTCGCGGCCCAGTTCCATGCTGGCCACGTCCTTCAGGTGCACCATGGCACCCTCGGTGGTGGTTTTCAGCAAGATGGCGCCGAACTGCTCCACCGTTTGCAAGCGGCTTTGCGCCGAGACGGTGGCGTTCAGCTGCTGGCCCTTGACGGACGGCGTGCCGCCCAGTTCACCGGCCGACACTTCCGCATTCTGCGCCTGCACGGCCGTGATCACGTCCGCCGGGGTCAGGTTGAAGCTTTGCAGCTTGGCCGGGTCGAGCCAGATACGCATCGCGTACTGCGAACCGAACAGCGTCACATCGCCCACACCAGGAACGCGGCTCAGCGGATCGACGACATTGGCGGCCACATAGTCGCTCAAGTCGGTCTGGTCCATCTTGCCGTTTTCGGAAATGAAGCCGAACACCATCAGGAAGTTCTTCGTCGCTTTCGACACGACAAGACCTTGTTGCGTGACAGCCGTCGGCAGCAGCGGCGTGGCCAGCTGCAGCTTGTTCTGTACCTGCACCTGGGCGATGTCGGGATTGGTGCCGCTGGTAAACGTCAGCGTGATGCTGATGCCGCCAGTCGCATCGCTCGACGAAGACATGTAGCGCAAGCCGTCGATACCCTTCATCTTTTGTTCGATGACCTGGGTGACCGCATCTTCCACGGTCTTGGCGGAGGCGCCAGGGTAAGAGCCGCTGATCGAAATCGACGGCGGAGCGATGCTCGGGTACTGCGCGATCGGCAGGCTGAGGATCGAAATCACGCCGGCAAGCATGATGACGATCGCGACCACCCAGGCAAAAATCGGGCGGTCAATGAAAAAACGGGCCATTAATATTCTCCTGAATTAGTGGGCGCTGGCAGCCGATGCTGCGGCAGAAGCGGCAGCGGCGGGCGCAGGAGCGGCTTCGGCCTTGGCCGGTACGGCAACGGCTGGGGCGCCTGGCTTGACTTTTTGCAAGCCTTCCACGATCACGCGGTCGCCTGCGGCCAGGCCGGACGTCACCAGCCAGTTGGTGCCGACGGTGCCGCTGGTAGTCAGCACGCGCTGCTCGACCTTGTTTTCCTTGTTCAGGATCATGGCGGTAGCCTGGCCCTTCTGGTTGCGCGTCACGCCCACTTGCGGCACGGTAATGGCTTTCTCATCGACGCCCGTTTCCAGCTGCGCACGCACGTACATACCTGGCAGCAATTCACCTTTCGGGTTCGGGAACAGCGCGCGCAGGATCACATTGCCGGTGGTCGGATCGACCGTCACGCCGGAAAACTGCAGCTTGCCCGATTCGCCGTACTTGCTGCCGTCCGGCAGAATCAGGTCGACCTTGGCCTGGCCTTCGCCCACTTTCTTCAGCGAGCCGTCGGCCATCTGGCGCTTCAGGCGCAGCAGGTCGGTGCTCGACTGCGTCACGTCGACATAGATCGGGTCGAGTTGCTGCACGGTGGTCAGCGCTTCGGCCTGGCCCGCCGTCACCAGCGCGCCGGCCGTCACGGTCGAGCGGCTGGTGCGGCCGCTGATCGGCGCCGTCACGGTGCTGTAGCGCAGGTTGATGTTCGCCGATTCCAGCGCCGCAGTGGCGGACTCGACGTCTGCCTTCGCTTGCTCGAATGCGGCGACGGCATCATCGTATTCCTGGCGGCTCACGCCTTCGATGGCGACCAGTTCCTTGTAGCGCGACGCTTTCGGACCAGCCGTCAGCAGGTTGGCCTTGGCTTTCGACAGCGCGGCCTTGGCCGAATTGGCGGCCGCCTGGTACGTGGCCGAGTCGATCTGATACAGGGCCGTGCCCGCTTTCACATCGCTACCTTCGACAAACAGGCGCTTCTGGATCAAGCCACCGACTTGCGGGCGCACATCGGCGACCTGGTAGGCATTCGTACGGCCGGGCAATTCGGCGCTCATCGGCAACGCGGCCGGATTAACAGTAAACACGACCACCTGTGGCGCTTGCTGCGCGTGAGGTGCTTCCTGTTTTTTACTGCAGCCGGCCATGATTACAGTGGCGCACAGAACGGCAATAGCGCCGCTCGTACGCGGCGACGTCAGGGAAAAGGTTGGTTGCATCTTGGACTTTCTGAAAAAGAAGCTGGCTAGTGTCGTTAGAAATGACTAAATTTATTAACGCAGATCAAAGAATGAACGATCATTCTAAAATCGTCAAGCATCGTTACAATTGAAACATAGTAACCATCAAGCGGATTAAATTATCAATGAGGCAACAAAGTAAAGACAGCTACAGCAGCGGCGCGCCAGCAAAGTCAGCTACGAAGCTGGCGTACGGTGGCAAAAATGGCAATGCGGAAAAGGTGGATTGAGTGAATACTGTAGCAGGGTCAAGATTTCTTTGCTGAACTGACCAACGCGGACGCAACACCGCCCCACGCGGCAGGCGCGACGGAATAATTATTTACCAATGGTATCGAAAAGACATGCCGCGGCAGACGCGCTACTATATTGGCCACGGCGTGGCGAAGCGGGGTGCGATGATGACGGCACAAGCTCATGGATTGGCGCAACACGATGGCGCGGGCGGCCTGGACGCGCTGCTGTCGACGGGCGTGCCCGGCCTCGACGCCATTCTCACGGGCGGCCTGCTGCCCGAGCGCCTGTATTTGGTCGAAGGCGTGCCCGGCACAGGCAAGACCACCTTGGCGCTGCAGTTTCTGGCCGAAGGGGTGCGCAGCGGCGTGCCCGTGCTGTATATCGCGCTGGCCGAATCCGAGATCGAGCTGCGCGCCGCCGCCCTGTCGCACGGCTGGGACCTGGCCGGCATCGCCATCGAAGAAGTGGCGCCCAGCGACGACATGCTCGACCCCGAGCGCCAGTACACCATCTTCCACCCGTCGGAAATCGAACTGGCCTCGACCAACCAGCGCATCCTGGCCGCCATCGAAAAGCACCGCCCGGCCCGCCTCGTGCTCGATTCGCTGTCCGAACTGCAACTGCTGGCGGAAAACCCGCTGCGCTACCGGCGCCAGGTCGTGGCCCTGAAACAATACATGGCCAGCCGGCACTGCACCACCATGCTGATCGATGACCGTTCCGCGCTCGACGACGGCTTGCAAGTGCGTAGCGTGGCCCACTGCGTGATCTCGCTGGAACTGCAAAACCAGGACTACGGCACTGACCGGCGCCGTGTGCGCGTGGTGAAATACCGGGGCGTGCCGTTTCGCAGCGGCACGCACGACTACAAGATCGCCCATGAGGGCCTGGTCGTCTTTCCGCGCCTGGTGGCGGCCGACACGCGCCGCGATGGCGGCCATCGGCGCCTGTCGAGCGGCGTGCCCGAGCTCGACGCCATGATAGGCGGCGGCCTGGAAGAAGGCATGAGCACGCTCATTTCCGGCCCCGCCGGCAGCGGCAAGTCCACCCTGGCGGCGCAATTCGTTCACGCGGCCACGGAGCGAGGCGAACCGTGCGCCATGTTCCTGTTCGAGGAAGCGCGCAGCAAGCTGCTGACCCGGGCCGACAGCGTGGGTATGCGCCTGCAGGCCGCGCTCGACACGGGTTTGCTCAGTGCCCAGCAGATCGACCCGGCCGAACTGACTCCGGGCGAATTCGCCCAGGCCGTGGTCGACGCGGCGCAGCGGGGCGCCAGGGTGATCGTCATCGATAGCCTGAACGGCTACATGCATGCCGTGCCCGATGAACGTTTCCAGAGCACCTACCTGCACGAACTGCTCAATTACCTGAGCCAGCACGGCGTGGCCACCCTGCTCGTCGGCGTGCAGCAAAACATGCTGGGCACCTCGATGACGACGGCGGCCGACGCCAGCTACCTGGCCGACAGCGTCATCATGCTGCGCTACTACGAAACGGAAGGCGAAGTGCGGCAAGCCATTTCCGTCTTCAAGAAACGGGGCAGCGCGCACGAGCGCAGCATCCGCCGCTTCGACATCAGCCCGCAGGGCGTGCGCATCGGCCCGGCCCTGGCCGGTTTTCACGGCATCCTGTCGGGCTTGCCCACCATCGGCGGCACGCCATTTCCCTAGGACAGCCATGGAGCTGCGCATCCTGATCTACGCGCCTGCCGGCCAGGATGCCGCCCTGGCCGGCACGGTATTGGCAGGCAGCGCCATCGCCAGCCACGCCTGCCGCTCGCCCGGCGAACTGGCCGAGCAGCTGGCGCTGGGCGCCGGCGGCGTGCTGACGGTGGACGAGGCCTTGCATGCGGGCGTCTACGCCGTGCTCGACGCTTATACCCGCCAGCAGCCGGACTGGTCCGACTTGCCGATCACCGTGCTGACGCACGCGCGGCTCGATTCCCTGCCCTTGCGGCAAGCCATTGCCACCCTGGGCAACCTGACCCTGCTGGAACGCCCCGTCCACATCCTGACCCTGATCACCTCGGCCCACGCCATGCTGCGCGCGCGCCAGCGCCAGTACCAGGTGCGCGAGACGCAGCGGCGCAAGGATGAATTCATTGCCAGCCTCGGGCATGAACTGCGCAATCCGCTGGCGCCCATCAAGTCGTCGGTGGCCCTGCTCAAGCACCTGTTTCCCGCATCGGAGCAGGTCGGCAAGCTGAGCGACGTGATCGAGCGCCAGGTGACGCACCTGACGCGGCTGGTGGATGACTTGCTCGACGTGGCGCGCATCACCAGCGGCAAGGTAGTGCTGCAGCGCAAGGAATTTGAGCTGCAGCAAGTGCTCGAGCATGTCATCGAACTGTGCCAGCCTGCGGCCAGCAGCCGGCACATCGGCCTCACGCTGGAATTGCCGCCACATGCCGTGACCTTGCACGCCGACTATGCCAGGGTGGTGCAGATCTTTTCCAATATCGTCTCGAATGCCGTGAAGTTCACACAGGACGGCGGACACATCAACATGACGGCGCGCCTGGCGCAGGGCCAGTTGCAAGTGATGGTCGAAGACAATGGCATCGGCATCGACCCGGATACCATTGCGCGCATCTTTTCCATGTTCGAACAGGGACGCACGGTGACAGGCCAGATAAAAAGTGGCCTGGGCATCGGATTGAGTCTGGCGCGCCAATTTGCCGAAATGCATGGCGGCAGCATCGAGGCCTACAGCGATGGCGCCGGGCGGGGCAGCCGCTTCATCGTCACCTTGCCGGCCAGCGCCGGTGGCGCCCCGGCCGCCATGCCGGCCTCCAGGAACGACGCGCCCGTGAGCGCGGGCCAGCCCGTACAAGTGCTGGTGGTGGACGATAACCGCGACGCGGCCGATTCCCTGCAAAGCCTGTTCCAGCTCGAAGGTTATGCGGCCCAGGTCGCGTACGGCGGCGCGCAGGCGCTGGCGGCCGTCGAGCTGGCGTGGCCGCAACTGGTCGTGATGGATCTGGGGATGCCGGACATGGATGGCTACGAAGCGGCGCGCCAGATCCGCCAGCGCGCGCACGGGCGCGACGTGCTGATGATCGCCCTGACAGGCTGGGGCCAGGGCGAAGCGCGCGCACGGACCGAGCAAGCCGGTTTCGACCATCACCTGACGAAACCGGTGGACTTCGACGCCATCGCCGCCCTGCTGGAACAGCACCTGGCGCAGCGGACGGCGGCCGCTACGCAGACGCAGTAGCGATTACTTCCACTTGCCGCGCAATTCCTGCACCTTCTGTTGCAGCAACTCCGGCGTGGCGGCCTCGGGCGCCACGGGTACGCCGACGGCCAGTGACAGACGCGAGCGCAGGCCCGCCTTGAAGGCGCGCTCGAACAAATGGCCATTGCGATGGCTCAACAAATGTCCCCACAAGCCGCGCAGCGCCAGCGGAATCACGGGCACCTTGCTGCGCTCGACGATTTTGGCGATGCCCCCCTTGAATTCGCTGATCTGTCCCGTGCGCGTCAGCTTGCCTTCGGGGAAGATGCACACGAGCTCGCCCTCGTGCAGCGCTTGCGCGATATCGATGAAAGCCTTTTCCATCAGGAAAGGATCTTCCTTGGCGGGCGCAATGGGGATCGCCTTGGCCGTGCGGAAAATCCAGCCCATCAGCGGCATCTTGAAGATGCGGTGGTCCATGACGAAACGGATGGGGCGGGGGCTGGCCGCCATAATGACGATGGCGTCCACATAGCTCACATGGTTGCACACCAGCACGGCTGCCCCTTCCGTCGGGATGCGCTCGCCATCGACGACTTTGACACGGTGCACGGTCTGGATGAGTATCCATGCGAGGAAGCGCATGAGGAATTCCGGCACCAGCGAGAAGATGTAGGCGGCCACCAGCGCATTGAGGATCGCCGTGACGAGGAACAGTTCGGGGATGGTAAAGCCCTTGCCCAGCAGCACGATGGCCACGCCGGCGGCCGCCACCATGAACAGGGCGTTGAGAATATTCATGCCGGCGATCGTGCGCGAAATGTGTTTCGGGTCGCAGCGCGTCTGGATCAGGGCGAACAGGGGCACGATGAAGAAACCGCCGAAGACGCCGATCATGACGATGTCGATCAGAATACGCGGCACGCCCGCCTGGCTAACGAACGCCAGCGCATCGACCACTTGCGTATTCGCATACGCATTGCTGGCGAAATACAGGTCGATGCCGAACAGCGACAGGCCGATGGAGCCGAACGGCACCAGGCCGATCTCGATCTTGTGGCCGGACAACCTTTCACACAGCAGGGAGCCCGTGCCGATGCCGACGGAAAACACGGTCAGCAGCAGCACGAACACGCTGTGGTCGCCATGCAGGAAGTCCTTCGAGTAGACGGGAAACTGGGCCAGGATCAGCGCGCCGTAAAACCAGAACCACGAATTGCCCAGCATGGCCAGGAAAACGGGACGGTTCTTGCGCGAAAAATTCAGATTGCGGAACGATTCGGCGACAAAATTCAGGCTCACCGTCAAGTCCGGCTCGGGCGCGGGCGTGCGCGGCACGCGGTAGCTGGCGATCAGGCCGAACACGGCCACGGCAATCGTCGCGCCGGCCACCAATTCCACGCCCAGCGGCTTGTGCACGATCAGCACGGCGCCGAGGATTTCACCCAGCAAGATGCCGACAAACGTGCCCATCTCGATCAGGCCATTGCCGCCGACCAATTCCTCGGGTTTCAGTTGCTGCGGCAGGTAGGCATACTTGACGGGGCCGAACAGGGTCGAATGTACACCCATGCCGACCACGGCGGCCACCAGCAGCCACAGGGTGTGCGTCATCCAGCCAGCGGCGGCCACGGCCATGATGGCCAGTTCCATCCATTTCACGAAGCGGGCCAGGCCCGCCTTTTCGAACTTGTCGGCCAGCTGGCCCGCCGTGGCCGAAAACACGACGTAGGGCAGGATGAACAGGCCGGGGATCAAATTGGTGATGGTGGACGGGTCGAGCGTGGTCCAGCTCAGCGCATCGTAGGCGAGGATCACCATCAGGGCCGTCTTGAACAGATTGTCGTTGAAGGCGCCAAAGAACTGGGTCCAGAAGAAGGGCCCGAAACGGCGCTGCGACAATAAGGAAAACTGGCTGCTTTGACTCATGGCATGGGGAACCGGCAATTAAGGAATTGCTAAAATACAGCACTATCTTGCGCACGACAATCTGAATGTCGCCATCTTGCTTAGCGTCAATACGGAAAGCGCCGCACCGCGCCATGCTGGCCCCGCACCTGACGCCTTACCCCTACACAACAAAAACGCCCATTTCTTGATAATAAGGTAATGTGCGCATACTGCGGAGTCTTCGCCCCGCCCCTCCAGGAAAGCTGACCCATGTTTGGATTGATAACGCTGTTCATCCTTGGCGTGCTGATCACCGGCTTCGTGCTGGTGCTGCAGTACCGCAGAAAAGTGGCGGATCTGGAATTGCTGACGGCGCGCCTGCGCAAGGAAGTCGACGGCATACAGCAGCGCCTGCTAACCTTGGAAGGCCAGGACGTAGCGCCAGCTGCCGCGCCTGCCGTGCCCGCTGCCGTTGCGCCAGTAACAGTGCCGACGCCCGTTTCCGTGCCTGCACCGGCGCCGGTGCAGGTGTCGAAGGCAGCCGTGATCGAACCGGTCGAGCTGGCAAAGGCCGCGCCGGCCGCGCCCGTGCCGCCGAAGCCATCGCCACCCACACCACAGGCTCCCGCCAAACCCGCCCCCGCTGCCCCTGCTGCCCCCAACACTCCGTCCTGGATCGCGCACCCGGACGGCCTCGTTGCCAAGGCGAAGAACTGGCTGTTCACGGGTAACCTGGTTGCCAAGCTGGGCTTGATGATTCTGTTCCTCGGCGTCAGCTTCCTGCTCAAATACGTGTCGGCGCAGGTGACCGTGCCCATCGAGCTGCGCCTGGCAGGCATCGCGCTGGCCGACATCGCCCTGCTGGCCTGGGCCTGGCGCATCCGCATCAAACGCCCCGGCATCAGCTTGCCGCTGCAGGGCACGGCGCTGGCGATCTTGATGCTGGTGACGTTTGGCGCCTTCCGCCTGTATGATCTGATCCCGGCGGGCCTGGCGTTTGCCGTGCTGTTCGTGCTGACGGCGTTCACGTGCTTGCTGGCCGTGCTGCAAAACGCCGTCTGGCTGGCCGTCTTCGGCATCGTCGGCGGCTTTGCCGTGCCCCTGCTCGTCTCGACGGGCAGCGGCAACCATATCGGCCTGTTCAGCTATTACGCGCTGCTCAATGCGGGCGTCTTCGCCATCGCCCTGAAACGCGCCTGGCGCGTCCTGAATATACTGAGCTTTGGCTTTACCTTTGTCGTTGCCACCACCTGGGGCTTGCTGCGCTACACGCCCGAGCACTACCTGTCGACGCAGCTGTTCCTGATCCTGTTCGTGCTGTTCTATATCGGTATCGCGATTGCCTACTGCGCGCGCCAGGCGCCGCGCTTGAAACACTATGTGGACGGCACCCTCGTGTTTGGCACGCCGCTGGCGGCCATGGGCCTGCAATACGGCCTGGTGCGGCACTTCGAGTTTGGCCTGGCGTTTTCCGCGCTGCTCGGCGGCTTGACCTACACGGGACTGGCCGTGGCCCTGTGGCGCCGCGCAGGTTTCAAACTGCTGGCCGAAGCCTTCCTCGCGCTGGGCATCGTCTTCGGCACCCTGGCCATCCCGTTCGCCCTCGATGGCCGCTGGACGTCCGCCGCCTGGGCGCTGGAAGGCGCGGGCATCGTCTGGGTCGGCTTGCGCCAGCGCCAGACCCTGGCCTGGGTCTTCGGCCTGCTGGTGCAGGGGGCCGCCTGGCTGGCCTTCCTCGGCGCCATGCAGGGACTCAATACGGCAGCGGCCCTGCAAGCCAACATCTGGCTCGGCTGCGCGCTGCTGGCGGCCGCCGCGCTGGTGATGGCCTACAATTTCCGCCGCCACGCCAGCCATTTGCATCCTGAATTCATGAGCAGCCTGTCCGTGCTGTTCCTGACGGCCGCCACGGCCTGGCTGCTGGGCGGCATCTGGAGCGAAATCCTGCTACGCACGGATGCCGCCACGCAACTGAACCTGCTCACCGTCAGCGCGCTGGCGGTAGCAGCCCTGCTGGCGGCGCTGGCGCGGCGCGAACAATGGCATGCGCCGCGCGCCCTGCTGCTGGCCGTACAGGTACTGGCCGGCATGGTCATGCTCAGCCGCGCCAGCTGGGCCTGGGACCAGCATCCGGCCAACCTGTTCGACGGCTCCTTCCTCAGCGCCCTGCTGCTGGGCGCCGCCGCCTTTGCCAGCGCCCGCTTCCTTGCGCTGCGCGCACGCGGCGGCGACGCGCTGCTGGCGCTGGCAGCGCGTCCCCTGCTGGTCTGGAGCGGCTTGCTGTGGTTTGCCGCCATCCTCGTGCCGTTCACCAGCTGGCTGCTGCGCCTGATCGACGGCGACCTGAGCATGCAGCCGTACGCGGGCGAGCACTGGCTGGCGCTGTACCTGATCGCCGTGTCCGTCACGACACCCGTGTTCGCCATTGTGGCGCGGCGCCTCGATTGGCCGCAGCTGCGCTGGTTCACCGTGGCCGCCTGGCTCGGCCTGGGCCTGTGGAGCGCCAACCTGCTGCTGGCACTGTACCTGCGCGACTATCTGCTGACGGGCTTGAGCTGGCTGGCCCTGGCCGGCGCGCTGGCGGCCGGCGAATACCTGCTGCAGGCCTGGCCGAAAGCCGGCTGGCAACTCGACGTGCGTGCGCTGCGGCTCTTGCATACCCTGCGCACGGCCGCGCCATGGCTGATGCTGTGGCCCGTGGGCGCCATGCATGTCAACGCCTGGCTGGCACAGCATGAAGACAGCGTGAGCCCCGCCTGGGCCCGCTACTTGCCGGCCTGGGTCATGATGCTGGTACTGGCCTGGCTGATCCGCCGCTGCCGTGCCGGCGTCTGGCCGGTGGCACCGATTGCCGAGTGGTACCAGCGCACCCTGATACCGCTGGGTGCGCTCTGGTCGCTGCTGCTGATCGCCGCGTGGAACATCTTCGACGATGGCGCCATGGCGCCGCTGCCCTACTTGCCGCTGCTCAATCCGCTGGACTTGAGCACGGGCTTTGCCGTGCTGCTGGCCATTGCCAGCTACCGTTTGCTGCCGGCGAAGCAGTTGCCGCTGCCCGCCCTGTGGCAGGCGCGCTTGCCCGTCGTGGCCGCGTGCTTGCTGTATGTGTGGTTCAACCTGATGCTGCTGCGCACGGTGTCGCACTATGTCGGCGTGCCCTATACCTTTGACGCCATGCTGGCCTCGCAGTTCGTGCAAGCGATGCTGTCGCTCGTGTGGAGCGTCACGGCCCTGCTGCTGATGCGCCACGCGGCGCGCCAGCAGCGGCGCCAGCAATGGAGCATGGGTGCCGTGCTGCTGGGGCTGGTAGTTGTGAAACTGTTCCTGATCGACCTGTCCAACGTGGGCGGCATCGAACGCATCGTATCCTTCGTGGGTGTCGGCTTGCTGATGGTCTTGATCGGCTACCTGGCGCCCTTCCCCAAGGCTGCCGCAGCAGCGCCAGCCGAACCGCAACAGGGAGCAGCATGAAAACAAGCACACTCATGTTCGGCATCGTGTTGATGGCAGGCGCCGCGCTGGCCGCGCCTGGCCAGGACAGGCCACAGGACTACGGCTGGAGCATCGCGTTGACGCCGCAGCCCGGTGCCGGCCTGAGCCGCATAAGCGTCCCCACCGACGTGTACCTGCATGCGCGCTCGGCCAGCCTGGCCGACGTGCGCCTGTTCGACAGTACCGGCAAGCCACTGGCCTTCGCTCTGACGGCCCCGCCCGCGCAATCGCGCACGCAGCGCGACACGCTTGCCATGCGCATCTTTCCCGTCACCGGCAAGAACATCGGTTACTACGAACTGGACAACGTGGATATCCGGACCGGCAATGACGGCCGCCTGCTGTCCGTCACGGCGCGTGGCGGCAGTACGCTCGATGCGGCGCCGGGCTTGCAAGGGTTGATCCTCGATGCGGGCCCGCCCGCCAAGGATAGCCGCATCGGCGCCCTGCAATTTACCTTGTCGCCAGGAACCGATAACTACAATGCGCAAGTACTGCTGGAAGTCAGCGACGACCTGAAACAATGGGATGCCATCGCCACCACCACCCTGAATTGGCTGCGCAACAGCGACACGCAAACCCTGGCCAACGACCGCATCGAATTCGCTCCGCGTGCCTTCCGCTATGCGCGGCTGAGCTGGCAGTACGGCGATCCCATCACTTTCGCCGGCATCGCCGCGCAGCAGGTCAGTGTCACGGCCCTTGCCCTGCCGCGCGCCACCATCATGCTGAAGGGGACGACAGGCAAGAGCGTCGACGAGCGCCTGTATGCCACGCCGATCGCCATTCCCGCCGACAGCATCGGCTTGCAGCTGGCTGAGGGCAACACGTCCATGCCCGTTACTCTGGGCGTGTATCACCCGGCAAGCGAAGCGCCGCGCCAGCGCCAGCGCCTGCATCTGGGCCCGCGAGCGCGCGCCACGCAGGCCGCCGAATTCGAACCACTGCTCCACACGACGTTCTACCGTATCAGCATGGATGGCAAGGAACGGGTCTCCGGCGACTTGGCCATGCCCGTCGTGCAAACGGAGCAATGGGTGCTCCGGCCGCAATATCACAGCGGCACGAACCCGAACATCAACTCCGTCTTGCGCCTGGGATGGACACCGGCAAGCCTGGTGTTCCTGGCCAGCGGCAAGGGGCCGTATCAACTGGTCTTCGGCAGAAATGGTGCAACGCCGGCAGCGTTGCCGCTGTCGCAGGTCGCGCCCGGCTTCACGCAGGAGGAATTGCTGGCGCTGCCTGTCGCCACGGCAGCCAGGGTGGTGGCGCTGACCAGCGACGCTCCCATCGAGAAGACGCCGGACGGCGCAGGCTTGCGCCTGGCCGCCCTGTGGGCCGCACTTCTGCTGGGCGTGGCCGTGCTGGGCTTTTTCGCCTGGCGTTTGCTGTCGCAGATGAAAGAGGAACAAGGCAGCACCGACAAGCAGCAACCTTAGCCACAATATCCGCCGCTTGAGCGCTGCACTCGTCAGCTTACTGCCGCAGCAGCGCCTTGAACGTCTGCGGCATCCAGGGACGTGCCGCCAGCATGAAGCTGATGGCCAGGCGCTCATTGCCAGGCAGGCGCGCGTCTTCCTGATGTTGCTGCGAGAATTCCACTGCCACTTGCTTCAGGCGTTCCAGCAAGGCGGCCGTGGATTTCTTCGACAGCATCACGTTCACCAGGCGCAGCAATTCCGTCTCGCCATCGAACTGCGAATTCAAGTAGTCGCCATAGGCTTCCTTTTTGAAATACGTGTGGATGGGACCGTTCGGTATCCACGCAAACGTGCGGGCCACCAGCAGTTTGACCCGGTTATTCGGCAGCAGTTCCAGAAAACCGATCTTGTCGAGACGCAGCAGGTATTTCACGGCTTGCGCTTCGCTGATGTCATAGATGGCGACGATCTGTTCCAGCGGCAGCAAGTTCAGGGCGGAGACGGCCACCACGAACAGCCGGGTGTCCTCGATGATTTCCTTTTCCTGCGCATAGGTCAGCCCCGTGATCAGGGTCGGCGCGGCCTGGGCTGATTGCACGGCCAGCGCCAGTTGCTGGAAATCGCTGCCGATGGCGACCAGGATCTGGTCCAGCCGTTGCAGGGTAAATTGCTTCTGCGAAAACATCCGCTTGACGCTGGCTTCGGACACGCCGATGCGCTGGGCCAGCTCGGCATACGTGACGGAGCGCGCTTTCAACAGGCGTTTCAAGGCTTCGATCAAGGCGTGGGTTTGCGGCATGCACTTCCTTTATAAAAATAGCATCGATTCTGGCGGCAGAAAAGTAGCGCAATATGCTACCTGCGGTATGCCTGCCCGCTACGAGTAGCGTATTCATTGACCAATTGCCCACAGTCTACAATGATGGCGTTGCCACTTGGCACACTTGAAGGAGAAACACATGAAACGCCTGCTGCCCCTCTGCTTGTCCCTGTCGCTGTTGACGCTCTCCGCGGCCGCTCCCGGCCTGGTCCACGCCGCCGCCTCCGAGAATCTGTCGAAAGGCTCGCAAAACCTCAGCGAAGGTTCCGCCGTGGTCGTCGCCGGTTCCATGTCGATGCTGGTCGCCTCCGGCCAGGTGGTCGTCGCCAGCGTGGAAACGGTGGGCGAAGGCATCGTCATCGTGCTCAAGGGAGCCTCCGAAGCGGGTGGCGCGTCCATCCAGATGAGCGGGCAAGCGGCCAGGGGCCTGTCGCTGGCGGCCGGCACCGTAGTCAATGTGGTGGCGATGTCTACCGGTCATATGCTGGTTCTTTCCGGCAAGGCCATCGCCTTCATCCCGAACGAACTGGGCAAGGCGCTGCTGCACCACTCCAAAGTGTAATCACCAATAAAGAACGGACATTCCATGAAACATCTGCTCGCCACCGCCCTGCTGTGCGCCGCCACCATGGCGCCGCTGGCCCAGGCCGCCAACTCCGATACCACCAACGCCTCCGACAACGCCAGCATGGCCTCAGCCATCGTATTGGTCGGCTCCATGTCGGTGCTGGCCGCCGCCGGTGAAATCGTCATCGACAAGGTGGAAGACGCGGCCGACGGCAGCGTCCTCGTGCTCAAAAGCGCGGCCAGGGGCGCGTCCTCCGCCGCCACAGCCTCCGTCAAGCTGAGCCAGAAGGCTGCGCAAGGCCTGTCGCTGGCGGCCGGCACGGTGATCAAGGTGGTGGCCGTCTCGACGGGACACATGCTGGTGCTGTCGGGCAAGGCCATCGCCTATGTGCCGAATGCGGCCGGCAATGCGATTCTCCACCATTCGAAAGCGTGAACCCCATGAAACGCCTGACCGTGATTCTCATCAGCCTGGCCCTGGCCGGTACCGCCCATGCGGGACGCTCGTGCGAGGAAAAGCAAACGGATGCGACCACTCTCGTCAAATCGATGGATCTGGCGCAAAAGACCCTGCAGGCGCTCGACGCCTCGGGCGCGCAAGTGGCGCTGGTGGCGCGCGCCGGGCAAGACCTGTCGAAATACAACTTGCGCTATTCGCACATGGCGCTGGCCTGGCGCGACCACCCGAAAGGCCGCTGGCTGGTGGTGCATGAACTCAATGAATGCGGCACGGCGCAATCGTCGCTGTACAACGAAGGCTTGGGCAATTTCTTCATGGATGATGTGTTCATGTATGAAACCCTGATCCTGGTTCCCGGCCAGGATACGCAGCAGCAACTGGTGCGCCTGCTGACGTCGAACACGCCCAAGCGCCTGCATGAGCCGCACTACAATATGCTGGCCTACCCGTTTTCCACCAAGTACCAGAACTCGAACCAGTGGGTGCTGGAAACCCTGGCCGCTGCCAGCAACGAGCCTGGCAAGATCGAAACGCGCGCCGAAGCGCAAGGCTGGCTGCGCAGCGCCAGCTACGCCCCGCAAACGCTGAGCATACCCGCCGCCACGCGCCTGGGCGCGCGCATGTTCCGCGCGAATATCGCGTTCGACGATCACCCGTTCGAGCGCCGCATGACGCGCCAGATCGACGTCGTCACCGTCGACTCCATCGTGCGCTTCATGCGCCAGCGCGAGCCCAAGGCGCAGGAGATCGTCGTGCGGGGGAATTAGCCTGGCGCCAGACCCTGCACGATCAAGGCGGGCGCCTGCGCCAGCGGCGCCGCGCTGCACAGCACGATGGACAGCTCGGCATGCGCCAAGGTCGCGCAAGCGCCCGCGTCCATGCCCAGCTTGTAGCGCGCCTCGGCCTCGCTCCAGCACTGGTAAAACGCCGCCAGCCGCGCTTCAAGCGGCATGCTTTCCAGCTCGGCGGCCACATCTGCGCCAAACGCCTGGCGGGCCAGCGCCAGCACGTCGCGCCGCGGGTCGCGCAGCTCAATATCGAGTCCCAGCCGCGTAGTACCGCTCAACGCGCACGCGACCCAGTGGCCGCTGTGCGAAATGCTGAAGTGCGGCCCCTCCGCAGGCGACAGCAGCAGTGGCGCCTGGCCCGGCCTCTCTTCCAGCGCGATGGATTCCGGCGCCACTTCCAGCAGTTTCCCCATCGCTACGCGCAGCAGCGCGCGCCCCAGCAGGAACTGGCGCTGGCGCAACGGCCGCACAAAGCGTGCGTAGCGGGCCGCTTCCGCGGCACCAAGCCACGTTTGATACTGGCTGATCTGCGCAAGATCAATGCTGCGGGAATCGAGCAGCCAGATGCTGGCGCCGTTACTGGGCAAGGCTGGTGGCATGACAAGCTCGGGATAGGCAAAGGCGCAGTCTGCCACAAATTTCCAGCATGCATGCGGCAAAAAAATGGCAGCGCGGTTACCCGTCGCTGCCATTCTCAGCAGGTCTGCAGGCGCTTGCGCGCCGCGCCCGTCCTAGTTCGTCATTGCTGCTTCGACCGCTTTATTGTCGGCGCCCGTCGGGCCGCCTTCGGCACGTACATAGTTGGCCTTGATGTAAGCGCTGGTCAGGTTGGCGATGCGGGTCAGCATCAGGTTATCGTGCACGCCAAACGTGAATCCGGCCGCCATCGCGTCCGCGCGCTGGAAGAACTCTGGCGTTGCGACCACGGCACCCTTGTTGTCGCGGATCATGACGCGCATGCGCACGCCCGAGCTGCCGGCCAATGGTCCCAGCAGTACGCGCTTGGCGCCGCTCTTGAACTGGATTTCTTCGACGATAGGCTCGATGGTCAGCACGCGGCCATTGGCCGGAGCGGCATTCCAGCTGGTCAGCGATTCGGCCAGGTCCTTGCGGATATTCTCGTCGATTTTCGCCATGCCGGCCTGGTTGCCCTTGTAGCCTTCGGCAAAGACTGTCGGCTTGACTTCAATGCGGCCAAACGACGAGAAAGCCTCGCTCGGCGGCGGATTGGTCGTCGACGATGCCTTGATGCGCGTGGCGCAGCCTTGCAACATGGTCAATGCCAGCAGTGCGCCGGCCAGGATGACAGTTTTCGATACTTTTTGCATATTCTCTTTCTACTTTTTATTGGAATGGCTTCCAGACGCGATCGCTGCTCTGATTGCGCCGGTTACCGATGGGGTGGACTTCCCTGCTGCTTCCTGCTACTGCTACTTACTTGCCTGCCTTTAACTTCACGAACTCGCCCTTCAAGGCCACGCCCGTCATCATCGTGCCTTCATGGCACTCGAATTCCGTGGCGCTGGAATTTTCGATGTTTTTGTAATTGCTGACGATATTGACGACGGCATCGGCGCCCACCGACTGGGCGCGCTTTTGCAGCGCCAGCATGGCCGACAGGAAGGCCCAGTTGCACGAGGTTTCCGCCGACTTGCCAACGCCATTGGTTTTCTGGCTGGTCTTGTCGCTGCTGATGCGCGTGGCAACCGGGGGCGTTGCCTGGTCGCCAAAATAGAATTTCACGGTGTCGCCAAGGCGGGCCTGGGCGTCGTTGGCGGACATCGCATTGGCGATCGACATCATGTGTTTGGTATCGCCTGCCTGTGCCGGCAAGGCAACCGTCAGCGCCGCACTCAGCGCCGCCAGGATCATCATTTTTTTCATGCTGTTTTCCTCGATAAGTTAAAGATAGTACAAAGGGAACCACACTTGCCACTTGCGCCAGCGCAAGCTAACTTCACGGCCGGTAACGTTTGAAGATCAGCGACGTGTTGATGCCGCCAAAGGCAAAATTATTCGACATCACGTACTCGCATTCGATGGCCCGGCCTTCGCCGGCGATGTAGTCGAGCGGTGCGCATTGCGGGTCGACCTGCTGCAGATTGATGGTGGGCGCAAACCAGCCTTCGCGCATCATCTCGATGCTGATCCACGCTTCCAGCGCGCCGCAGGCACCCAGGGTGTGACCCATATAGCTTTTCAGCGAACTGATAGGCGTGCGGTCGCCAAACACTTCGAACGTGGCTTGCGACTCGGCGATATCGCCCTGCTGCGTGCCCGTGCCATGCGCATTGATGTAGCCGATATCGGATGGCTGCAGTCCCGCGTCGGCCAGCGCCAGCAGCATCGCCTGGCGCATGGTGGCGGCGTTCGGCTGGGTCACGTGGCAGCCGTCGCTGTTCGTGCCGAAGCCCACCAGTTCAGCATGGATGGTGGCGCCGCGCGCCTGCGCATGGTCGAATTCTTCGAGGATCAGGCAACCGGCGCCTTCGCCGATGACGAGGCCATCGCGACTGGCGTCGAACGGGCGCGGCGTCGTGTGGCCATCGTCGTTGCGCGTGCTCGTGGCGAACAGGGTGTCGAAGACGGCCGCCTCGGTGGCGCACAGCTCCTCGGCGCCGCCGGCGATCATCGCCAGCTGCTTGCCACCGGCGATCGCCTCGTAGGCATAGCCGATGCCCTGGCTGCCCGAGGTGCAGGCGCTCGAGGTGGTAATCACCCTGCCCGTGACGCCGAAGAATACGCCGATGTTGACGGGCGCCGTGTGCGCCATCATCTTGATGTAGGTAGTGGCGTTGATGCCCTTGGTGGTGCGCTCTTCCATCATGCGGCCAAAGTCGCCGATGGCGCTGGGCGTGCCGGCGGACGAACCGAAGGAAATGCCCATCTGCCCGCTCTTGACCACGGGGTGCCCGGCCAGGCCCGCGTGCTCGAGCGCCAGTTCGCTGGCGCGCGTGGCCATCAGCGCGATGCGTCCCATGCTGCGCACGGCCTTGCGGTTATAGCGGTCCGTCAGCGCGAACGGCGCGGCCGGCGCGCCCAGTTGCGTATTCAAGCCTTCGTAATCGGCCCATTCGTCCATGCGCACGACGGCGTTGCGGTACTCGCCCAGGCGCTGGCGGATGGCCGGCCAGTCGTTGCCGATCGGGCTGATGCCGGCCATGCCGGTCACGACTACGCGGCGGCTCATGCCATGCCTCCATTCACGGAAATGACCTGGCGCGTGATATAGCCCGCTTCCTCGCCGACGAGGAAACTGACGGCGGCGGCCACTTCTTCCGGCGTGCCGACTCTGCGCGCGGGGATCATCTTCAGCGCTTCGTCGAGCGGCACCTCGCTGATCATGTCCGTCTCGATCAGGCCCGGCGCCACACAGTTGACCGTGATGGCACGCTTGGCCAGTTCCAGCGCCAGCGCCTTGGTCGCGCCGATGATGCCGGCCTTGGCGGCGCTGTAATTGACTTGCCCCCGGTTGCCGATCAGGCCCGAAACGGACGCCATGGTGACGATGCGCCCCGGTTTGCGGCGCTGTACCATCGGCATCACCAGCGGATTGAGCACATTGTAGAAACCATCGAGGTTGGTCTGCAGGACGATGTCCCAGTCCTCGCCCGACATGGCGGGAAACGCATTATCGCGCGCCACGCCGGCGTTGCACACGACGCCGTAATAGCAGCCATGTTCAGCGATGTCCGCTTCCAGCGCGGCAGCTGCCGCGGCACGGTCGCCGATATCGAATTGCAGCACGCGCGCCGCGCGTCCCATGGCCTGCACCTGCTGCGCCACCGCGTCGGCTTCGCCGCGCGCGCTGCGGCAATGCAGCACCACGTCAAAACCGTCGCGCGCCAGCCGCAAGGCGATGGCCTTGCCGATGCCGCGCGACGACCCCGTCACCAATACACTTTTACTCATGCTGCGCTCCATTCATACTCTCCTGCAGAAATTGCTTTGCATCCTCGGGCTGGAATACCGTAATCGTCGCTTGCGCCAGCACGGCGCCCGCCATCTCGATACGGCACTCGAACGCGCCCAGTCCATTCTCGCCCTGCAAGGCCTGCTGCACATGCACCTGCAGCACGCTGCCATCGACAAACAGGGGCAGCTGCGCTTCGTAGCGCCGCGCCCCCAGCAAAAAACCGATCTTCACGGGCGCGCCGGCCAGCCGCGCCAGGTAGCCCGCGTGCGCGGCGATCGCCTGCGCCATGTATTCGATGCCGACCCAGCTGCCCACCCCTGCCGACGGCGCGTCATAAAACACGCTGCCGGCATGGATGGCGACTTCGGCGCACAGGTTTTCCGCATCGGCCGACAACACCCGGTCGAGCAGCACCATGGCGCCGGAATGGGGCACCAGTTCGCGGATAGGGGGAAAACTCATGCTCCCCTCCCGAACAGCAGGGCGGCGTTCGAGCCGCCGAAGGCAAACGAATTGCTCAGCGCCCAGTCGAGCGGACGCCCCAGGCGCGCACCGGGCAAGGCCAGGCGCAGCGGCGGCAGGGATTCATCAGGCACGCCGTCCCACAGATGCGGCGGCAGCAAGCCCTCGGCGTTATCGTCCTGCATCGCCAGCCAGCACAGCGCCGCCTCGATGGCCGCCGCCGCGCCCAGCGCATGGCCTGTCAGCGGCTTGGTGGAGCTGACCATCGCCGTGGCGCCGAACAGGTCGGACACCACGCGCGCTTCCATCGCATCGTTCTGCGGCGTGGCCGTACCGTGCAGGTTCACGTAGTCGACTTGCGACGCCGCGATGCCCGCGCGCGCCAGTGCCTGGGCAATGGCCAGCCGCGCGCCGCCGCCTGCGGGATCGGGCGCCGACATGTGGTGGCCATCGGACGATTCGCCCCAGCCGCGCAAGGCCACGCTGGCCGCTTGCGCCGTCATCAGGAACAGGGCCGCACCCTCGCCGATATTGATGCCGTCGCGGTTAGCGCCCAGCGGATTGCAGCGCCGCGCACTGACGGACGCCAGCGCGGAAAATCCGGCCACGGTAAAGCCGCACAGGGTATCGACACCGCCCGTCAGCACGGCGTCGCACAGGCCCATGCGGATCAGGCGCGCCGCGCTGGCCATGGCCTTGGCGCTCGACGAACAGGCGCTCGAATGCACGAGGGCAGGTCCGTCGATGCCCAGTTCCTCGGCCAGCATCAATGCCGGCGACGCCATCTCCTGCTGCCCATAATGAAAGGCTTTCGGCAAGCCGTCGCCCGCCACATGCTGGCAGATCGCGCCTTCCGTCTCGGCGATGCCCGACGTGCTGGTGCCGATCACCACGGCCACGCGGTCCGCGCCGTAGCGGGCGATGGCCTGTTCCACGGCGGGACGGATCTGCGCCAGCGCCGCCAGCGCCATCCGGTTGTTGCGGCTGCGCGCGGCGATGCCGTGCTGCGCCACCGATGGCAAGGCCGCATCGACCACGCCCAGCGGCAGCAGGCGCCCCGGCGTGTAGGTATCGACGGGCACCACGCCGCTGTGCGCGGCAAACAGGCGCGCGCGCACTGCTTCGCGGCTGGCGCCCAGCGCGCAGACGATGCCGCAGTCGTTCAGGTACACAGTCAAGCCAGTCATTCAGCTTCCTTCCGGGGCGTTCTGTATCGTCAGGCGATAGCGGTAGCGCAGGTTGTCGAGCACCACCGTGCCGCTCCAGCGCGGCATGCCGCTGTAGTCGATCACCGTCACCGCCTCGTCATGCAGGAACAGGGTGCGGCGCAAGCCGCTGTCCTCGATGCGCCAGCCTGCCGGCAGCGCTTGCGCAATCGCTTCGCGCGGCCACAGGGTCAGCTGCATGTCTTCCAGCACATCCTCGGCGCGCACCTGCGCCGGCAGCATCAGGTGGCGCCATGACGTCATCTCCTTGCCGTCGTAATGCAGCGACAGCACGCGCTGGCCGAACGCCAGTCCCACCAGGTCGAGATGCGACGGCTCCACTTCCAGCGCCGCATCGAGTTCGTCGATCCGCCCGGCCCGTTCAACGACCAGGTGCTGCTGCACGCTGACCGTGGCGCCCAGCGCCTGCGGTGCCAGTTTCAGGCCCAGGCGCGCGGGTGCCGAAGGCGGCGTGCTGGCGCAGCCGGCAAGCGCCAGCAGCAATGCGGGCGCCCATCGTTGACAGTGCAAAAACATCAGATTTCTCCTGCGGCATCGGCCGCGCTACGGTGGTCGGCTTCGGCAAAGCACGGCGACAGCAGCCACACCAGGGCCGTACCGATCAGCATGGTCAGGCCAAACGCCTGCAATGCGGCCGTCTTGCTCAGCGCCAGCAAGCCGAAAGACAAAATGGTATTGGCCGCCGACAGGCCCACGGCCAGCCATGGCGTATCGTTGCGGCGGTCGGGGTGCTCCTGCATGAAGATGCCGTAGTCGACGCCGACGCCCAGCAGCAGCATCAGCGCCAGCACGTGGAACAGCTGCAGCGGCAAGTTCAAATAGCCGAGCAAGGCCAGGGCCGCCACGCTGGCCAGCGCCGTGGGCGCCAGCACGCGCCAGGTGCGGCGCCCGTAACGGGGCAGCAGCAAGCCGAAGACCACTAGGTAGGCGCCCAGCACCACAGCGCCCATGTAGACGCGGTAGCGGCCCAGCACCGAGGAAATTTCACTGACCTTGTCGACCCACTGCACGCCGGGCATGCCCTCGCCCGCCTTCGCCAGCAGGGGAATGGCCGCATACTGCATGCCGCGCAAGGCGACGATGGAGGCATAGCCGCCTTCGACCTTGCCCAGCCACAGATGGCGCCACGGCTCGCTGGCCGGCACCTTCAGGAAGGCGTCGATCGACAGCGGCGCCCCCGCTTGCGCCAGTTGCGCGCGCACCTTGCCGGCCCATTCCGGGCCTTCGTCGACGGACTGCGCCAGCAGGTCTAGCGCGGCGCCCGGCTGCAGGATGGCCGTGTCGAGCAAGGCCCGGCGCGCCGCCTGCGTCTGCAGCGACGGCACCCAGTTCGACATGGCCTGGACACCGCTGATGTGCTGTTGCGCGATCAGCGGCAGCAGCCGCTGTTTCAACGCTTCCTCGCGCTGCAGCACGGCTTCCGCGCTATCGCCGCGCACCAGGTAGAACTGCACCGGCGTAGGTCCATCGAGCAATTTGCTCAATTTGATCTGGTCGCGTATCAGGTGCGCGGGTGGCGTTTGCAGCAAGCGGATATCGTCGTTGACACCCAGGCGGCTGATGCCGATGAGCGCAAACAGGGCAAACAGCACGCCGCCAACCAGGGTGGCGCGGTTGGCCCGCAACAGCGGCCAGCGCGCGCGCGCCGCGCCATACTGCTTGACCAGCGCGCCGCTCTTCAAGGTGCCGCCACCGATCAGCGCGGGGAACCAGAACACCACCGTCAGCCAGGCAAACACCAGGCCCAGGGCGGAAAACACGGCCATGTGGCGCAGGCCGGGGAATGGCGTCAGCGCCAGGCCCATGTAGCCGATGACGGCGGCGAGCAGGGTCAGGCACAGGCCCGGCAGCAGACGGCGCAGCAAGGCGCGCGAATCGAGCGCCGGATCGGCGCCCAGGCGGTTGCACAGGAAATAAATGCCGTAGTCTTGCGCCACGCCGATCAGGCTGGCGCCAAAGACCAATGTCATCAAGTGTATTTTGCCAAACAGCAGCCAGCACACGGACAGGGAACCGAGGCAGCCGATGCCGATCGACAGCAGGATCAGCGAGATCGGCTTGAACGAGCGGAAGGTGAACCACGTCAGCAAGATGATGCCGGCCAGGGAGCCCAGGCCGATGGTCGACATTTCGCCCGCCGCCTGGCTGCTGGCGGCCGCCGCATGCAGGATCACGCCGGCGCTGATGATGTCCACGCCGGGCACGGCCTGCCGCGCCGCCGCCTCGGCTTGCGCCAGCACGGGCAGCGCGCTTTCCTGCGCGCCCAGCGAAAAGGCGGGCAGGCTCAAGGTCAGCGGCAGCAGCACATACTGGCGCTCGGCGTCGGCGACGAACAGATGGCCGTCGCGCGGGCGCACGGGCGTTTCCTGCGCGCGTTCCTGCACCCAGCCGCCAAACAGGCCGAAGGGATCGTCCTGCCAGGCGCCCAGTTTCGGCCCGCCGAATGGGCTATACAGCTGACTCAACGCCGAATCGCGCCAGAACGCGGGCGTTTCCTGGCGCAGCTGCATTTCCTGCGGCGCCGTCAGCAAGGTCAAGCGATGCTGCTGGAACAGCGCCAGCCAGTCATTCTGCGTCTGCTCGTCGAGCGGCGTGGACTGGAACAGGCCAGCATGGCGCGCCAGCACGGCGCCGTAGGCGTCGGCCGCGCGCTTCGCATCGCTCCATTCGGCCGCGCCGACCAGCACCGCCACGCGCTGCTGCGCCGCGTCGACCATGTGCGTAAATGACGCCTGCAGCACCGGGTCGCGCTCCTGCACCGGCAGCAAGGCAAGAATGTCGGTTTCGGGCGCGATGCGCTTGCCCAGCCACAGATAGGCGTTATGCGCGAGCAGCAGCGCCACCACCAGCGCCCAGGCGATGGCCAGCAGGCGCCCGGCGTTGCGGCCGCGCTTCGTCAATGCGTTCAAAACAGGGCCGCCTCTTGCGCCGTGATGGCGGACGGTCCCGTTTCAATCGCCGAGAACACGATGCTCGTGCGGTCGCCGCTCGCTTCGCTGATGCTGATGTTTTTCACGAAGGCGCCGCCATCGAGGCGGATGCTGCCGATGGCCTTGGCCAGCGCCGGCTGGCGCGCCTTCAGCGCCACCTGCCAGGTGCCGCCATCGATGCTGCCGTCCACTTCAAACAGCGTATCGAGTTGCGCCAGGTCGCCGGCCAGCAGCGAAAACAGCACGCTGTTGATCATCTTGACCACCGGCTCCGTCTTCGCGTCGAGGCGCATGGCCACGCGCTCGCCCTGGAAATGCACGATCTCGTCGCGCGTCAGGCGCAGGGTATTCGGAAACGGCTGCAAGGTGCGCCACAGCACGCCTTTTCCGGCCACCACGCAAAAGCGGCCATTCGACGCCAGCGCCTTCTTCATGCCGGCCAGCTGCTTGCTCTGGTCGAAGCGGCCGCACAGCTGCTGCGGCTTGGCCAGCATGGCCTCGATCTTCGCTACCGGCGCGGCCGCGTGCAGCGGCGCCATCGCCAGCAGGCACAGGCCCGCCAGCAGGATTTTGAATTGTTTTTTCATACGGCCTTCAATCCCAATTTTTCAAACAAGATGGGCGGCGAGGCAAAGCACATCTCGCCGCTGGCGATATCGACGGCCACCTGCGTCGTGCTGGCGCGGTTCAGGCGCTTGCCCGTCGCGCTGTCGCTGACCAGGTACTCGATCTTCAAGCGGTCTTCCCACTCCACCAGGTCGGCGCGCAAAGTCAGGCGCTGGCCAAAGGTGGCTGGCGCCACATAGCGCAAGTGCATGTCGATCACGGGCCAGGCATAGCCGGAAGCCTTCATGTCGACGTAGTTGTAGCCGATGCTGTCGAGCAGCGCGCAGCGCACCACTTCGAGGTATTTCACGTAGCGGCCGTGCCAGACGATCTCCATCGGGTCGAGGTCGAAGAACTGCACCTGCATCTCCACTTCGGCATGCCAGCGGCTGGGCGTGGCCTTCTTGCCGCGCACTTTATGCGTCTCAGTCATGCCCGGCTCCATACAGTGGCCACGCCTGGGCGCGCATGCGTTCGAGCAGCACGCGCAGTTCCGGGTCGAGCCGGCGGTCTTCCTCGACGGGCGCGATATCGGCGGCCAGCGCCTCCATCATCGCCGCCAGCGCCGCTTGCGGCGGCACATCGGGATTGACCTTGCAGCGCAGCCAGACGCCCTGGCGCACGGTAATCAGCAGGGCCGCGGCCACCTGCTCGCACAGTTCCAGCACGCGCAGACAGTCGCGCGCGGCGATGGTACCCATGCTGACCTTGTCCTGGTTGTGGCATTCGGTCGAGCGCGAAAATACGGAGGCCGGCATGGTCAGCTTCAGCGCTTCGGCCGTCCAGGCGGAGGCGCTGATCTGCAATGCCTTCAGGCCGTGGTTGATGGCCGCGCGCGGGCCCGTGGCGCCAGACAGGTTGGCCGGCAAGCCCTGGTTGTAGCGGCTGTCGACGAGCAAGGCCATCTGGCGGTCCAGCAGGTCGGCAAGGTTGGCCACCGTATTCTTCATGCTGTCCATGGCGAAGGCGATATGGCCGCCGTAGAAATGGCCGCCATGCAGCACGCGCTCGCCTTCGGCGTCGATGATCGGGTTGTCGTTGGCGCTATTGAGTTCATTCTCGATCGACGAACGCAGCCAAGGCAGGGCGTCGGCCAGCACGCCGATCACGTGCGGCGCGCAGCGGATCGAGTAGCGGTCCTGCAGCCGCTTGCCATTGCGCTCCCAGGAGTCGGTGGGCAGATCGGCACGCAGCCAGGCCGCCACTTGCTGCATGCCGGGATGGGGCTTGACGGAGAACAGGGTTTCATCGAAGTGGTGCGCGTTGCCGTCAAGCGCAAACGAAGCCATCGCCGTGATGCGCGTCGTCAGCCGCGTCAGGTATTCGGCGCGCTCATACGCCAGGCAGGCCAGCGCCGTCATGACGGCCGTGCCGTTCATGATCGCCAGGCCTTCCTTCGGACGCAGACGCAGCGGTGTGATGCCCGCTTCGCGCAGCGCCTGCTGCGCCGGCACCTGCACGCCGTCGCGCCACACTTCGCGCTCACCGCACAAGACGGCCGCCAGATAGGACAGCGGCGTCAGGTCGCCGCTGGCGCCGACCGAGCCTTCCGACGGGATCAGCGGCAGCAGGCCCGCATCGAGCAGGCGCGCGATCTGCGCCAGCAGCTCCACGCTGACGCCGGAAAAACCCTTGGAGAGCGACGCCAGGCGCGTGGCCATGATGGCGCGCGTCTGCGCCGGCGTGAAGAATTCACCCAGGCCGCAGCCGTGATAGGTGTACAGGTGGTGCGGCAGTTCGGCCACCAGTTCCGGCGGCACGGTCACTGTGCACGAATCGCCGTAGCCCGTGGTCACGCCATAGATGGTGCCATCCTCGCGCAGCAGGCGGTCGAGGAAATCGGCGCCGCGCGCGATCGCCGCCAGAAAGACGGGGTCGCTGGACAGTTCGGCGCTGGCCCGGCCATGCGCGATGTCGGTAATGTCTTCGATGCGCAGGCGCTCGCGGTCGAAGCGGACGGCGCGCCGGGTGTTTTTCAGGTCAGCGAGTTGCATCGGGAGTATCCAGTCTTGAAGTATCGGGGAGTTGCCAAAAATCGTAGAAGTTGAACCATTCGAGCGGCGCGCGCAGGCAGTGGTACTGCAGGCGCGCCGCATAGGCGGCCGCCAGTTCGGCCAGCATCGCCTCGCGTGCCTTGCGCGGCAGGTGCAGCGACTCGCGGAACAGTTCGAAATGTATTTCGGAGCGCTGGCCGATGCGCATGGAAAACAGCAGATACACGGGGCATTGCAGCACGCTGGCCAGCACATACGGGCCGATCGGGAAAGCGGCCGGCTGGCCCAGGAACGGCGCCACCGCCACGCGCGGCTGCGGCGAGACGGGAACGCGGTCGCCGGCGATCACCACGAACTCGCCTTGCGCCACCTTTTCCGCCAGCAGCATGGCCGTGGCGGGCGTGATTTCCGTCACCTGCATCAGATTGAGCTGGCTGTCCGGATTGAGCGTCTCGAGCATGCGGTTGAACGCTTGCGCATGGCGCGTGTGCACGAGCACCGTCAGCTTCAAGCGCGTATTGCGCTGCGAGAGCACGCGGCACAAATCCAGGTTGCCCAGGTGGGCGCAGATCAGCAAGGCGCCGCGCCCCTCGTCCAGGCAGCGGTTGACGCCATCGTCGCCATCGATGCCATGCAGGCTCACGCTGCGCGTGTCGTACAAGCCTCCCCATAGCAGCATCTTGTCGAGGATGGTTTCGGCAAACGTGGCAAAGTGCCGCAGCACGCCCAGGTTTGCCGGGCCGCCGCAGGCCGCGACGCGGCGCAGGTAGCTGCGCGACACGCGGCGCGCACGCGGCTTGGTCAGCACGTACCAGGCCAGCACCGGGTACAGCACGATGCGGAAAGGCCAGCGGCCAAAGACGCGGCAGATCCAGAACAGCAGGCGCATGCCGGCCACGAAGCTGACTTCATTGAAGCCGGACCAGTGTCCGCGCGGCTGCTGCGGTGCTGCCGTCATCGCGCGCGCCAGTGGCGGGCCAGCAGGCGCGGTCCGCGCCACAGCATGCCGAAAAACAGGCGCGCGTGCATGCGCGAAATGAGCACGTTGTCGCGCCACAGCTCAAAATGCGAGACGCCGTCGCTGGGGTAACCGACGCGCGTGGGCAGATTCGCCATCGACAAGCCATCCCAGTACAGGCGCACCAGCACATCGGTGTCGAAATTCATGCGCTGTCCCAGCACGCCACGCTGCGCCAGCGCCGCCAGGGGGGCCAGCGGATAGACGCGGAAACCGCACATGGAGTCGCGGATCTGCAGCGACAGGGTATTGATCCATACCCAGATATGCGTCGCATAACGGCCGTAGTAGCGCGCCCTGGGTACCGAGGCGTCGTACACGGGATAGCCGATCACCACCGCCGCTGGCGTGGCTTGCGCCTGCGCCAGGAAGCGCGGCACGTCGTCCGTTTCATGCTGGCCGTCCGCATCGATCTGCAGCGCATGGCTGTAGCCGTGCGCATGCGCGTGGCGGCAGCCCGTCAGCACAGCCCCGCCCTTGCCCTGGTTGTGCGCATGGCGCAGCAGGGTCACGCGCGACGGATGCGCGGCGGCCAGCGCGTCCAGGGTGCGCGCGCCGGCAGAGGCGCTGCCGTCGTCGACGAGGATCAGCGGCACGCCATGCGGCAGCAGGCGCTGCACCACGGCGCCGATCGCGTGTTCATGATTGAACACGGGGATCACGATGCACGGTTGAAAACGCACTTCAGTCACTGTGCGCTCCGGTGCGGCCAAAGCGCAGCAGCGAATGGCAATAGCCGATACCGTCGCGCGTGGTCAGCAATTCCAGTCCGGCCGCTTGCGCCAGGCGGATATAGTCGGTGCTCTGGTAAATCTTGCTGTTACCGCTGGCCATGGCCGTGAAGTAAGGCGAGGTGTTGATCAGGCAGTAGGCGGCGATATCGTACTGCTGGCGGTCCCAGAAGGTATCCATGATCAGCACTTGCCCGTTCGGCCCCAGCGCCTGCGCCACGCGGCGCAGGATGCTGGCGATGGCCGGCTCGCTGAAACAGCTGAGAAATTGGCTCATCCAGATCAGGTCCATGCCGGCCGGCAGCGGCGCCGCGTCATCGAGCAGGTCGCAGGTGTGCAAATGGGCCCGCTCGCGCACGCCGGCATCGGTGAGAGTCCGGTCGGCCACCGCCAGCTGGCGCTCCAGGTCGACCAGGTGCAGTTCCACGCCCGCATGGTAGGCCAGCGCCGCACTGGCGAACTTGCCCGTATTGGCGCCGATGTCCATGATGCGGCGCGGCGCCGTGGCGAAGACGTCCGGGAATATCTCGGGGAACGATGTATCCGAATAATGGTGATCGAAGGCGAACCAGCTGCCCTTGGCCGGCTCCGACAGGGCCGACAGGCCCTGGTACAGGGTGGGCCAGTCGCCCAGCGCGGCCAGTCCCAGCGGCTGCTCGGCGTCGAGCGAGCGGTCCAGGTCGAACAAGCCCTGGTAGCAGACGTCATGCATGAAGTCCAGGTTGACCTGGGTGATGCTGTCCGTCAGCATGCAAAAACCGACTTTATCGAGCACATACGCGCCATCGCGCAGCGAGACGACGCCGGCCGACAGGCACGATTCGAGCGCCACCTTCAGCGCATACTCCGTCCAGCGGCCGCTGGCGGCCATGTCGGCAATCGTCAGGCCGCTGTGGCCCGTGTCGGCCAGCGCCTGCAGCATGCCGCGCTTCCAGGCATAGCGCACGCATTGAAAGACGACGGGACCGAAAGCGATTTTTTGCGCCTCGTAACGGGCGGCAAAGGCGGTCTGGCGTTCGGGTGAAAATTTTTTATCTAACATGCGCTCGCTGCTGGAGTGGGTGTATCGGCGCCGCCATCGGGAACGGCAGCGGCATTCGGGTGGAACAGGATGCGGCCGCTGGCATGCTGGCCGGCGTCCGACAGATAACGAAATTGCAGGCTGGCCTTGGGCGCGTCGTATTCGAGCGCCAGCCGCACGGGCCGGTCCGGCATGACCGGCTGCTGGAATTTCAGCGCATGCATGGCGCGGAACCGCGCGGGCAGGTCCAGGTGCTGGCGCGCGAAGTGCAGCGCCCACTCCACTTGCACCACGCCGGGCAGCAAGGGTGCGCCCGTGAAATGGCCCTCGAAATAGAACAGATTCGCCGGGACGTGCAGCTCGAACAGCAGCCGTGGCGTTTCGCCTTCGGCCGAACGCTCGATCAGCCGCGCATGCGGCAAGCGGGGTTTCTCGAGCAATGCCAGCAACAGCGCCTGCGTCGTCTTGCCCTGCGCATTGATGGGCAGTTGTTCCAGGTAGCGCCAGCGGCGCGGCACGGCAACGGCGTCGACCTGGCCGCCCAGCGCCGTTTGCAGCTGGCGATTCAGGGCCAGCTTGCCTTCGACGTCGAGCAGCGCGCGGCCGGCGGCGCTGCAGACGATAAAGGCGGCCACCTTCTGGCGCTCGCCGGCCGGCGCATCGCACAGCAGCACGCGCGCATCCAGCACCAGCGGCGTGGCCAGCAATGCCGCTTCGATGGCATTGAGGGAAATGCGTTTTTCTTCGATCTTCACGATGCGGTCGCTGCGTCCCAGCAGCTGGAAGCGCCCTGGTGCCGTTACGCGCGCGCGGTCGGCCAGACATAGCCAGCCATCGTCGGCCAGGTGCGCCGAACGCACTTCCAGCGCGCCGTCGTCCATCAGGCGCCAGTTCACGCCAGGAAAACCCTGCCAGCTCTCGTCCTCAGGGTGCTCCGGCACGCGCTGGCGCCAGGCGACGCCGCCGGTCTCCGAACTGCCATAGATTTCGCGCGGCACGCGGCCCAGCAAATGCCCCGCCGCCAGCGCGCTGTCCAGGGCCAGCGGCCCGCCCGAGGAAAACACGGCGCGCAGTTGCGCCCGCGCGCCGGACCAGTCGATGTGTTGCGGCAGGCGTTTCAGGTGCGCGGGGCTGGCGGCCAGCACGCACGGACCGCGCGCCAGCAAGGCGGCCAGCTGTTCCGGATAATCCACGCTGTGCGCATGCACGGCACGCCCGGCGGCCAGCGGCCACAAGACCTTGAACAGCAAGCCGTAGATATGCTGGTGCGAGACGGTGGCGACGACGGCCGCGCCATCGGCGTGTTCGCCAAACAGCCGCTCCAGCGTGGCCACCTCGCTGGCCAGCTGCGAGAGTTTTTTCGGGATCGCTTGCGCCGCGCCCGTGCTGCCCGAGGTGTACACCACCAGCGCCGGGAAATCGTCCGCAAGCTGCGTCCACGCACGCTCGGCCAGGCTGTCCGCTGGCAGCGGCAGCGGCGCATGCGCAGCCGGAAACTGCCCCAGGAAACCATCGACGGACGCAGCCAGCGAAGCGCAGCTGCCCGGCAGCGTATCGGCCGTCAGCCAGACGGTCTTGCCCGCCTGCCAGGCGCCCAGCAAGGCGGCGCCAAACTCGATGCTTTCGTCCAGGTACAAAGCGAAATGGCGTCCTGCCTGGCCTTCCAGCAAGCCGGCCCAGGCGGACATACGCGCCGCAAAGTGCGCATGATCGAGCACCGCGCCATCGCGCCAGCCGACGGGCATGGCCGGCGGGCGGCCATGCATGGACAGCGCAAGGCGCGCCAGCGGGGAAATCGGCGGATGTGCGTCAGGCACGGGAGCTTGCGGCAACGAGGATTCAGGCATGGTGCAAACGCTTAAAACGCAGGCGGACGAGATACTCGCCGCCAAATAACAGGGCCATCAGGATATAGGCGATGACGCCCGTGTACAGCGACCAGACGGCTTCGCTGGCCCACAGTGCCGTACCCAGCGCGATGCCGCCATTGACGATGAAAAAACCGCACCAGACCTGCGTCACGCGGCGCGTATAGCGCACGGCGGCGGGTGGAAAATCCTTCTCGCGCAAGCGCGCCAGGCGTTCCACCACCGACGGCGGCGCCCACAGGCTGTAGCCGAAGGTGGCCAGCAAGACGACGTTGACCAGTACCGGATACAGTTTCAGCGGCAGCAGCAGGTTGCTCCACAGGGCGATGGCGGCCAGCAGCAGTGCGGCCGCCACCGACCAGCGCGCGGCGCGCTGCAGCTTCAGCGCGGGCAGGCGGCAGGCGGCAGCCAGCAACAGCAGCAGCGCCAGCCAGCGCGGCTCGACCTGGCCGTGACCGAACCAGATCGCCAGCGGATACAGTACGGTCAGCAGCAACGCGACGGCATTGAGGAGCACGCGTTACGCCGCCTGTTCCGACACCGACATCGCGCGCAGCGCTTCGACCACATCGTCGATCGTGCGGATGGTCTTGAATACTTCCGGCTGCAGGCGCTTGCCCGTCAGCTGCTTCAGCTTGACCGCCAGGTCGACCGCGTCGATGCTGTCGATATCGAGTTCGGCGTACAGATTCGATTGCGGCGTCAGCGCCGCCGGATCGAGCTCGAACATTTCGGCCAGCAGCTGCACCACCCATGCGTACAGTTCATCGCGGCTCATTGCGCTCATATCTACCATTTGCTGCTCCTTACTTCTTTCTGTGAGTGTCAACCATCGCCGCCAGCGCCCGTACCGAGGCAAAGTGGCGGCGCGTATCGGCCGAATCGGCCGACAGGGAAATGCCGTATTTTTTTTGCAGGGCGACGCCCAGTTCCAGCGCATCGATCGAATCGAGTCCCAGGCCCTCGACAAACAGGGGTGCATCCGTATCGATATCGGCAGCGCTCACGTCTTCCAGTTGCAGCGCCTCGATGATCAGTTCCTTCACTTCTTGTTCAAGCATGTTGTTCCTGTTTCCCGCTAAAGTAATGTTGCAGATAAGTGGTCAAGGTGCGCGCCGCCATCACGTCGCTGGCGCCACCGCCGGTAAACTCGCCGATCGCCAGGTCGTCCTGCACGGCGATCTCGAAATGCGCACGGCGGGCCGGCACGCGCCACCATGGCTCGCCCTTGCCCAGGGTCCTGGGCAGGCAACGTATCAGCACCGGCGTCACGTCGCGGCGGCCGCGCACGGCGATATTCGCCGCGCCCCGCTTCAGCACGACTTCGCCGCTGCATGGCGTGCGCGTGCCTTCCGGGAAAATGATCAGGTTATTGCCGCGCTCCAGCGATGCCAGGCAGGCGTCCACCAGTTCGGCGCCGCCCGTGTTATTGATATAGCCGGCCGCGCGCACGGGGCCGCCCGTAAACGGGTTATTCCACAAATCGGACTTGACGATGCAATCGGCCTGCTTGACATATGCCATCAGGAAAATCGTGTCGATCAGGGTCGGATGATTGGCCAGGATCAGCAAGCCGCCGCGTTCCAGCTTGTCGAGACCGCGCAAGTCGTAGCGCAGCACGCCGAGAAAACGCATCAGGCCGATATACAGGCGAAAACTCCAGCGGATGATGGCGCGCGCGCAGGCGATGCGCGTGTCGCGCCGCCACACCAGCACCTGCAGCACGGGGAACACCAGCACGCGCAGCAGCAAGCCACCGAGGCCGAAGGCGGCGAAACTGAGCGCGGTCGCGATCGTGCGCCAGCCTATCGATATGCCGGCGCGAACAGCCTCCAGCTTATGCATGGCGGCTCCAGCACCATGCCTGGCGGTTGGCCGCGTGCTCGAACGTGCGGGCCTCGCCGAGCATGAATCGCAACACGGCCAGGCTGCCCGGCATGGCGCCGGGGGCAGCCGCCAACGCATCATCACCGCTGCGGGGACGCCACGTCAGGCTGAAAGCGGTGCCCGGAGCAGCCTCGGCCTGCAGCAGCCAGGCAAACGCATGCGATTGCTCGTGACAGTCTTCAAAAGCTTCAAATGGCACTGGCAAGGGACACTCCGCCAGCACCAGCAATACCTGCGCCGCGCCATCGGCCAGCAAGCCGCACGCCTCGATCACCGCGGCTTCGAGGCTGGCCGCACCGGCGGCGATGGCCAGCTGATTCGCCGTATCGGCGCGGGCGATGGAAAACAGGCCGGCGCTGGCATTGTGCACGGCCATGCCGAACGCCGTCGGCGACAGGGGTTCGCCCTGGGCCAGCGCCGACAACAGTTCGACGGCGCGCGCCACCTCGCCGTGGCGGGAACAAAAGACGAGCGGAATATCGCGCTGTTCGCCGAGGCAGGTGTACGCCACTTCGAGCGCCATCTTGCCCAGCTGACCGGCGCGGCGGCGCAGCATCGGCGCCATCGCACGCACGCCCGGCTCGCCGGCAGCGGCAATCGGCGCGACGGGCAGGGCGCTTTGCGCCCACGCCTGCCATTGCTGCGGCGTTTCCAGGCCCGGTGCCCATGCGGCATGTCTGACAATTGAAAAACGGACACCATCGGTGCGCATATGCATTTTCCTGAGCTCAAAAAAAGGGCGAACTCACGTCAAAACTGCGCAAAAAGCCTCGCCGGCGTTCTTTTCAAATTATAAACGATGGAAGTAAAAATAACTAAAATAAATGGCCATGCGGCAACTTTTTAAATGTAAATACAAAACCCGTCTTTTAAAGAATACCCCGCCCTAGTTACTATTTGTAACACTCGTATCCATTCTCTTCCGATGGAAAAATCAGCCTTTTCCGGCAAACCATCGGCATTCTCGGAACGGGTGTTTTTTTATCCATGATCAAGACAAGCCGGGCATGCGACACATAAGAGCGTTGTTTTTAGATAACACATGCGGCATGGCGCAACGGCGCCCCCATATTACCCGCGCATGGCGGCAGCGAGGATTAAAGGGCGCGCGGCAAGGGCAATACAGAGCGTTTGCTTTATGCGAGTTTCAGCCGGCCGATTCAACTATGGCGGCGTTGTCTTGTCAGCAGGGAAAAGAATGGAGCGGCCAGCAATGCCATCCACGGCCATGGCAAAGAAGGCGGTGGCATGGCGCCAGCGTGAACGGCAAGGCGCCGGCGATCACCGCGTATGGAGAATGAGAAAGGCCGGCACGGGCGCCGTGAAATACGGGGGCGATGCAAAACCGGTGGCCAGCGCGGCACAGACTGCGCGCCAAGGTGGCCACCGCGGTACCGTTAAAACACCCAGAGCTTATCGGCCGGCATGTGCAGCCAGTACTTGCCCGCTTCGAGCTTGTGGCGCGAATAGGCGCGCAGGCTGATGTTCTCGGCGCCGCCGCGCTCGAACAGGCATTCCCAGCGGTCGCCCAGGTACATGCAGGTCAGCAGCGGCAGCTCGATGGCGTTGTCCACCTGCGTGGCGCTGATCTTCACTTCCTCGACGCGGATCATGGTGGTCACTTCCGTGCCCACATTGGCGCCGCGCGCCACGCCCTGCATGGAGGCGCCATCGACCAGCAGGCGCACCTGGTTGCCTTCGCGCTGCACCACCTTGCCGGGCAAGCGGTTGTTACTGCCCATGAATTCGGCCGTGAACAGGGTGTCCGGCGTTTCATACATGCTTTGCGGCGTGCCCTGCTGCTCGATCTTGCCGTTATTGAGCAGCAGAATGCGGTCGGAAATGGCCATCGCCTCGCCCTGGTCATGCGTCACCATCAACGCGGACAGGCCCAGGCGCACGATCAGTTCGCGCAGGAAGGCGCGCGCTTCCTCGCGCAGCTTGGCGTCCAGGTTCGACAGCGGTTCGTCGAGCAGGATCACGGGCGGGTTGTACACCAGCGCACGGGCGATCGCCACGCGCTGCTGCTGGCCGCCGGACAGCTGGTGCGGATAGCGCTCGCCCAGGTGGCCCAGGCCCAGCTGCGTCAATACTTCCTTGATGCGCGCGGCGATTTCCGTGCTGCCCATCTTGCGCAATTTGAGGCCGTAGGCGACGTTGTCGAACACGGTCTTATGCGGCCACAGCGCGTACGACTGGAACACCAGCCCCAGGTTGCGGTGCTCGGCCGGCATTTCGAAATGCTTCGCGCCATCGAAGACATTGCGCTCGCCGATCTCGATCGTGCCCGCCTTCGGGCTTTCCAGCCCGGCGACGGCGCGCAGCAAGGTGGTCTTGCCGCTGCCCGAAGGCCCCAGCAGGGCGACCACTTCGCCTTTTTTCAGGTGCATCGAGACACCCTTCAGGATCTGGTTGGCGGAGGCGCCGGTGCCGTAGTCCAGGTACAGCTCATTGACGGTCAATTCATTCATGATGTGGTCTCAGTCTATTCTTAGTTATGCAACTCAGTTGTGTAACTTGACGCCGAAGCGCAGCGCGATGCCCAGGCCGATGGCCACCAGGGTGATATTGATGAAGGACAGCGCCGCCACCAGGTCGGTCGAGCCGCCCGCCCACAGCGATACCAGCATGGCGCCGATCACTTCCGTGCCCGGCGAGAGCAGATATACGCCCGTCGAATATTCGCGCTCGAAGATCAGGAACACCATCAGCCAGGCACCCAGCAAGCCGTATTTGATCAGCGGCAGGGTCACGTCGCGCGTCACCTGGCCGCGGTTGGCGCCGACGGCGCGCGCCGCCTCTTCCAGCTCCGGCCCCACTTGCAGCAGCGCGGTGGAAATCAAACGCATGCCGTAGGCCATCCACACCACCGAATACGCGAGCCACAGGGCGAAGATCGTCGAGCGCACTTCGCGCAGCACGGGAATCACATGGCCGCTCAGCCACAGAGCCACGCCGTTATCCATGCCTTTCAACATGCCGTCGAGCCAGGCCGGCACGAACAGGAACACCCACAGGAACGACAGGCCGGCCAGCAAACCCGGCACGGCGCGCGGCACCAGCACGCTGTAATCGAGCAGGCGCGTGACGCCGTCCTGCTTGCGGTGCATGGCCAGCGCGATGAAGCTGTAGCAGCCCACGGCCAGCGCGCCGCCAACAACGCCGATCAGGATCGTGTTGACGATGCCGCGCACCAGCGATGGCTGGTCGAAAATATCGCGGAAATGCTGCAAGGTCAGCACGTCGGCCAGGTGCACGCCCTCGCCCCAGTACTGCACGAAGGAGCGCAGCACGATGCCCGTCAGCGGCAGGATGATGGTGAAGATCAGCCAGCCCGCCAGCAAGGCAAACGCCAGCCACTTCCAGCGGCCCAGCGGCATGGCCTTGCTGCGCGCGCCCTTGCCCTTGATCGACACATATTTGTTGGCGGATTTGAGCAGCCAGCGCTGTATCATCACCAGCGGCATGGTCACCATCACCAGACAGACGGCGACGGCGGCCATCAGGTGGTACGACGGCGTGCCCAGTTTGTTGGTCAGCTTGTACAGATAGGTCGGCAGCACCAGGTGGCCTTCCGGATCGCCGAGCACCAGCACCAGGCCGAATACTTCGAAGCCGAGGAAGAACACCAGCACGCCCGCATACGCCAGCGCCGGCATGATCATCGGCAGCGACACGTTCAGCATGACCTGCACCGGTGAAGCGCCGGCCACGCGGGCCGCTTCTTCCACGTCCGAACCCAGGCTTTTCAGGGCCGACGAGGCATACAGGTAGACGTGCGGCACGTGCGTCAGGCCGGCGATGATGACGATGCTGGTGAAGGAATAAATATTCCAGGGCACGAAGCCGAACAGCTCCTTGGCCCAGACCGAGTAGAAGCCTACGGGGCCCATCGACACGACGTAGCCAAAGCCCATCACCATCGGCGAGACAAAGATCGGCACCAGCAGCATGGGCGCCACCCAGCCGCGGCCCGGCAAGTCGGTGCGCACCATCAGGAAGGCCAGCATGCCGCCCAGCGGCACGGCGATGACGGTCAAGCCGCAGGCAAGCATCAGGCCATTCTTGAAGGCCATCGAGAAATCGGGATCATCGAAGATGAAACGGTAGGAGTCAAAGCCGAATTCGCGCACCGGCATGAAAAACGGCGCGTTCAAAAAGCTCTGGTAAAAAATCAGGAACAGCGGCAGGAAAATGGCGACCATGGTGATCGCCACGACCACGCCGCGCGGCCAGTTCAGGCGCGACAAGGGAGAGCGCGACCGTGCAGGCAGCGGCAAGATAGCAGTTTGCATGATGAATCCAATGAATGAAGGGTACGGCATCCGTCCGCGGGCACGGGCCTGCGGACGGCCAGGACGGCGTTACTTCTTGCCGGCTGTTTCTTTCCATTGCTTCAAGAAGGCCATGCGCTTGGCTGGCCCCAGGAATTGCAGGATGATCGGGTGCACCGGCACCGGCTTGATGTTGGCCGCGCCGATTTCCTTGATCAGGTCCGCCGAGGTGGTCTCGCCCGTGACGTCGGCGCGAATCGCGTACAGCTTGGCGCCGTTCGCGATGATGGTCTGGCCGCGGTGCGACAGGATGTAGTCGAGCCACAGCTTGCTGGCGTTGACGTTCTTCGCGTTCTTGTTGATGAACTGCACGCGCGACAGGATCAGCGTGTAATCCTTGGGCAGCACCACGCCGATCGACGGGTCGGTCTTGGCGCGCACCAGGGCGTAGGAGCCCAGCACGTTATAGCCGATCAGGTTTTCACCCGACGAAATGCGTTCCATCATGGTGCCCGTCGACGACTGCACGCGCACCTTGGCCGTGCCGAACGCGTTTTGCAGCGCCAGGAACTGCGGATATTCCTTCGCATCCTGCGACATGAACATGAAGCCCACGCCCGACTTTTCGATGTCGTAGGTGGTGACCTTGTCCTTGAATTTCGGCGTGGCGATCAGCTTGACGAAGTCGTCGTGGTTCTTCGGCACTTCCTTGGGGTCGAGCAAACGCTTGTTGTAGACGATGGCGGCAGGCTCGAACGTGGTGCCGTAAGCCTGGTCGTCCCACATGGCCCAGCCGGGGATCTTGGCCGCTTCGACCGATTTGTATTTCAGGGCGTAGCCGTCCGAGGCCAGGCGCATCTGCAAGTCCATCGCCGACGACCACATCACGTCGGCCGTATTGCCGCCGGCGGCCACTTCGGAAATGAAACGGTTGTACACTTCCGTCGAATTCATGTCGTTGTATTCGACCGAGATGCCCGGATACAGGGCGCTGAAATCCTTGATCAGCGGCGCGGCGGCCTTGCTGTCGGTGGCGCTGTAGATCACCACCTTGCCTTCCTTCTTGGCCGCGTCGATGATCTTCTGGTAGTCGGCCGGATAACCTGCCGGCACCTGGGCAAAAGCGGCGCCGGTGCTACCCGCGAAAGCGGCTGCCAGGGCGATGGCGAGTATGGTCTTGGTTTGCATGGTTTGTCTCCGTCTGTGATTGTTGTATGGTTTGCTATTCGATTCAGCGCATCAGGCCCAGTTCGGCCGCCTGCCTGGAGTAGCGTTCGACTGCCTGGTTCACGTACTGCGTCAATTTGTCGCCCGTCAGCGCGAACGGATACATGCCCGATTGCGTGCGCCACTGGGCAAACTGCGGCGTGGCCATGGCACGGTCGAACGTGGCCACCCAGCGCTGGTAATCGGCTTCCGGCACCTGTGGTCCCATCCACAGGCCGCGGATGATGGGCCAGACCACGTCGACGCCCTGCTCGCGCGCCGTCGGTACGCTGGCCAGCACGCCGGGCAGGCGCTTTTCCGACAGCACCGCCAGCACGCGCGCATGGCTGTCGCCCGCGTTCAGGGTCGCTTCCGACGTATCGCCCGACATCACCTGCACGTAATCGGCCTGCATCGCCGTGAAGATCTCGCCGCCGCCTTCCAGCGCCACGAAGCGCAGCACTTTCGGGTCGATGCCGGCCTTGCGCGCCACCAGCGCCATCTTCAGCCAGTCCTGGCTGCCGATGGTGCCGGACACGCCGATCAGTACCTTGTCGGGGTGGCGCTTGAGCGCGGCAATCAGGTCGGCCAGGCTCTTGTAGGGCGAGTCGCTGCGCACGGCGATCATGCCGTAGTCGGCGCCCAGCGCCGCCACCCAGCGCACGTCGCCCGTCTTGGCGTTGCCGAACTTGCCCTGCGCCAGGTTCAGCAGCGAGCCGCCCGAAAACACCACCAGGGTGTTGGCTTCGGCACGTCGGCGCTGCGACCCCATCGAACGCCACGCCACCGCACCGATACCGCCCGGCAGATAGCTGATGCGCACCGAGGACGCGAACGGCGCCGCCACCGCAGGATCGGGCTGCAGCAAGCCTTTCTGCGCCAGCTTGCAGGTCAGGTCCATGGCGCCGCCCGGCTTGGACGGCACCACGCAGTCGACTTCAGGCGCGGCGGCCGTTGCCAGCGCCGGCAGCAGCGCGGACAACAACAGCAGCGACAGGAACACGGTGCGCAGCATGGTCATGCCTTAGAAGCGGTGCTGGATGCCGGCGATCAGGCCACGCTGCGTGTCGCCGAAACCGGCGTCGTCACGCGACAGGCTGACCAGCTGGTTGTGCTTGGCCTTGGCGTAAGCGCCGGCCACGTACAGGTCGGTGCGCTTGGACAGGGCATAGCGCACGCGCGCCACGTACATGATCGGATCGGCATCGAGGTTGGCGGCCACGTTCTTCACGTCCTGGTAGTAGATCACGCCCGTCAGGGTGATGACCGGTGTGGTCTTGTAGCTGACGCCGCCCCAGTACATGGTGCCGCGCACGTCGGCCTTGCCGGAGGCAGCCGGATCGAGCTTGTAGTCACGCGCCGCAGCCTGCACTTTCCACGGGCCGTCGTCGTACATCGCACCCAGGTGGTAGACGGTGGTCTTGTCGCGCGCGCCGCCGGCGATGGTGTTGCCGTTGACCTGTTCATACGTGGCCAGCAGGCTGACCGGACCGGTCTTGTAGGTGACGGCCGTCGACAGCTTGGCGCTGTCCGAGCTGCCCGTCGACTGTTCGCCGAAGCCGTACGATGCGCCGTAGCTGAAGCCGCCCGTCTTGCCCGAGTACTTGACCATATTGTCGAAGGCCGTCGTCATGCCGTATTTGCTCGGGCCCGTCGCGTTGGCCGAAGTGGCCCACGAGTAGAACGGCGCATAGGCCATCGGGTCGAACGGCAGCACGAAGTCATACACGGTGGTGAACGAGCGTCCCAGCACGACGCGGCCAAACGCGCCTTCCAGGCCCACGTTGGCCTGGCGCTTGAACAGCGCGCCGTCGGCCGCGCCCGTGTCGACGAGGATGCCGCCTTCCAGATTGAACACGGCTTTCAAGCCACCGCCCAGGTCTTCGCTGCCCAGGATGCCCCAGCGCGACGTGTTCATGCCGCCGGAACTGACTTGCGTCATCGAGCTTTTGTTCGGACCGGCGTTGCTGGTGTTGCTGATGCCGGCGTCAAGACGGCCGTACAGGGTGACGTTCGATTGGGCGTGGGCGCTGCCGGCTGCGGCGAGTACCGCCATGGCGGCCAGCGAGAATACAGTTTTCTTCATGTAGAGTGTCTCCCTTAGATATAGTTATTAGTGATATGCCTGATCAATTTCATGAATCAGGATCACACTATATGATCGCGATCCTTTCAATTGGCTTTCAGACTGACAGGTGTCGCCGGCCAGCCACAGGCAATACCAACAAATTCATTGCGGCCCCTGTCGGCGGCGTGCCGACAGGCTTACACTGCACCAATTCAAACGAATGGCGGAGACCATGCGCATATTATTAGTGGAAGACCATCTGGAGCTGTCGCACTGGCTGGCAAAGGCCCTGCGCGACGCGCACCTGACGGTGGAGACCGCCCACAACGGCGCCGATGCCGACGCCCTGCTGCATACGCAGGAATATTCATTGGTGCTGCTCGACCTGACCCTGCCGAAGATGGATGGCCTGGACGTGCTGCGCCGCCTGCGCGCGCGCGGCGGCACGCGCGGCAAGACTCCCGTCATGATACTCACGGCGCGCGGCGGCCTCGATGAAAAAGTGCAGGGCCTGAACCTGGGTGCCGACGACTACATGGCCAAGCCGTTCGAACTGGCCGAACTCGAAGCGCGCGTAAAAGCCCTGCTGCGCCGCAGCCAGGGCAACGAAGCGCTCGTGCACACGTGCGGCGCGCTCAGTTTCGACACCGTCACGCGCATGTTCAGCTATGCCGGCGCCCCTTTCCCCCTGACGCCGCGCGAACACGCCGTGCTCGAAGCGCTGATCACGCGCTCCGGGCGCGCAGTGTCGAAGGAAAAGCTGTTCGACGAAGTCTTCGCGCTGGCCGACGACGCCAACCTGGACGCCATCGAACTGTATATCCACCGCGTGCGCAAGAAACTCGAGAGCGGCGTCGAAACCGGTTCGCCCGACGGTGCCGTCATCACCACGCTGCGCGGCATCGGCTACCTGCTGCAGCCGCGCAGCGCGATGGCGCCGGCCGCGTCAAAATGAGCGTGCGCGCCCCAAGCCTGCCCCTGTTCGAGCGCCTGCGCCGGCGCTGGGCGCAGGGTCGGCCGCTGGGCAGCCTGCGCAGCCAGCTGCTGCGCTGGCTGCTCATCCCGCTGGTGATGCTGGTGCTGCTCGATGCCGTTTTTGTGTACCGCAACGCGCTCGACGCGGCCGACATGGCCTATGACCGCTCCTTGCTGGCGTCGACGCGGGCGCTGGCCGAAAGAGTCTCCATCGTCAACGGCAAGGTGGTGGCCGAAGTGCCCTACGTGGCGCTCGACAGCTTCGAGACCGACACCCTGGGCCGCATCTACTACAAGGTCACGGGCATCAACGGCGAGCTGGTATCGGGCTATGGCGACTTGCCACCCGTGCCGAAAAACGTGCCCCGCTCGCAAAATTATCCGGCCCTGGTGCGCTTCTACCACGCCGACTATCACGGCAAGCCGATCCGCATTGCCGCCCTGCTGCAGCCCGTGTATGACGACTCGATGCGCGGCATCGCACTGATCCAGGTGGCCGAAACGCTGGACGCGCGGCGCGGCCTGTCGAACCAGATCCTGTTCGATACCCTGAGCTGGCAGGCGGCGATGATACTGGTGATGGGCGCCCTCGTGTGGTTTGCCGTGCGCCTGGTGCTGCGCCCGCTGATGCGCCTGAAAACGGAAGTCGAGACGCGCACCCTGTCCGACCTGTCCGACGTCGATCCCACGCTGGTGCACAAGGAAATGCGCCCGCTGGTGAGCGCCATGAACGGCGCCATGTCACGCCTGCAGCAGCTGATCGCCAGCCAGCGCCGCTTCATCGCCGATGCCTCGCACCAGCTGCGCACGCCGTTGACGGTGCTGAAAACCCAGGCCGAACTGGCCATGCGCGAATGCGACCGCCAGGCGGGCGCGCCCCCGGACCTCGCCGCCCTGCGCGACATCGTGCGCTCGATCGCCGTCACCACCGATTCGACCGTGCTGCTGGCCAACCGCCTGCTGACCCTCGCTCGCATCGAGCATGGCGGCGAGAGTCTGGCCATGGACACCGTCGCGCTGCGCGACATGGCGCAGCAGGTAGGGCTGGAAATGGCCATGGCCGCCGTCGCCAAAAATATCGACCTGTCGCTGGAAGCGCCCGACGAAGCGCCCGTGCATGGCCAGGCCCTACTGCTGCATGAACTTGTCGCCAATCTGGTCGACAATGCCCTGCGCTACACGCCACCGGGTGGCAGCGTAATCCTGCGCGTGCGCGCGGGCGGCGATGGAAACGAAACGCTGCTGGAAGTGGAAGACAGCGGCGCCGGCATCCCCCCTGTGGAACGCGAACGCGTGTTCACCCCGTTCTACCGGGTCGGCGCGGCGCTCGAGAGCAACCCTGGCGGCGCCGGCCTGGGCCTGGCCATCGTGCGCGACATCGCGGCCCTGCACGGCGCCAGGCTGGAACTGGCGACGGCGGCGAATGGGCATGGATTGAAAGTCGGCGTGTATTTCGCCCCGGCGCCAGTCGGTGCTAAGATCGCGCCCTGAGATTTTAATGAAAGCCCGCAGCCATGATGACCAAAGACGACGTAACCGAACTGTTTGCCAATATCGCCGAGAATGCGCCGTGGGATTTGTCCCAGCCGCTGCTGTGGGGCTATTACTTCACCAACCCCACCTCCGAACCGTTGGAGCAGGCCGCCACCCTGCTGGCGCTGCAGGGCTACCGGCCCGTGGAACTGTACCAGCCGGAACTCGACGATCCGGCGGCTCCGCCCGTGTGGGTGCTGCACGTGGAAAAAGCTGAAGTGCATGGCGTCGACAGCCTGCACGCGCGCAATGGCGAACTGATGGCGTTTGCGCAGGACAACCAGCTGGCCAGCTATGACGGCATGGACGTGGGCCCCGTCCCCGCGCCTTGATCGGCGTAGGCGTAGGCCGGATCAGGTCCGAAGGGCCGTAATCCGACAACATCACGCATAAAAAAACGGCGCCCGAGGGCGCCGTTTTGCATGGCTCGCTGAAACCGATCAGCTGAGGTTTTCCAGGCGGATCTTGGTGACCGTGCCCACCACGCTGTTCAACGCTTCCATCTTCTCGATGGCGGCCGTGACGTTCTTTTCCTGCGTCTGGTGCGTCAGCATGATGATGTCCGTATGCGTCTCGCCCTCGGCCGGTTCTTTTTGCAGCATGGCGTCGATCGAGATACCGCGTTCGGCCAGGATGCGCGTGAGGTCGGCCAGCACGCCCGGCTGGTCGGCCACGTGCATGCGCAAGTAGTAGCTGGTGGTGATTTCCGACATCGGCAAGATGGCGATATCGGTCATCGCGTTCGGCTGGAACGCCAGGTGCGGCACGCGGTGTTCCGGGTCGGCCGTGGCCAGGCGCGTGATGTCGACCAGGTCGGCGATCACCGACGAAGCGGTCGGCTCGGCGCCCGCGCCGCGGCCCGAGTACAGGCTGGCGCCGACGGCGTCGCCATGCACGAGCACGGCGTTCATGGCACCTTCCACGTTGGCGATCAGGCGCTTGGCGGGGATCAGGGTCGGATGCACGCGCAGCTCGATGCCTTCCACGCCGTTGACGATGGCGCGCTTGGTGATGCCCAGCAGCTTGATGCGGTAGCCCAGTTGCTCGGCGTAGCGGATGTCGACGGCACTGAGGTTGCTGATGCCTTCCACGTAGGCCTTGTCGAACTGCACCGGGATGCCGAAGGCGATGGCCGACATGATGGTGGCCTTGTGCGCGGCGTCGACGCCTTCGATGTCGAAGGTGGGGTCGGCTTCCGCGTAACCGAGTTCCTGCGCCTGTTTCAGCACGGTGGCGAAATCGAGGCCCTTGTCGCGCATTTCGGATAGGATGAAATTGGTGGTGCCGTTGATGATGCCGGCGATCCATTCGATGCGGTTGGCCGTCAAGCCTTCGCGCAGCGCCTTGATGATGGGGATGCCGCCGGCGACGGCCGCTTCGAAGGCCACCATCACGCCCTTGTCCTGGGCGGCGGCAAAGATTTCGTTGCCGTGCACGGCCAGCAGGGCCTTGTTGGCCGTGACCACGTGCTTGCCGTTGGCAATGGCCTGCATCACCAGGGTTTTCGACAGGTCGTAGCCGCCGATCAGTTCGACGACGATGTCGATCTCGGGATCGTTGACGATCAGGTGCGGGTCATTGACGACCTTGCAGCCGCCGGCGACGAGCGCTTCGGCGCGCGCCACGTCGCGCACGGCGACGGCGACGACTTCAATGCCGCGGCCAGCGCGGCGCTTGATTTCTTCCTGGTTGCGTTTCAGGACGCTGAACGTGCCGTAACCGACATTGCCCAGGCCCAGCAGGCCGATCTTGATGGATTTCATAGTTGTGCTTGACTGCTCATAAGTGGCGCCCCCTTGGGCGGCGCCAGGTTGATCGGTATGGTTGATCGAGATTGCTGCTGGCTGGTTCAGCCCCGGCCGTGACGCTTACGGTAACCTTCGAGGAAGCGCGCAATGCGCCCCATGGCCTCGGTCAGGTCATCGGAGTTCGGCAGGAAGACGACGCGGAAATGGTCGGGCGCGATCCAGTTGAAGCCCGTGCCCTGCACGATCAGGACCTTCGCTTCGGCCAGTAATTCATAGGCAAACTGCTGGTCGTCGGCGATCGGGTAGATCTCCGGATCCAGGCGCGGGAACATGTACAGCGCGGCCTTCGGCTTGACACAGGTGACGCCCGGAATATCGGTCAGCAGCTTGTGCGCCAGATCGCGCTGTTTCAACAGACGCCCGCCGGGCCCCACCAGGTCTTGTATGCTCTGGTAGCCGCCAAGCGCCGTCTGGATGGCAAACTGCCCCGGCGCGTTGGCGCATAGCCGCATCGAGGCCAGCATGTTGAGGCCCTCGATGTAATCTTTTGCGTGGCGCTTTTCGCCCGAGACCACCATCCAGCCGGAGCGGTAGCCGCAGGAGCGGTAATTCTTCGACAGGCCGTTCATGGTGATGAACAGCACGTCGTCGGCCAGCGAGGCGATCGACACGTGCTCGGCTTCGTCGTACAGCACCTTGTCGTAGATCTCGTCGGCGAAAATGATCAATTGGTGCTGGCGCGCCAGTTCGACGATCTGCAGCAGCACGGAAACCGGATACAGCGCGCCCGTGGGGTTGTTCGGGTTGATGACGACGATGGCTTTCGTTTGCGGCGTGATCTTGCGGCGCATGTCCTCGATGTCGGGGTACCACTCGTTCTGCTCGTCGCACACATAGTGCACGGGATTGCCGCCCGACAGGCTGACGGCCGCCGTCCACAGCGGGTAGTCGGGCGCCGGCACCAGCACTTCGTCGCCACTGTTGAGCAGGGCGTTCATCGACATGACGATCAGTTCGGAAGCGCCGTTGCCCAGGTAAATGTCATCGATGGTCACGCCGGCGATATTCTTGCCTTGCGTGTAGTGCATGACGGCCTTGCGCGGCGCGAACATGCCTTTCGAATCCGTATAGCCGGCCGCATTCTGCAGATTGAGCATCATGTCGCGCACGATCTCGTCGGGCGGATCGAAGCCGAATACGGCAAGGTTGCCGATATTGAGCTTGGTGATCTTGTGGCCTTCTTCTTCCATTTGCCTGGATTTTTCCAGGACCGGGCCGCGGATGTCGTAGCAGACGTCCGCCAATTTATTCGATTTCTGAATCGGTCGCAAAATAAATCCCTGTCGTGATGCGGCGCGGTGACCAGAACTTGCAGCGTGGCCGCCGCGCCAGAACTATGAACCCGTGAAACTGCGATGCGAAAGACTGCAAGGCGAAAACAACCATTCTCGCCGAAAACAGGGCATTTTATCAAATTAAACATGGCGAACCGCAGCATTTGACGCCGATTCTGCCACGTTGGCGCATCCGGACGACAATCGGGCGGGCGCCATCTTCATCTTCCCTTAATCTTGCAGCATTACCATGGCGCAAGCATGCAGCGCCACTGTGGCGCCGAACATTGCAATCTGGAAAGGATGTTGCTTTTCAGTCGCTCTTTTCTGTCATTTATGGCATGCTTACGCCCTTGGCCGCGGCGCCCAGTTTGGCCGCGCGCGTACCGATCAACCGACACGACCAGCCCCGATATCGCCATGAAACTCCACGCCAGCAGCACCCAACAATACCAGACTGTCACCGGCTATGACGAAAACGGCGTCGAGATCAATGCCCAGCCGTACAACTACAGCCTGATCGTCATGCCGGAAACGCCGCCACGCGCGTGGGAAGTCACCAGTTTCGAAGAATTGACCGAGGCGCATTTCGCGCAAATCCTGGCCGACTCTCCCGACGTGGTCATCCTCGGCACGGGCGAACGCCAGCGCTTCGTGCATCCGAAACTGACGGCCGCGCTGACCATGCGCCGCATCGGCGTCGAATGCATGGATAGCCAGGCCGCCTGCCGCACCTACAATATCCTCATGGGCGAAGGCCGCAAAGTCACGCTGGCCCTGATCCTGGCCCCGGCCGCAGGCAAGGCCGCATGAAAATCAATGTCAACGAACTGCACTCGTCGCGAGTGCTGATGTGGTCCCTGCTGGGCATCTTCATCGTCGTCACCCTGTATGCGCTGGGCGTGCGCACCCTGGTGCCGCCCGACGAGGGCCGCTACGCCGAGATGGCGCGCGAAATGTTCGTCACGGGCGACTGGATCACCACGCGCCTGAACGGCATCAAGTACTTTGAAAAACCGCCGCTGCAAACGTGGATGAATGCGCTGACCTTCGCCGCCTTCGGCCTGGGCGAGTGGCAGGCACGCCTGTGGACTGGCCTGTGCGGCATCATCGGCGTGTGCATGACAGCCTACGCGGGCAAGAAAGTGTTCGGCCCGCGCGTGGGCCTGTATGCGGGCCTGGTGCTGGCGTCGAGCCTGTTCTGGCTCGCTTCAGGCCAGATCAATTCGCTGGACATGGGCCTGTCGGGCATGATGACCCTCACCATGGGCAGCTTGCTGATCGCCCAGCGCGACGACGCCACGGCGATCGAGCGGCGCAATTGGATGCTGGCCTGCTGGGCCGCCATGGCGCTGGCCGTGCTGGCCAAGGGCCTGATCGGCATCGTGCTGCCGGGCGCCGTGCTGGTGCTGTATTCGCTGTGCGCGCGCGACTGGCGCATCTGGACCCGTTTGCATCTGGTCAAGGGCTTGCTGGTGTTCTTTGCCATCGCCACGCCGTGGTTCGTGCTGGTCGCCCTGCGCAATCCGGAACAGCCGCATTTCTTCTTCATCCACGAGCATTTCCAGCGTTTCCTGATGAAGGGCCACAAGCGCGAAGGCGCCTGGTACTACTTCCTCGTGCTGCTCATTCCCGGCATCCTGCCATGGATAGGCGTGCTGCCGCAAAGCCTGGCCGCCGCTTTCAAGCGCCAGGAAGGCGCCTTCCAGCCCCGCTTGATGCTGCTGGTCTGGGCCGTCTTCATTTTCTTCTTCTTCAGCTATTCGACCTCGAAGCTGCCTGGCTATATCGTACCCATCTTCCCGGCGCTGGCCTTGCTGGTGGCGCTGTACCTGGAATCGGCATCGCGCCGCCAGCGCCTGTTCGCCGCCGGCCTGCTGTGCGTACTGGGCGCGGCCATCCTGATCGGCGGACCGATCGCCTTCAGCAAGGCCAGCGCACGCGACGCGGATGCCCTGGTCGCGCTCAAAGGCTACCAGCCCTGGCTGATGGCGGCCGGTTTCTTCGCCCTGGCCGGCGGCGCCCTGGCCTTGCTGCATGCACGCCAGCTGCGCCGCGACATGACGGTGCTGACGATTGCCGGCGCCGGCTTCCTGGCCACGCACTGCATCCTGGCCGGCTCCGAACTGTATGGCCAGAACCGCGCGGGCACCGACATGCTGCCGCAGATCCAGGCCGAACTGACGGCCGATACCAAGCTCTATTCGGTCGGCATCTATGAACAGTCGCTGACGTATTACCTGCAACGGCCCGTGATCCTCGTCGATTACTGGGATGAGTTTACGTTTGGCCTGAAACAGCAGCCGGAACTGTCCATCCCGAGCATCGAGACTTTCATCACGCAATGGACGAACGATGCTAATGCCGGCGTGCGCGACATGGCCATTATCAGCCTGAACCGTTACAAGGAATTGCAACAACGTGGCGTGCCCATGCGTGTTATCGCCGAAGATGCGCGCCGCATGGTCATTGCCAACAAATAGTGTTTAACTGGGGCGCGAGGCAGCACGGATCGCGCCCCCGGCCAGCTTGCCCCGCCCCCGCAGCGGCAGGAACTTTTCACTGCTGAACTGGCTGCGCCGCCATACTGACGATATAAAATAGCCATGCCTGCCGGCCGCGTTTGAGCGCACGGCAGCCTTGGCGACACCGATACCCTGACACCATACCGACCCAAGAGCCGCACCCCATGACCTCTACCCTGCCCTTTTTGCCATTTTCCAAACCCACCATCGACGAAGCGACCATCGCCGCCGTCGGCGAAGTGCTGCGCTCGGGCTGGATCACCAGCGGCCCGAAAGTGCAGGCTTTCGAAGCCCAGCTGTCCGAGTATTTCGGCGGGCGTCCCGTGCGCACCTTCAATTCGGGCACGTGCACCATGGAAATCGCGCTACGCATCGCCGGCATCGGCCCCGGCGACGAAGTCATCACCACGCCCGTGTCGTGGGTAGCGACGGCCAACGTCATCATCGAAGTGGGCGCCACGCCCGTGTTTGCCGACATCGACCCCGTCACGCGCAATATCGACCTCGACAAACTGGAAGCGGCCATCACCCCGCGTACGAAAGCCATCATCCCCGTCTACCTGTCCGGCTTGCCCGTCGACATGGACCGCCTGTACGCGATTGCTGAAAAATACAATCTGCGGGTCGTGGAAGACGCGGCGCAAGCGTTCGGCTCCACGTGGAAGGGCAAGCGCATCGGCGCGTTTGGCGACTTCGTCTCGTTCAGCTTCCAGGCCAACAAGAACATCACCACGGGCGAAGGCGGCTGCCTCGTCCTGAACAACCTGGAAGAAGCGAAGCTGGCCGAGAAATACCGGCTCCAGGGCGTGACGCGCAGCGGCGTCGACGGCATCGATGTCGATGTGCTGGGCGGCAAATACAACATGAGCGACATCATGGCCGCCATCGGCCTGGGCCAGTTCGCCAATATCGACGCCATCACGGCCCACCGCCGCGCGCTGGCGCGCCATTACTTTGAGCAATTCGGCAGCGACTTCGAAGCGCAGAGCGGCGCCCAGCTGCCCGTGCAGGATTTTGAAAACAGCAACTGGCACCTGTTCCAGATTATCCTGCCCGACAACGGCCCCGGCACGCGCGCCGCGTTCATGCAGCAAATGGCACAACAAAACGTGGGAACGGGCTATCATTACGCACCGATCCACCTGTTTACCATGTACCGCGAACGCGGCTTTACCGAGGGCATGTTCCCCGTCTCGGAAAAAATCGGCCGCCTGACCGTGACCTTGCCGATGTTCTACGCCATGACGACACAGGACGTGGAACGCGCCGTCGCCACCGTCAAATCCATTCTCATCAAATGAGCAGCGCGCCGATGAAACCTGAACTGTCCGTTATCATTCCGATCTACAACGAGCAGGATGGCCTGGCCAGCCTGTTCGCCCGCCTGTATCCGGCCCTCGATGCCCTGCAGACGAGCTACGAGATCATCTTCATCAACGATGGCAGCCGCGACAATTCGGTGGCCATCCTGGCGGAACAGTTCCGCCAGCGCCCCGACGTTACGCGCGTCGTCCTGTTCAACGGTAATTATGGCCAGCACATGGCCATCCTGGCCGGTTTTGAAGCGTCGCGCGGGCAGATCATGGTCACGCTCGACGCCGACCTGCAGAATCCGCCCGAAGAAATCGGCAACCTCGTGGCGAAGATGCGCGAAGGCTACGATTACGTGGGCTCGATCCGGCGCAAGCGGCAAGATTCCGCCTGGCGCACGCTGGCGTCGAAGATGATGAACCGGCTGCGCGAGCGCATCACCAACATCAAGATCACGGACCAGGGCAACATGCTGCGCGCGTATGGCCGCAACGTGATCGACCTGGTCAACCAGTGCGCCGAAGTCAACACCTTCGTGCCCGCCCTGGCCTACACGTTTGCCCGCAAGCCCACGGAAATTACCGTCGAGCACGAGGAACGGGCAGCCGGCGAGTCGAAATACTCGCTGTACAGCCTGATCCGCCTCAATTTCGACCTGGTCACGGGCTTTTCGCTGATACCCCTGCAAATCTTTTCGATGCTGGGCATGCTGCTGTCCTTCAGTTCGGCCGTGCTGGTGATTTATCTGCTGGCGCGCCGCTTCCTGTTCGGCGCCGAGGCGCAGGGCGTATTCACCCTGTTCGCCATCGCCTTCTTCCTGATGGGCGTGATCCTGTTCGGCATCGGCCTCGTGGGCGAATACGTGGGACGCATCTTCCAGCAAGTACGCGCCCGCCCCCGCTATGTGGTGCAAACCATCTTGCAGGACGGCATGGCCCAGGCGGAAGCCGAGGCGCCATCGTACGTGCGCCTGGAAAAACGCCAGGTGGGCCGCTGATGGGCGCCCCGCGCGCCGTCGTCTTCGGCTACCACAATGTGGGCGTACGCTGCATCAAGGTGCTGCTGGCCGGCGGCGTCGATATCGCCCTCGTCGTCACACACGAAGACAGCCCCACGGAAAACCTGTGGTTCGAATCTGTCGCCAGCCTGTGCCAGGCTGAAGGCATCCCCTACATCACGCCTTCGGACGCGCGCGCGCCCGAGCTGCTGGCGCAGGTGCGGGGGGCAACACCGGACATGCTGTTCAGCTTTTACTACCGCCACATGCTGCCGGCCAGCATCCTGGAAGTCGCGCCCGCCTACAATATGCACGGTTCGCTGCTGCCGCAGTTCCGCGGCCGCGCGCCCGTCAACTGGGCCGTGCTGCATGGCGCCCCGCAAACGGGCGCCACCCTGCATGAAATGACGGTCAAGCCCGATGCCGGCGCCATCGTCGCGCAAACGGCCGTACCCATCCTGCCCGACGACACGGCTTTCGAAGTCTTCGGCAAGGTCACCGTGGCGGCGGAGCAAACCTTGTGGAACGTGCTGCCGGCCTTGCTGGACGGTACGGCGCCGCGCCAGCTCAACGATTTGCGCCAGGGCGGCTACTTTGGCGGACGTACGCCGGAAGACGGCCGCATCGACTGGAAGTTACCGGCGCAGCAGGTCTACAACCTGCACCGGGCCGTCGCGCCGCCCTATCCCGGCGCGTTCACCGAAGTCAACAATGTTATTTACACCATCGAAACAGCCCGTTTAAGCAAGCATTCAGCAGGAAGTTTGCCACCGGGCTTGGCGGTAGTGGATAATTGCATCTTTGGCGTCTGCGGAGACGGCCACATGCTGGCCATTTCCGCGCTGAGGGCTGCCGGGGAGCCGGTTTCGGCTCAGCAATTGCAAGCAAGTCTGACCACCCGCGTCAGCACACACTGATATCACACAAGAGAATCTCACATGAAAAAAGTCCTCATCTTAGGCGTCAACGGCTTCATCGGCCACCACCTGTCCAAGCGCATCCTGGAAACCACCGACTGGCATGTCTACGGCATGGACATGAACACGGACCGCATCACGGAATTGCTGGAAGATGACAACTACAAGTCGCGCATGCACTTCTTTGAAGGCGACATCACGATCAACAAGGAATGGGTCGAGTACCACGTCAAGAAATGCGACGTGATCCTGCCGCTGGTGGCCATCGCCACGCCTTCGACCTACGTCAAGCAGCCGTTGCGCGTCTTCGAACTGGACTTCGAAGCCAACCTGCCTATCGTCCGCTCGGCCGCCAAGTACGGCAAGCACCTGGTCTTCCCGTCGACCTCGGAAGTGTATGGCATGTGCCATGACGAGGAATTCGATCCGGAAAACTCGGAACTGATCTGCGGCCCGATCAACAAGCCGCGCTGGATCTATTCGAACGCCAAGCAGCTGATGGACCGCGTGATCTGGGGCTACGGCATGGAAGGCTTGAACTTCACCCTGTTCCGTCCATTCAACTGGATCGGCGCGGGCCTGGACTCGATCCACACGCCAAAAGAAGGCTCATCGCGCGTGGTGACGCAATTCTTCGGCCATATCGTGCGCGGCGAAAACATCTCGCTGGTCGACGGCGGCGCGCAAAAACGCGCGTTCACCTACATCGACGACGGCATCGATGCGCTGATGCGCATCATCGCCAACAAGAACGGCATCGCCAGCGGCAAGATCTACAACATTGGCAATCCGACCAATAACTATTCGATCCGCGACCTGGCCGGCATGATGCTGACCCTGGCCGCCGAGTACCCGGAATACGCCGAAGGCGCGAAACACGTGAACATCGTGGAAACGACTTCGGGCGCCTACTACGGTGCCGGCTACCAGGACGTGCAAAACCGCGTGCCGAAAATCACGAATACCTGCGAAGAGCTGGGCTGGGCACCGACCACCACCATGGCCGATTCCCTGCGCAATATTTTCGACGCCTACCGCAGCCAGGTAGCCCAAGCCAAAGCCCTGATGGATTAATGTTGAGCAAGCCGTTCCTGACCCTGAAAATCGACGTCGATACCTATCGCGGCACCCGTGAAGGCATGGGCAATCTGGTGCGCATACTGGCCGCGCACCAGGCCAAGGCCACCTTTCTGTTCTCGCTGGGCCCAGACCACACGGGCTGGGCCTTGCGGCGCGCCTTGCGGCCCGGCTTTTTCAGCAAGGTGTCGCGCACGTCGGTAGTCGAGCACTACGGCTTGAAAACATTGATGTACGGCACCTTGCTGCCGGGACCCGATATCGGCAAGCAATGCGCGGCGCAATTGCGCGCCGTGCGCGATGCCGGTTTCGAGTGCGGCATCCACACATGGGATCACACCCTGTGGCAAGACAACGTGGCCAAGCGCAACGCCGCCTGGACCATCAACATGATGCGCAAGGCCGCCAACCGCTACGAACAGGTGTTTGGCACCAAGCCGCACACGCACGGCGCGGCCGGCTGGCAAATGAACGTCAGCGCCTTTGTCGAGCACGACACGGCCGGCTACCGCTTTGCCTCCGATGGCCGCGCCATGCTCGACGCGCGCGGCGCCATGGCGCAGCCGTCGCAAGGCCCGCACCGCGTGCGCAACGGCAACACCATCCTGCAATGCGTGCAACTGCCGACCACGCTGCCCACCTTGGACGAACTGCTGGGTTGTGAAATCGACGGCAAACTGATCACCACCGGCAATGTTGCCGCGCATATATTGTCGCTGACAGCGGATAATCCCCGCGATCACGTGTATACCTTGCATGCGGAACTTGAAGGACAGAAACTCGCCCCCATTTTCGAACAACTGCTGGCTGGCTGGAAAGCCCAGGGCTACCGGTTTGCAGCGATGGGCGATTACTATGAAAAGATAAAAGATGCGGACTTGCCCGTTTGCCCCATCACCTGGGATGAGTTGCCCGGGCGTTCGGGACGCCTGATTGTGCAGGGCAAAGCGGCCTGAATGCTGTATTGTTGCACCTGGATGCGTTGCCAGATTAAAAACCAGCGCTGATGATCACCGTTCAGGAGAGAACCTGTGGCTGATAGCCAATCCCTCGTTAGCATACCCGACTTTAGCGCCGCCATGACCAGCGGCAAAACCTTTCAGTTGCTGGGCCGCCCGGCCAAGGCCACCGTGCTGTTTTTCTATCCGAAGGACAACACCCCTGGCTGCACCACGGAAAATATCGCTTTCCGCGATGCGTATCCGCAATTCGTCGCCGCCGGCGTGGAAATCTATGGCATCAGCCGCGATTCCCTGCGCTCGCACGAAAGCTTCAAGGCCAAGCTCGAGCTGCCATTCGAGCTCATTTCCGACCCGGACGAAGCCGTTTGCCTGCTGTTTAACGTCATGAAGATGAAACAGATGTACGGCAAGACGGTCCGCGGCGTCGAGCGCAGTACGTTTGTGATTGACGCCCAGGGCCGATTGGTGAAAGAATGGAGAGGCGTGAAGGTCGCAACTCACGTGGAAGAAGTGCTGGAATTCGTAGCGCATCTGAATTGATCGTCCATGTTGATCCAATGCGTGTTGTCGGCTTCCAGCGAGCCTGGTTCAACCGCAGTTCAGTTCACGGTACCTATCGCCATTTTGAGTCAACGAAGCGCCTCCATCCACTCCGCCAGGCGGGCCAGCAGCCCGCCGATGGCGTCCATGACCGGCCATGCTGCCGGCCTTCCGGCAGTTTCTCGTCCTGTAGCATTGTTGTTCCCCTCGCATCCCCCCATGAGAAGTGCCGCCAGAAGCTGGCTGCCCATGGGAGATTCATTCCAGAAATTTTTTGATTGAGATCCTGATGCCACTGCCAAAATTACCGAGCAAGCCAGCCACCATCCTGGCCACCCAAGATTACCCAACCGCAGGCGCAGCGCGCCCGGCCACCAAAACCCCGGCAGCCAAGAAAGTGGCTGCACCGATCATTGAAACGGCGATCGCCGAAGTTGCCAAACCGGTCCGCAATGCGGCCACGAAGATCAAGCAAGTGGCGGCCCTGATGGTCGCCAAGCCAGCAGCGCCTGCACCTGCGCCTGTTGCGGCCACGCCTGCCACCGTTGCTGCGCCCGCAGCGAAAGCCAAGCCGGCCGCAAAAGGCAAGGTCACGCCGATCAAGCCCCTCAAGCAAGCCGAGCAACCGCATCCGGCCAAGCACAAGCCTGTGGAAGTGCAGCTCAAGTCGTCCGCCAGCCGCGCCGCCGACCAGCGCGGCATCAGCAAGCTGTTCGTGCTCGACACGAACGTGCTGATGCATGATCCATCGTCGCTGTTCCGCTTCGAGGAACACGACGTGTACCTGCCGATGATGACCCTGGAAGAGCTGGACAACCATAAAAAGGGCATGACGGAAGTGGCGCGCAATGCACGCCAGGTCTCGCGCACCTTGGACGCCCTGATCAGCAACACGGACGACGACGCCATCGAACACGGCATCCTGCTGTCCAAGCTGGGCAACAAGGATGCCAAGGGCCGCCTGTTCTTCCAGACGCGCTTGCAAAGCGCCGACCTGCCGGCTGGCTTGCCAGTGGGCAAGGCCGACAACCAGATCCTCGCCGTCGTGCGCTCGCTCGAATCGGAACAGGAAGGCCGCCCTGTCGTCTTGGTGTCGAAAGACATCAACATGCGCATCAAGGCGCGCGCGCTGGGCTTGCCGGCCGAAGATTACTTCAACGACCATGTGCTGGAAGACACGGACTTGCTGTATTCGGGCATCGTGCAATTGCCAGACGACTTCTGGAACAAGCATGGCAAGGACATGGAATCGTGGCAGGAAAGCAAGAACGGCTACAGCTCCACGTTCTACCGTGTGACGGGCCCGTTCATTCCTTCCTTGCTGGTCAACCAGTTTATCTATCTGGAACCGAAAAACGGCGAAACGCCGTTCTATGGCCAGGTGAAACAGATCAACGGCAAGACGGCCGTGCTGCAAACCCTGCGCGACTTCAGCCACACAAAGAACAATGTGTGGGGCGTGACGGCGCGCAACCGCGAACAGAATTTCGCGCTGAACTTGCTGATGAATCCGGAATGCGACTTCGTCACCCTGCTGGGCCAGGCCGGTACCGGCAAGACCCTGCTGGCCCTGGCCGCCGGCCTGGCGCAAGTGCTGGAAACCAAGCTCTACAATGAAATCATCGTCACCCGCGTCACGGTGCCGGTGGGCGAAGACATCGGTTTCCTGCCAGGCACGGAAGAAGAAAAGATGTCGCCATGGATGGGCGCTTTCGACGACAACCTGGAAGTGCTGAACAAGTCCGACTCCGATGGCGGTGAATGGGGCCGTGCGGCAACGCAAGACCTGATCCGCTCGCGCATCAAGATCAAGTCGCTCAACTTCATGCGCGGCCGCACGTTCGTCAACAAGTTCCTCATCATCGATGAAGCACAGAACTTGACGCCGAAGCAAGTCAAGACCCTCGTCACGCGCGCCGGTCCCGGCACGAAGATCCTGTGCCTGGGCAACATCGCACAGATCGACACGCCGTACCTGACGGAAGGCTCGAGCGGCCTGACCTATGTGGTCGACCGCTTCAAGGGCTGGACCCACAGCGGCCACGTCACCCTGGCCCGCGGCGAGCGTTCGCGCCTGGCCGACCACGCCAGCGAAGTGCTGTAAGTTATTATCAGCGCGGCTTCAACGCCGCGTTCACGATCGAAAGCCCCGGTTGCAGCGATGCGGCCGGGGCTTTTTTCATGTGCGCGACTTTTCGTGGCGGCATGTTCTAATACCGCTCCTTTCATTCAGGACACCATATCCGATGCACCCCGCCCTCCAGTTGCTGCTCTGCTTCGTCCTTTTCATGCTCATCCACATTTCCATCATGGCCGCGTGCGCTCGCGCATTCGGCATCACCGTGCGCAGCGTCAGCTACGGCGTGGGGCCGACCCTGCTGACCGTGGGGAAAATCCACCTCAAGCTGCTGCCGCTGGCCGGCAATGTGGTGCTGAAGGATACGCGCGCGGAAACCTTGTATGACGATGATCGCTGCCTGGACGCCTATAACTTCCAGCCGCTGTGGAAGCAGGTGCTGCTGCCATTGAGCGGAGTGGGAGTGCTGCTGGCCTTGTCGCTGGGCATCATGGGAGCCTCGGGCTGGGAGAGCTTTGTCGCTGCCTTCGGACAGATCATCCACGGTGCGCTGGCGCCGTTGTCGGCGGCGCAGGCATTGCTGGGTGATGGAGAAAGCTTTGCCCGCACGCACGGCTTTGCGCTCGTGTTCGCCCTGTTCTCATTGAAACTGTGCGCGTTTAACCTGCTGCCGTTTGCCGGCTTGAACGGGGGCCAGGCGCTGCTGGCCATCGCGCGCGGCGGCAAGCCGTATGTGGCGTGGGAAGAGTCTGTGGCGAAGTGGTTATTGCTGCCGGGGCTGGCTATCTTGCTGGCGTGGGTGGCGGCGTTCGGCTGGTATGGCTGGAAAATCATGGCTGCCTAGGCCGCTGACGCTATTATTTTAGGCTCTGTCATCGGCAAATAGGGGAAATGCCGGAATCTTCCCTTGCTTGTGTTGTCTGACTCTGCATACTCACCACGCAGGGAGCAGATCATGCAGCCAGCCGAATGGATCAGTTTTATCGCGCAGTTTGCGCAGTTGAACCGGCGCCAGCGGCAGGCAGGCATTGCCCTGCTGCGTGGCAACGCGCCACACGACGCGACCGTCGCGCTGCTGGAAAGTGTGGCGCAGCCGCGATTGGTCTGTCCCGCCTGCCACTCGGCGCACCTGCACCGGCACGGCCATGCGCACGGCCTGCAGCGCTACCGCTGCGTGCCGTGCGGGCGCACCTTCAATGCCTTGACGGGCACGCCGCTGGCCCGCTTGCGCCACAAGGCGCTGTGGCTCGACTACGCCGATTGTCTGCTGGCATCGGATTCCGTGCGCAAGGCGGCGTTACAACTGGGCGTGCACCGCAATACCACGTTTCGCTGGCGTCACCGGTTTTTATCGCTGGCAAAGACGGATCGGCCGCATGGCCTGCATTGCATCGCCGAGGCAGACGAGTTATATCTGCTGGAATCGGAAAAGGGATCCAGAAACATGACGCGTCCGGCGCGCCGCCGGGGCGGCCATGCCCACAAACGCGGCATTTCCAATGAACAGGTCTGCATTCTGGTGGCGCGTGACCGCACGGGCCAGACCTTGGACTTCATCACGGGCAAAGGGGCGCTGACCAAGGCGCAGTTGCATCATTGCCTGTTACCTGTCATCGACAAGGACGTGCTGCTGGTCACCGATGGCCATGCCGCCTACCGGGATTTTGCCAGGGAGGCTGGCATCAGCCACCAGGCCGTCAACTTGCGCGCCGGCATCCGCGTACAGGGCGCTGCCCACGTGCAGAACGTCAATGCGTATCACAGCCGTTTGCGGCAATGGCTGGGGCCGTTTCACGGTGTGGCGACGCGCTACCTGCCGAATTACCTGGGATGGCGCTGGATACTCGATGCCAGGCGCATCCGCTCGCCAGAAACGTTATTGAGAGCAACGCTGGGAGGATTCCCACATCTGACGGTGACATAGCCTTATTTTTTGGACACTTGTCGTATGCTCGCACCACCGTCTTGACGCCCCCGGTAAAGGAGCTGGCATTTTCTCATTCGACACTTGCGGCAAACGCCTGGCCCTGTGGGCCATTCGCGCCTACCAGCGCTACCTGTCCCCATGGAAGGGTTTTTCCTGCGCCTACCGCGTGCTGACGGGGCGCGACAGCTGCTCCGCCTATGGCTACCGGGTGATTGAACGTCATGGCTTGCGCACGGGCCTGCCCCTGTTGCAACGCCGCTTGCGCGCCTGCGGCGAACGGCATCGCCAGCACCTCGCGCTGCATCCGCAGGCACGACGCAGCGGCAGACATCTGGCCCAGGCAGGCTTTTGCGATTGCGACATCCCGTCGCCGGACTGCCACCATTGTTCCTGCAACCCATGCGACTTGCTCGATTGCGACTGGCCCCGACGGAAAAAGAAACAGTAATTTCAGTAGTTATGTGAATTTAAATTACAAATGAAATATTCATTCATGAAATGAATAATACCCATTATCACTGTGAATTGGCCTGAAGAGAAACGGCGGCCTATACTCAATCCGTCTCCCCTACTCTGCTTCCCATGCACACCCTGCTCAGCCCGCATATATCGCGGGCTTTTTGTTCCCGGCCATTGCCGTTCCGTCTTACCCCTTTTAACCATCACCGGGCGCGCCGTTCCCCGCCAGCCCGCTCCCAAACGGGGAGCACAACATGATCGTGCGCGAGCGTCCATCGGCGCTGCGGCTGTTCCTCGTGGTACGCGGTTCCGTCCTGCCGCGCATCCGCACCACGCTCATCGTCAACACCCTGATCGCCACCCTCGTCACCTGGTGCCACGGCACCCTGTTCGACCACAAGGTGATCCTCACGACCATCCCGTTTACCCTGATCGGCTTGCCGCTGGCCATCTTCCTGGGCTTTCGCAACACGGCCGCCTACGACCGCTACTGGGAAGCGCGCAAGCTGTGGGGCGAACTGGTCTTGCGCAGCCGTAATTTCTCGCGCCAGTGCCAGACGATGATACGCGGCGACACGCCGGCCCACGCCAGGCTGGGCCTGGAAGACGTGCGCGTGCGCATGATTTACCGCACCATCGCCTTTTGCCACGCCTTGCGCCACCAGTTGCGCGACACGCGCGGGCCGGCCGACTTGCAGCCGCTGCTGCGCCCGGCCGAATGGGACGCGGCCTGCAAGGCGGCGAACCCGTCCGACTACCTGATGCTGCAGATGGGCCACGACCTGGCCGACTGCGTCCGGCAGGGCCGTATCGACAGCATCCTGGCCACGCAGATCGATAACACGGTCTCGGCCATGGTGGCGGCGGGCGCTTCGTGCGAACGCATCCGCAGCACGCCGATTCCGTTTTCGTATTCGCTGCTGCTGCACCGCACAGCCTACCTGTACTGTTTCCTGCTGCCCTTCGGCCTCGTCGATTCGCTCGGATTCATGACGCCGTTCGTCGTCGCCATCGTCGCCTACACCTTCTTTGGCCTCGACGCGCTGGGCGACGAGATAGAGGAACCGTTCGGCGAGGATGCGAACGATCTGCCTCTGTCGGCCATGTGCCGCGCCATCGACATCAGCTTGCGCGAATCCGTGCAGGACGACAAGGTGCCGCCGCCCATGCAAGCCGTCGATTTCCTGCTGAATTGACCCGTAGGGCAGCTTTCCCCTTGACCTTACCATCGGGGGAAGGCTTACAGTGGACACACTTAACCATTGAAGGAGTGCTTGCCATGTATCAGTTACAAGTTGAAAACATGAGCTGCGGCCATTGCGTCGGCTCGGTCACGAAAGCGGTGCAAGCCATCGATCCGCAAGCCCAGGTGCAGATCGACCTGGCCAGCAAACGCGTCACGGTGGAATCGCCCGCCGAACTGGGCGCCATCAGCGCGGCCATCGTGGAGGCGGGATTTCCCGTCACCAGCGCGCAATAACAGCCACAGCAGCGTCACGACAGCCGGCCTTTGCGCCGGCTGTTTTTTTATCCATCCAGTTCAGGATAATGGCGGAAGATGCCTTCCTCGTTGAAGGGTATCCTGCGCTTCGACCTCAGGTAGCGGGCAATATTCGGCAGCGCCGCCACCATATCGTGCAGCGCAAACAAGGCAGGATACTGCGGCGCCAGGCGCGCCATGGCTTGCGGAAACGCATACTGCAGGCCAGCCAGCATCTGAAACAGCGACAGGTCGCCATACGTGAGCCTGGCGCCCACCAGATACTGGCCGCGGCTGTTCAGCAACACTTGCGTGAAATAATCGAGAAACTTGGGTAAACGTGTTTGGCGGAAATCCGCGCTGCGCAGCATGGCCGCCTGCTTTTGCTCTTCGTAATATTGATTCATCGACAGCGGATGGTGCGTGTCGTGCACTTCCGTCAGCCAGTCGGCCATCGTCAGTTGCAGCTGGTTCAGCCACAAACGGCCGCTTTCCGCGCGCGGCGCCAGGCCCACGCGCCGGCCCAGGTAAAAAAGGATATTCGTCGTCTGGCCGATCAGCAGCTCGCCATCGCGCAGCACAGGCGGGGCGTAGGCGGCCTGTGGCGTGCTGCCGCCGTCGAGGCAGGCCAGCATGGCGGGAACGCCTTGCCCCTTGCGCTCAGGCAAACGGGCGACATCGCGGTACTCGGCGTCCGCCTCTTCCAGGGCCAGCCGGATGAATTCGCCACGCCCCTGTATCGTGGGCCAGTAGTACAGTTCATACGCCATATGCACCTCCGTTGACTTACATCAAGGGCAACATGCTTTCGCTTCCTTGTCGCCGGCCAGCCCCAGGCTTTGCAGGATGGGGCAATCAGGCTTGTCGTCGCCGTGGCACGATTGCGCCAGGTGGGCCAGGGTATCGCGCATTTCCGTCAGTTCGGCGATCCGCTGATTCAAGTCCGCCACGTGGGCCAGGGCGATGCCTTTTACGTCCGCGCTGGCGCGCTGATCGTTTTGCCACAGCGACAGCAGTTCGCGGATCTGCTCGAGCGAAAAGCCCAGGCCCCGCCCGCGCTTGATGAAACGCAGCGCGTGCAAGTCGTTCGGCGTGTAGATGCGGTAACCGGCGTCGCTGCGCGCGCTGGGTTTTAACAAAGTAATGCTTTCATAGTAGCGTATCATTTTTGCCGATACGCCCGTCTCGCTTGCCGCCTGGCCGATATTCATCCTATGACTCCTTGGTATGCGCACTGCGGGCTTTCCAGCGGCGCAGCAACAGGGCATTGCTGATCACGCTGACGGAACTGAAGGCCATCGCCGCGCCCGCCACCATGGGGTTGAGCAGGCCGAAGGCGGCCAGCGGAATGCCAATCAGGTTATAAATGAAGGCCCAGAACAGATTCTGCCGTATCTTGCTGTACGTGCGGCGCGAGATATCGATGGCATCCGCCACCAGGGCCGGATCGCCGCGCATCAGGGTGATGCCAGCCGCATGCATGGCAACGTCCGTGCCCGTCGACATGGCGATGCCCACGTCGGCGGCCGCCAGCGCGGGCGCGTCGTTGATGCCGTCGCCCACCATGGCCACTTTCGCGCCCTCGCCTTTCAGCGCGACGATTTTAGCGGTTTTATCGGCCGGCAGCATTTTCGCCGCCACCGTGTCGATACCCAGCAGCTTGCCCACAGCGTCGGCGCTGCCCTGGTTGTCCCCGGTCAGCATCACCGTCTGGATGCCGAGGCTGTGCAGATGGGCGATGGCCGCCTGCGCGTTCGGCTTGACCTGGTCGGAAAAGGCGAACAGACCCAGCAGTTCCGTTCCCGAGGCCAGCCACGAGATCGTGTTGCCCGTGTTCTCCAGCGACAAGGCCTGTTCCGCCAACGGCGCCATGTCCACCTTCAACTCCTGCATCAGCCGCGTGCTGCCCAATTTCAATTCCAGGCCATCGACGTGGGCCGCCAAGCCGCGGCCCGGCAAGGCCGACAGGCCCGTGGCTGGCAACGGTTCGATGTGGCGCGCGGCCGCCGCGTCGAGTACGGCCGTCGCCAGGCTGTGCTCGCTGCCACGCTGGATGCTGGCCGCCAGCTGCAACAGGCGGGCATCGTCGATGCCGTGTGCATGCAGGGCCGCCAGCGCAGGTTTGCCCACCGTCAGCGTGCCCGTCTTGTCGAACACGACGGTATTGACGGCGTGCGCCACTTCCAGCGCTTCCGCATCCTTGATCAGGATGCCGTAGCGGGCAGCCACGCCCGTGCCGGCCATGATGGCCGTCGGCGTGGCCAGGCCCAGCGCGCAGGGACAGGCGATGACCAGCACGGCCACGGCATTGATGATGGCATTCTCCAGCTCGCCAGTGGCGAACCACCAGCCCAGCATGGTCAGCAGCGCCAGCACCAGCACCACGGGCACGAAGATTGCGCTGACCTTGTCGACCAGATGCTGGATCGGCGCCTTGGCCGCCTGGGCATCTTCCACCAGGCGGATGATGCGCGACAAGGTCGTCTCGCCACCCACCGCTTGCGTGCGCACCAGCAATAAACCATCGGCATTGATGGCGCCGCCCGTGACCTTGTCACCCGGATGCTTATCGACCGGCAAGCTTTCGCCCGTGATCAGCGACTCGTTGATCTGGCTGGCGCCTTCCACCACCACGCCATCGACGGCCACCCGCTCGCCGGGACGGATGACCACCAGGTCACCCACTTTTACTTGTTCCACGGGCAAGTCGATCTCGATGCCGTCGCGACGCACGCGGGCCGATTCCGGACGCAAGACTTGCAGCGCGCGGATGGCGGAAGCCGTCTGGCGCTTGGCGCGGCTTTCCAGCCATTTGCCCAACAACACCAAAGTGATGACGACGGCCGATGCTTCAAAATACAGGTGCGGCAGTATTTCGCCCGCCGTCAGCCATTGGTAGACGGACAAGCCATACGCGGCGCTCGTCCCCAGCGCGACGAGCAGATCCATATTGCCGCTGCCGGCGCGAGCCGCCTTCCAGCCGGCCTTGTAGAAGCGCGCGCCAAAGTAAAACTGCACGGGCGTGGCCAGCGCGAATTGCAGCCAGCCTGGCAGCATCAGATGGATGCCGGCCCATTCGAGCAGCATCGGCAGCATCAAGGGGAAAGCCAGCACGGCCGCGAACGCCACTTTCATGCCGTCGCGGTTGGGTGCGGCAGCGGGCGCGCTGGCCTGGCTGGCGGCGGGCACGGTGGCTGCATAGCCGGCCTTGTCGATGGCGGCGATCAGGGCGCCCGCTTCCAGACCGCCCGTCACCTTGATGCGCGCGCTTTCCGTCGCCAGGTTGACGCTGGCGGCCAGCACGCCCGGCACCTTCAGCAGGGCTTTTTCCACCCGGCCCACGCAAGAGGCGCACGTCATGCCGGCGATGTTCAGGTCGATTTCGCGCTGCGCTACCGTATAGCCGGCCTTTTCCACGGCCGCCTGCAAGGTGGCCAGTGGAATCGGCGTGTCGGAACTGATTTTGGCCACTTCGGTGGCCAGGTTGACGCTGGCCTGGGTCACGCCGGGCACGGCGGCCAGGGCTTTTTCCACGCGGCCCACGCACGAGGCGCAGCTCATGCCTTCGATGGCCAGCGCCTGCGCATGCGCGGCGGCGGGAGGGGAAGTGGCGGGAGCGAGTGCACTCTGGTTCATGGCAGATCCTGTCCGAAAGATTAACGAATAAGGTCAGGATCTGCTATCCAACGATGGGAAGGTCAAGCCCTATTTTCAGGGGTTTCCCGGGCTTGCGTGAAAAACCTAGCGCACCACGCAATCGATGGCGGCAGGCTTGCTGCCGCCGGCGGGACCGCCGCCGCTTGAGGACGATGGCACAAAGGCAGCTGGTGGCGTGAACTTTATGCCAGGATTGACGGGCAGCAGCGTGGGCGGCTGCTGGAAGTTGGGCGTAAAACCGAACTGGCCCGGGGCAAAGTTGAGCGTGCCCGCAGGATTGGTCACATGAATCATGCCATCGAGCACCTGCACATACAAACCTGGCAGGCCAGCCTTGGGCGCCGCTGGCCCGCCAGGTGCCGCCGGCGGCACGTAGCTGGCAATGAAGGTGGTGCCACGGATGCCGATGGTGGCGGCCGGCGTCTTCATCTCGAAGCGCTCCTTGTTGCGCTTGCCCAGCAGGCCGGTGACGGAGCGCAAGCCGCCCTTGAGCAAGCTGAAGATGGCATGGTCGCCATCAGGCTGCTCGGCAGTGTAGCTGAATTGCTCGATCACGAAACTGGTATTCGGTTTCAGGATGATTTCGCTATTGTCGATCAGCTTGATCAAGGCATAGGTTTCCTTTTCCGTCAGCAAGGTGTCACCCTGCTCGACCTCGGACTTGATGGCCAGGATTTTCACCTTGCCGTCCATCTTCTTGGCCATCAGCGGACCACTCAATTGCATGACGGTACCGGCCACCTGCCCCGCCCAGGCGTGTGCGCCCACGCACATCAGGGCCAGCCACAGCAAGGCCTTAATTGCAGTACATTTTTTTAGCGGCATCATCGAATTTGTATCCTGTAGGTTTATCTGTGGCATCGGCAACATCCTTGCTGTCTTTCTTCTTGTCGTCCGGCTTGGCTGGCGGCGTCGACACGAGCACATCATTGGCACGGTCGGCCTGCTTGATGATGCGCAAGGCGTCGTCGATGGCGGCGTTCGTGGCGGCGTCGATCACGGGTTTGTCGATGGTCGTCGCTGGCAGGAAGATGGCATCCGCCATGCTCACCGCCCCATTCGGCGCCAGCAGGGTCACGCCGCTGCGCTGGCGGTTGACACGCACGCCCGCGTCACCCGTGATGCTGCCTGTTTTCGCCAGCACGCTCAGGCTGCCCACTGCCGGCAAGGTAAAACTTGCCGTGTCCGCAAAGCGCACACTAGCGCCCGCGCTGGCGCTGAAATTGCCGCCGCTGACGATATTCGCATTGCCTCCGACACGGATGTCTCCGCCAGCCACCAGGCTGATATCGCGCGCGGCAGCCAACTGCGTGCCATCGCCGAGCAGCACGTCCGTGCTGGCATTGAGCGCGATATCATTGCCCGTGATCTTGCCGTTGACGGTGACGGGGCTGTGCGCCGTCACGCTGACGTTGCCGCCATTCGCATTGATATTGCCAGCGGCGACGCCGCCCGTGTTGTCGATGGCGATATTGCCCGCGCCCGTGACGAGCGTTCCCAAGGTCAAGGTGCCCGGCGCCGAGGTATTGTTCAGCGCAATGCCGCCCGCTGCGCTATTGCTGGCGGTAAAACTGCTTACCTGGTTGCCCGCATTGCCCAGCACGATGCCATCGCGTGCCTGCGCAACCAGGCTACCGGCGCGCAGCGCGCCATCCTGGCCGATGGCGCCGGTCAAGGCGCTCAGCTTTACGTCGTTCGCCGCCACGCTGGCGAAGCGCAAGTCGCCAGCCGCTTGCGTAATGGCCAGCTGGCCTGCCAGCCGGATGGCGCCGGCAGTCTGATTAAAACTGTTGGCCACGAGCAGATTGCCATTGCCGCTCAGCACGCCGCCACCTTGCGCATAGCGGTCCGCCGACAGGCTGCCGTTCAGCAACAAGCTGCCGCCGTTGATTTTCAGGCCGGCCAGGCCGCCCAGCACGGAGCGGTCCAGCGCGCTCTCGCCGAGGGTCAGGCTACCGCCCGTCAACAGCAAGCCCGTCGCCGAGTTCAGGTTTTTCAGGATGGTGTTGCCGGCCGCCGCGCTGTAGGTGACGATGCCCTTGCTGTTTGTAAAATCGACAGCCAGCACGTTCGCGCCTTCCGGCACGACGCCGCCATCCCAGTTGGCCGCATCGCTCCACAAGCCGTTGCCGCTGCCGACCCAGGTGGACAATTGTTTTTGCGCAATCGATGCCTGCGCCGTGCCGCCCGTCGTTTCCAGGGTGTAGTTGCCCGCATCGGCGCCCGCCAGCCGGAAACCGCTGGCCGTCACCAGTTTTCCGGCACCCGCGTTCTTGTCGGCAAAGCTGCCGCTGCCGCCCACGACGTTGACCAGGTCCTGGCCCAGCACGCCGTTCGCCGACGCGCTGACAGTGGCGGACGTCGTGCCGTCATATACCTTGCCGGCGGCGTTCAAGCCTGCCAGGGTCAGGCTGGCGGGCGTGATGCTGGCCAGCAAACCCGTCGGCAAGACGATAAAGTAATTGCCCGCATCGGCGCCCGTCAATGCCACGCCGCTGAGCTGCACCGCCTTGGCCGTGCCCACGTTCTTGTCCGCAAAGGTGGCTATGGCCGAGGCTATTAAACTGTCGCCGGCGACACGGTCATCGCCCAGACTCAGCTGCGCACCCGTCGTGCCATCGTAGACCTTGTTGCCCGCCACGCCGGACAGGTTCAGCGCCCGCGCGCCGATATCGGCCGTGGTACTGCCAGCATTGCTGCCCAGCACGTAGTTGCCGGCATCGCCGCCGCTCAACGCGACATTCGTCACCGTGACGGCTTTGCCGGTACCTGCATTCTTGTTGCCAAACGCGGCATTGCCCGCCAGCGTCAGGACATCGCCCTGCACGCGGTCGTCGCCAAAGTTCACTTGTGCGCCCGTCGTGCCATCGTAGGTCTTGTTGATGCCGTTAAAGCTCACGTTCAGGGTGCGTGCCGCGATGTCGGCCGTCGTACTACCGCTGTTGGCACCCAAAACATAGTTACCAGCATCGGCGCCGCTCACGCCCACATTGCTTACATTGACGGCCTTGCCGGCACCAGCGTTCTTGTTGTCAAACGCCGCATTGCCCGCCAGCGTCAGCACGTCACCTTGGACGCGGTCATCGCCAAAGCCAACCTGTGCGTCCGTCGTGCCGTCATAGGTCTTGTTGCTGCCAGTAAAACTCACGTTCAGGGTACGCGCCGTGATGTCGGCCGTGGTGCTGCCAGCATTGGTGTTCAACACATAGTTGCCCGCATCGCCACCGCTCAACGCGACATTCGTCACCGTGACGGCTTTGCCGGTACCCGCGTTCTTGTTGCCAAACGCGGCATTGCCGGCCACCGTCAGGACATCGCCCTGCACGCGGTCGTCGCCAAAGCCGACCTGTGCGCCTGTCGTGCCGTCATACGTCTTGTTGACGCCATTAAAACTCACGTTCAAGGTGCGCGCCGCGATGTCGGCCGTGGTGCTGCCAGCATTGGTGTTCAACACATAGTTGCCCGCGTCAGTGCCGCTCACGCCCACGTTCGTCACCGTGACGGTTTTGCCGGTACCTGCATTCTTGTTGCCAAACACCGCATTGCCCACCACCGCCAGAGTATCGCCCTGCACACGGTCGTCGCCGAAGCTCACTTGCGCACCGGTCGTGCCGTCATAGGTCTTGTTGCTGCCAGTAAAACTCACGTTCAGGGTACGCGCCGCGATGTCGGCCGTCGTGCTGCCCGCATTGGCGTTCAACACATAATTGCCCGCGTCAGTCCCGCTCACGCCCACGTTCGCCACCATGACAGTTTTGCCGGTGCCCGCATTCTTGTTGCCAAACGCGGCATTGCCCGCCACCGTCAGGACATCGCCTTGAACGCGGTCATCGCCAAAGCCAACCTGTGCCGCTGTCGTGCCGTCGTAGGTCTTGTTGACGCCATTAAAGCTCACGTTCAGGGTGCGCGCCGTGATGTCGGCCGTGGTGCTGCCCGCATTGGTGTTCAACACATAGTTGCCCGCGTCAGTACCGCTCACGCCCACGTTCGTCACCGTGACGGCTTTGCCGGTACCCGCGTTCTTGTTGCCAAACGCGGCATTGCCCGCCAGCGTCAGGACATCGCCCTGCACGCGGTCGTCGCCAAAGCTCACTTGCGCAGCCGTCGTGCCGTCATACGTCTTGTTGATGCCGTTAAAGCTCACGTTCAGGGTGCGCGCCGTGATGTCGGCCGTGGTGCTGCCCGCATTTCCATTAAGCACATAGTTGCCCGCATCGGCGCCCGTCAGGTGGCCCGTTGCCACCTGGTAATCGACCACTTTGCCAGTACCCGCATTCTTGTCGCGGAAACTGCCCTGCAAGCCGGCCATGCCGACCTGGTCGCCCGTCACGAGGCCTTCGAAATAGCCATTCAGGGCTGCCTGCAAGCCGCCGTCGTAGACGCGGTTTTGCGCGCCCGAGACGCCATAGTTCAGGACGCGCGCCGTGATGGCAGCCGTGCCGTCCGCCGTCATCGCGGCCAGGCTGTAGTTGCCCAGTTCATTGCCGCCCAGGGTCAGGCCGCTGGCGTGCACGGCCTTGCTGCCGCCCACATTCTTGTCGAGGAAAGCAGCACTACCATTGATGCTGATGTTGTCGCCCGTCACCAGATTGCCCAGCACGTAGCTGGCGCCGTCGTAGTCCAGGGTGCCGTCATAGACCTTGCCATTGCCGCCGATGCTCACCGTCAGCGCGCGCGGCGTGATGGCAAAGGTCGTCGTGCCGCCCAAGGTGATGTCGTATTTGGTCGACCACAGGCCCGTCGCTGCGTAGCTGCCCACGTTGCGCGCGTTGCCGTAGCCGAGGTTGCCATTCACGCCCGTGTCGCCGTCGAGCAATCCCACATAGCCGATCGAACCGAGGAAGGCGGCCAGCTGGCCATCGTAGACCTTGCCCGTGGCATTGCCCGAGAGATTCACTTGCAGCGGCTTCAGGAAAGCCTTCAGCATCGGCGTCGTATAGCCTTCGTAGATGCGCCACACGCTGCTGAAATTGTAGTCGTTGAAGCTGCCCTGCTGCTGCATCTGCGCCGTGCTGCGGCCGCTGGAGCCGCCGCCATCGATCTGCACCAGCGACGTTTCATAATTGAAAAAACCATAGCTGAACGGGGAACCGGCGGAGACGCGGCCGGCCACCGCGCCCACGGCCGCATAGCCGTCACCGGTCACGGCACCGCTGCTGAAGACATGGCTGACGCTGCCCGTGCTTTCACCAACGAGCCCGCCCATGTTTTCCCTGACCAGGATGGGGTCGGCACTGCCGGCCCGGCCCACGGCGCCGCTGGCGTACGCATCGTCGATAGTGCCGCCGTTCAGGCCCACCAGGCCGCCGATGCTGCGCGCGCCAGTGACATTGCCAGTGGCATAAGACTGGCTCAGCGCCCCCTGGTTGTTGCCGACCAGGCCGCCAATCATCTCGCGCGCGCCCGTCACCACGCCGGTGGCGTACGAAGTCGCGATGGTAGCGACGGACGCATTCAATCCCGCCAGGCCGCCGATGGCGCCGCCATTGTCGGCATTGACGCCGGTGACGGCGCCGCTGCTGCTGGACATGGTGATGGCGCCGCCGTTGCTGCCCACCAGACCGCCGACATTGCGCTGGCCGCTGACGGCCATGCTGCTGTTCACGCCATCGACGGTGCCGCTGACGACATTGCCCGCCAGCGCGCCCACGTTGGCCGTGCCGGTGACGCTGCCGCCGCTCAGGGTCAGGTTGCGCAAGGTGCCGCCCTGCACGGTGCCAAACAGGCCTGCCGCCGAACCGGACGCCAGGGTGCGGTCGATTTTCAAATTGCTGAGAGCAAATCCGCCGCCATCGAAGACGCCGGAAAAACCGCTGCCGCCGCCAGCGATCGGCACAAAGCCCTGGCCATCGTTCCAGTTGACCGTGCCGCTGGCGTCGATATTGCCGGCCAGCCGATAGCTGTTGCCCAGACCCAGGCTGGCGATGCCTTGCAAGCCGTAGATATCGGCGATCAGGTAGGGCGAGGACGCACCGCCGTCGCCGTCGGACGCGCGCAGGAAGCTGCCCTGCGCAATGCCGAAGCCGCGCGCGGAAAACATGGGCAGGCTGGCGCTGTTCTGCACCCAGCGTCCGCCATCGAGCAGGAAGTCGCCGCCTACGCTGACGGCGCCGCTCGCACTGATGTTGCCGCCGGAAGCAAGGGTCAAGCCCCTGGCCACGCTGAGGGGGGCGTTCAGATTGATATTGCCGCCCGTGCGCAGCACAAGCTGGTTCAATTCGCCTTGCGACGCCAGGTCCAGCCCGCCGATGAGATTCACGACTCCGGCAAAACTGTCGCTGCCCACTTGCAACGTGCCGGCGCTGATGGTTTTCAATTCCGCCTCGCTCAGGCCCAGGCTGCTGGCATTGTCCGCCGCCCCCGTGCCCAGAGTGATGGTGCCCACGCTGGACCGGCGGCTCAGGCTGACGGTGCCGCCCGCCGTGGCCGCTACCGATTGCGCGCCGCCGCCCAGGCTCATATTGTCGGCAACCAGATTGACCGCGCCGGCGGACAGGCCGCCGCCGCTGGCGACCGACAGCAGGCCACCGGCCGTGGCGGCAATGCCGCTGCCATCCTGGCGCAGCGCCAGCGTGTTCGATACGAGTACATTGCCGCCGCTTTCGAGCACCAGGTTTTTTACGCCGCCGCCCGGCGCGACCGTCGCCAGATCGACTGCCTGCTCCACCGTCAGGTCACCGCCAGTGGCGCTGCCGATATGCACGCTGCCGGCGGCGATGCGGTTCAGTTCGGCATTTGTCAGGCGCAGGCCGTTACCGGGCTTGTCGCCCAGCACGATCTCCCGTCCCGCCGTGAACGCCTGCATGGTCACCCCGGCATTGCCCGTGGCGCCGCCAACATTGATGGCGCCGTTGATGCTGATGTTGTCCGCCTCCAACAGCACCGTCTGGCCGGTGACGCCACTGCCCAGCAGCTGATCGCCGCTGCCCGTCAAATCGATGGCACCACCGGCGACATTCGCGCGCAAGACCAGGTTGCCATTGCCGACATTGACCGAGCCGACGCCGAAAGTGACGCCGGCGCCAGACAGCCGTACGTTGCCATTGCCGCTGTCAAGCGCCGCATTCAGGTTGACGTTCGACCCGACGCCATAAGCCATGCCTGCGGCCGCATCGTTGGCCGACAGCGTGATATGCCCGCCACTGGTGGTGATCGGCGCATTGACATTGATGATTTCGCCCGCCTGCGCCGTCAAGCCCACGCCTTGCTGCGTGATGTGGATGGCGCTGTTGAAATTGATGCGGTGCAGGGCCTGCAAGGTGACGTTGCTGCTGGCGTCGGAAATGAGGTCGGCGCCAATGCTGGTGTTGCCGGTGGACGGAGAGTCGGCGAACTGGTCGACGTCAGTCAGCTGGCCGCCCGCGCCGGAGACCACGGTGATGTCGTACGGGTCAAGCAGCCAGTTGCCGCGCTTGCCGCGCGCCGCGTCCGTATTGACGCGGACGCCGTCGACGGCCAGGTAATGGCCGGACGTTTCCACGAAGCCGCCGTCGCCGCCCTGTGCGCCGCCGCGTGCGGAAACGCTGCCGTGCACCTGCGCCGATTCATTGCCCCAGGCGATGACCTTGCCGCCGTTGCCGCTGTCAATCGCATCGGCGTTGATGTTGGCGTCCTTGCCGACGAGTACTTGCCGCGCATTTTGCACGGCCGCGTTCTTGCCCTGGTAGTCGCCACCCAGCAAGACCGTGCCGCCGCCCGCAGTGCCGCTGGCATCGACCTTCGCATTGCCCAGCAAACCCACCTGCTCGCCCAGCACCTGGATGTCGCCACCTTTACCCGCCGCGCCCCTGGCGCTGGTGACGCTGCCCGCCTCGAGCAGCGCCTTGCCGCTGGCCTTGAGCACGATCCTGCCGTTCTCGCCGACGACGGCGCTGTTGGCGTTGAGCACGCCGCGCTGGCTGACCAGCGCGCCGGCCATGCCGATGCCGCCGCCCTGGGCGATGATCTGGCCCAGGTTCAGCGCCTGGTCGCCTGGTGCCGAGACGAGCACACGCAATTGCGGATTGCCGGGGTCGGCCAGTTGCACGCTGCGGCCCGCCGCCAGGATCACTTCCCCATTTGGCGCCGTGATGATGCCCGTGTTTTCCACGTTCGGTGCGATCAGGAGCACTTGCCCGCCCTTGCCCGCATTGATGGTACCCGCATTGCCGACGCCGCCGGCCACGCCGCCGGCCGTGAACTGGCGCTTGCCTGCCAGGAAATCCTCGTTCGTCATGCCCAGGCTGGACGCGACCAGCCCGTTCACGTCCACTTTCGCGCCCTGGCCGAAGACGATGCCGTTCGGGTTGATCAGGAAGACCTTGCCGTTCGATTCCAGGCTGCCCAGGATCTTGCTGGGGTCTTGTCCCGTGATGCGGTTGAGTACGGCGCTATTGCCGTTTTGCTGGATGAAGCGCGTGATTTCGCCCGCATGGATGGAAAAGCTCTGCCAGTTGATGATGGTGTTGGGCGTGTTCGTGATCGAGAAGATATTGCCCTGCTGGTTGAACGTGGCCTGTCCGTTGACCACCTGCGGCAAGGCGGGGTTGGCCTGCGCGGCGCCGAAGCAGCCGGCCAGCAGCAGCGCCAGCGCCGTGCGGCGCAAAGGCGGCGCAAAGGGCGGCGTCAGGATGAAAGCGGAGGCGTGCGGGACGTGGTTGTGCATGGTGTTCATCCTGATACTAGTAGGCCAAGGCGAGGCGGAAATGCAGGCGGTTGGCGCCCCGCTGTCCCGTGTCGCCGCCATTGACGACATGGGCGTAATCGAGTTGCAGATTGGCGTAGCGGCTCAGCAGCAAACGCAGGCCGAGGCCGCCGCTGCTGATGCCTTGCGACGCGCTTTCGCCGGGCAAGCCATGGTTGCGGCGCAGCCAGGCCGTGTCATAGAACGCCAGCGCGCGGCATTGGTAGCCGAGCGCCTGGCCGCACCAGTTCGGCGTGTACCACTCCAGGTTCAGGTTGACGCCCGAATCATTCGATACCTCGCGCTCGGCAAAGCCGCGCACGGACGCGGCGCCGCCGGCGCCGAACTGCTCGCCCGGCACCAGCGCGTCCGGCGTGACTTGCGCATTGACGAGCGCGCGCCACTGCCAGTCGCCGGCCAGCACGCGCCCCGTGCTGGCACTCAGGCGCAAGGTGTTGTAGGCGGCCTTCGCATGCGCGCGCACCCGGTCGAAATCGGCTTGCGCACCATGCTTGCCGCCAGGGATATTGTGCGCGAAGGTGACCGCCACGCTCGTCTCGCCCGTGGGCAAGGTCCAGTTGCCGATGTAGCTGATGCTGAGCGGATGCACGGTGACGTCGGCGCCCAGTTCCATGCCGAACAGCTGCACGCTGTTGCGGTAAGCCTTGTAATCGATGCCGTACACGAGCTTGGGTTCGAAGTCGCCGCTGCGGGCAAAGTTCTGGTTGTAGCGGATGCCGGCCATGCTGCCTTGGCCGCTGACGGCCAGGTCGAAGATGCCGGCCGAGACGCTGCCCGAATCGACGTTCGAATAGCTGGCGAAAAAGTCCATCGAGTCGCCCAGCGCATACAGCGGCAAATGGTAGCCGGCGCCATACACGCCCACCTTGTCGGGCTTTTCCAGGCTACTCGTGTACTGCAGGCTGGCCACATGGTCGAGCCCGAACAGGTTGGCATGCTGGAGCACGACGCCCACGTGTGTCTTGCCCGTTTGCGCATTGCCCGTATTGTCCACGTTGAGCATGGCTTTCCACGGCTTTTCATCGGCCACCGTGACGATGGCGTCGATGGCGCCCGCCGGCTCGTCGGCCTGCAGCCGCACTTCGATCTTGCGCGCCGGGTTTTCATTGGCCAGCTTCAGGCTTTGCGACAGGGCCGGCAGGTTCGGCGTCTCGCCTTCGCGCAGAGACGGCAAGGCGCGCCGCACGTTGGCCTCATCGGCGTAGATGTTGCCGCTGATGGCGACCTTGCCCAGCGGCGTTTGCAGCACGCTCAGGCGCACCACGCCCCGTTCCAGTTCCTGCTCGGGCAATTGCACCTGCACGGCGCTGTAACCACGCTCACGGTAGGCCGCTTCCAGCGCCTCGACGGCGCGGGCGATGTCGGAAAAATCGCGCTGCACGCCCGTAAAGGGCGCCAGCAAGGCTTGCACCTGCGCGGACGTGAGCAGGGTATTGCCCTGGACGTCGAAGCGGCGGATTTCGAAGCGCGGCACGCCGTCTTCCTGCGCGGCAGGGGTAGCGTCATCCATGGAAACAGCAGCGCCGGCGGCGCCGACGGCGAACAGCAGCGCGGAACCCGCAAGCAGGTGCACCAAACGATATGTCATGTGAAGGATTTCTTGTGTAACCGGACAAGCGCGCGGCCCGCAGGCGCCTGCATGTCCGACAATGGATTGAAGACAAATTTTAGACGGCTTTTAGTTTCCAGTCAGAAATTTCTAACATTTCTCCCTGATTTTTATCGCAACGCAACAAACCGTGCGCCGAGAATGATGAAAAATGCCGCAATGGCCGGCCTATTTGCTATGCAATTCCGTCACGCCATCCCAGCCGGCGGGCGGCGGCGCGCTCTGGTACTGCTCCAGGCGCGCCGCATACAGCCGGTACAAGCCATCGCCGGGAAAGTCCGCCTGCAAGCGGGCCAGCTGCGCGCCGGCCGCCGCCCAGTCGCTCGCGCGCAGACTGGCCAGCACAGCATGCCAGCGCTCGAGCTGCGCCAGCTCGGCGGCAGGGGCGCCGGCCAGCGGGCAGCGCGGCTCGAAGATGGCCACCGCTTCCTGCTTGCCGACCACTCTGACGCGGTCGAGCTCGCGGTATAGAAAGTCCGGGGCGGCGGCGCGCGTAGCCTCGCCCACGACGATGCCCACGCCATACAGCTTGCTGGCCCCTTCCAGGCGGGCGGCCAGGTTGACGCTGTCGCCCATCACGGTATAGGCGCGGCGGATGCGCGAACCCATGTCGCCCACATGCATGGGTCCCGTATTGATGCCGATGCCGATGCGCAGCGCCGGCCAGCCGCGCGCGCAAAACCGCTGGTTCAGCCGCGCCGCGCTGCCCTGCATCAGCAGGGCGCTGGCCACGGCCCGGCTGGCGTGATCGCTAAAGGCGACGGGCGCGCCCCAGAATGCCATCACGGCGTCGCCGATGTATTTGTCCAGGGTGCCGCCATGGCTGTCGCGGATATCTTCAGACATGGCCGTCAGGTATTCGTTGATATATTCGCGCAGGGCGGCCGGCGCCAGCTGCTCGGAAATGGCAGTGAAACCGCGCACGTCGGCAAACAGCACCGTCAGTTCGCGGTTCTCGCCCTCCATCGTGTAGCGGCGCGGATCGTCGGCCATCTCGGCCACCAGCTCGGGCGCCACGTATTCGCCGAAACGGGCCACCAGCGCGCGTCCCTTGCGCACCTCGAAAAAATAACCCCATGCCAGGTTGGCGATGAACAGCGCAAGGATCAGCAACAGCAGCACGGCGCCGCCCAGCACCAGGTCGTACGCGGCGTACAGATACAAGTTGATGCCGATGACGGCCGCCAGCGCGCCCAGCGTCGCCAGCATCACGCCGGCCGGCGGCAGCACGGCCAGGGCGCCGGCCAGCAGCAGGCCAAACAGCAGGATCTGCACCAGTTCCAATGCCAGCGCATAATCGGGCCGCGCCTTGAAACGCCCGTCGAGCATGGACTTGATCAGGTTGGCGTGCACTTCCACCCCCGGATACTCGGCATTCACGGGCGTGGCGCGGATATCGTTCAAGCCGGGCGCCGTCGTGCCCACCAGCGCGATGGCACCCTTGAGCAGCGCGGGGGGCACCGTGCCGGCCAGCACGTCGGACGCCGACACATAACGGAAGGCGCCGCCATCGGGGCCGCCCGCGCCGCGGTACTCCACCGTCGTCGTCAAGGCTTCGCCCACGGGGATCGCCAGCGCGCCGCGCGGCGTGAACAGCATGATGTGTTCAAGGCCGCCGTTGGCCAGTTCGTGCGCCGACAGGGTATCGGCCGTGCCCGTGAAACGGGGGGCGATGGCGCGCGCCTGCAGGTAGACGGCGACGGTGGCCAGCGACAGCGACGGGTAATAGCTGTCGCCGATGCGCTGCAGCAGGGTCGAGGAACGCACGACGCCATCGGCATCGGTCAGCGCCGTGAAGATGCCGGCGCCTTGCGCGGCCGCCTGCAGGGGCGCGATATTGGCTTCGTAGCCGCGCGCCACGTAGGCCGTCACCGTGCGGCCATTCAGGTCGGCGACGGTAAAGGCGGGCTTGGGCAACACGCCCTTTCTTTGCTGCTCCGAGACGCTGTAGCCGAGTACCACGGGCTGGCCCCGCATGGCCTCGGCGAACAGGCCGTCGTAGTCCATGGCCGGGCGCAGTTTTTCCAGCTGCGCCGGCAAGCCGGCCACGCCCGCCAGTTCGCCCTGCGCCAGTCCTTGCAGCACAGCGTAGCCGGAACTGGTGTCCGCTTCGGGAAACGAAATATCGAAGCCCAGCGCGGCCACGCCGTAATGCCCGGCGAGCTGGCGCACCAGGCGCGCCTGCACATCGCGGCTCCAGGGAAAACGGCCCACCCGGGCCAGGCTTTGCTCATCGATGTCGACGATGACGATGCGGCGGTCGAGCTGCGGCGTTTCCGCGCGCATGCGCCAGTCGCCCAGCATGGCGTCCAGCCGCGCGATATTCTCGTTGCCGGCCAGGCACAGCACGGCCGCCGCCAAGGTCAGCATTATGCCCAGCAGCGTTCGCACCCCATGCCTGCGCCAGGCCAGCGACAGCGTCACGGGGTATAACCCGGAATGGCCGCCTCGTCGACGGCATCGATCTGGCTCGGATGCATGTGCTTTTCAGCGAAGGTCAGATAGACCTTGCTGCGGATGAAAACGTCGAACAGCTCCGGGTCGATATGCCCGTTCAGGCTGAAATTGCCGAGGATGCGCAGCGATTCGGACAGCGACTTGCCCTTCTTGTAGGGCCGGTCGCGCGCCGTCAGCGCCTCGAAAATGTCGGCGATGGCCATCAGGCGCGCCGGCACCGACATCTGCTCTTTCGTCAGTCCCCGTGGATAGCCCTTGCCATCCATGCGCTCATGGTGGCCGCCCGCGTATTCGGGCACCTTTTGCAGGTGCTTGGGCCACGGCAGCGCTTCGAGCATGCGGATCGACACGCTGATATGGTTGTTGACGATGGCCCGCTCGGCCGCCGTCAGCGTGCCGGCGCGGATGGTCAGGTTTTCCGTCTCGTCGGCGTCGAGAAAATCGCGCAGTTCGCCGTCGGCCGCGCGCCAGCGGCGCCTGGCGATCTGCCGCACGCGCTCCTGGTCGGCCTGCGCCATGCTTTCGCCGCCGATATTGACCGTGCGGATGAAGTCCCGCTCTTCGCGCAGCGCCGCCTGCTCCTGCTCCAGTGCGCGGGCGATGGCCTCCTTTTGCAGCGGCTGCGCCGCCTGCTGGCGCAGGGCCGCGATCTCGGCGTCGCGCAGCAGCACTTCGTAGCGCGTGTCAATCAGGGCGATGCGGTCGAAAATGGTTTCCAGCTTGGTGGCCTTGTCGACCACGTGCACGGGCGTGGTGATCTTGCCGCAATCGTGCAGCAGGCCGGCCAGCCACAACTGCTTGCGCTCGTTGTCGCTGAGCCGGAAATCGGCCAGCGGCCCCGTTTGCGTGGCGTGCGCGGCGTCGGCCAGCAGCATCGTCAGCTCGGGCACGAACTGGCAGTGGCGGCCCGTGTACGGCGACTTTTCATCGATGCCGATATTGATCAGGGTCACGAGCGATTCGAGCAGCTCTTCCAGCTGCGAGATCAGCAATTGATTCGTCAGCGCCACGCCCGCCTGCGCGGCCAAGGCCTCGATGAAGCGCTGGTCGGTGGAGGAAAAGGCGCGCACCTGCCCCGTCTCGCCATCCTTGGCATTGACCAGCTGCAGCACGCCGATCAGGTCGCCCTCATGGTCGCTCATGGGCACCGTCAGGATCGATTGCGTGTGGTAGCCGTGGTGGCGGTCGAACTCGCGCATGCCGGAAAAATTGAAGGCCTCGTCGCGGTAGACGTCGGCGATATTCACGCTGCGGCGCATGTTCGCCGCATACGCGGCCACCGATGCCAGGTTCGGCTGGTCCGCGCCATCGAACAGGGGCACGCCAGGCAAGCCCATGTCCGCCCCCTGCGCGATGCCCAGGCTGTCGTTGACGCTGATGTCGAACGCCAGCTGGCGGCCTTCGAGCGCGGGCCGGTACAGGGTGGCGCCATCGGCGCCGCTCATGCTTTTTGCCAGCAGCACGATGCGCTGCAACAGCGCGCCAATGTCGTGTCCCTCGCCGCCCAGGCCGTGGCCGAGCGCGACACTGAGTTCGGTCAATTGCTCCAGTCTGTGGGCGATTTTCTCAGGGTGCAACTGAGGCATATTGGTGGCAATCAGGTAATGGGCAAGCAAAAAAGGGGAAGTCGGCAAGCGCCAGTGTAACGGCCGTCCCGCGCACTGTACATTACTTAGTCACAACAAAATGAAATTACTTTCCGTATCACAACACGCATAAATGTTGCCGCCAATCTCATTAATTAGAATAGAATCAACAATAATTACACTGTAACAAGGTACTGAATGAAATTCACGTTCAGGGGTGTGCGCGGCTCCATCCCCTCCCCCGGCCCGCGCACGGCGCGCTACGGCGGCAACACCACGTGCATCGAAGTGCGCACCGACAACGATAGCCTGATCATTCTCGATGCGGGCAGCGGCATCTTTTCGCTGGCGCAGCAACTGCCGCCGGGCCAGCCCGTCGACGCGCACGTCTTTATCACGCACAGCCATTGGGACCACATCCACGGCTTGCCCATGTTCTCGCCCCTGTTCGTGGCCGGCAACCGCATGCGCCTGCATGGCGCCTTTGACGGCATCAGCGGGCGCGGCATCGAGCACGTGATGGCGGTGCAGCTGCAAGGCAGTTATTTCCCCGTCAGCGAAGCGGCCATGGCGGCCAGCATCGAGTACCGCACCCTGGCGCCGGGCGAAGCCGTCGAGGTGGGCGGCGCGTGCGTGCGCGGCGCGGAAATGAACCATCCCGTCGTCAACCTCGGCTACCGCATCGACTGCGGCGGCGCTTCGCTGTTTTTCAGCGGCGACCATGAACCGTTCTACAACCTGCATCCGCCCGGCCACGCCGAGCATGCGGCGTGCTCAGAGCGCAATGCGCAGCGCCAGGCCCGCATCGATGCGCTCATCGCCGGCGTCGACGCGCTGATCATGGATTGCTCGTACACGCGCGAGGAATACCCGGGCAAACAGGGCTGGGGCCACGGCACCTTCGACGCCGCCTTCGACCTGGCCCTGCGCTGCGGCGCGCGGCGCCTGTACTGCACCCACCACGAACCGACCCGCAGCGACGAGCAGCTCGAAGCCGTGTTTGCCGACGTGATGGGCCGCTACAGCAGCCGTCTCGATGGCCTGCAAGTGTTCCTCGCCAGCGAGGGACTGACGGTGGAACTGGCCAGCGCATAAAAAAAGGGAACCTTTTGGTTCCCTTTTTTATACATGCGCCCAGTTGGCACAAGGCCCTCTGAAAACCGTAGCGAGCAAGCCCGATATCGGATTGAGTAGCGGAGCTGTACTTTAGTACAGTGAGCAACGGAGATTCGATAGTGGGCTGCGCAGTAGGTTTGCAGAGGCGCCTTACATGATGTGGTGGCCAATCCACCAAGCGACTGCTGCAACAAACGCGGAGGCAGGAATCGTGAAGATCCAGGCCCAGACGATATTGCCTGCCACGCCCCAGCGCACGGCCGACATCTTCTGCGACGAGCCGACGCCGACGATGGCGCCCGTGATGGTGTGCGTGGTCGACACGGGAATACCCAGCGCCGTCGAGACGAACAGGGTGATCGCGCCGCCCGTTTCGGCGCAGAAGCCGCCGACCGGTTTGAGCTTGGTGATCTTCTGGCCCATGGTCTTGACGATGCGCCAGCCACCGAACAGGGTGCCAAAGCTGATGGCCGTATAGCACGAGATGATGACCCACATCGGCGGCATGGCGTCGGCCGAACTGGAGTAGCCAGCGGCGATCAGCAGCATCCAGATGATGCCGATGGTTTTTTGCGCATCGTTGCCGCCGTGGCCCAGACTGTAGGCGGCCGCCGAGACCAGTTGCAGACGGCGGAACCACTTGTCGACCTTGCGCGGCGTCGAACGCACGAATATCCATGACACGATCAGCATCATGATGGAGCCGAACACGAAGCCCAGTACCGGTGCGATGACGATGAAGGCGACGGTTTTCCACAGGCCGGCCGCGACCAGCGCACCCGTGCCGGACTTGGCGACAGCTGCGCCCACCAGGCCGCCAATCAGGGCGTGCGAGGACGACGATGGAATGCCGTAGTACCAGGTAAACAAATTCCAGAAGATGGCGCCCATCAGCGCGCCGAAGATCACGTACTGGTCGATCACTGCCGGATCGATGGTGCCCTTGCCTACCGTGGCGGCCACGGTCAGCTGGTGGAACACGAAGATGGCGACAAAGTTGAACGTGGCAGCCATGGCAACCGCGGTCTGCGGTTTCAATACGCCCGTCGAGACCACCGTGGCAATCGCGTTGGCGGCATCGTGGAAGCCGTTCATGAAGTCAAACAGCAGCGCCAGGACGATCAACAGGCCTAGCACGTAGATGCTGATTTGTATGGTCATTATAGTTTCTTTTCTGATTCTGGTTCAGGACAGGCCCAACGCTTACGCGTTTTCGACGATGATGCCTTCGATAATATTGGACACATCTTCGCAACGGTCGGTCACGGTTTCCAGAATTTCGTAGATCGCTTTCAGCTTGATCAGGTTGCGCACGTCCGGTTCGTCGCGGAACAGCTTGGACATGGCGGCGCGCATCACGTGGTCGGCATCCGACTCCAGGCGGTCGATCTCTTCGCAGATGGCGACGATCTTGCGCGAGTTGTCCATGTTATGCAGCATGGCGACGGCATCGCGCACTTTTTCGGTACAGGCCAGCACCAGTTCGGCCAGGCGCTTGGCTTCCGGCGTGACGGCCTTCAGGTCGTACAGCGAGACGGTTTGCGCCGCATCTTCCAGAAGGTCGAGGATGTCGTCCTGGCGCGTGATCAGCTGATGGATGTCATCGCGGTCGATCGGCGTGATGAAGGTCTTGTGCAGCATTTCCACGGTGGCGTAGGTGACTTTGTCCGCCTGTTTCTCGATGCTCTCGATCGCATGCACGCGGTTTTCCAGGTCGTCGAAATTGGTCATCAGGCCGAGCATCTCTTTGGCGCCCTTGACGCACAGTTCCGCGTGCTGGTTAAACAATTCAAAAAACTTGCCCTCAGTGGGCATCAAGCGTCCAAACATGTCATTCTCCGTTAAGCATTGAGTCGTGTTATTTACTACAGAAAGCCGCCCCGCAAGAGGGGGCAGCGATGGGGTGCCAGTGCTGCTGAGTCTTAGTCGCCTTGGTAAAGCGCCAGGCCACCACTGTAATTGCCAAATTTGGTGTACTGCCCCATGAAGGTGAGGCGGATGCTGCCGATTGGACCGTTACGTTGTTTACCGATGATGATCTCGGCCGTTCCCTTGTCTGGCGAGTCGGGGTTATACACCTCGTCGCGGTAAATGAACAGGATCACGTCGGCATCCTGCTCAATAGCGCCCGATTCGCGCAAGTCGGACATGACAGGACGTTTGTTCGGGCGTTGTTCCAGCGAGCGGTTCAGCTGGGACAGCGCGATCACGGGGCAACCAAGTTCTTTCGCCAGGCCTTTCAAGCCCCGCGAAATCTCGGAAATCTCCGTGGCGCGGTTGTCGCCCGGCGTATTGGCCGACATCAGTTGCAAGTAATCGACGATGATCAGGCCCAGCTTGCCGCATTGACGCGACAAGCGGCGCGAGCGGGCGCGCAATTCGATGGAATTGAGCGCTGGCGTTTCATCGATGTACAACTGCGCGTCGTTCATCTTTTGAATGGCGTTCGTCAGGCGCGGCCAGTCTTCGTCGTTCAGGCGGCCAGTACGCAAACGGTGCTGGTCGAGCTGTCCGACGGAGCCGAGCATACGCATGGCCAGCTGGGCGCCGCCCATCTCCATCGAGAACACGGCCACGGGCAAGCCGCTGTCGATGGCCACGTTTTCGCCGATGTTGACGGAAAACGCCGTCTTGCCCATCGAAGGACGGCCCGCCACGATTACCAGGTCGCCCGGCTGCAGACCGGAGGTCATGCGGTCGAGGTCGATGAAACCGGTGGGCACGCCCGTGATTTCACTCTGGTTGTCGCGGCTGTACAGTTCGTCGATGCGTTCGACCACCTGCGTCAGCAGGGGCTGGATGGCGGTCCAGCCCTGGGCGCCGCGCGCGCCTTCTTCGGCGATGGCGAAAATCTTCGATTCGGCCTCGTCAAGCATCTGCTTGACTTCCTTGCCTTGCGGGCTGAAGGCCGTACCGGAGATATCGTCGGCGACGGTGATGAGCTTGCGCAGCACGCCGCGGTCGCGCACGATCTCGGCGTAACGCCGGATGTTCGCGGCCGATGGCGTGTTTTGCGCCATGGCGTTCAGGTAAGCGAGTCCGCCCACGTCATCGGCCTTGCCGAGCTGGGTCAGGGTTTCAAAAACAGTAATGACATCGGCTGGCTTGGAAGCGTTAACCATCTTGACGATTTGCTCGAAGATGATGCGATGGTCATAGCGATAGAAATCCTCCGCATGCATGAAGTCGGCGATGCGGTCATATGCGGCATTGTCGCGCAGCAGACCACCGATGACGGATTGTTCTGCTTCGATCGAATGCGGCGGAATACGGAGGGAATCCAGTTGCGGATCAGAGGGGGCGTTCATGGCGCGAATTATACCCGCTTCGGCGTGATGGCAAAAATAAAGGGCTGAAATTGAGCGAAAAAAAGGCCACAAAAAAGCCGGGCGAACCCGGCTTTTCATAGTGCGGCAATGCTTGCGGGCCAGGCCCGCAGACAATTACGCGTTCGCGTCTGGAACGACAGCGATAACAACTTCCACGACCACGTCGGTGTGCAGAGCAACCGAAACGTTGTGCTCGCCAACGATCTTCAGCGGGCCGGTAGGCATGCGGATTTGTGCTTTTTCAACAGCAAAACCTTGCTTGGTCAGCGCTTCAGCGATGTCGAAGTTGGTGACGGAACCGAACAGACGGCCATCAACACCAGCTTTTTGAGCAACTTGAACGGTCAGGCCGCTCAGTTTTTCGCCCTGGGCTTGCGATGCGGCCAGTTTGGCGGCAGCAGCTTTTTCCAGTTCGGCGCGCTTGACTTCGAATTCAGCCACAGCGGTTGCCGTAGCACGACGTGCCAGGCGTTGCGGGATCAGGAAGTTACGTGCGTAACCGTCTTTGACTTTGACGACTTCGCCGAGGTTACCGACGTTAACAACTTTTTCTAACAGAATGATTTGCATAGTTCTTCTCCAGGAATATCTGACCGATTAAGCGTGGTGCAGATCGGTGTATGGCAGCAGCGCGAGGAAGCGAGCGCGCTTGATTGCGGTGTCAACTTGGCGCTGGTAGTGCGCTTTGGTACCGGTCAGGCGTGCTGGCATGATCTTGCCGTTTTCTTGGACGAAGTCTTTCAGCGTGTCAACGTCTTTGTAGTCGACTTGCTCAACGTGAGCTGCGGTGAAGCGGCAGAACTTCTTGCGTTTGAACAACGGGTTTTGCTGTTTGCGTTTTTCTTTAAGCTTGAGCTTATTTTTGTCGAACTTTTTACCGAATGCCATGTCAGGCTCCTGTATCTAAAATGCGCTAGTCGGGGTGACTGCACTAAAATCAATGATGTGAAACACCAAACTCTTGCTGTTGCGGCTCTTCCTGGCCAGGAAACCCGTGAACTGATACACCCCGCCCAAGCTTGCCTGACTGAACCTGCCTGAGATTTCGCCAGCGGCTAGCGCTGCAACATCAAACTCGGTCAAACGGGCAATCCCTGCTTCCATCTGCTGCGAACTGTGTTGCAATACTGCATTCACAATCGGCAGCCCTGCCGGGGTATAGCGCAATATTTCGCGCTCGGCAATGATGGCGGTTACTTGTAGCTGGTTCAGCGCACGATCCTGGTCAAGAATTAAGCTGCTGCTGCTGCGGCTGGAGCGGCTGCTGGTGCTTCGGTGCGGTGGCTTTTGGCCGCGTCTTCGCGTTGTACCGATTTCATCATCGGCGAAGGAGCTGTTTCAGCTTTCTTCATTTTAACGGTCAGGTGACGCAACACGGCATCATTGAATTTGAATGCTGTTTCCAACTCGACCAGGGTCTCGTTGTCGCATTCGATGTTCAGGCAGATGTAGTGTGCTTTAGGCAGCTTTTGGATCGAGTAAGCCATTTGACGGCGGCCCCAATCTTCCACGCGGTGAACCGAACCGCCGCGGGTGGTTACGCTGGCTTTGTAGCGTTCGATCATCGCGGGCACTTGCTCGCTTTGGTCCGGATGGACGATAAAGACTATTTCATAATGACGCATGCAAACTCCTTCAGGTCGGATTGATAATCGCCCACCCCGGCGTCAAGACGGGTGTGGGAAGGTCAGCCGAAGATTATAACCGTCTTTTGCAAACGTTTCAATCATTCCTTCCACAAGCGCCTGAAAAGCCCGTGCGCCGCCGTGCTTTCCGGCCGCGGACAAGTATTTCTTGCGAAATTCGCCCAAAACACGGAAATCCCCTTGCATAGTGGGCGATACTGTACAAAAATACAGACTGTTCATATAGACAGCATTTTAGTATGCACCCACCGCTCATGATCAAGCTGACAGCACGACAAGAACAAATCCTGAACCTGATCAAGGACGCGATTGAAAACACGGGCTTTCCTCCCACCCGTGCCGAAATCGCCAATGAACTGGGTTTCAAATCGGCCAATGCGGCCGAAGAGCATTTGCAGGCCCTGGCCCGCAAGGGCGCGATCGAGATTTCGCCCGGCACCTCGCGCGGCATCCGCCTGATCGGTGCGGCCGCCGAAGCGCCGCCGTCGAAAGTGCCGGCAGCCCTGCTGATGTCGCTGCCCCTGATCGGCCGGGTGGCGGCAGGCTCGCCCATCCTGGCCCAGGAAAACCTGGAAGCGAGCTACAACGTCGACCCGGCCCTGTTCTCGGCCAAACCCGACTTCCTGCTGAAGGTGCGCGGCTGGTCCATGCGCGACGCCGGCATCATGGATGGCGACTTGCTGGCCGTGAAAAAGGTCGACAGCGCCAAGAATGGCCAGATCGTCGTCGCCCGCATCGGCGACGAAGTCACCGTCAAGCGCTACAAGAAGACGGGCTCCGTCATCGAACTGCTGCCGGAAAATCCGGACTTCAAGGTGATCACCGTGTCACCGGAAGATGAATTCGCCCTGGAAGGTTTGGCGGTAGGCTTGATGCGCAGCTGGCATTAAACTGCATGCTGGGGTCAGACCCGCCGGGTCTGACCCCAGTTTTTAGTTTGCCTCACAACTGGCACATGGCCTAATCACCAACACCGCTCTCAGCCCTCCAACGCTCCTCGGAAATCCTCAAGCAGATCCGCCTCGTCCTCAATACCGACGGACACGCGGATCAGCGATTCGGCGATGCCCATGCTGGCGCGGCGCTCGGCACCCATCTCGTAGAAAATCGTGTGGGCGACGGGAATGACCAGGGTGCGCGTGTCGCCGAGGTTGCTGGCGGGAATGGCAAGATTGAGACGATTGAGGAAATCGAAGCAGTCGATGCCATCTTTCAGCTCAAAGCTGAACAACGAGCCATAGCTGCGGAACAAGTCGGTGGCCAGCGCATGCTGCGGGTGCGACGCCAGGCCAGGATAATGCACGGCCGCCACTCTTGGATCCGCCTGCAGCATGGTGGCCAGCGCCAAAGCGTTCGAGCAGGTGCGATCCATGCGCAAGGCCATGGTTTCCGCGCCGACGGCGATATGATGCGCAGCTTCCGGCCCCAGCGAGGCGCCGAAGTCGCGCAAAGCCTTGGCACGGATTTGCGCGATGCCCCACTGCGCGGGCGCCGCCTTCTTGTAGTTCTCGAAAATGTTCGGATACTGCGTCCAGTCGAACACGCCCGTGTCCGTCAAGCTGCCGCCCAGGGCATTGCCGTGGCCGCCGATGGATTTCGTCAAGGCATTGACCACCAGGCCCGCGCCCACGGCTTTCGGGCGGAACAGATATGGCGTCGTCATCGTGTTGTCGACGATGTACAAGATGCCCTTCTCATGGCACAAGTCGCCGATTTTCTTCAGGTCAGCGATTTGCGTGCGCGGATTGGCGATGGTTTCCACAAACACGATGCGCGTGGCCGGCGTGATGGCCGCGGCCACATTGGCTACATCGGTGGCGTCGACGAACGACACGCCGATGCCCTGCCCCGTCACTGTTTGCCACAGGCTGTTGGTGTTGCCAAACAAAAAGGCCGACGACACGACATGGTCGCCCGCGCGCAGCAACGATTGCACCACGGCGCCGATGGCGCCCATGCCGGTGGCGAAGCACAAAGTCGCCACGGCGTCTTCCATCTTGTTGACCTTGTCTTCCAGCGCGGAGACGGTCGGGTTGCCTTGGCGGCCATAACGGAAGCCCGGCTCCTTGCCCTGGAACACGGACGCGAGCTGGCGCGCATCGGCGTAACCGAAGGCAACGGAAGTATGCACGGGCTTGTGCAGCGAGCCGTGTTCGATACCCTTGCGGCGGTCGTTGTGCAGGATGGTGGTGGTGAAGCCGTAGGTTTTTTTGTTGGTCATGGTGGAAGTTCCAAATACTCGTCTTGCCGCTTAACCCAAGGCAAGTGCTGGGGTCAGTCCCTCCGGGATCGGAATGCGCACCACTGGCGCGCATGCCCCCGACGGGTCTGACCCCAAAAAAAGCCCGGCAATAGCCGGGCCCAGTATCAAGCCTCGGTAGTAGCGAGGTTCAGGTTCAGCTGGGAACGCGGCGTATCTTCGGGCGCTGCCGCCTTCGGATGGTGGCGCGCATATTCCAGGCGGTCCAGGTATTCCTGCGACACGTCGCCCGTCACGTACACGCCATCGAAGCACGATGCCTCGAAGTTCGTCAAGGCCGGGTTGACGTCGGCGATCGCCTGCTTCAGCGCGCCGATATCCTGGTACACGAGGTAGTCGGCCGTGATTTCGCGGCACACTTCTTCCGTCGTGCGGCCGTAGGCGATCAGCTCGTCGCGCGTCGGCATGTCGATGCCGTACACGTTCGGGTAGATCACCGGTGGCGCGGCCGAGGCGAAGATGACCTTCGTCGCGCCCGCTTCACGCGCCATCTGCACGATTTCACGGCTGGTGGTGCCGCGCACGATGGAATCGTCGACCAGCAGCACCACTTTATCCTTGAATTCGGACGGGATCGCGTTGAGCTTCTGGCGCACGGATTTCTTGCGTGCCGCCTGGCCCGGCATGATGAAGGTACGGCCGATGTAGCGGTTCTTGATGAAGCCTTCGCGGTACTCGATGTTCAACGCCATGGCCAGCTGGATGGCGGCCGGACGCGAGGAATCGGGAATCGGCATGACCACGTCGATATGCACGCCTGGCAATTCGGCGCGGATCTTCTCGGCCAGGTATTCGCCCATTTTCAGGCGCGTGGCGTACACGGAAGCGCCGTCGATGACGGAGTCGGGACGGGCCAGATAGACGAATTCGAACACGCACGGGTTCAGGCTGGCATTATCGGCGCACTGGGCGCTGTGCAATTTCTTGTCGGCATCGATGAAGACGGCTTCGCCGGGACCGATGTCGCGCACGAAGCGGAAGCCCATGCCTTCCAGGGCTACGGATTCGGAAGCGATCAGGTATTCGGGCCCCTGCTCCGTTTCATTGATGCCCAGGCACAGCGGACGGATGCCGTGCGGGTCGCGGAAGGCCAGCAAGCCCACGCCGGCGATTTGCGCAACGGCGGCGTAACCGCCCTTGACGCGGCGGTTCAGCACGGTAACGGCCTTGAAGATGGCTTCCGGGTCCAGGTTCAGGCCCGTCGTCGCTTCCTGGATTTCATGCGCCAGCACGTTGAGCAGCACTTCCGAATCGGAATCGGTATTGATGTGGCGGCGGTCGTTCTTGAACATTTCCAGCTTCAACTGTTCCCAGTTGGTCAGGTTGCCATTGTGCGCCAGGGTGATGCCGAACGGCGCATTCACATAGAACGGTTGTGCTTCCTCTTCGCTCGACGAACCGGCCGTCGGGTAGCGGCAATGGCCGATGCCCGTTGTGCCTTGCAGCGAACGCATGTTGCGCGTACGGAAGACGTCACGCACGAGGCCGTTGGCTTTGTGCATGGAAAACATACTGCTGTGATTGGTCGCAATCCCTGCCGCGTCCTGACCGCGATGTTGCAGGAGCAACAATGCATCATAGAGCAATTGATTGACAGGTTGATGGGAAACGACGCCGACGATGCCACACATGGTGTGCTCCTAAACTGTGCTACTGATTTTAAAAAAATTCAAAATTTCACATGCTGCGCGTAAGCGGCAGGCAGATAAGGCTTGATGGCGCGCGCGCCCTGCTCCGCGAGCGGGCTGAACTGCGCGTTTTTCCAGAATGGCTGCTGCGGTATGGACGTCATGCCACACAAGATGACGGCGGTCAGCACGATCACAAGACCCCGCGCCACGCCGAACAGGGTGCCCAGGGTGCGGTCAGCCAGGCTCAGGCCCGTCACCTTGACGAGCGCGTCGACCGTCATGGACAGCAATCCCATCAAAATGCGCACGCCGATGAACAGCACGACGAAAGCCAGCAACAAACGGATGGCTTCGCCAGGCACGGCTTCCGGCAGGAATTTCGCCAGGGTGGCGCCATACGCATTGGCAATGACGAACGCCACGATCCAGCTGACCAATGACAGTATTTCCTTGACCAGGCCACGCATCATGCTGATCAGCACGGACGTCACCAGCACGAACAGCACCAGGTAATCGAAGATCGTCACGCGCGTTCAGCCTTGCAACATCACGCCGGTACCAGGCTGCCGCCCAGGCCCAGCTTTTGCAGCTTGGCGCGGGTCTTTTCAGCGTCTTCGCGGCTGCCGAATGGCCCCACGCGCACGCGGATGCGCTCGCCCGCCGGGCTCGAGACTTTCTGCGTGTACGACTTGATGCCCGCATCGCGCAGCTTGTCCTGCAATTCGTCGACCTTGTCCTGCGTCGCCAGGGCCGCTACCTGCACCACGAACTTGCCGCTGCCCGCGTCATGCGCCTTTTCCTGTGCTTTCTCTTGCGGCTTGCCTTCCAGAATCGCCAGCGCGCGCGCGGCATCGTCAGCCGATTGCGCCGGCTTGGCAGGCTTCGGCTCGGGCTTGGTTTCCGGCTTTACTTCATGCTTGGGCTCAGGCTTGGGTTCGGGCTTGGACTCGTGTTTCGGCTCGGGCTTGGTTTCGTGTTTCGGTTCAGGTTTCGGCTCCACCTTGACCGGCTTCGGTTCAGGCTTGGGCTCGGGTTTCGGTTCCACATAGGTCGGCTTGACCGGTGCAGGCTGGGCGGCCGCCAGCACGGGCGCCGGTGTCGGTGCAGGAGTCGGCTTGGCCGCAGGCGGCAACGGCGCGTCGACGATTTCCTCGGACTGGTCCAGGCCATTCGATGCGGCCTGGGCCGGGACAGCCGGCACGGGCGCCGGTGCAGGCGCGACGGCCTTTTCCTTCGACGGAATGTCGATGGCGATATCGTTGAACGGCGCCTTCGGCTCGGAGTCGAGCAGCATCGGCAAGCCGACAGCCACGCCCAGGGCCAGGGCAATGGCCCCGACCAGGCGGCGGCGTGCGCGCTTTTTTTCAGGCAAGACCGGGTCCGGCGCTTCCTTGCCGCCACGGCGCGATCCGCCGCCACCGGCGGTGTTGGCTGCGCGCTTGCGGGTCGGCGACTGTGCTTCGCCAGGGACATAAAAGCCGCTGTCTTCGCCAGAGGATTCTTGCTTGTTTTTAAACAGTTTCGAGAACAAGCCCATGCGTGATTTTCAGTCGAGTGCGTTTCAGTGAAGTGAGGATTTTCGGGCCTTCATCACGCCGGCAACGGTGAGGAAAGAACCAAAGACCACAATTCTATCATTCTCACCGGCCCGGCTCATTGCATTTGCAAAAGCTTGTGCCGGATCATCGAAAATAGACACAGTATGTTCGCTGCTGTCGGGCTTATCTTCGAGCATGATCTGCACCTTGGCGGCCAGCTCCGAAGCCGTGGCCGCGCGCGGCGAAGGCAATCCCGTCAGGCACCAGTGGTCGACGTGTTCGCTCATCGCGGCCAATACGCCATCGATATCCTTGTCCTGCATGGAGCCAAACACGGCATAGGTGTACGGGTGGAAACCCATATTGCCGAGGTTCTGGTTCAGCGCCGACGCCGCGTGGGGATTGTGCGCCACGTCGAGGATCACGCTGGGGCGGCCAGGCAAGACCTGGAAGCGGCCCGGCAGTTCCACCGTCACGAGGCCCGTGCGCACTTCCTGCGCGCCCACTGGCAGTTTCAGCTTCAGCACTTCCAGCGCGGCCAGCACGGCCGTCGCATTGAGGATCTGGTTGGCGCCGCGCAAGCTTGGATACGCGAGCGAATTGCGGCGCTGCTCGCGTCCGCCGTAGTTCCACTGCTGCTTGTCGCCCGAATAATTGAAATCGCGGCCCATCAGCCACAGGTCGGCGCCGATGGCTTCGGCATGGTCGATCAACGATTGCGGCGGCACGGGGTCGCTGCAGATGGCCGCCTTGCCAGGACGGAAGATGCCGGCCTTTTCAAAGCCGATCGCTTCGCGCGTGTCGCCCAGGTAATCCGTGTGGTCGATATCGACGCTGGTGACGATGGCGACATCCGCGTCGATCACGTTGACGGCGTCGAGGCGCCCGCCCAGGCCCACTTCCAGGATGGCCACGTCCAGCTTCGCCTGCGACAGCAGGTGCAAAATCGCCAGGGTGGTGAATTCGAAATACGTGAGCGGCGTGTCGCCGCGCACGGCTTCAACGGCATTGAAGCTGGCGACAATCTGCTCATCGCTGGCCATCTCGCCCAGCACGCGGGCGCGTTCGTTAAAATCGAGAAAATGCGGCTTGATGTACAGCCCCACTTTGTAGCCGGCACGCAACAGTACCGATTCCAGCATGGCACAGGTGGAACCCTTGCCATTCGTGCCCGCCACCATGATCACGGGGCAAGTAAAAGCCAGCTGCATGCGCGCCTTGACGGCTTGCACGCGGTCCAGGCCCATGTTGATCTGGGTTTCCGAATGGCGGGTTTCCAGCATGGCGAGCCAGTCCGGCAAGGTGGTGGGGAGGTTTTGCATGGGAGACTTCTTGATGAGGAGACAGTGCGCGAGGCGCGGAGACGGTGTTGCGTGGCAACCGGGCGGGTCCGCAGGACACCGCCCGGCCTGATACTTTGGCGTTACGCCAGGACTTCCACAGCCTGGTTTTGCAACAAGGCCAGCAGACGGGCGATTTCTTCGCGCATCTTGCGGCGGTCGACGATCATGTCGACGGCGCCCTTGGTGACGAGGAACTCGGCGCGCTGGAAGCCTTCCGGCAGTTTTTCTCGCACGGTGTTTTCAATCACGCGCGGGCCGGCAAAGCCGATCAGCGCTTTCGGTTCGGCGATCACGACGTCGCCCATGAAGGCGAACGAGGCGGACACGCCGCCCATGGTCGGGTCGGTCAGCACGCTGATGAATGGCAATTTCTTTTCGGACAGCTTGGTCAGCATGGCCGTGGTTTTTGCCATCTGCATCAGGGACAGCAAGCCTTCCTGCATGCGCGCGCCACCGGTGGCGGTGATGCAAATGAACGGCACTTTCTGTTCCAGCGCGATTTGCGCACCGCGCACGAAGCGCTCGCCCACGACGGAGCCCATGGAGCCGCCCATGAATTCGAATTCGAAGCACGCCACGACCACCGGCAGGCTCATGATGGCGCCGCCCATGACGACCATCGCATCCGTCTCGCCCGTCGCTTCCATGGCGGACTTCAGGCGGTCCGGGTATTTCTTGCTGTCCTTGAATTTCAAGGTATCGACGGGCAGGATTTCCTGGCCGATTTCATAGCGGCCGCCCGCGTCGAGCAGGCTGTCGAGGCGTTCACGCGCGCGGATGCGCATGTGATGGTCGCATTTCGGGCACACGTGCAGATTCGATTCCAGGTCCGTACGGTACAGCACGGCTTCGCACGACGGGCACTTGACCCACAGGCCTTCCGGCATGGTCTTGCGCGCGGCAGCATCAGAACGCTGGATGCGCGGTGGCAGCAGTTTTTCCAACCAACTCATATTTTCTCCTTGGGCCCTTGTAGGGGTAGCGTCGGTGGACGCCCCCGGCAGACGGTAAACGGCGACACCCCCATAGGGCGCCACCAGAAATTTTATCTATTGCACAATTACAGGCAAATCAGTGGCCGAAGTGTAGCCGTTTATCGCCGGGCTGTCGAACTTTGCCGCCAACGCATCTTGCGTAAACAGCAAGCTTGCTCAGGCGTCCAGTGCGGCGCGGATGCCTGCCGTGAAGCTGCGCACGGCGTCGACGGCGCCGCCCTCCGGGGCATTTTCAATTTCCTGGATGATGCGGCTGCCGATCACTACGGCATCGGCCACCTTGGCAACGGCCTTGGCCGTGGCGCCATCGCGGATGCCGAAGCCCACGCCGATAGGTAATTTTACATGCTGGCGGATGGCGGCGAGGCGCTCGGCCACCTGTTCCGTATCAATGTTGCCGGCGCCCGTGACGCCCTTGAGCGACACATAATAGCTGAAGCCGCCGCCGACCTTGGCCACTTGCGCGATGCGCTCTTCCGTCGAAGTCGGTGCCAGCAGGAAAATCAGGTCGAGGCCAGCTTCGCGCATGGCGCCGGCAAATTCCTCGCACTCTTCCGGCGGATAATCGACGACGATGGCGCCGTCGGCGCCGGCCGCTTGTGCCGCTGCAATGAACGCGGCGCTGCCGATGCGCTCGATGGGGTTCGCATAGCCCATCAGCACCACGGGCGTCGTCTGGTTCGTCTCGCGGAACTGGCGCACATAGCCGAACACGTCGTGGATGCCGACATTGAATTTCAGGGCCCGTTCGCAGGCGCGCTGGATGACGGGGCCTTCGGCCATGGGGTCGGAAAACGGCACGCCCAGTTCCAGCACATCGGCGCCGCCCTCGACGAGCGCGTGCATCAGCGGCACGGTGGCGTCGGGGCCGGGGTCGCCGGCGGTGATGAAGGTGACCAGGCCGGTCTTGTTGTTCGATTTTAAAGTGGCGAAGGTGGTGGCGATACGGGACATGGGATGCTTTCTTTATCGGTGGAGAGTGTCGGATTACGCGCTTGCGCGCTAATCCGACCTACGCAATACTGGGGTTGTCAGTTATTTAACTGAAATTCAATCCCATGCGTTCCGCCACGGTATGCATGTCCTTGTCGCCACGGCCCGACAGGTTGGCCAGCACGATCTGGTCTTTCGGCAAGGTGGCCGCCAGCTTGGCCGCGTAGGCCAGCGCGTGCGACGATTCCAGGGCCGGGATGATGCCTTCAATATGACAGCAGTCGTGGAAAGCCTGCAGCGCTTCGTCATCGGTGATCGACACGTATTGCGCGCGGCCCGAGTCTTTCAGCCACGCATGTTCCGGTCCCACGCCCGGATAGTCGAGGCCGGCCGAGACGGAATGCGTCTCGATGATCTGGCCGTTTTCATCCTGTAGCAGATAGGTGCGGTTGCCATGCAGAACACCCGGGAAGCCTGCCGTCAGCGAGGCCGAGTGCTTGCCCGTATCGAGGCCTTCGCCGGCCGCTTCCACGCCGATCAGTTTTACATCTTTCTGGTCGATGTACGGGTAAAAGATGCCCATGGCGTTCGAGCCGCCGCCGATGCAGGCCAGCACGTAGTCAGGCTGGCGGCCCGTCATTTCCGGCATCTGCACCAAGCATTCCTCGCCGATCACGGACTGGAAGTCGCGCACCATCATCGGATACGGATGGGGACCGGCCACGGTGCCGATGATGTAAAAGGTGTTTTCAATGTTGGTGACCCAGTCGCGCATGGCTTCGTTCAGCGCATCCTTGAGGGTCTTGGAGCCCGATTCGACGGGCACGACGGTCGCGCCCAGCAGTTTCATCCGGTACACGTTCTGCGCCTGGCGCTTGACGTCTTCGCTGCCCATGTAGACCACGCATTCGAGGCCGAAGCGGGCGCAGATGGTGGCCGTGGCCACGCCATGCTGTCCGGCGCCCGTCTCGGCGATGATGCGCGGCTTGCCCATGCGCTTGGCCAGCAGGGCCTGGCCGATCACGTTGTTGATCTTGTGCGCACCCGTGTGGTTCAAGTCTTCGCGCTTGAAATAGATCTGCGCGCCGCCGGCCAGCTCGGACCAGCGCTTGGCGTGGTAGATCGGCGACGGACGGCCGACGAAGTGCTTGAGCTCGTAGCGGAATTCTTCGAGGAATTCCGGGTCGGCGCTGTAGCGCGCGTAGGCGTCTTTCAGCTCGGCCAGCGCATGCGTGAGCGTTTCGGCAACAAAGGAGCCGCCGTAGGGGCCGAAGTGGCCGCGCAGGTCGGGAAACGGGTAATCGGTGGCGTGGAACAATGCGGCGGCTGCGCCGGGCGCTGTGGTGTGGTCATTCATGGTTGTTTCCTCTGGCAATGATGGCATCGGCATCCTGCACCGCGGCGATAAACGCGCGGACTCGGGATGCGTCCTTGATGCCCTTGGACGCTTCGACACCACTGCTGATGTCGACGGCGTAAGGGCGCACGCGCACCACTGCGTCAGTCGCGTTTTGTACGCTCAAGCCACCACTTAAAACGACCCGAGGCGCGAGTTCTTTTGGAATGAGGGACCAATCAAATACCTTTCCTGCACCGCCATAGGCATCCACATAGGTGTCCAGCAAGAGGCTGGCAAACAAGGGACTGGCGGCGCGATAGCGCTGTTCGTATTCTAGCAAATCTTCAAAGCTGGTGTCGGGTTTGACGCGGAACACTTGCGTAAACGGCGTATTCACGGCCGCGGCCAGCGCGGCGCTGTGTTCGGGCGTCTCGTCGCCATGGAATTGCAGCATCGATAAGGGCGCAACGGCCCTGGTCGCCCGCACCTCGTCCACGCTGGCATTGACGAACAGGCCCACCGCCGTCACGTAGGGCGGCATGGTCGCGATCAGGGCAGCTGCCTGTTCGGGCGTCACATAGCGGGGACTCTGCGGATAAAACACGAAGCCGATGGCGTCGGCGCCCGCCGCCACGACAGCGTGGATGTCTTCGACTCTGGTCAGGCCGCAGATCTTGATGCGTGTGCGTGGCATGGCTTTTCCTTGAAGTTATTGCTTGAAGTAAAACGTCAGAACCAGGGCAAGGCGCTGCTGCTGTCTTGCGGCAATGCCCATTTCGGATCGTAATCGATCTGCGCCAGGTACAGGCCGTCCGGCATGAAGGTGGGTGCGGCCGCGTGACGATCCTTGCTTTCCAGCAAATGCCCGAGCCATTCCGGCTTTTCGCGCCCCGTGCCGATGTAGACGAGCGAACCGACCAGATTGCGCACCATGTGGTGCAGGAAGGCATTGGCCGTAATCGTGAAAATGACGCAATCGCCGCGCCGCTCGATGCGGATGTCATGCATGAGCTTAACGGGCGACTTGGCCTGGCATTGCGCGGCGCGGAAGGCCGTGAAATCGTGCCAGCCCAAGAGCGGCTGCACGGCCTGGCGCATCAGTTCCACGTCCAGCGGACGGAAAAAGAAGCCGGCGCGCCCTTCCACCAGCGGCGAACGGGTGGCGTTGTTGTACAACACATAATGATAGGTGCGCGCACGGGCGCTGAAGCGGGCGTGGAAGAAATCGTTGACCGTCGGATCGCCTTCGAGTTCCCTGGCCCAGCGCACGGCGATGGATTTCGGCAGGAAGGCGTTGACGCCGCGCACCCACGAGTGCACGTCGCGGTTCAATTCCGTATCGAAGTGCACGACTTGCTCGAGCGCATGCACGCCCGTATCCGTGCGGCCGGCGCACGTGGTGGCCAGGCGCACGCGGGCAAACTGCTCCAGCGCGTTTTCCAGCTGGTCCTGCACCGTTTGCCCGTCTTCTTGCTTCTGGTATCCGTGCCAGGCCGTGCCGTCATACTGCAGGCCGAGGACGATACGCTTCAATGGCGTTGCTGTCGTAATATTTTGCATCGAAACATTATACCGGCGCGGCAGCCTGCCGCACCGACGGGCACTGCTAGCTCAACAGCGCACGCATGGTATTGGCTTTCGCAACCTGCTCTTCGCTACCACCCTTGATGACCTCATCGATCAGCTCGCGCGCGCCTTCCTTGTCGCCGATTTCCTGATAGGCGATCGCCAGGTCCAGCTTGGTATCCATTTCCATGTGGATGGCCGACAGCGGGTCGTCCACGCCCACGCTGGCCGTCTTGCCGTCGTTGAGGTCCAGGTCGATGCCGGACAGGTCGAACTCCTGTGCCGGCGGTATGGCTTCCGGCAAGGTCGCAGGCGTTTGCGCGTCGTCGAACAGGCTGTCGATGGAAGGCTCGGCCGCCGCGACCGGCGCGGCAGCCGGCGCCACGGGCTCGTCGAGGTCGAAATGGGCCAGGTCGACATCCTTCAACGGATCAGGCAACGGCGTCAAGCCGGCGCCCACGCCATTGACGGGACCGGCTGGCGGTTCCAGGTCCAGGCCGAAATCCATGCTGGCGTCATACTGCGCATCCTGCGCGGCGGAGACCGGCTTGCTGTCCGGTCCCGGCATGACGATCGGGTCGCTGGTGGAGACGGGTTCGAAATCGAGGCTGTCGAGGTCGAAATCGAGGGGATCGCGCGCATCGCGGGCCGCCACGGAAGACACCGGCTCGGCCGGCGCCAGATTGGCCTGCGGTGCTGGCGGCTCGTCGGGCAAATCCATGCTCTGGCCATGCACGTCGTCGCCGGCAGCCTTGCTCAGGCTGACGACGGCGTCATCTTCCGTATCGCCATACAGGGGATTGGTGGGATCGAGCGCCAGGCCCAGCGCGGCCGCCTGCGGCCACTCTTCGCCCTGCCCCCGGGTCAGGCTGTACAGCTCGCTGGCCTGGTCTTCAAACGCGCGCACGTCGTTGCGTGCCGAATAGATTTCCAGCAGCTTCAGGCGGGCGGCATGGCGTTCCGGGTGGATGCGCAAGGCTTCCTTGAGGATATCTTCCGCCTGGCCATCGCGGCCGTAAGCGATATACACGTCCGCTTCCGCGACCGGGTCCGTTTCATTCGCGTCGAGCATGCTGGCGCCCACCGCGGTAGCCACGCCGGCAGCGGCGGCGCCCGTACCGAACAGGTGGTTGCTCGCTTCGGACTGCTGGTCTTCCGGCGCCAGGCCGGACGGCGACGCCACGGGCGCTTCCGGTTCGACCACGGGCGCGATATCTTCGGGCGGCGGCGGCGCATCCTTGCGGCGACGCGCGACCACCAGCGCGGCCACGGCCGCCAGCAATGCAGCCAGGCCGATGCCGATGGCGCCCAGGTGGTCATTGATCTTGTCGGTGATGGTCGGTTCCAGCGGCGACGGTTTTTTCACCAGCGGCACCGGCTTCGCTTTGGGCACGGGAGGCTGGGCTTCGGCTGGCACGCTGGCAACAACCGGTGCGCTGACGGCGACCTCGGCCGGTTTGGCGGGCGCCGGGGCGCTCTTGTCGGCCATGGCTTTGCTCTTGACCGCCATCAACTTTTCCAGGTCGCTGACGTTCTTTTCCAGCTCTTTGACGCGGGCAGCCGCTTCATCGACCTGCTTGGCCTTGGCGATCTTGTCTTCCTCGCTGGCCACCGCGCTCTTGCCGGCCGACTTGGCCGCCGGTTCCGCCTTCGACAGTTTCAGCTTGTCTTGCGACTCGCTCACGGCCGTCGGCTTTTCCTGTACCTTGGTCGCGCCGATCTTGCCGGCCGTGCTTTGCGTCGCTTCCGCCGCCTTGGCCGGCTTGCTTTGCGACACCTGGCCTGCCAGCTTGTTGCGGTAGGCTTCGAAATCGATGGCGTGCGCCGTCACGATGCCCTTCGCTTCGGCAGCGCCGGTGGCGCGCACGGTGTCCGCGCCCGGCACTGCCAGGATGCGCCCGGCCTGCATGCGGTTCATGTTTTCGCCCTTGAAGGCGTCGGGATTGGCGCGGTACAGGGCCACGAGCATCATGTCGAGCGACACGCCCGATGGCTTCAGTTCGCTGGCGATGCGGCTCAGGGTGTCGCCCATCCTGACCTTGTATTCGCCGGCCGGTTTTTTCGCCGCGGCTGGGGCAGCTTCAGCGGCCGCCTTGCCTTTGCCCGGTTCGGCCGGTGCCGTCACTTGCGCGCCGCGCGTCTGGCGCGCTTCCGGCGTGTCAAGCACGAACGCATATTCGCGCACCTGGCGTCCGCTCTTGCTGCTCAGTTCCAGCAGCAAGTCCACCATGGGCTCGGCCACCGGCTGCGCCGAGCTGATGCGGATGAAAGGCTTGCCATTGCGGTTTTCCACGGCAAACGTCAGCGCGTTCAACGCGGGATTGAATTCCACGTTGGCCTGGCGGTAGGCGTCCGGCGGCGCCAGCTTGGCCAGCAAGCTCGACGCCTCGCCTGGCTTGATGGCCGATAATTCGACCTCGGCGCGCAGCGGCTGGCCGGCGGCGGACAGCACCGTAATCTTGCCCAGCTCGGCTGCGGATGCCGCCGGTGACAATAACACCGCACAGGCGACAGCGCTGCTGAGTGTTTTAATGGCAAGGGAGGCGACCCGGGGACGAGTGTGTACAGGCATAGTTGGCGGCATCTTAGTTGACATGGGAAAACTGTTACTTTTCCAGAGGTATCAACATATCATCATGCCCAGAGCTATGCAAGCTCCGCATGGTTGAGCCTTGACGGGCTCAGGACGAAAAAAAAGCCGGGAAAACAGCCCCGGCTTGATCTTGATCAACAATTTATGGTCGTTATGCGTCCAAGAGGATGCGCAGCATGCGGCGCAGCGGCTCGGCCGCGCCCCACAGCAACTGGTCGCCCACGGTGAACGCGGACAGGTATTCGCCGCCCATGCTCATCTTGCGCACGCGGCCGACGGGTATCGTCAGGCTGCCCGTGACGGCGGCCGGCGACAGGTCGCGCACGGACGCTTCGCGCGTGTTCGGCACGAATTTCACCCATTCGTTGTTGCTGGCGATGATGTCGTTGATTTCATCGAGCGGAACGTCTTTTTTCAGCTTGATGGTCAAGGCTTGCGAATGGCAGCGCATGGCGCCGATGCGCACGCACAGACCGTCGACTGGAATTTCCTTGGTGCCGAAATCGAGGCCGCGGCCGAGGATCTTGTTCGTTTCCGCGCCCGCCTTCCACTCTTCCTTCGACTGGCCGTTGCCCAGGTCCTTGTCGATCCATGGGATCAGGTTGCCGGCCAGCGGCGCGCCGAATTGCTTGATTTCATCCGGGGAATAGCCGTGCTGGGTGGCCAGCACCTGGCGGTCGATTTCCAGGATGGCGGATGCGGGGTTGTCCAGCAGCGCCTTGACGGAACCGTTGATGGTGCCGAACTGCGTCAGCAGTTCGCGCATGTGCTGCGCGCCGCCGCCCGATGCCGCCTGGTACGTCATCGACGTCATCCAGTCGATCAAATCGTGCTGGAACAGGCCGCCCAGGCCCATCATCATGCACGACACGGTGCAATTGCCGCCGATGTAGTTCTTGACGCCCTTGCCCAGCGCATCCTTGATGACGTGCAGGTTGACGGGGTCGAGCACGATGACGGCGTCTTTTTCCATGCGCAAGGTCGAGGCCGCATCGATCCAGTACCCATTCCAGCCGCTGGCGCGCAGCTGCGGGAAGACGGCGCTCGTGTAGTCGCCGCCCTGGCAGGAAATAATGATGTCGCACTTGGACAGTTCGGCGATGTTGTTGGCATCCTTGAGGATGGTTTCATTCTTCGCCATGGCCGGCGCCGAGCCGCCCGTGTTCGAAGTGGTGAAAAACACCGGTTCGATATGGGCGAAATCGCCCTCTTCCTGCATGCGTTGCATCAGGACCGAACCGACCATACCGCGCCAACCTACCAAGCCAACTAATTTCATTACCATTCCTCAAGATGAGACGGCGACTGCCGTCATTAGACTATTTTATCCCAGTGCTTTTACAACTGCATCACCCATGGCCTCGGTACCGACCAAAGTCGTGCCCGCTTCATGGATGTCGGCCGTGCGCAAGCCCTGCGCCAGCACCTGCTTGACGGCGCCCTCGATACGGTTTGCCTGCTCTTCGCGGTTCAGCGAATAGCGCAGCATCATGGCGGCCGACAAGATCGTCGCCAGCGGATTGGCGATGCCCTTGCCCGCGATATCGGGCGCCGAACCGTGCGATGGCTCGTACAAGCCCTTGTTGTTGGCATCCAGCGAGGCCGACGGCAGCATGCCGATCGAGCCCGTCAGCATGGCGGCCGCATCCGACAGGATGTCGCCGAACATATTGCCGGTCACCATGACGTCGAATTTCTTCGGCGCCCGCACCAGCTGCATGGCCGCGTTATCGACGTACATGTGGTCGAGCGCCACGTCCGGGTATTCCTTGTGCACGTCGGTGACGATGTCTTTCCAGAACTGGAAGGTTTCCAGCACGTTCGCCTTGTCCACGCTGGTCAGGCGCTTGTCGCGCTTTTGCGCAGCCTGGAAAGCCACGTGGGCGATGCGGCGGATTTCGCCTTCCGCATAGCGCATAGTGTCGAAGCCTTCGCGCTGGCCCTTGAACGGACCGTCCGGGCACTCGCGCACGCCGCGGGGCTGGCCGAAATAGATGTCGCCCGTCAATTCACGGATGATCAAAATATCCAGGCCGGACACCACTTCCGGCTTCAGGGTCGAGGCGCCCGCCAGTTCCGGATACAGAATGGCCGGACGCAGGTTGGCGAACAGGCCCAGGTTCTTGCGCAAGCCCAGGATCGCCTGCTCGGGGCGGAACTGGCGCTCCAGATTGTCATATTTGTAGTCGCCCACGGCGCCGAACAGCACGGCATCGGCCGCTTTCGCCAGCGCCAGGGTGGCTTCCGGCAAGGGATGGCCATGGGCCGCATAGCCGGCGCCGCCCACGGGCGCCGTTTCCAGTTCGAACGATTCGCCCAGCACATGCAAAACCTTGACGGCTTGCGCGACGATTTCAGGACCGATGCCGTCGCCGGGTAAGATTGCAATTTTCATATTTTTATCGATTAGATGACGTTGGCGAGCCACGGTTGGTTATGGAGATGCCGTTCTTCGAAGGCGCGGATATCGTCGGCGTGGCGCAGGGTCAGGCCGATATCGTCGAGGCCATTCATCAGGCAATATTTGCGGAAAGCGTCGATCTCGAACGGATACGACACGGAACCATTGCTGGTGCGCACGCATTGCTGCTCCAGGTCCACCACCAGCTTGTAGCCGGGGAAAGCCTTGACTTCATTGAACAGGTGCTCGACCTGGCTTTCCGACAGCACGATGGGCAGCAAGCCGTTCTTGTAGCAGTTGTTGAAGAAGATGTCGGCAAACGATGGCGCGATGATGGCGCGGAAACCATATTGATCCAGCGCCCACGGCGCATGTTCGCGCGAGGAGCCGCAGCCGAAGTTCTTGCGCGTCAGCAAGATCGAAGCGCCCTGGTAGCGTGGCTCGTTGAGCACGAACTCGGGGTTCAGCGGGCGACGGCTGTTGTCCTGGCCCGGCTCGCCATGGTCGAGGTAGCGCCATTCGTCGAACAGGTTGGGGCCGAAACCGCTGCGGTGGATCGATTTCAGGAATTGCTTCGGAATAATCGCGTCGGTGTCGACGTTGGCGCGGTCCAGCGGGGCGACCAGGCCTTCGTAAATCGTAAATTTATCCATGCTGTTTCTACTCGGTAAGACGCGCGGCGCAGTGCGCCCGCACGTCACGGTTTATTTTCCGCCGGCGCCAGTGACAACCTGGCCGACTTTCTGCACATCGCGGCCGATGCCGGAGACGGTGTTGCAGCCAGACAGGATGACGGTGGCGATAAGGAGGGCGAAGAGTTTTTTCATGATGAGTTCTCGATAAGAAAGATGGGACTGATACCGCTAGTGTAAACCAGCGGCGCCAGTCCCTGCCGTCATCGCAATCCCCGCACGTCGACAAAGTGGCCGGCGATGCCCGCCGCCGCCGCCATCGCGGGCGACACCAGGTGGGTACGGCCGCCCTGCCCTTGCCTACCTTCGAAGTTGCGGTTCGACGTGGAAGCGCAGCGTTCGCCCGGCTCCAAACGGTCCGCATTCATGGCCAGGCACATGGAGCAGCCCGGCTCGCGCCATTCGAAACCGGCATCCTTGAAGATGCGGTCCAGTCCTTCGCGCTCGGCCAGGTCCTTGACGAGTCCGGAACCGGGCACGACCAGCGCCAGGGTGACGTTCGAGGCGCGGTACTTGCCGCGCACCACGGCGGCGGCCGCGCGCAAATCCTCGATGCGCGAATTGGTGCAGGAACCGATGAAGACCTTGTCGATGCGGATGTCTTCGATGGCCGTGTTCGGCTTGAGGTTCATGTAGACGAGCGCCTTTTCCATCGCATCGCGCTTGACGCTGTCTTTTTCCTGGTCAGGGTCAGGCACGCGGCCATCGACGCCGACCACCATTTCGGGCGACGTGCCCCAGGTCACTTGCGGCACGATCTCGGCCGCATTGAGGGTGACGACGAGGTCGAAGCGGGCGCCCGGGTCCGAATGCAGGGTGCGCCAGTAGGCAACGGCGCGTTCCCAGTGCGGACCGGCCGGCGAAAACGGACGGCCCTTGACGTAATTGATGGTGGTGTCGTCGACGCCGATGATGCCGGCGCGCGCGCCCGCCTCGATGGCCATGTTGCACACCGTCATGCGTCCTTCCATCGACAGGGCGCGGATGGCCGAGCCGCCGAACTCGATACAGTAGCCCGTGCCGCCGGCCGTGCCGATCTTGCCGATGATGGCCAGCACGATATCCTTGGCCGTCACGCCGGCCGGCAGCGCGCCGTCGACTTGCACCAGCATGGATTTGGATTTCTTTTGCAGCAAGGTCTGCGTGGCCAGCACGTGTTCCACTTCGGACGTGCCGATGCCGTGCGCCAGCGCGCCGAAGGCGCCGTGCGTGGACGTGTGCGAGTCGCCGCAGACGACCGTCATGCCGGGCAGGGTCGCGCCCTGTTCAGGGCCGATCACGTGCACGATGCCCTGGCGCTTGTCGTTCATGTTGAAGTAGGTCAAGCCGTAGTGCTTGGCGTTCTTGTCCAGGGTTTCCACCTGCAGGCGCGAGACCGGATCGGCAATGCCGTCCACGCGGCTCGTGGTCGGCACGTTATGGTCGGCCACGGCCAGGTTGGCGGAAATGCGCCATGGCTGGCGGCCCGCCACGCTGAGGCCGTCGAAGGCTTGCGGGCTGGTGACTTCGTGCAGCAGGTGCCGGTCGATATACAAAATTGTCGTGCCATCATCTTCGGCCCGAACAACGTGGGATTCCCAGAGTTTGTCGTAAAGCGTCTTCATCATGATTTATGCAGCGTTGCCACAGCCTGTAGTAAGTGATCTGTCGTACTGATCGAAGGGATCGGCAATGATTATGCCATATATTGTGCAATGCAGAACCAAAAGCCGCTCCAGCGTGGGATAGGCGATACAAAATTTGGCATGCTTTGCAGATATGACGAAAAAATTGCTGATACGAAAATCCGCCAAAATGCCGGCGGGGCGAATAAAAATCGAAAAAAGCCGAAAAAAAAGCCCGCTGCAGAGGTCTGCAGCGGGCTTGGTGTCAGTGCCGGTGTTTCTAGGCAGCCATGCGCACACTTCCCCTGCAACCATCCATCAGGAAAGATAGGCCCACGACTAGCACCAGCTCGCCTTCGGCCGAGCGGGCAGTACCGGTAATGCCTTCCACCGTGATGGCCGTCATCGGCTTGATCACGAGATCGGCCGTGCCATCGACGGCTTCCACGGCGAGAATGTACGGCTGTGGCGCAGCGACAACAATACCGACGCGTTCGCTGCACGATTCGTAGCCCAACGAGCCGGCCAGCGAACGCACGGGCAATGGACGGCCCTGGTCTTTCAGCACCGGCGCGCCGCCCACTTCCATGAAGGTTTCCGGCAATTCGACGACGCGCTGCACCACCGCCATCGGCAGCGCCAGCGCGGCGCCCGAGGTCGACACGAGCATGGTCGGCACGATCGACAATTCGATCGGCAGGCGGATGGCGAACTTCGTGCCCTTGCCCAGCGACGATTCGATATGGATGGCGCCGCGGTTTTTCTCCACGGCCGTTTTCACCACGTCCATACCCACGCCGCGGCCGGAAACGCTGGAGGCGACTTCCTTGGTCGAGAAGCCCGGCAGGAACACCAGCTGGAAGCATTCGTCGTTGCTCAGTTGCGCGTTTTCGCTGATCAAGCCCTTTTGCTGGGCCTTGCTGCGCAGGAAGACCGGGTCCATGCCCTTGCCGTCATCCTGCAGCACGATCATGACGCTGTTCGCTTCCTGCCAGGCTTTCAGCGAAATATACGATTTGGCGGGCTTGCCGGCGGCCAGGCGCGCTTCCGGCGATTCGACGCCATGGTCGAGCGAGTTGCGCAGCATGTGCACGAGCGGATCGTACAGGCTGTCCACGACGACGCGGTCGACTTCCGTCTCCGCGCCTTCGATGGTCAGCTCGACATCCTTGCCCAGGTCTTTCGCCAGTTCGCGCACCAGGCGAGGGAATTTCTGGAACAGGCGGCCGACGGGCTGCATGCGCGTGGCCAGGGTGGCCCGCTGCAGTTCCGTCGAGTAGCGCGAGGCGCGTTCCAGGGTTTCCGCCAAGGTCGCCATCAGGGTGGCGGCCTGGCCTTCGAATTTGAATTGCAGCAAGCGCTCGAGCAGCACGGCGGCCTGATTGGCGGCCTGCACGGATTCGCCGGCCACTTCCAGCAGCGCGTCGAGCTTGACGGCGTCGACGCGGATGCTGTCTTCCTTGACGGGCGCGGCATGGCGCACTTCCGGACGCTCTTCACGGCGTTCGGCGCCATCCCAATTCTTGCCGGCCGGTTTGGCGGCAGCAGCGGCAGGTGTAGCAGGTGCGGCGGCGGCCACGGCGGCAGGCGCAGCGGCGACGGACACGGGCGCGGCAGCGACCCGGCTACCCTCGGGCACGACGGCGTTGTACATGGCTTCCCAGTCCAGGCCATCGGCGCTGGCAGTGGCAACGGCAACGGCAACGGCTGGCGCGACCACAACAATTTCGGCGGCCTCGGCAACGGGCGCGGCCACTTCCGCCACGGCGGCGGCTGGCGCAGGCGCGTCCATGCCCTTGCCTTCGATGGCGTTCGTCAGGATGTGTTCCAGCTCTTCCGGCATGGCCGGCAAGCTTTCCGGCGCGGCGCCATTGGCCAGCTCCGTCAGCTGGTCGGCGACGAAACCGGAAGCTTGCAGCGCCGCCTCGATGGCGATCGGGGTCACGGGCGCGGCGCCCGTGCGCAAGGCATCGAACAGGTTTTCCGTCAGATGGCAGGCCGCCACCAGCGCGGGCAAGCCCATGAAGCCGGCGCCGCCCTTGATGGTGTGGAAGGAACGAAACACGGCATTCAGTGTTTCCTTGTTGTCAGGATCGCGCTCGAGGCGCAACAAGTGCTCTTCAACATTAACCGCAAGATCCATCGCCTCAACGACGAAATCCTTGAGCATATCGTCCATTAGAATCCCAAATCCGCAAGAAGGTCGTCTACATTATCCTGGTCCAGCGCCACCGACGGCACGGACGGGCCCTGCATCAGCGGCACCGGCTTTTGCGCCAGTTTCTCGCGCACTTCGGCCGGCGCGTTGTCGCGCAGCAGCTGGGCCAGTTCGTTTTCCACCGTCTTGGTGATGTTGACCACTTTTTTGATCAGCTGGCCCGTGATGTCCTGGAAGTCCTGCGCCATCATGATTTCCAGCAAGCGCGCTTTTTCCGCTTCCGTTGCTTCGGAAACGGCTTGCGCGAACTGGCGCGAATCGCCGGCCAGGGCCTTGAATTCTTCCAGGCTCAGCTTGCCATCGAACAGGGCCGTCCAGCGGCTGTCCATGTCCTTGGCCTTCTTCGACAGCACATCTTGCGCCGGCATGCCTTCGTCGAGCGTGTTCAGAACCTTGTTGGCTGCCTGTTCGGTCAGGGTGGCGACGTATTCCAGACGGTCCTGGGCGTCGACGATCTGCGACGACGCTTCCGTCAACGCCTTGTCGTAGCCCAGTTCGCGCAGCGAATCGTGCAGCAGGCGCACGATGCCGCCCAGGCGCTCGAACATCGGCTTGTCGGACTGGTCGACGGGATCGGCCGCGTCGCCAGGCGCATCGGCGCTGGCCACGGGCGCCGCTTCCGGCGCGGCTGGCGTTTCTGCCACGGCGGCTGCCGGCACGGCGGCGCTGGCCGACACGGAGTCGAACAGCGCGTCGAAATCGTCATCCGCAATCACGGCGGGAGCGGGCGCGGCGGCAGGTGCGGGCTGAGCCGCGGCCGCACTTTGCGCAGATACTTCATCGAATAATGCGTCGAAATCATCAGCGGCGTTGGTCATATCCCTGCTTCTCCATAATTTGTCAAAATTCCGCCTGAACTGTGCGTTTTACAGACTGATACCCACAATTTCTCGATTAAGATGATTTGAGGCAATACCGCTGCGATGGTGCGAGTGTAGCAGGGCGCCGCCCTGTTGGTAAATCTCAAAACGCGCTTCCTGGTGCAAAGCTGGTCCACAAGAGCTTTTCCACCAGGAAATAAGTGTTCCTGCTGTTGTATTTTGAAATACTACCATTGGCGTGGGTGCAAGACCACGCGCAGTACAACAAATCCTGCTTCCGGGCGCCCGCGCAACAGCGCAGTATGGACATCGTTGCAGCTAAAACACGATCTTTCTGCCAATGTTGTCTATACTGAAGGTGCAGTTGTGTTGATAATTATCAAGTCTTTACATGAATACAATGCTGCCGCCGCGTCTACAATAAGAGGCGTTGCGTGCGCTCAGTCACCGTCAAAGGATCTGCCATGTATAAGAAAATTCTGATCGCCACGGACGGCTCCACCGTCTCCAACTTGACGGCCTGTGCCGGCGTTGCCTTTGCCGAACAGATGCACGCCGACATCCTTGCCGTGTACGTGGCGCCCGAATACCAGTACCCGGTATACATCGAGATCATTCCGCCAAGCTACCCCAGCGAGGAGGAGTACCGCATCGCCATGCGCAAGGCGGGCGCCGACCACTGGCAGCCCATCCTCGACGCGGCCGCCAAGCGGGGCCTGGAAGCGACGGGCTTGACGGCCTTTTCCGACAGCCCCGCCCTGAAAATCGTGGAAGTGGCGCAATTGCAGCATTGCGACCTGATTTTCATGGGCTCGCATGGCCGCAGCGGCTGGGGGCAATTGCTGCTGGGCAGCGTGACCAACAAGGTGCTGTCGCACTCAAAACTGCCGGTACTCGTGCATAGGCTGATCAAGGAACCACCGTCGGAATAAGGGGTCACATGACCACGGAGACCGCCGTTGCCGGCACATTAAGAAAAAGGCAAATTTTCGGCCGCGTCAGTTAAAATGGCAACGTTTCTCGTTTCTCAACATTTGATTGTCCGGTGACGGACAGAGCAGATTTCACGCATCCAGATTGCCCGCCTATGATACGTATTGTGATTGCCGACGACCACACCATCATGCGAGAAGGATTGAAGCGCATCCTTGACGGCGCGCCGGACATCGATATCGTGGGTGAAGCCATCGACGGCTTTGAAGTACTCAACCACGTACGCCAGGGCGGCTTCGACCTGCTGCTGCTCGACCTGTCGATGCCGGGCCGCAGCGGCGTCGACCTGATCCGGCAAATCCGCAGCGAGGCGCCGAAGCTGGCCATCCTGATCCTCACCATGCACGAGGAAGAACAATATGCGGTGCGCGCCATCCGCGCCGGCGCGCAAGGCTATCTGACCAAGGAAAGCGCGGGCACCCAGCTCGTGGGCGCCATCCATAAGGTGGCGTCGGGACGTCCGTATATCAGCGCCGAGGTGGCGGAGCAGCTCGTGCTCAACATCATGATGCCGAACGAAAGCCTGCTGCACAAACAGTTGTCGGACCGCGAGTTCGAAGTCTTTTCCCTGCTGGTGGCGGGCAAGTCGATCACGGAAATCGCCAACAATCTGCACCTGAGCGTCAAGACGGTGAGTACGCACAAGACCCGCATCATGCAAAAGATGGGCATGAGTTCGCTGTCGGAAATGGTCCAGTACGCCGTGGCGCACCGCCTCTTATCCCCCTTCAAGACTTGAGCATGGCGGCGCGCGCCCGCGCGTCGACCGTAGGAACAATCCTACCTCACCTACCACAGCTCCTACTGCCATATTCAGCCACTGCTGATATTAATTGGATACGGTTGTTGGCATACTGAAACCAGTAATCAAGTTGCTGGGAAGTTATTTCATCACACAGCAAGTCGTCAGCGAATTGAGCTTTACCTGCCTGGACGCGCGCCGCCCCTTCCCTGCCCGCCGTCCTGCGCACCCTGTTATTCAACTCTGAACTACCTGTCACCAGGAGATGAACATGCTGTCCACGCAAACGCCCGAAACCCGCGCCGCCTCCCCATCGCTGGCCCCCTCCTCTCCGATGGAAGCAGGGCGCCAGCGCCAGGGGCGGCTCTGGTCGAACCTGAAGGAGGTGTGCGACCTGCTGCATATCTCCAGCGCCTGCACCATCGCCGCCGACGAACTGCTGTTCCAGCACGTGCAATTCAAGACGGGCCAGCGCGTGCACACCATCGGCCAGCCGTTCGACACCCTGTACATCGTCAATTCGGGCTTCCTGAAAACCGTGCTCATCGATGAATTCGGCAATGAACAGGTACTGAGCTTTCCCATGAAGGGCGACATGCTGGGCGTCGACGGCATCCACTCGCGCCATTACTCCTCGGAAGCGGTGGCCCTGTCCGACTGCGACCTGATCCTGCTGCCGTTCAAGAAGCTGACGGCGCTGGGACGTGTTCACCTGGAACTGGAAAACGTCATGTACGGCGTGATGAGCCGCGAACTGGTGCGCGAACAGGCGATGATCGGCATGCTGGGCGCCTTGAGTGCCGAAGCCCGCGTGGCGCGCTTCCTCGTTTCGCTGGCCGACCGCTTCGCGCAGATGGGTTACTCGAGCAAGCTGTTCAACCTGCGCATGACGCGCCATGAAATCGGCAGCTACCTGGGCCTGACCCTGGAAACGGTGAGCCGCACCTTATCCGCCTTCAATGAAATCGGCCTGATCTCGGTTGACCAGCGCACCATCGGCATCAAGGATCCGGACGCCCTGAAAACCCTGCGCCGCCTGCCACCTTCGCGCTCGCGCGCCAAGCAGCTGGCCGCCGCCAAGCTCAAGGCCGACACCACTGCGGCCGCCACTGCCTCGGCGCAATTGCTGGCCACGATTTAACGCCATCCCGCTTTCTTCCAGCTTGGCACAGGCTTGACCCGGCCAAGGCGCGCACCGCCTTGCCGGGTCTTTTTTGCCGCCACCGCCCCTCCACGCCGCGCCAGCGGCCGCCTTTGAACGACCTCGTCGGCCAAGGCGTCGTGCTGCCATAAAAAAGCGCGGATTCCGCACAAATAAGCCTTGCTTTTCGGGCCACATTCAACAATAATGCAAATACGAATCATTCTCAACTGAGATAAAGAAAGCCCAACATGCAAAGCTCAAAACCAGCCTTGATCCAGGATGCCGCTACTGCCCACGTCCGTCCTCCCGTCAGCATGGCCCAGCCGGCGCGCCGCATCACCAGCGAAGCCCTGTTGCAGCAGGGCCGCGAAGTGGAGATTGAACACAGCGGCAAGATCTATCGCCTGCGCGTCACCCAATTGAACAAGCTGATCCTGACTGCCTGAAGCAGCACGGCAGCCAGTCACCACACTCGCCAGCCAGTCGCGCCCCGTGCGCGCAGCCAGCCAAACCACCGCACAGGAGTGTTTGATGGCGCACGACCGACCTTCCCCGATGTTTTCTTCCCCGCAAAGCCAACAGCCTGAATTGCTGCTATCGGCCGTGCTGCACCTGATGTCGCACTATCATGCGGGCAGTCCCTGCGAGAAACTGGCCGGTGTCATCGAACGCCATCTGCAAGCGCTGGCCGGCTCGCCCGGCCTGAGTCCCGTGCTGCAAGCAACTTGCCAGCAACTGTCACAGCAATGGGCCGCCCTGGTGGCGCTGCACCAGCCCGTGCCGCCGAAGACCACCTTGCTGGATCGCCTGGCACGCATGCTGAGCGCCAGGCGCCCCGCTTCGCCCCTGCCGCAATAGTTCTCTTCAACATCTCCACCGCCCAACAGGATATCGCCATGTGTGACAAAGACCAGTCCCTGCCCGTCATCAGCAATTGCGCCCACGCCGACACGGAAACGGCCGCGCTCGCTTCGCGCCGCCGCCGGCTGTGGGAACTGTCGCACACCTGCCATTGCCCGCTGGTGGGCGTGGGTTTGCCATTGGGCTACCTGCGCAAGCTGGTAGGCAAGATGACGGGCGGACGCGTGCTGGCCGACGACTACGAAGTGCACGTGGGCGCCGTGACGGAATGCGGCGCGCGCAACCGCCTGTCCGAAGCGCTGCAAAAGGAACTCGAACGCCGCTACGCTCCCGTGATCCTGCGCTTTCGCGGCGCCAAGACCACGGAGCAGGTAGCGCAACTGTGGCGCACGGCCGTCGCCAACGGCGACGTGTCGGGCGCTTTCTGGGCCGGCCTGACGCACCCGCGCTGCGATGCCGAGCTGGAAGAACAGATGTGCCGCGACTTGCACATGATCCAGCACCAGGCCGGCGCCTGCGTGCGCGCCGACATGGGCAAATTTACGGCCTTGCAGGAAGAAAATGCGCGCCTGACACAGGAACTGTCCAAGCTGCAACAACGCAGCCAGGCGGCGCTCATGGAAAAGACGGGCGAGCTGGAACGCCAGGAAGCCGTGCTGCTGCGCACGCGTGCCGAGGCCATCGGCAAGGATAGCGTGATCGACGGCTTGCGCGCGGAACTGGCGCAGTTGCAGGCCGCCATCCCCGCGCTGGAATCGCGCACGCGCCTGGTCGAACGCCTGGCGCAAATGGATGAGCGCGAAAAGGAATTGCGCCAGCAAATCACGGAATTGAAACAGGCCCAGCCGCGCCCGGCCGCTGTCGCGCCGACACCGGCGCCGAAGCTGGAAGTGCCGACCGGCGGCAAGCTCAAAATGCCGATCCGCCTCGTCGACCAAAGCGTCTTGTGCGTGGGCGGACGCAGCGGCAATGTCGCCACCTACCGCGCCCTGATCGAGCGGGTGGGCGCGCAGTTCGCCCACCACGACGGGGGCCTGGAAGACAATGCCAACCTGCTCGACTCGAGCCTGGCGGCGGCCGACCTGGTGATTTGCCAGACGGGCTGCATCAGCCACAGCGCCTACTGGCGCGTGAAGGATTATTGCAAGCGCACGGGCAAACGCTGCGTCTTCATCGACAACCCCAGCATCTCCAGCCTGGCGCGCGGCTTGCAGGAAGTGAGCGGCGACATGGACACGGCGCCGCTGGTCGATATCCAGCCGTAAGCAGTCCCCTCTGTATTAATACACGTCGCGCCGGTAGCGCCCTTCAGCTGCCAGCGCATCGAGCGCGGGCCGGCCCAGGATCTCTTGTAGCGCCTGGTCGACGCCGCCCGCCATGCCGGCCAGGCTGCCGCAAATATAGATGGCCGCGCCCTGCTCCAGCCACAGCTTGACTTCATCGGCATTGCCGCGCAGGCGGTCCTGCACGTAGGTCCGCTCCGCTTGGTCGCGCGAAAAGGCCAGGTCCAGACGCGGCAGGTCGCCGCTGGCGTGCCAGCCTTCAATTTCTTCGCGATAATGGAAATCATGGGCCACATTACGTTCGCCAAAGATCAGCCAGTTGCGCCGCTGCCCTGCCAGCACGCGGCTTTTCAAATGTCCGCGCAAGCCGGCGATGCCGCTGCCGTTGCCGATCAAAATCAATGGACGCTGGACATTGTCTTCCAGGCGGAAACGCCGGTGCTGGCGCAAGCGCAGCTGCACCACGTCGCCGACCTTGGCCTGCGCCGTGAGCCAGCCCGAGGCCAGGCCCAGGCTGCCATCGGGATGCGCATGCTGGCGTACCAGCAAGTGCACGCCGCCATCGCGCGGGATCGAGGCGATCGAATATTCGCGCGGCTGCGATGGATCGGCGGGCGCCGTCACCTGCACCAGGTCGCCCGACTGCCACTCCGGCAAGCTGCCGGCCACGGGCGCCAGTTCCACATGATAGATGGCGCCGCCCGCGCTGCCGGGGTTGAGGTGGCGCCGCTGCGTCAGCCGCCAGTCGCCAAACGCGGGCGCGCTCCAGTCCGGCGCGTCGCTGGTGCCGGCCAGGTGGCTCAGGTGTTGGAACCATTGCTCGATGGCGGCGCTGGCGCTGCGGTCGACTTCGATGCGCTCGAACAGACGCGACGCACCCTGCGCCGCCAGCCAGGCATCGAGCGAGCGGCCGAAACCGCAGAACTGGCCATAGCTGCGGTCGCCCAGGGCCAGCACGGCATAGTGCAATTGCGGCAGCGCAATCTCACCCGTCATCAATCGGCCCATGAAGGCGGCCGCATTGTCGGGCGCGTCGCCTTCGCCGTACGTGCTGACCAGGAACAAGGCCCGTTCCGCCTGTTGCAGATCAGCGGCTGTCACTTCGGCCAGCGCACACAGGCGCACGGGGATGCCGGCCAGCTGCAGGCTCTGCGCCGTTTGCGTGGCCAGTTCCTCGGCATTGCCCGTCTGGCTCGCATACGCCACCAGCCAGGGACGGCTGTTGGCCAGCGCCGCCTTGGCCGCGTCGGACGTGCGGCGCTTGGCGCGCGCGCGCAGCCAGGGCGCCAGGCACACGCCCGCATAACTGAGGGACAGGGCGGCCAGCAAGGCCAGCCGCGTCGTATCGTGCGTAAAAATCATGGATTAATCGTTCATTCGTCGAGCATGGCCAGCATGTGGCTGCTCAGCGTTTCATGGTAGCCGTGACCGTCGCGCTGCAGGAAGCGCACGGCCAGGCCCTGCTCTTCGGCCAGCACCATGCCGGCCTCGACACCCAGCACGGTCAGGGCCGTCGACCAGGCGTCGGCCGCCATGCATTGCTCATGCACGACGGTGACGGAAGCGAGTTGATTGGCGATCGGCATGCCGTTGCGCGGATCGATGGTGTGCGAGAAACGCACCGTGCCGTCCTTGAAGAAACGCCGGTAATCGCCCGACGTCGCCACGGACAAGCCGTGCAGCGCCAGCAGCATTTCCGCCGGATGCTGCGCATGATCGGCACTATCGGCGGCGCCATCGACCTGTTCCAGCATCACCCACCACGGCTGGCCGTCGGGCTTGCTGCCGGCGCCGCGCAGCTCGCCACCGACTTCGACCAGGTAATGGTGGATGCCCTGGCTGTCCAGGTAGCGGGCCAGGCGGTCCACGCCATAGCCCTTGGCGATGGCGGACAAATCGAGCTGCAAGCCGCCCGGCTGGCGCGCGCGGCGGGCCGGCAAGTCCAGCTCCAGGCGGCGGCGCTGGCCTTGCGCCAGCAGCAGCGCCACGCTATCGTCTTTCGGCGGCAAAAAGCCCGGTTCATCGTAGCGATGGCGGGGACCGAAGCCCCACAGATTGACGAGGGCGCCCGCGCACGGGTCGTACGCGCCGCCCGATGCTTGCGACACGTGCATGGCAAAGCCCAGCACCTCGCAAAACGCGGCGGGCAGGCTGTGCCAGCTGCCTGGCCCGGCCCGGTTGAAGCGGCCCAGGTCGGACTCGTCGTTCCAGTGGCTCATTTGCGCGACGACCAGGTCCAGCTGCTGCTGCAAGCCCTGCTGCAAGTCGGCGCTGCCCGCGCGTCCCGGCATGGCGGACTCGAGCAGGCGCACCGACCAGCTGGTGCCCATGGACAAGCCGCGCAAGTCCCGGATCGCGGCGCCGGGCGGCGCGGCCTGATCGGAAATATGCTGCGGCAGCAGGACCCGGCGCATCGGCGCTCTCGTGAGGATGCCGCCGCTTACTGCGGCAGCACTTCCACGGTGGCCGCGTACGTCATGCGGCGCTCGGGCATCACCGGCGGCTGGCCGGCCACGGCCGGTGCGGCCGCTGGCCAGGTGCTGCTCAGGTAATACATGCCGGCCGCCGGCACAGTGAACGTGATCTCGCCCTTGGCATCGGTGCTCTGGCGGATTTCACCGAGCACGCCACGGTATCGCACGCCGCCTGGCACCAGGCTGAAGGCCTGGTTCGCCGCCGGCTTGCCATCGACGAAGAAGCGCCACGTGGCTTTTTCGCCCGCGCGCAAGTCGTTCGGGTGCGTCACGGGGACGAATTCCAGGCCCACGCCGGTCGGCTTGAACACTTCCGTGCTCGTTTCGCCATTGCTGAAGAAAGTTTCCAGGCGCGCTGCCGTGCGCGTGATTTTCAGCTCTTGCGCGTCGGCCGGCACGTCCTTCTTGAACGTCTCTTCGTTGCCGCGGAAACGTTTCTGCTCGCCATTGAGCTTGTAGCTGCCCATCACGTTTTGCGACACGATGGCCGCCTTGTACGTGCCCGGCTTTTCCATTTTTACGTCGAAGACGCTGCGCAAACGGCCCGTGACCGTGTTCGCCGGCGTGACCTTCGCGCCATCCGGACCGATCACTTGCAGCGCATCCAGGCGCAGCGGCTGGTGGTCGATATCGAACAGGCCGTCGGAAACGGCCGCGTCCACCGTCACCCAGGCGTCCTTGCTTTCCACCATCGTGCTCGATGGCACCATCCAGCCGCGGTGGGCGTGGGCGTTCATGGCCAGGCCGGCCAGGGCCACGGCGATCAGGGTTTTGTTGAATTGCTTGAACATGGTGTGCGCCTTATGGTTTGAGTTGGACGACGACATTGCCGAGTTCTTCCTTGCCCTTGGCAGGCACGGACTGGGCCGATTTCAGCGGCCACTGGAACGGCACGCGCACCAGTTCGCGTCCGCCCGCTTCGCGCGCCGCTTCCACGACGACCTGGTATTCGCCGGCCGGCAGCTTGTCGAGCAAGGCTTTGGCGCCCGGGAACGTCAAGGTATGTTCACCGGGTGCGCGCGTGGCGCCGCTGACGCCGTCAACGGGCATGGCCAGGTCGCGGCCGCTCTTGCGCCACCATTGACGCATGTCCTTCAGCCATTTTTCGCCGGCCTTGTCCTTCTTTTTCACGTCATACAGCACGGCCAGATTGCCAACGACCTTCTGGTCCGCCGTTTCCAGCCACGCCGCCACGTAAGGACGGTGGTATTCCGCCACGTTCAGTTGCGGCAGTTCAATCTTGAGGGACAGGTCGGCAGCCATCGCCGACGTACCGATCAGGGGAAGGCCAAGCGCCAGGGAGTAGCGTAATTTCATGGTGTGCCTGTAAAAAGGAAAAAACATCAGTGGATAAACAGCAAGGCGATCGCGCAAGGTATCAAGATACCGAGGCCCACCATCGGCCAGGTAAATGGCCGGTTGGCCGCGTGGAACTTCAAAATCAACAAACCCGTCAGGCAAAACACGATGCAGGCGCCGGCAAAAATGTCGATGAACCAGCTCCAGGCTACGCCCGTGTTGCGGCCCTTGTGGACATCGTTGAGCCAGGACACCCAGCCCCGGTCCGTCAATTCATATTCGGCGGCCCCGTCTTCGAGGCCGATGCGCACCCAGGCGTCGCCGCCCGCCTTGGGCAGCGGCAGATACACTTCGTCGACCGACCATTCGGCGGGACGCCCGCCCGCATTGAGCGACCATTGCTGCTTGAGCCAGGCTTCGGCGGCGGCCGGCATCGGTGCGTTGGCGCCATCGTGCTTGGCGGCATACGCGGCCAATTCCGTGACGAGGGGTGCCGGCAGCTCGGCCTTCTGGCGTGTGATCGCCGGCTTGGCTTCGATCTGGCCGGCGTGGTTCAGGGTGATGCCGGTAATGGCGAACAGAAACATGCCCAGCAGGCAAAGCGCCGAGCTGATCCAGTGCCATTGATGCAAATTCTTCAGCCAGACGGCGCGGCTGGCGTTGTTCCTGGCCTTGTCTGCGGCGCCCGCATTACCCATCAATCGCTCCCGGCAAGGAGCGGGCCAGGTGGCGCGACAAGTCAGTGTGCTTCATTCCCATCCTTCAATCAAAGTGCATGCTTATATTTTCAAACAAATGATAATGATTATCATTTATTAAGTCAATACATGGGGCGCTCCGCCGGGCCAGCGTTTTGTAACAGCTTTGAAACAAAGCTGGGCTGCTACGTAAGCTGCCGTACAGAGCCGCGTGCCATGCCCGTCTATGCTGTTGTTCAGGACAATCAAACAGGAGCACACCCATGCAAGCGTATTCCAGCGAACAACTGGCCAGCATCGCGGCCAAGATCAAGGACGTCAAATTCGGCATGCTGACCACCAGCGACGACATGCGCACCCTCACCAGCCGGCCGTTGACGCAGCAGCAGGTCGACAGCGAAGGGCAAATCTGGTTTTTTGTCTCGGACGATGCCGCTTACACGCGCGACTTGCTGAACAATCCGCAAGTCAACGTCAGCTTTGTCGACACGGGCGACAGCTTGTATGTATCCGTCTGCGGCCACGCGCAGCTGCTGAAGGACCGCGCCAAGGCGGAGGAATTGTGGAACCCGTTGGTCAAAGCATGGTTCCCGGGCGGACTCGACGATCCGAAGCTGTCGCTGATCAAGGTGACGATACAGTCGGCCGAATACTGGGATAGCAGCGCCAGCAAGATGATGCAATTCTATGAAATGGCCAAGGCCGCCATCACGGGCGAGCCGCCGAAGGATATGGGCGAACACGGCCGGGTCGATCTGTAGCAGGTTTACCCTATTTTACCCGGGTGTTATTGACTTTCAATTTAACCCGGGTAAAATTGCCTCATTCCCCCATGGAGGCAAACATGCATACCCCCGCAACACCCGAGCTCACCGCCTTCGCCGGCAAACGCAAAGTGGCCGCCGGCCCCTTGCACGCCGTGGCGCAAACACTGAAGGAACTGGTGACGCGCGAACCCGATGCGCAGATCCTGATCTTCGACGACGCCAGCGGCAGCCAGGTCGACCTGAACCTGCATGGCAGCCTGGCCGATGTGCTGCAGCGCCTGCCGCGTGCAGCCACGCCGGCGCCGCAGGAAGACATTCCCGCGCGCACGGCAGGCCGGCCGAAGCTGGGCGTGGTGGCGCGCGAAATCACCCTGCTGCCCCGTCACTGGGAATGGCTGGCAACGCAGCCGGGTGGTGCTTCCGTGGCCTTGCGCAAACTGGTGGAACACGCGCAGCGCGGCAACAAGGCGCACGATGAACAGCGCCAGGCACGCGAAGCGGCCTATAAAGTCATGAATGCGCTGGCCGGCGACGCGCCCGGCTTCGAGGAAGCGAGCCGCGCCCTGTTCGCCGGCAAGCAGCCGGCGTTCCTCGCATGCGTGCAGGACTGGCCAGCCGACGTGCGCGAACACGTCTTGCGGCTGGCCCAGCGGGGATGGTCCGAAGATTAAGCGACGGTGGAAAGATCAGACGCCCGTGCTGCCCGTGGTATCGGGCGCATCGTCGGCGCTCTGCCGGCTCTGCCCGGCGGAACCGGCCTGGTGATGGGGCAAGCGGTCGGCGCGCCGCACTTCGCCGATGGAAAACAGATCGTCGCCGATATCGAGGCCTTGCTCGCTATCGACCAGCACAAAGTTTTCGCCCGACTCGGCCGTACTTTGCTTGCTGCCTGCCATGGACGGCGCACCGCCCTGGCTATTGCCGGGCTGCGGCGTAGTGGAGTTGCCCATCATCTTCTCCCTGATCGTGAGTACGTGAGTGCGGATTGACTGCGTTCACTGCGTTGACTGCGCGTGGGCCGTGGCCGGCGCAGCTATTTCATCATAGTCCATGCCTGCTGCAATGCATCAAAATTTTCGCTAGCCAGCGGCAGCCAAACAAGCGCGGCCCTGGCCAGCGGCGTGCCTGCCTCCCGCCGCCCAGGGCCCATTGCTACTTGCAACGTGCTACTGCTTGCCAGTCACTACTTGTTGCGCGACCCCGAGCTGGAACCGGAACCGCCGCTTTGCTTGTTGCCACTGTCGCGGCCGCCATCCTGGTTCATGCTGGCATTGTCGCGCGAACCGCTGGAGCTGGAGGCGCTTTGCCGGTTGGCATCGTTCTTGTGGCTTTGGCTGCCTGCGCGGCGGGCCTCTTCGGACGTGAATTCATGGGCCGTGCCTTTTTCATGCGCGGCACGTCCGCCTTCACTGGCGATTTCACGCTGCTGGGCGGGGTCCATGGAAGCGAAACCCCGTTTGCTGGTATCGCTTTGCTTGTTGCCGCCGCTGCTACTGCTGCTACTGGTTTTACTACCTTGCTGTTTATTGTCGCTCGATGTGGCCATGATGATCTCCTTGATCGATGGAATCAGAAACAATGCAAAAAACAATGCAAACCATGCAAATCTTCCCCCTCGCATGGCAAGGGAACCGTCATCTTAGTGCGCGCATGGGCCACAAGAAATAGGAGGATGGCAAGAGCGCATGTAGGATGAGTCCCGCCTACGGTAGCGTAGTTACTTTCAGTTTTCCACCAAAAGTACCAGACACTCAGCAGTTAACGGGCAGCGGGAAAATCGCCGCGTCCGCCGTCACGTAGACGCGCTCGCCAGCTCCTGGGCGCACCGCATGGCCGCCCGTGAAGGCGCCAAACGAGGGCAAAATGGCGCGCTGCTGGCCCAGCAGGAAACACGGCAGGCGCAAGCCGCCCCCATGTCGTTCCGTCCCTGCTGCGCGCAAGTGGAACACGGGATGCACGTGGCCGGCCAGCACGTAACCGGACGCCACCGTATCCGGATGATGGCAAAACGACAGCTTGCCCACCTGGTGCGGTTCGTCGACCATGCGTATCTGCAGCACGGCGGCCGGATCGCCCGCATGCGCATCGTGGTTGCCACGCACTACCGTCAAGCGCAGGTCCCGATGGCGCGCACGCCAAGCCAGCATAGCCGCCACGGTGGCGGGCGCATGGGCGGCGCGCGCGTGCAGAAAGTCGCCGAGAAAGACGATTTCCTCGCAAGCGTAACTGGCCAGCAAGCTGTCGAGCGCCAGCAGGTTTTGCGTCGTGGTGCCGCGTGGCACGGGTACGCCCAGCGCGCGAAACGCGGCCGCCTTGCCGAAATGGATGTCGGCGACGACCAGCATCTTGCGCGCCGGCCAATAGATGGCCTTGTGCGCCAGCAGCCAGACTATCTCGCCAGCCAGCTCCACCACGCAGTGCGCTTGCTGGCCGCTCATGCGGCCGCCTTTTCCAGCGCGCTGACCAGGCGCGCCACCCGGTCCGACAGCTTTTCCGTCGTCAGCTGTTCGCGGAAGCGCTCGACCATCAGGCCGAAGGCAAATGGCGATGCCCGCTCCAGCGCTTGCAGGGAAATGCGCCGTCCATGCAGCTCGCGCAAGGTGGCGCGCAGGCGCGTCAATTCCAGTTCCTGTTCCAGCACTTCGCGCTGCGCCTGCGTGAGCAGCAGATTGGCCGCATCGTGCTTGCGGAACACTTCAAAAAACAGCGAGGACGAGGCCTGCAACTGGCGCGCGCTTTTTGGCTGGCCCGGATAGCCCTGGAACACGAGGCCGGCGATGCGGGCGATTTCGCGGAAGCGCCGCTGCGACAGCTCCGTCGCATTCAGGCTGGCCAGTACGTCCTCGAGCAGATTGTCCGTGCTGAACAGGGCAAGGTCGGCGCCGCTGGCCCCCGACAACAGCGGCGCAAAATCGATGTCGTCCGCGCCCAGCAATTCAAAGCCGTAATCGTTGACGGCGATCGACAAGGTCGCCGGCTGCACGCGCGCGATGCGGTAGGCCAGCAGGGACGCCAGGCCCAGGTGCACGGAGCGTCCCGCAAACGGATACACGAACAGGTGGTGGCCTTCGCGGCTGGACAAGGTCTCCACCAACAGGGCCGCGCACGTGGGCAGGCTCGACCATGCCTGCTGGATGGCCAGCAGCGGCGCCAGCGCGCGCATTTCCGGCCCGCTGGCCTTGCCTTCCTGCGCCAGTTGCAACTGGTCGAGCACGGCATGCGCGAGTTCCGACGACAGCGGCATCTTGCCGCCCTGCCAGCGCGGCACGGCGCCGCGGCTGCCCGTGGCGCGCCGCACGTAGGCCGTCATCTCGTGCACGCGCACGAATTCCAGGATGCGCCCGCCAAACAGAAAATGGTCACCCGGCTTCAGGCGCGCGATGAATGATTCCTCGATACTGCCGATGCGCCCGCCACCGAGGAACTTGACCTGGATCGCCGCCTCCGAGACGATGGTGCCGATGCTCATGCGGTGGCGCCGCGCCAGCGCCACGTCCGGCACGCGGTACACGCCCTCCTCGTCCGGCAGCACTCTGCGGTATTCCGGATACACGGTCAGGCTTTGCCCGCCGCGCGCGACGAAATCGAGCGCCCATTGCCACTCGTCCGGGGTCAGGTGGCGGTAGGACCAGGCCGCGCGCACTTCCGCGTACAGCTCGGCAGACTGGAAACCGCCGCCCAGCGCGATCGTCACCAGGTGCTGCACCAGCACGTCGAGCGGCTTGTCCGGCACGGGCCGCGCTTCCAGGTGGCCTTGCGCCAGGGCAGTGCGGGCAGCGGCCGCTTCCAGCAATTCCAGGCTGTTGGTGGGTACGAGGGTGACGCGCGAAATGCGTCCTGGCGCGTGGCCGCTGCGCCCGGCCCGCTGCACCAGGCGCGCGATGCCTTTCGCGCTGCCCACCTGCAGCACCCGCTCGACGGGCAGGAAATCGACGCCCAGGTCCAGGCTGGACGTGCACACGACGGCTTTCAGCTCGCCCGTTTTCAAGTGCTGCTCGACCCACTCGCGCACTTCGCGGTCCAGCGAACCGTGGTGCAGGGCGATCAGTCCCGCCCAGTCGGGCCGCGCATCGAGCAGGTGCTGGTACCACAGCTCGGCCTGCGAACGCGTGTTGGTAAACACCAGCGTGGTGGCGCTGCCTTCGATCTCGGCAATCAAAGGCTGCAGCATCTGGATGCCCAGGTGGCCGCCCCAGGGGAAGCGCGTGGGGTTGACGGGGATCAGGCTGTCGACGAGGATGCGCTTCTTGACTTTGCCTTCGACCAGCACGCCGGTGTTTTCCTCGCCCAGCAAGACATCCTGCGCCTGCTGCAAATTACCCAGGGTGGCCGACAGGCCCCACGTCATCAATGCGCCACTCCAGCGGCGCAAGCGGGCCAGCGCCAGCTGCACCTGCACGCCGCGCTTGCTGCCCATCAATTCATGCCACTCGTCGACGATCACGGTTTCCAGCAGGCTGAAACGTTCGCGGGCATCCACCTGGCTCAGCATCAGGGACAGGCTTTCCGGCGTCGTGACGAGCACATCGGGCCAGGCCTTCGCCTGGCGCGCCCGCTGCGCCGCGCTCGTGTCGCCCGTGCGCGCCTCGATGCGCCAGCCGGGCGCCAGCTCGGCACCAGACGCCTGCAAGGCACGCACCGTGTCGGCCGCCAGCGCCCGCATGGGCGTGATCCACAGCACGCGCAAGCCCTGCTTTCGCCCCTTGCGTTGTAGTCGCTCGGCGCGCAGCAAGGCGCCGAACCAGACGGCATACGTTTTGCCGGATCCCGTGCTCGCATGCAGCAGGCCAGGTTGTCCCTGTGCAGCCGCACGCCAGACGGCGCGCTGGAACGGGAATACCGTCCAGCCGCGCGCGGCAAACCAGGCGTCGATGCGCTGCGCCAGCGCGCTTTTGCTCATCGCTTGCTCATGTGGCCTGGACCAGCATGGCCTTCAGCGTGTCCAGCGTGTCCGCATCGGCGATGGCCTTGTCGTCACGCCGGCGCAGGATGCGGGGAAAGCGCACGGCGATGCCCGCCTTGTGGCGGCTGGACGCGGCGATGCCTTCGAAGCCGATCTCGAACACCATCGTCGGCTTGACGCTGCGCACGGGGCCGAATTTTTCTATCGTCGTCTTGCGGATGGCGGCGTCGACTTGGCCGATCTCCGCATCCGTCAAGCCCGAATACGCCTTGGCGAACGGCACCAGCTTGCGCTCGCCTTCCTCAACGTCATCCCAGACGGCAAACGTGTAATCCGTGTACAGCGACGCGCGCCGGCCGTGACCCGCCTGGGCGTAGATCAGCACGGCGTCGATCGAATACGGGTCGATCTTCCACTTCCACCAGGTGCCCACATCTTTCGTGCGACCCACACCATACGCGGCAGACATGGCCTTGAGCATCATGCCCTCCACCCCGCGCGCCCGCGATTCAGCGCGGATGGCCGCCAGCGCCTCCCAGCTTGCCGCCGCTATACGCGGCGACAGGCGCAGCGCGTCAGAACCGACGCCGGCCACCACCGTTTCCAGCAATGCGCGCCGTTCGAGCTGGGGCAGCTGGCGCACGTCCACGCCATCGAGTTCCAGCACATCGTAGGCCACGAGCACGGCCGGCAATTCGGCCAGCAGCTTGGACGACACGCTCTTGCGGCCCATGCGTTGTTGCAGATCGGCAAACGGCGCCGGCACGTCGCCCGGCTGCCAGACGAGGATTTCGCCATCGAGTACGGTACCCTCGGGCAAGGCCAGCTGCGCCAGCTCGGGAAACCGCTCCGTGATCAATTCCTCGCCACGCGACCACAGCCAGTTCACGCCTTCGCGGCGCAGCAGCTGGGCGCGCATGCCGTCGTATTTCCACTCGACCAGCCAGTCGCCGATATCACCGAGACTCTGCGGCTCCGCCTGCAAGGGATAGGCGAGGAAGAACGGATACGGCTGGCCGCCGCGCAGCGCATGTTCGCCGTCCGACTGCGCGGCGATCAGTTTGAGAAAGCCCGCGCCCGTGGGGCTGACCTTGCCATCGGTCCAACCCATCAGGCGCTGGGCGATCAGCTTGCTGTCGACGGCGGCGATGGAGGCCAGCGCGCGCGTCACCAGCAGTTTGGACACGCCCACGCGAAAGCCGCCGCCGATCAGTTTGATCAACAAAAAACGTTCGCGCGTTTCCAGTTCGTCCCAGTAGGCCAGCAAGTCGGTGCGGATGGTCTCGGGCGGCGCGCCGCGCAACGGTGCGATACGCTGCTCGACCCACTCAGCCAGGCCGACGTCGCTGCGTTTGGTGGGCGCGGGCAGGATCAGGGCAATGGTTTCGGCCAGGTCGCCGACGGCGTGATAGGCCTCGTCGAACAGCCAGGCATCGAGGCCCGCCCGTTCGGTCGCGTACTCGCGCAGCAACTTGGTGGGCACGGCCTGGCGCGGCTTGCCGCCGGCCAGGAAGTACACGGCCCAGGCCGCGTTTTCCGGCGAGGCGCCACGAAAATACGCTTGCAGCGCCGCCAGCTTGCGGCTGGTGGAGGTCGTCTCGTCGAGTTCCGCGTACAGCCGGGCAAAGTCACGCATGGGCGACGTCCTCCGCTGCCGTGGATGCACCGGGCGCACCGTCATCGGCCTCGTCGTCGCCATACTCCGTCTCGAAGCCGCCCGCCTGCCAGCCGTTCTGCTGCAGCCAGCGCACCATCACGGGAATCGAGCCGTGCGTGACGATGATGCGTTCGGCCTGCGTGGCCGTGATCGCTTGCATCAGGCCGGGCCAGTCGGCATGGTCGGACAGGACAAAACCCCGGTCCACGCCGCGCCGCCGGCGCGCGCCGCGCAACAGCATCCAGCCGCTGGCGAACGCATCGCTGTAGTCGCCGAAACGCTTCATCCACGGCGAACCGGCGGCCGACGGCGGCGCGATCACCATCGCCGTCTTCAGGGCCGCCTTGTCCGTCACGTCGCTCACCATCACGGTGGTGGGCAAGGCCACGCCCGATTCGCGGTAGACCTGCGTCAAGGCCTGCGCCGCGCCATGGCAGATGATGGGGCCGATGGAAGGATCGAGCCCGGCCAGGATGCGCTGCGCCTTGCCGAAGGCATAGCAGAACAGCACGCTGGTGCGCCCTTCGGCCGCATTCCTGCGCCACCATTGGTTGATGTCGTCATAAACTTCCTGTGGCGCCTGCCAGCGGTAGATGGGCAGGCCGAAGGTCGATTCCGTAATAAAAGTATCGCAGCGCACGGGCTCGAACGGTACGCACGTGGGGTCCGGCTGCAGCTTGTAGTCGCCCGACGCCACCCACACTTGGCCGCCCACTTCCATGCGCACCTGGGCCGAACCCAGCACGTGGCCGGCCGGATGCAGCGACACGCGCACGCCGTGGTGCTCGATGGTCTCGCCATAGGCGAGGCCCTGGATGGACACGGCGCCCAGGCGCGCGCGCAGCACTTGCTCGCCGGGCGCGGCGCACAGGTAATGCCGGTGCCCGACACGCGCATGGTCGGCGTGCGCATGCGTGATGATGGCGCGATCGACGGGACGCCACGGGTCGATGTAGAACTGACCCGGCACACAGTACAAGCCTTCCTTGCGCACCACCACCATGTCTGCCATGCCCTGCCCCCTGCCTTAAAAAAAGCGCGTTGGAATGGGCTGATTCTAGCGCTCTTGCGCCAAATCACTGTTCGGCAGCGCACCATGGCTTCACGCGGGGACGACGAACTCGGCCATGAAGGTACGCGTGGTGTTTTCCGGAAAGGCAATGGTGACCTGGTCGCCCGCCACGGACAGCACGGTGCCAATCTGGTAGCGCGGTACGCGCACGCGGCTGCCGACGGCGATCTGGGGTGCCGGCGCTGGCGGTGGCGTTTCAGCAGGCGCGGGCGGGAATTCGTCAAGGCTGATGGGCGCGGCCAGCGCGGGCGGCGACTGGCAATTGTCGCAGGTGCAGCAGCGCTCGAAATCGCCGGCATCGCCAAAATAATCGAGCAGCAGTTTCCAGCGGCACAGGCCGCTTTGCGCATACGCCACCATCTGCTCGAGCGCCTGCTTGTCGCGCTCCTGCTTGTCGACATAGATCTGCGCCAGCTGCGCATACGCAGGCGTGGCGGCCGACTGGGCTGTCAAGCGGTAGCCGAGCTTGCGGTCCTGGCGCAGCAGCTTGCCGTCTTTTAACAGTTTCAGGCACACCTTCAAGTGGCCGTCGGAAAACTCGGGCAGGCGCGCTGCCAGGGCGGCAAACGCGAACGTGGCTGGTAATTCTTGCGCGGCCGCCACGATGGCGGCCAGTTCTTCGGCCGTGGGATAGTGCTTGGCCAGGAAAAATTGCTGCACCCGCTTGTCTTCCTGGAAGTACAGCAAGGTGCAGTCGGCGGGCAAGCCGTCGCGCCCTGCCCGGCCCGATTCCTGGTAATACGCTTCCAGATTGGCCGGCACCTGCAAGTGGATGACGAAGCGCGTGTCGGGCTTGTCGATGCCCATGCCGAACGCGTTGGTGGCGACCATGATGCGGCGCTCGCCATTCATGAACAAGTCCTGGTTGTGCTTGCGCTCGCGCGCCGCCAGCTTGCCGTGGTAGCACGTGACGCTCTCGCCCAGTTCCTCCAGCCGCGCCGCCAGGTCCTCGACGGCCTTGACGGTGGCCGCATACACGATGCCCACGCCGGGCGTCTCGCGCAGCAGGCGCAAGACTTCGTCCTGTTTCTCTCCCGCATTCGTGACCTGGATCACGCGGTAGCGCAAATTGGCGCGGTAGATGCCCGTGTTGATGACCTGCAGCTTGCGCGCTTCGAGCTGCGCGTCGATATCGGCTATCACTTCCCCGGTGGCCGTGGCCGTCAGCGCCAGCACGGGCGGACGGCCCAGCGCGCGCAGGGCGGCCGCGATTTCCAGGTAGGCGGGACGGAAGTCGTGGCCCCACTGGGAAATGCAATGGGCTTCATCGATGACGACCAGGCTGGGCGGCGCGCTGGCCAGCAAGGACAGGAACTCGGGCATCGCCAGGCGTTCCGGCGTGCAAAAAATGATCAGCCTGCCGCCCTGGGCGATGCGGGCGATGGCGTCGTCCTCTTCGGCGCGCGACAGGCTGCTGTTGAGCTGCACGGCCGTGATGCCCAGTTCGTGCAGCTTTTCCAGCTGGTCCTTCATCAGCGAAATCAGCGGCGACACGACCAGGGTCGCGCCCGGCAACAGGGCGGCGGGTAGCTGGTAGCACAGGGACTTGCCGCTGCCGGTGGGCATGATGGCCAGGGTATCGCGCCCGGCCAGCACGCTGTCGATGACTTCCTGCTGGCCCGTGCGCAGCCGTGCCACACCAAATACCGAACGCAGCAGACGCTGGATGTGTCGACCAGACTTGTTCAGCGAAGCAAGCATCATTGCCGTCCTAAAAGTAAAAGCACCATGCCGGCGCCACAGCGCCAGGGTGCAGCTACTTTACGGCCGGGCCTGGCGCACCGCCATAGGACGGGCACCACAGCTGACGTAGGAATTCAGGAAGCAAACAGGATGGCCCAGAACAGCATCAACAAACCGGCAATCGACACGCACCACACGAGCGTGCGCACGACGGGCACGCCAAACGCGTACAGGGGCAGGTACAGCACGCGCGCGGCCAGGTACAGGGCGGCGCCGTACAGGGTCAGCGCGCTTTCCTGCGCCGTCACGTGGGCGATCAGCACGGCGGCGGCGAACAGGGGCAGGGTTTCGAACAGGTTCGCCTGGGCCCGCCGCAAGCGGCCCGTGATCTTGCCCACGGGCGGGCCGTCGCCGTCGCGCGCGCTCACGTTATAGGCCGTGCCCGTTTCACGCGTGCGGAACAGCGCGGGCAGGAGGATTTGCACCAGCGCCAGCACAAGGGTACAGGCCAGCATCGTCAGTTCAGGAGTCATCCATTTGCCTCTGCAGGGTGAGACGGGCAAGCCGTGGGAGCGCGTGCCTGTCAGGGTTGGTCGAGTGCCGCTTGCAACTCCAGCAAATCATAGGGCTTGCGCAAGACGCTGGCGGAAAAGCCCAGCTCATCCATCGACTCCTTGCCATAGCCCGTGGAAAAGATAATGCGCATGCCCGGTTTATCGCGCAACACCATGCGCGCCAGCGCGATGCCGGACATGCCGGGCAGGCTGACATCCGTAAACAGGATATCGAAGTCTTGCTCGTTGAGCAATTTCCACGCCGCCTCGCCATCGGACACGCCGCTGACCGTGTGGCCCAGCATGCCCACCAGTTCGCACACCATCAGCTGCGAATCGAGATTATCTTCCACCACGAGTATCTTCATCGATGTCGGCATGTCCCCCTGCGGTTCTGGCGCATGCCCCGTCAAGTCCAGCCCCGGCGTGCCGCCTGTCAGCACGCTGGCCGCCAGGCCGCCACCCGCTTGCGTGCCGGCCACCGGTGCGCCGGACCGTTCAAACTGGCGCGCGCGCATTTGCTGCTGGCGGTTGGCCAGCACATGGCGCAGCTTGCGCGCCAGCTCTTCGCGCCGGTACGGTTTGCTGAGCAATTCCACTCCCGCGTCGAGTCTGCCTTCGTGCACGATGACATCCTGCGCGTAGCCCGACGTAAACAAGACGGCGATATCGGGCTGCAACTCGCGTGCTTGGCGCGCCATCTCCGTGCTGCTGACGGGACCGGGCATGATCACGTCCGTAAACAGCAAGTCGATCTGCGCGCCGCTGTGCAGCACAGCCAGCGCGCTTTCACCATCCTCGGCCTTGAGCACCTTGTAGCCGAGCGCGCCCAGCATATCGACGACGGTGGTGCGCACGCCCACATCGTCTTCCACCACGAGCACCGTTTCCGTGCCGCCCGTGACGACGCCGCTCAATTCCAGTTCCTCGTCCGCTTCGGCCATCAGGGAACGGGGCAAATAGATTTTGACTCCCGTGCCCACGCCAGGTTCACTGTAAATACGGATATGGCCGCGGCTTTGCGTGACAAAGCCATACGCCATCGACAAGCCCAGGCCCGTGCCCGCGCCTTCCGGCTTGGTGGTGAAGAACGGCTCGAACGCGCGCTGCAGCACGGGGCCGCTCATGCCACGGCCCGTGTCCGTCACCGACAGCATCACGTACTGGCCGGCAGGCACGTCGACCAGGTTGTGCACATACTGTTCATCGAGCACGACGTTGCCCAGCTCGATGGTCAGCTTGCCCACGCCATCCATGGCGTCGCGCGCATTGATGGCCAGGTTCAGGATGACGTTCTCGATCTGGCCGCGGTCGACCAGGGTATTCCACAACCCGCCGCCGCCCACCAGCACGATGTCGATCGCTTCGCCCAGCGCGCGCCGCAGCAGCGCATCCATGTTGCGCACCACGCGCGCCAAGTCGGCCACCACCGGTTGCAAAGGCTGGCGCCGGGCAAACGCCAGCAGGTGCGACGACAGCTTGGCGCCCCGCTCGACGGCGGCAATCGCCGTGTCGAGGCGCTGGCGCATGACGCCATCCGTGCCCGCCAAATGCTGCAGCAAATGCAAATTGCCGGAAATGATTTGCAGCACATTATTGAAATCGTGCGCGATGCCGCCCGTCAGCTGGCCCACGGCTTCCATCTTTTGCGCCTGGCGCAAGGCGTCTTCCGCCTTCGTGCGCTCACCGACTTCCTGTTCGACCCGGTGCTCGAGCGTTTCGTTCAATTCATGCAGCGCTTTTTCCACGCGGCGCCGGTCCGTGATATCCGTCTTGACGGCGATCAAGGAGCGCGTCTGTCCCTGTTCATCGACCAGGCGGCTGACATTGCTCGACACCCACACTTGCGAGCCGTCGGGCTTCAGGTAACGCTTTTCCAGCGAGAACGATTCGCCCGTTTCCACCAGGCGCTGGAACAGCACGCTGTTGCCAGGCACGTCCGCCGGATGCATGATGTCGTTCATGTTCAGGCTCAGCAGCTCTTCGGCCGAGCGGCCCAGCATGCAGCACAGGGCGCCGTTGACCCTCTGGAAGCTGCCGTCGAGGCCCAGCTCGGACAAGCCCACCGAGGCCTGGCCGAAAATGGCCGCCATGCGTTCCTGGCTGGCGTTCAGTTCATCCTCGATCTGGCGCCGCTCCGTCACATCGAACGACACGCCCACGTAGCGGCGCTGGCCTGGCACGCGGCCTGCCACCACCTCGCCCTGGCGCGCGATCCAGCGCAGCGCGCCATCGGCCGGGCGGCGGATGCGGTACTCCACGTATTCGAGGGGATTGGGCGCCACAGCAAGCTTGCTCGGTCCGACCTTTTGCTGGTCGCGCGCATCGACCAGGCTCACCAGCAAGCGTTCCGTCACTTCCACCTCGTCGGCAATGCCCCACAGGCGGCGGAAGGTGGGCGACACCAGCATCGCGCCCGTCTCGGGGAACCATTCGAAGGTGCCGATGCCGCCGGCCTGCTGGGCCAGGCGCAAGCGCTCCTCGCCTTCCATGCGTTCGGTGACGTCGATGCCTTCGACGAGGATGCCCGTGACCGCGCCCTCGTCATCCTTGATGGGCTGGTAGACGAAGTCGATCTGGCGCTGGCCCGTCTGCCCGTCCGCCGTCTGCAAATCCACCTTCACCTGGCGTCCCTCGTACGGTTCGCCCGTGCGGTAGACCTGGTCGAGCAGTTCGATGAAACCTTGCTCCTTGACTTCAGGCAAGGCCGCTTCGACTGTCTTGCCCAGCAGATCGCGGTGACCGACCAGGCGCAGATAATGTTCATTCGCCAGCTCGAACACGTGCCGCGGCCCGCGCAGCATGGCCATGAAACTGGGCGCCTGCTGGAACAGGGCGCGCAGCAGCGCGCGTTCCTCGCCCAGGCGGCGGTTGGCCGCGCGCACGGCCTCGCTCTCGGCCTGCAAGGTCGTGTTGAGTTTGCCCAGCTCGGCCGTGGCCAGCTTCAGCTGGCGCCCTTCTTCCATGCGCGCCGTCAATTCCAGTGCCGTGCACAGCACGCCGTCCACCTGGCCCTCGTCGCCATGCACGGGCGTATAAAACAGGTCGAAGCAGACGTCGGTGCGCTGTCCGCCGCGCAACAGCGGCAAGCAGCATTCGCGGTGCACCTGTGTTTCCCCGCGCAACCCCGTTTCGAGGATGCGCGCATTCCAGTCCCAGATTTCAGGCCAGATGGCCGGCACCGTGCCGCCCAGCGCGGCCGGATGGCGCTCGCCTGCGATCTGGATGTAATCGTCGTTGTAAATCATCACGTGCTGCGGGCCCCACATCAGCACCATCGCCATCGGCGAATTGAGCACGATGTCGACGCTGGTGCGCAAATGGGCGGGCCAGCCATCGAGCGGGCCCAGGCTGGTGGCGGACCAGTCGCGCTGGCGCACCAGCTCGCCCATGCTGCCGCCGCCGCGCGGCCAGGCTGGCGCGCTCATGTAACCAATCCCGCTTGCACGCGCACCTGGCACTGGCGCGGGATGCGCACGGTCGCCAGCGTGCCCTGCGCGGCCGTCGAGCTGATCTCGACCGTGCCGCCGTGGGCCTTGACGAACATGTTGACCGTGTACAAGCCCAGCCCCAGGCCCTGCCCCGTCCGGCGCTTCTCGCCCGCCTGCTGGAATGGCTCGAACAGGGTCGGCAGCAAGGCGGCCGGGATGACGCCGCGATTAGCGATGCGCAATTCGATATGGTCGGCGGCCCGTCCATCAAGGTCCAGTTGCACGGGCGTGCCCGGCTCGCCATGCGTGATGGCATTGTTTAACAGATTCGAGATGACTTGCGACAGCAAACCCGCATCGCATTGCCCGTGCAGATTACCCGCGCTGCTGACCTCGACCAGCGGCGCCTGGCCCGCCGTCTCGAATTCCTCGACGATGGCGCGCGCCAGCGCCAGGTAGTCGTGCGTGCTGCTGCGCAACTCCATCGTGCCGGAACGGATGCGCGCCAGGTCCAGCAGTTGGTCGACCATGCGCCCCATGCGCTTGGCGCTGCTTTCGATGCGCTGCGCCGTGACGATCACCTTCGGGTGGTCGCTCATCATCGGCAACAGCATGGCGCCGTTCATCACCACCGACAAGGGCGTGCGCAAGTCGTGGCCCAGCACGGCCGTGAACAGTTCGTTCAGGTGCAAGGCATGCTTGAGCTTGTCGAGCTGGGCCGACAATTCGCGTTTCTGCTGGTACAGCTGGACCAGCACGGCCACCTTGCTTTGCAAGGCCTTCACGTCGATGGGCTTGTAGAGAAAGTCGACGGCGCCCGCCTCGTAGCCGCGGAAGCTGTAGCTCGGTTCGCGCGACGCCGCCGTCAGGAAGATCAGGGGAATGCTGCGCGTGCGCTCGCTGCCGCGTATCAGCTCGGCCAGCTCGAAACCATCCATGTGCGGCATTTGCACGTCGATCAGGGCCAGCGCCACTTCATGCGTCAACAGCAATTCCAGCGCTTGCGCGCCCGAGCTTGCTTTCAGGATGACAATACCGGGCCGTGCCAGCACGGCTTCGGCGGCGACCAGGTTTTGCGCGATGTCGTCAACGACGAGGATATGGATAGGTGCGGTCACGGAATCATCTTCAGGCATCGCAACGGCAAGATGCCATCGTGTTTCGATATGAACATCAACATTGTTTCAATTCTCACATATATTACACGCACTACACCACTCCCATTCACTTGTGTTCGCCATCGCCGAGCAATGCCAGGCTGGCGGCCATTTGCGGCAAATCGAGCACGCGGTCGGCGCCCGCCAGCTTGAGCGCGGCCGCCGGCATGATGCCACAACTGGCCCGCTGCGGGTCTTGCACCCAGGCACTACCGCCCAGCTGCCGCACGCGGGCCAGACCGGCCGCGCCATCGGCCGAGGCGCCCGTCAGGATGATGGCCAGCATGGTTCGCCGGTAAGCCAGCGCCGCCGTTTCCAGCAAGACATCGATGGACGGGCGCGAAAAATACACGGGCGCTTCCTGCGACAGGGAAAAACAGCCATCGGGCTCGACTTGCAGGTGGTAGTCGGGCGGCGCGAAATACACGACGCCCGCTTGCAGCGGTTCCTTGTCCTGCGCCTCGCGCAAAGGCAGCTGGCAACGTTCTGCATACAGCTGCGGCAACTGGCTCGAGCGTCCCGGCGCCAGATGCAGCACCACCACGACGGCCGCGCGGCAGGTGGCGGGCAAGGCGCGCAGCACGATGCCCAGCGCTTCCACGCCGCCGGCCGAGGCGCCGATGGCGATCAGGCGCAGGCCGTCGGGCGGTGGCGCGACGTCGCAGCTTGGCAGCATGTCAGGCACGCTGGAAGATGCGTTCGGCCGGGCTCAGCTCGTTGAAGCTGTCCGCATGGCGGCTGAAATGCAGGCTTTCCTTCATGCCCAGGCCCAGGAAGCCCCGGTTCACCAGCGCTTCGTGGAACAGGCCCAGACTGCGGTCTTGCAAGTCTTTGTTGAAGTAAATCATGACATTACGGCAGGAAACCATGTGCACCTCCGAAAACACGCTGTCCGTCGCCAGGCTGTGGTCGGCGAAGACGAACTGGCGCCGCAAGCGCCGGTCAAAGATGGCGCCCTTGTAGGCGGCCGTGTAATAGTCGGATAGCGAGCGCTTGCCGCCCGCCAGCTGGTAATTCTCGCTGAACTGGGCGATGCGTTCGACGGGATAGATGCCCGCTTCGGCAGCGGCCAGCGCTTCCACGTTGATGTCGGTCGCGTAGATCATGCTGCGCTCGAGCAAGCCCTCTTCTTCCAGCAAGATGGCCAGCGACCATACCTCTTCACCGCTGCTGCAGCCGGCCACCCAGATCTTGATCGAAGGATAGGTGTGCAGGATGGGCACGACTTTTTCGCGCAGGGCACGAAAATACGCGGGATCGCGGAACATCTCGCTCACTTGCACCGTGAAAAACTGCAGCATCTGCGCGAACATGGCCGGTTCGTGCAAGATGCGGTCCTGCAATTGCGACAGGCTGGCGCAGCCGAAGCGCTCCATGGCCTGGCGCATGCGCCGGCGCAGGGACGCCACGGAATAATCGCGGAAATCGTGCTGATAGCGCAGCAGTATTCCCTCAAGCAATAACTTCAGTTCTATATCGAAAATATCGTCATCTAACAACATCCACCTCATCGGATACCTGACCGTTGAACACGGTGCAATGCGCACCGCGCAGTCACTGCCAAATGCTAGCAGATCGCCGGCGATTATCCTGCAGAGAAAGTTTCAGTTAGGTACGCTGGCGTACACTCGCGCGTTTTTTTCGGCTCTGTCCTCGACAAGTAGGGGATTTCCGGGAATCTTCCCGTGTCCCTGCTGTCTGACTGAGCATCGCAGACAAACGGGAGCCTTCCATGCAGCCAGCCCAATGGAAAACCTTCATCGCCCAGTTCGCCGAACTGAACCGCCGCCAGCGCCTGGCGGGCATCGCCCTGCTGCACGGGGCCGCATCGCAAGACGTCGCCGTGGCATTGATCGAAAGCGTGGCCCGCCAACAACCGCACTGTCCGGTTTGCAACAGCAACCATGCTCACCGGCACGGCCATGCACACGGACTGCAGCGCTACCGTTGCGTGCCTTGCGGCCGCACCTTCAATGCACTCACCGGTACGCCGCTTGCCCGCTTGCGCCACAAGGCGCTGTGGCTTGAGTACGCCGATTGCATGCTGACATCGGATTCCGTGCGCAAGGCGGCATTACAGCTGGGCGTGCACCGCAATACCACGTTTCGCTGGCGCCACCGGTTTTTATCATTGGCAAAAACGGACCGGCCCCATCGCCTGCATGGCATCGCCGAAGCGGACGAGCTGTATGTACTGGAATCGGAGAAGGGATCGCGGCATTTGACGCGCCCGGCGCGGCGCCGTGGTGGTCATGCCTTTAAACGTGGCATATCGAATGAGCAAGTCTGCATCCTGGTGGCGCGTGACCGCACTGGACAAACCCTCGATTTCGTCACGGGAAAAGGAGCACTGACCAAGGCACAGCTACATGCTTGCCTGCCACCCGTCATCGACAAGGATATCTTGCTGGTCACCGATGGTCATGCCGCCTACCGCGCCTTCGCCCATGAAGCAGGGGTCAGCCACCAGGCCGTCAACTTGCGTGCCGGCATCCGCGTGCGGGGCGCCGCCCACGTGCAAAACGTCAATGCGTATCACAGCCGCTTGCGGGATTGGCTACGGCCGTTTCACGGCGTGGCCACACGCTACCTGTCGAATTACCTGGGCTGGCGCTGGATACTCGACGCCGGGCGCATCCGCTCGCCAGAAACATTATTGAAGGCAACACTAGGAGCATTCCCACATCTAACGGTGACATAGCCTTTTTTTCAGGCATCCACGCCCTTCATGCCTTCTTCCGTATAGCGCGCGCCCGCCGCCATGCCCAAAGGAAAGGCCGCGTTCATCGCCGCCAGTTCCGCCCCATTCAGCCGCACGGCCAGCGCGCCGAGGTTGTCGTGCAAATACGCGATGCGCTTGGTGCCGGGAATGGGAATGATGTCGTCGCCTTGCGCCAGCAGCCAGGCCAGCGCCAGCTGGGCCGGCGTGCAGCCTTTTGCGCGCGCGATGTCCCTCACTTGCGCGACGATGGCCTGATTGCGCGCCAGGTTATCGGCGGCAAAGCGGGGATTGAACTGGCGAAAGTCGCCCGCGTCGAGGCTGGCCGCATCGGCAATGGCGCCCGTCAAAAATCCCCGGCCCAGCGGACTGTAGGCAAAGAAGCTGGCGCCCACGTCGCGGCAGGCGGCCAGCACGCCCTGCTCCGGTTCGCGCGTCCACAGCGAGTATTCGCTCTGCACGGCGTCCACGGGGCAGATCGCCGCCGCGCGCCGCAAGGTGGCGGCGCTCACCTCGCACAGGCCCACGGCGCGGATCTTGCCCTCTTGCCGCAGTTGCGCCAGCGCGCCCATCGATTCCTCAAGTGGCGTCTCGAGATTCAGGCGGTGCAGATAGAACAGGTCGATGGCCTCCACGCCCAGGCGCCCCAGCGAGGCTTCGCACGCCTGGCGGATGTAGGCGGGGGAATTGTCGACGCGGCGCGCATAACTGCCCGCCTCGCGCGCCAGCCCGCACTTGGTGGCGACCAGGGCCTGGCCGCGATGGCTGGCCAAAAAGCGCCCCAGCAACTGCTCGTTGTGGCCGAAACCGTAGGCGTCGGCCGTGTCGAACAGGGTCACGCCCGCCGCCAGGGCCGCTTCCAGGGTGGCCAGGGATTGCGCCTCGTCCGTGGCGCCATAGAATTCCGACATGCCCATGCAGCCCAGGCCCAATGCCGAACTGCTCATACCGTTATTGCCGATGCGTCGCTGTTGCATGCTGCTCTCCTCAGTTGTTGACTCGATGCCGCCAGTCTGGACCGCGCCGGATGACAAGGGAATGCCCGATTTCGTGATACCTTTCTGGTATGAGAGCCCTCGATACCCATGCCTTGACCCTGTTTTGCGCCGTCGCCCGCTGCCTGAACTTCCGCCAGGCGGCGGAGCAATTGCACATGACCCAGCCACCATTGTCGCGCGCCATCAAGGGGCTGGAAGACAAGCTGGGCGCGCGCCTGTTCGAGCGCGACACGCAGGGCGTGGTCTTGACGCCAGCGGGCCGTACCCTGCTGCCGCAGGCGCTGCACATCCTTGATTTGCTGGAGATGGCGCAGCAATCGCTGCGGCAAGACAGCGCACCCGCGCGCCTGCGCCTGGGCTTGACGAGTTCCGTGGCGGCCGGCCTGTTCCGTCCTTTGCTGGCGGCGCTGGAGGAGCAACTGGGCAATGTCCGCCTGGAATTGACGGCCGCCCCGTCGCCGCGCCTGGTCGCCGCCGTGCGCAAGAGCCAGCTCGATGCGGCCCTGCTTGCGCTACCCAGCGCCACGTTCGAGCTGGCCGTGCAGCAGCTGGCGCGCCAGCCCATGATGCTGGCCCTGCCCGCCGGGCACCGGCTGGCGAAGAAGCGCAAGCTCAGCCTTGCTGACATCGCCCAGGAACCCGTCTACTGGTTCGAACGGGCGCGCCAGCCCGCCTTTTTCGACCATTGCCAGCAAGTGTTCCGCCGGCATGATTTCGCGCCGCATTTCCTGCGCGAAGCACCCGACCACCATGTGCTGCTCGGCGACGTGGCCGCAGGCAAAGGCATGGCGCTGCTGGCCGACTCGTTCCGCGCGCTGCGCATGGATGGCGTGATCTACCGGCCATTGGCGGAAGGCGAGGAATTGGCGGCCGGCATCGGCCTGGCCTGGCAAGCCGACCACGGCCATGCGACCCTGCCCCTGCTGCGCCAGCTGGCGCAGGAATATCTGAAACAGTGACGGCCGCGCGCGGAGGCGCCAGACGCGCTACCATATCGCCTTCCCCATTTTCAAGCGCCACCACGACCATGACGTTTACCATCAGCGACGCCGCCTACGGCACCGATACCCCCGCCGCCAAGCAAGCCATGTATGCGGACTTGCGCTCGCAGCTGCAAGGCTTGCTGTCAGGCGAGACCGACTTCATCGCCAATACGGCCAACTTCAGTTCGCTGGTCTTCAACACCATGCCGGGCCTCAACTGGGCCGGCTTTTATTTCCTCAAGGGCGAGGAATTGGTGCTGGGACCGTTCCAGGGCAAGCCCGCCTGCATCCGCATCAAGAAGGGGCGCGGCGTGTGCGGCACCACGGTGGTCGAAGGCGAGTCCATCGTCGTGCAGGACGTGCATGCATTTCCCGGCCACATCGCCTGCGACGTCAATTCCCGTTCGGAACTGGTGGTGCCCGTGTTTGCGCATGGCCAGATCATCGGCGTGTTCGACCTCGACAGCCCGCTCGTCAGCCGTTTTGACGATGTCGACGCGCAAGGCGTCGAATCCTTGGTGCGCGTGCTGGAAGCGGCTATCGTTGCTGAATAACTAGTTGCCCGCCTTGACGGCGATGAATTCGCCCTTGCCGACCGTGGCCAGGCACGTCGTGTAGCGGCTGTCGGCTCGGATGGCTTCGATGAAGCCGGCCATGTCCGCGTAGTGCGAACTGGCGTTGTCGACCACCAGCACGCCGCCGGCCGCCAGCGCGCGGTCCAGCTGCGGCCACCACTGCGCGTATTGCTGGCGCGCGGAATCGAGGAAGATGAAATCGTAGGCGCCGTCCGCCGCATCGCGCAGCACGTCGCCCGCGTCCGCCAGCAGCTGGCCGATCACGCCCTGCAATTGCGCGCGCACGAAGTTGTTGTGCGCCATGTCGAACTTGTCCTGCGCCTTTTCCACCGTCACTACCTTGCCGCCCAGCGCCTGCACGGCGCGCGCCAGCCACAGGGTGGAATAGCCGTTCGACGTGCCGATTTCCAGCACCCGCCGGGCGCCGCGCGCGTGCACCATCACGGCCAGCAATTCGCCCGTGTCGCGCGTGATATTGAGCATGCGGCTGGCGCGCGCCGTGTGCGCCGCATCATTGGTGTTACCGAATGCTTCGAGTTCACTCAACAGAGTATCGATGCTGGGCATGGCGCCTCCTTGTTCAAAACACCAGCATAGCAAAAAAACTATGCCGGTGCACGGCGCAGCGGACGTTTCAGATACTGCACCATCACCACGCCCAGCAGGGTCACGCCGCCACCGATCACATCGTAGCTGTGCAAGGTTTCACCGAGGAACAGCATGGCGATGATCACCGTGAACACGGGCAGCAGATTCATCAAGGTCGTCGCGCGGCTAGGCCCCAGCTTGGCCAGGCCATGCATCCACAAAAACGGTGCGATGATGGAGGCGGGGATGCCGGCAAACAGCACCAGCGGCAAACCGGCACCGGTGACGGGCGGCGCGGACTGGCTCAGGTAGTACACGAACAGCACGGGCACGGCGCACCACACCTGGATCAGCAGCGAATGCCAGTTATTCAGGGGAATCTTCCAGCGCTTGAGCAGCACGCCATAGCCCGCGTACGACAGGCAGGCCAGCAGCATCAGCGCGTCGCCCACGGCCGCGCCATGGGCCAGCAGGGCGGCCGGATTGCCATGGCTGAGCAGGTAAGCGAGTCCCAGCAGCGACACGAGGCCGCCAAACACGCCGCCCACGGTGGGCGCCTCACCGAGCAGCAGCACGGACAAGCCCACGGCCAGCAGCGGCATCATCGATGCCAGGATGCCCATATTGGTGGCCGTCGTCGTTTGCGCGGCGATGTAGGCGAGGCACTGGTACATGACCATGCCCAACATACCCAGCACAAACAGTTTGCCCAGATACGGTCGCACCACGGCCCGCTGCTTCCATACGGGACGGGCAAACACGAGCGCCAGCAGCACGCCGGCCAGCAACCAGCGGTAGAACGAGATGGCGGCCGGATCGATCACGCCGACGGCCATCTTGCTGACGATGGTATTGATGCCCCAGATCAGCACGGCGATCACGGGTAACAGATAGTGCTTCACTTGCATGTTGCGGACTCCAGTATTCAGGACCACCATTTTCGCATGGTCCGATTCCATGGATATAATGCATAGCGGACAATCGATGCGAAGAACAGGACAAAGACACCATGGCCAGCAACCAGCATTTCCCCGCCGTTTCCGACGCCCTGCCCTATCCCGTGTATTTCCGCCTCGACGATTACCGCGCGCACCAGCAATTCGATTACCAGAGCCATCCGTGGGGCCAGCTCACATATTGCTCCACGGGCGTGATGGAAATCATGGTCGCGGGCCAGCGCTACCTGTCGCCGCCCCAGTACGCCGTGTGGATACCGCCCGAGACCTTGCACGACGGCTATATCCGCCAGGATGTCGTGTTTCACTCGGCCTACATCGACGCCAGCCTGTGCGCGCAGTTGCCGGCCCAGCCGTGCGCGCTGGTCATGAGCCCCCTGCTCAAGGCCATCCTCGGCGACTTTGCCGAACGCCATGTCACCACGCCGGCCACCGAAGCCGACCAGCGCCTGGCGCAGGTGCTGGTCGACCAGCTGCAGCTGGCGCCGTGCAGCCGCAACTATCTGCCTGGCAGCGACGAGCCCGTCATTGCGGCGCTGCTGGCGGCCCTGCAGGCGAAGCCTGGCAGTAACCGCTCACTGGCCGAGTGGGCCGCGCAACTGCACGTCACGGAGCGCACCTTGGCGCGCCGCTGCCAGCGCGAACTGGGCATGCCGTTCGGCGAATGGCGCCAGCGCCAGCGCTTCCTGGCCGCCCTGCCCCTGCTGGAACAAGGAGACACCGTGCAGGCGATCGCGCTGGAACTGGGCTACAGCACGGCTTCCGCTTTCATCGCTATGTTTCGCCGGCAAAGCGGCGGCACGCCCGACCAGTTCCGCCGCGGCCTGCGCTGAAAAAGCGGACCGGCGCTATCCGCTTTGTCATATGGGGATGCTAAAATTCAAACATCTTTCCAGAGAGCAAAAGGACGCGCATGAACCCCAGCACCGAGACGGCCACCGATACCCAAGGCAACGAGGACATGCCCCAGGCATCAGCAACGGCCGTGACGGCGCCAGCGCCCCTCAAGCTCGACAAGGAAGAGATACCGACGGTGCTGGGCAAGCTGCGCACCCTGGTGCAGGACAAGACGCGTTTCGAACCGCACGACATCACGCCGCTGGACGAGGAAGACGTACTGCAGGAGTTTTCGCTGCAAGCGAACTACGCGCTCGAGGCGCGCTTCGAGCAGCGCGTCATCAATGGCTATTTCACGCCAGCGGGCAATGACTGCCGCTGCCAGGGTGACCTGCACGAGGTGGGAGCGCTCGCTCACGCGCAGGAGAAGGAACGGCTGCGCCGCGCGGCGGGCAAGCTCGACAATGCCTTGCGCCAGCCAGGCCAGGCCTACAACGGCGTCGAGGCGGGCGTCTACCTGCCGCACGCCGTCAAGTACTGGCACCTCGATACCTGCAGCAACTGCACCGGCAGCGGCCGCATCAACTGCCACACCTGCTACGGCGCGACGACGGAAACATGCTGGAACTGCCACGGCGGGCGCACCGTCAGCTGCGACGCGTATGGCTGCTACGGCAGCGGCAAGGTGTCGTGCTCGTATTGCAGCGGCAGCGGCACCGTGTCCGAGCAAGTCACCGACTACATCACGGTGCAAGTGCCCACTACCACCTACAGCAACGGCAGCTCGCACACCAGTTACCATAGCGAGACGCGGCCCCAGTACCGCACCGAATACCGCTCTTGCTACCATTGCAGCTACGGCAAGGTCAGCTGCAACACTTGCCACGGTTCCGGCAACATCAATTGCGGCACCTGCCGCGCCAGCGGCAAGGTCACGTGCCGCACCTGCAGCGGCGTGGGCGACTTGCGCTGCAACCCGTGCGACGGTTCCGGCAAGGTGGGCAAGGCGGCCTGGGTCGACGTGCATGTGACGCCCGGCTACAGCGTCAGCCTGCCCAAGCAGGCACCCGATGACGCGCGCCGCATCCGCGACAAGGAGAGCGTGCACTCACTGGCAGCCATTGCCAGCAGCCTGGCCCTGGCGAAAGTGAGCATTTACAATGAAGACCAGCCGCAGGAAGTCGACGCCCTGTATGCGGCCAAGCTGCGCATCGTGCGCCTCGATGCATCGTGCAACGCGGAAAAGCACCACCTGGTGGCGTACGGCACGGACTTGCGCTGGCTGACCCTGGACGACATCGTGGAAAAGCTGCTGCGCGGCGACCTCAAGGCGCTCAGCGACGCGCTGGCCGGCAGCGCCGACGACGGCCTGTTCTCGGCCCACGTGCAAGGTTTGCTGACGCCGCTGCGCGACGTGGCCGCCTCGGAACTGAATGCGGACGTGATCGAGTCCGTCCTCAGCGGCGACGCGGACCACGCGCACGTCGATGTCGTCTCCGCCGACTATGCCAACAATGTGCGCACCTGCGTGCTCGGCGCCCTGCGCCAGGTCTACACGCGGCTGGCCAAACAATTCTGGTGGAAAGGCGCGCTGGCCGCGCTGGCCGCCGCCATCGCCACCTGGTTCTTCGCCGGACGCGGGGCCGCCGCCGTCGCCGGCCTGCTCGTCACGGGCGCCGGCTACTGGCTGTTCAACCGCAAGGTGAAAGCCGTGCTGAGCGAAGCGCTGGGCGGCGAGCGGCAAGCCGAACGGGCCATGGGCATCGCCGGCAAGGGCCGCCGCAACCAGCTGGCGCAAGTGCTGATCCTCGCGCCCGCGAGCGTGGCCGTGCTGGCCGCCAGCTATGGCTTGCCCGTGCGTGTGCGCCCGGCGGCTCCACCGCCGCAAACGGCCATCGCGTCGGCGCCCATCGCGCCCCATGCGCCAGCCGTTGTGCCGGCAGATGCGAGCAGCGCCAAGGCCGTCAAGCTGTACGAAAATGGCGACAAGGTTCAGGCGCTGGCCATGCTGGAAAGCCTGGTCGGCAAGGGCGACGCCGGCGCGTATGGCCTGTATGGCTGGATGCTGCTGATGGGCGAAGGCAAGCCGGGCCCCATCACGGCGCCAACGGCGCAGCAGCGCGAAGCACGCCAGGTGGCCGCCAAGCCCCTGATCGGCAAGGGCCTCGTGAAAAACGACAGCTATGCGCTGGCGGCGAAAGGCGTGATGCTGGCCGAAGGCTGGCAGGAACCGCGCAACAGGGCGCGCGGCCTCGACTTGCTGAAACAGGCCGCGAACAAGGGCAATGCGCAAGCCATGCACTTATTGGGCCTGTACCACGTGCGCGGCTACCAGATTCCCGTCAACCACAAGGAAGCGCGCAAATGGTTCACCCTCGCCGCCGACAAGGGCAGCGCGGGCGACATCTACAATCTGGGACTGATGGACTGGGAAGGAGCGGGACTGAAACGCCCCGACCGCGCCAGCGCCATGCAGCGCTGGAAGATCGCGGCCGCCATGGGAGAAGAACGGGCCATCAAAGCTGTGGCCCAGGGCAAACCCTAAGCGGCAGCGACCGCCGCCAGGGCCTGCAAGGCCATCGGGTTCGGCGTCGGCTCGGCGATTTTCGTCAGCAGGTTGCGGTCAGTGTGGTGGAACGGTTCGTCCTTGCCGCGGATGAGCATGACCGTGTCCTCGTCGTAGCCCCACGTGCCATCGGCGTGGATATCAACCTTGATCCGATATTCGACGGTGGTGAATGCGTGTTCGAGGAAGGGGTTCGAACAGATGCCGTACGCCGTCGAATCGCGCTTGGCCACCAGTTCGAAACTGGTGGCGTCCGCCGTCGTCGTGCCGGACGCCATGGCGATCTGGCCGCGCGGAATGGCCAAGGTCTGGATCACGGCGCCCGTGGCCGGCTCCCACAGCCAGTAGCCGACCTGCTCATGATACGTCTTGACTTGATCCGGCTTGGTGATGTGGATGTAGTAGCGCAAGCCGTAGAACAGTTGCGGGCCGTTGGTGACGGGGTCGATCGGCTGCAGTTCGATGCGCTCGACGAAGGCCTGCTTGCGCGGGCCATCCGCTTTCGGCTTGACGTCCAGGCCGCGCGTGCCCGTCCAGATGCCGGCCATGCCCGTCAAGGGGCCCAGGTTGTTCAGGGTGTGCACGTCGGCGGACGGCTCGGTGTAGATATCTTCGGGAAAATCGCTCATGCGGAAGTCTTCAAAATGGGGCAACAGTGCTTGCCGCCATTGTAAGACGCAGGGCACTCTCAGGGAAAGAGCGCGATGTGGCGTTCGATGAACAGCAGGGCGGCAGCTGCCAGCGCGGAGCGCTGCGCTTCGAACACCGTTTCGTCGCGCGTTTGCAGCAGATTGGCGGCCACCTCGGGCAGGTACAGTGCGCCGGTGATGAACGCCGCCACCGCGTCGATATTCGCGTACAGGGCGCTGTCGTAGCCTTCCCAGTCCACATAAGCCAGCCACTCGGCCAGCATCACCATGCCGGCGACGGGCGGCGCCAGGGCCGCGATGCGCTCCGCGCGCAGCACGCTGTCGCTGCCGATGCCTTCCTGCTGCAGCACGGCCAGCGCCACGTGCTGCAGCGCGTCTTCCGGATCGCGCCGGTATTTGTTCAGCAGGCGCTGCGTCAGCGTATAACGTTCGGCGTCGATGCCGCGCAGGGCGGCCGCCACGTCGTCGTCATGCAGCGCCAGGTGGCGCGCCGCGCAAGCGACATCCACGCCGGCTTTCGCGGCGACGATATCGGTAAGCTGCTGCCGGCGCGCGTCATCCATGCTTACACCAGCGGCTCGGTCGAACCGGTCAGGGTAAAGATTTCAAAGCCCGTTTCCGTGACGGCCAGCGAGTGCTCGAACTGCGCCGACAGCGAGCGGTCCTTCGTCACCGTCGTCCATTTGTCGGGCAAGACCTTGACCTGGTAGCTGCCCACGTTGAGCATCGGTTCGATCGTGAAGATCATGCCCGGTTCCAGCACGATGCCCGTGCCGGCGCGGCCGTAATGCAGCACTTGCGGCGTGTCGTGGAAGACCTGGCCCACGCCATGGCCGCAGAAGTCGCGCACGGAGGAAAAGCCCTGCGCCTTGGCTACCGCTTCGATGGCGGCGCCCACGTCGCCGAGAGTCGCTCCGGGGCGCACGGTGTGGATGCCGGCCATCATGGCGTCATACGCCGTGTTGACGAGGCGGTTGGCCAGGATGGAGACGGCGCCCACCTTGAAGGTGCGGCTGGTGTCGCCGAACCAGCCGTTGAACTTTGGCGTCACGTCGATGTTGAGGATGTCGCCCACTTTGAGGATCTTGGTCTCGGACGGGATGCCGTGCGTGACCACGTTATTGACGGAGATGCAGCTGGCGTGCTTGTAGCCGTGGTAGTCGATGGTGCCGGGGATGGCGCCGGCCGCGCGCATGAATTCTTCGCACAGGGCGTCGAGTTTGGCCGTCGAGACGCCCGGCTTCACGAAAGGCGCGATGTAGTCGAGCGTGTCGGCGGCGATGCGGCCGGCCGCGCGCATGCCGATGAAACCTTCTTCGTCGTGCAGCGGGATTTTCTTGCCGTGTTCAAGCTGGGTGGAATAGCGCATGGGGATTCTTTTCTTTGTTAGTGTGAGGTGGTATGGGCGGCCCAGCCGCGCACGGCGTCGTGCGAGGCGCGCAGCATGGCGTCGACGCTGGCCGGTATCGGCCGCTCCTGGGTCAGGTAAGGTTTGACGACGGCCACGGGCGCATCGATCAGCACGAATTTGAGCAGCATGTGATCGAGGTCCAGTTCCGTGGTGGCGGGCATGGCTTCGGCGCAGCGGACAAAGCAGGCGTCGAGCGCGGCCTGCTCCTCCTCAACGGCGGCCAGCAATTCCTCGCTGAGGCCACTGCTGAAATCGGGGCTGTCCGCGCATTGCAGCAGGAAGCGCGCATACACGGGCTTGCGCCGGCACCAGTCCAGCAAGCCATGCACGCCGGCCCAGGTGTCGCCGCCGAGCCAGCGGCTGGCCACTTCCTCGCGGAAGTCGCTTTTTACGCGCAGCCACGCGCGCGCCAGGATGGCGTTGCGCGAATCGAAGCGGTGATACACGGAGCCGATGGGCGCGCCGGCCTTGACGGCGATGGCGGCCATCGAGACGGCGCCCACGCCGCACTGGGCGGCGACGGCGATCGCGCTGTCGATGAAGTTGTTTTCGTTGAATTTAGCTAGTCTGACCATTCAAATAGAATACAGATTCTATTTGAATTCGTCAAGCACCCAACCATGGACCCACACGAGCGGCAACACGACTGGCCCTGCTGCCTTACAATGGTATGCACGAACCGCCACAAGGAGAATCCGCTTGCTTACGCCCCCCTTCATCGCCTCCTCCCGCTTCGACGATCCACGCCTGGCGCTGGAACAGGTGCAAGCCATTTACCGCAGCAGCATCGAACACTTGCGCGATGCGCTGCAGCGCTTTGTCGCCGGCGAAGACATGCACGAACGTGTGCGTGCCTGCTACCCCTTCGTGCGCATCCAGACGGACACCGTGGCGCGCGCCGACTCGCCGCTGGCCTACGGTTTTGTCGCCGGCCCCGGCGTGTTTGAAACCACCTTGACGCGCCCCGACCTGTTCGGCGATTACTACCTGGACCAGTTCACCCTGCTGCTGAAAAACCATAACAGCGGCCAGAAGGTGCACCTGGAAGTGGGCGTGAGCGCCCAGCCCATCCCCGTGCATTTCTCGTTCGCCGAGCATGACCATATCGAAGGCAATATGGATGCGGGCCGCCGCCTGGCCATGCGCGACCTGTTCGACCTGCCCGACCTGTCGGCCATGGACGACGGCATCGCCAACGGCACGCACGAACCGGCGCATGGCGAAGCGCAGCCGCTGTCGCTGTTCACGGGACCGCGCGTCGATTATTCGCTGCAGCGCTTGCGCCACTACAGCGGCACGTCGCCGCAGCACTTCCAGAACTTCGTCCTGTTCACCAATTACCAGTTCTACATCGACGAATTCATCCGCCTGGGCCACGCCATGATGGACCGCGCACCCGATGCGGCCGCGCCATCGGACGACGACGGCTACATCGCCTTTGTCGAACCGGGCAACGTGGTCACGCGCCGGGTCGGCCAGACGGTCGAAAGCGAGGATGCGCTGGGCGCCGCGCCGCCGCGCCTGCCGCAGATGCCCGCCTACCATTTACTGCGCGCGGACGGCAGCGGCATCACCATGGTCAATATCGGCGTGGGTCCCGCCAATGCGAAGACCATCACCGACCATATCGCCGTGCTGCGCCCGCACGCCTGGCTGATGCTCGGTCATTGCGCCGGCTTGCGCACCACGCAAAGCCTGGGCGACTACGTGCTGGCGCATGCGTATGTACGCGAAGACCACGTGCTCGACGAAGACTTGCCGCTGTGGGTGCCGATCCCGCCGCTGGCGGAAATCCAGCAGGCGCTGCAAACGGCCGTGGCGGAAATCACCCAGCTGACGGGGCATGACCTGAAACACATCATGCGCACGGGAACCGTGGCCAGCACGGACAACCGCAACTGGGAATTGCTGCCGCAGCGCACGCCGGAGCGCCGTTTCAGCCAGAGCCGCGCCATCGCGCTGGACATGGAGAGCGCGACGATCGCCGCCAACGGCTTCCGTTTCCGCGTCCCCTACGGCACCCTGCTGTGCGTGAGCGACAAGCCGCTGCACGGCGAAATCAAGCTGCCCGGCATGGCCAATCACTTCTACCGCGAGCGCGTCGACCAGCATCTGCGCATCGGCATCCGTGCCGTGGAACTGCTGCGCCGCCAGGGCGTGGACAGGCTGCACAGCCGGAAATTGCGCAGCTTTGCGGAAGTAGCGTTTCAGTAATAAGTGCCTTTCCCAACCGCCAGCCGCCCTTGCCGGGCGGCTTTTTTTTGTCCTGCTGCCCACCTTGTTCACCCCCGACATTGTCACAAAAAAACCACAGCTGTCTAGACAGGCGATCAGCAAAGACCAAACTTTCAATGATAATTGAACATAATTTCAAATTTAATTTATTTAACAATTGAAATTTAATACTTTCCTGCTTGCCACAAATAAAATTCATCCACCTTCATTCTGCCTCGTGCCATGCACCTGAACAAATACCCGGCAGTTCTTGACAGTCAAGATCAAAAAATGGTCTGATGAATTGCAAATTTAAAATACTAAATTTGTAAACATAGTCATTTTGAAAATACTTTCAAATAGCTACATAAAACCCTAAGGAAACTAAAGTTTCCTAGTTGGAGGATGGACAATGATTGAAAAGAAATTGAGCAAATCCTTGCGCATGATGTTTGCCGGCACTTTGGTCATGAGCGCAGGTTTCATGCACCAGGCCGTCCAGGCGCAGGAAGCCAAGGCTGGCGAGGAAAAAGTGCAGCGTGTGGTCGTCACCGGTTCCGCCATCAAGCGCGTGGATGCCGAAACGGCCGCACCGGTGGAAATCTACAGCAAGAAAGATATCGAGCGCACGGGCGCCACCAGCGTCGCTGAACTGGTGCGGAACCTGGCTTCCATCGACATCAATGACCAGGGCGAACTGAGCGCCAGCTCGCCTTCCGGTTCCGGCACCACCAACATCAAGATGCGCGGCTTGAGCGAACGCAACGTGCTGATCCTGTTGAATGGCCGCCGCCTGCCGACCAATGCGCTGGCTGACGGTTCGGGCGCGGGCGCCGCGGTTGACGTCAACGCCATCCCGCTGAGCGCGCTGGAACGCATTGAAATCCTGAAGGACGGCGGTTCGGCCATTTATGGCGCCGATGCCGTTGCCGGCGTGATGAACTTCATCACCAAAAAGAACTACCAAGGCCTGGAAGCGAAAACCAGCTACGGCCAAAGCTCGCGTTCGGACGCCAAGGAAAAGACGGCCAACCTCGTGTACGGTTTTGGCAACTATGACACCCAGGGCTTCAACGTGCTGGCCACGGTCGACGTGTTCAAGCGCGATCCGATCTACCGCAAGGACCGCGACCTGACCAGTTCGGCCGACTTCCGCCGCTTTGGCGGTCCGGATGGCCGCAGCGGCTTCCATCCTAGCGGCAACATTGCCGGCGGCGGCACCCTCGTGCCTTGTCCACCGGGCGATTTGAGCGCCGGTTCCTGCCGTTTCGACGTCAACAAGACCTTGCTGACCTCGACCAACGGCGCCGACCGCGCCAGCGGCATGCTGATCGGCAGCCTGAAAATCAGCGACAGCATTCGCGCGTTCGCGGAATTTACCTATTCCGAAAGCAAGGACGACTTCTCGTCCCAGCCTGCGCCTGGCAACTTCGTGTCCAATGGCAAGATCGTTGCCGGCCGCTTCATGCAAATGGGCCCGCGCCAGACCAACCGCAAGGGTACGATGACCCAGTTCTCGACGGGCCTGGAAGGCACGACGCGCGGCATCGACTGGGACGTCGCCATCGGCAAGGGCGTGAGCAAGGCCACCAACCGCGATTCGAACTATGCGCAGTCGGATCTGTTCAACGAAGCGATCGCCAATGGCACGATCGACCCGACCCGCACCGACAACCCGCAGGCCGCCGTCGACAAGATCCGTCTCACGCCTACGCGCGCCGGCAAGTCGGAACTGACCTTCTTCAATGCCAAGGCATCGGCGCCGATCATGGACCTGGCAGGCGGCGCGATGGCTTACGCCGTCGGCGTGTCCTACAACAAGGAAACGCTGAGCGACCAGCCCGACCAGAACCAAATCGATAACCTGGTCTTCGGCAGCATCCAGCAGGCTGCCGTGAAGGCGGACCGCAATTCCAAGGGCATCTTCGGCGAACTGTCGATTCCCTTCCTGAAAAACGTCGAAGCGCAAGTGGCCGTGCGCTATGACGATATCTCAAATGTCGGCAGCAAAACCAGCCCGAAACTGGCATTGCGCTACCAACCGCTGAACAACCTGATGTTCCGTGGTTCGTATGCGGGGAGCTACCTGGCGCCATCGTTGAAACAGATGTTTGGCGGCGTCGATGCGGGCGCCTACACGACCAACGATACTGATATCTGCAAAGCCTTCCCTTCGATCGCCGGCAATTGCACCAACTTCTCCTACTACGAGGTCTCCGGTTCCAACAAGGACTTGAAACCTGAAACGGGCAAGACCTACAACCTGGGCATGGTGTTCTCGCCAGTGAACTCGCTGACGGTCAGCATCGACTACTTCAAGATCAACAAGAAGAACGAGATCGGCACCCTGTCGGAACTGAAGGCAATCGAGCGCGGCAACGTGGAAATCAAAAATGGCGACGCGCGCATCCTGCTGAACAACCAGAACCTGGCCACGACCGAAGTGCAGGGTTTCGATACGGACTTGCGCTACACGTCGCCGCAAACGATGTTCGGCAAGTTCACGATCCGCAATGCGTCCACCATCTACACCCGCATGGAAACGCAGGATACGGAAACCGATCCGGTGCAAAGCACGCTGAAGACGTTCATGAATCCGAAGTACCGCAACACGTTCACTGCCAGCCTGGAAAAGGACAATATGTCCGGTTCCCTGGTCATCCGCACGACGGGCGACATGATCGACTCGCCCTTGCGCCGCGACGAAATCAAGCCGGGCACCCGCACGATTCCTTCGCACACGGAAGTGGATCTGACGGGCCAGTACGTGGCGATGCAAAACCTGACCTTCACGGCCGGTATCAAGAACCTGTTCGACAAGATGCCACCATTTAGCGCGACGGGTGCCAGCAACCAGTATGGCACCCTGGGCTTTGCCCAGCTGTACAACGTGCGCGGCCGTTACTTCTACATCGGCGCAGGCTACAAGTTCATGTAATGCAGCACCATCCCCGGCGGCCTGAAATGGCTGCCGGTGCTACCCACGAAAGCCGCACTCCTGTGCGGCTTTTTCATGCCCGGCAGACGAAAAAAAACCGCTGCAGGCAGCGGTTTTCAGGCAAGTCCAACGCTTACAGGAAACGGTCGAGTATCTTGCGCGTCGTCTTGTCGATATTGAACATGTCGCGTATCAAAAAGTGGATGCCGTGATTGTCGGCGATCAAGAGCGACGTGGCGCCGATGCGGCGGATGTCTTCCTCGCCTTTCAGCACGAACTGCGTCTCGCCCCGGTCCGTGTCCACGTACCACGTGCACGGCGTGGCGAAGCTGCTCACGCTTTTCACGCGCGCGATCTCGGGCATGAATTCGCGTCCTTCCAGCTCTTCCTGCAGCAGGCTGCGCGCCGGTTCCGGCAAGGCGTCGAGGCGGTCGATCCATGCCACTTCCTTGCCATTGCCCAGCACCAGCGAAATGCCTTCGTCGGGCGACTGGATGGGGAAGGCGCGCACGGGCGCCACGCCTTCAAAGACCTGGCCGTCCGCGTCCGTCATCACCAGCTTGCCGAAGGTGTCGCGGCTTAATGTAAAAGTTGTACTGGCCATGCTTATTCCTTGTCGTCGAGCGCGAGTTCGTTGTTGCGCGCCTGTGCTTCGTAGAGGCGGAAATAGGCGCCCTCTTTCGCCATCAGTTCATCGTGACTGCCCACTTCGACGACCTGGCCGCGGTCCAGCACCACCAGGCGGTCGGCGCGGTGCAAGGTCGACAGCCTGTGCGCGATGGCGATCGTCGTGCGGCCCTGCACCAGGTTATCGAGCGCCTTTTGAATCTCTTTTTCCGTTTCCGAGTCGACCGACGATGTCGCTTCATCCATGATCAGGATGCGCGGGTCGATCAGCAGGGCGCGGGCGATCGAGATGCGCTGGCGTTCGCCGCCGGACAAGCCCTGGCCACGCTCGCCCACCATCGAATCGTAGCCTTGCGGCAGGCGCAGGATGAATTCGTGCGCATGCGCGGCGCGCGCGGCGGCGATGATGTCCTGGCGCGTCGCGTGCGGCTTGCCGTAGGCGATATTTTCCGCGATGGTGCCGAAGAACAGGAACGGCTCCTGCAGCACCAGGCCGATATTGCGGCGGTAGTCGGACACGGCGAACGAGCGGATGTCGACGCCGTCGAGCAGAATCGCGCCTTCCGACACGTCGTAGAAACGGCAGATCAGGTTGACCAGGGTGCTCTTGCCCGAGCCGCTGTGGCCCACCAGGCCGATCATCTCGCCCGCCTTGATGTTCAGGGTGATGCCGCGGTTGACGGCCCGGTTGCCATAGCGGAAACCGACTTCGCGCAGGTCGATCCTGCCTTCGATCTTGTCCAGTTTCACGGGCTGCGCCGGTTCCGGCACGCTCGACACGTGGTCGAGGATGTCGAAGATGCGCTTGGCGGCCGACGCCGATTTCTGCGTCACGGAGACGATGCGGCTCATCGAGTCGAGGCGGCCATAGAAACGCGTGCTGTAGGCGATGAAGGCGGTCAGCACGCCGACGGTGATTTCGCCGCGCGACAGTTGCCAGATGCCGAAGCACCAGATGACCAGCAAACCCATCTCCGTCAGGAAGGAGACCGTCGGCGAGAACAGCGACCAGACCTTGTTCAATTTGTCGTTGACAGCCAGGTTGTGCGCGTTGGCGTCGCGGAAGCGGGCCGCTTCGCGTTTTTCCTGCGCAAACGCTTTCACGACGCGGATGCCGGGAATCGTATCGGCCAGCACGTTGGTCACTTCGCTCCATACGCGGTCGATCTTTTCAAAGCCCGTGCGCAAGCGGTCGCGCACCAGGTGGATCATCCAGGCGATGAAGGGCAGCGGCGCCAGGGTCATGATGGCCAGCCATGGGTTCATCGACCACAAAATGACGCCCGTCATGATGATCATCAGCACGTCGGAAGCGAAATCGAGCAAATGCAGCGACAGGAAGACACAGATACGGTCGCTGCCGCTGCCGATGCGCGCCATCAGGTCGCCCGTGCGCTTGCCGCCGAAAAATTCCAGCGACAGTTTCATCAGGTGTTCATACGTGGCCGAGCGCAAGTCGGCGCCCATGCGTTCGGACACCAGGGCCAGCACATAGGTCTTGCCCCAGCCCAGCAGCCAGGCCAGCAGGGCCGAACCGAGCAAGCCGCTCATGTAATACACGACCAGCCACGGGTCGATATGCCTGCCGTTTTGATACGGGATTAGCACATTGTCCATCAGCGGCGCCGTCAGATACGGTGGAATCATGTGCGCGGCCGTGCTCAGCAGCATCAGCATGAAGCCCAGGGCCAGCTGGCCACGGTAGGGATGGGCGAAGCGCCACAGGCGGAACAGGGTCCAGGTCGATGGCGGCGTGTGCAGCACCTTGGCGCAGATCGGGCATTCTTCCTGTTCCGGCTCCAAAGGCGCCTTGCAGCTGGGGCACACTTCCTGCTCCGCTTCCAGCACGGGCTGGCCCGTCAGGTGGCTGTCGAGGCGCTCGATGAACTGTTCCAGCACGCGGATCGCATGCAGGTTCTGGCCCAGGGTAAAGCGCCACGACGCCAGGCGGCCGTGGTCGTCGAACAGTTCCAGGTGGCCGACGCCGGCGTGGTCGTGGTGCGTCAGGCGCAATCCGTGGCGGAAAGACCAACTTTTCCAGGTGGTATCGCCCGGCGAACGGGCCAGCAAACGCTTCTCGGTGACAACTATTATGCCTTTTGTGAAACGTAATCGCGCATCGAGGTCAACCTCAACGCTACTTAAAACGTTCTCCCCTGGAGAAAGGTTGCTCTCCACTTCCGCCAGCCAGTGTTCCGGCAGCGACGTGAGGGGAATAGTTGTTGCAGGAACACTCAGTTCAGTTGTCATCGTAAAGCATACTCCGGCTCGAGGCCAAGCCCTTCAGGGCGGGATTTGGGGGATGGGGCAGACGCCCGATCAATGTTTGTGTACTGCGCGATGGCGAGGTGGATGCACCAGTGGCAATTTCCTGTATTGTATCGAATGGATGCCTGCCGGTAAGGAATGATGGCAAAACGGCGCAAAAAAATCAGCGTCCGTCGTACGGGAACAAGTATACAACAGCCCGCTGTTGCGCAAATGCTCCAGCTTTAAGCAGAGTCGGTATCTTTATAACAAGTATGGCAACAATTAGTAACAATTAGAATGACAACACCAGCAGAATAAGGGCAGCAAACGCGACAAGAGGCCGCTAAAAGTGGCACACTGCGCATACCCGGGATAAAGAACCAAGCACGAGCCTGAAAAGACTCTGTAGAGCCAACATAAAGTATCTGGCGCCCAGACGCCTGGCTTGTTATCAAGAAACCACTTACATGATCAAGAAGAAGAACATCGAATTTGCCCGCGTCACCCACTTGCGCGGCCCCAACATCTGGACTTACCGCCCGGTGATTGAAGCCTGGGTCGACATCGGCGAACTGGAAGACTATCCATCCAATACCCTGGCCGGCCTGTACGAACGCCTGGTGGCGTGGCTGCCCGGCATGATCGAGCACCGCTGCGGCGTGGGCGAACGGGGCGGCTTTTTCGAGCGCCTGCGCGAAGGCACGTGGGCGGCCCACATCCTCGAGCACGTGGTGCTGGAGCTGCAAAACCTGGCAGGCATGCGCACGGGCTTCGGCCAGACGCGCTCGACCAGCCAGCGCGGCGTCTACAAGATGGCCTTCCGCACGCGCGAAGAGCACGTGGGCCGCGCCGCCCTGGCCGCCGCGCGCACACTGCTGATGGCCGCCATCAACGATGAAGCCTATGACCTGGAAGCGGCGCTGGCGCCGCTGCGCGACATGGTCGACTCGCGCTGCCTGGGTCCGAGCACGGCCAGCATCGTCGATGCGGCCACCGAGCGCCGCATCCCTTCGCTGCGCCTGAACGACGGCAACCTGGTGCAACTGGGCCACGGCGCCGCGCAGCGCCGCATCTGGACGGCCGAAACGGACCGCACCAGCGCGATCGCCGAAGGCATCGCCAGCGACAAGGATCTGACCAAATTCCTGCTCAAATCGTGCGGCGTGCGCGTCCCTGAAGGCAGCCTGGTGCGCAGCGCCGAAGCTGCCTGGGAAGAAGCGCAGGACATCGGCGTGCCCGTCGTCGTCAAGCCGTATGACGGCAACCATGGCCGCGGCGTCTCGCTGAACCTGATGACGGAAAGCGACGTGAAGGCCGCCTACGAGCTGGCCGCGCGCAAGGGCGACAGCTCGGCCGTGCTGGTGGAAAGCTTCATCACGGGCGACGAACACCGTTTGCTCGTCGTCGGCAACAAGCTGATCGCGGCCGCCAAGGGCGAGTCGCTGTGGGTCGACGGCGACGGCGTCTCGACCGTGCTGGAACTGGTGAACACGCAGATCAATACCGACCCGCGCCGCGGCGAAGGCGAAGATTTCCCATTGGGCACCGTCAAGCCGCACGAGTCGGGCGAAATCGTGCTTGAACTGCAGCGCCAGGGCATGACCGCCCTGTCCGTGCCGCAGGCCGGCCAAAAAGTGCTGATCCAGCCGAACGGCAACGTGGCCATCGACGTCACGGATGACGTGCACCCGTCCGTCGTGCATGCGGCCCTGCTGGCCGCGCGCGTGGTCGGCCTCGATATCGCCGGCATCGACCTGGTCACCACCGACATCACGCGTCCGCTGGAAGAACAGCGCGGCGCCATCATCGAAGTCAATGCCAGCCCTGGCTTGCTGGCGCACATCAAGCCGGGCGTGGGCCAGCCCCGCCCTGTCGGCGCGGCCATCGTCGACCACCTGTTCGCGCCCGAGGAAACGGGCCGCATTCCGCTGATCGGCGTGACGGGCACGCGCGGCGCCAGCCTGATCGTGCGCATGCTGTGCAAGCTGCTCAACCTGTCGGGCCTGCACACGGGCGCCGTCTGCAGCGAAGGCATGTACCTGGACCAGCGCCGTGTCGTCAGCAGCGATTGCGTGAACTGGGACGCGGGCCAGCGCCTGCTGCTCAACCGCACCGTGCAGACGGCCCTGTTCGAGAGCAATCCGCGCATGATCCTGGCCGAAGGCCTGGCCTACGACAAGTGCCAGATCGGCGTCGTCACGGACATGGGCAGCCTCGATAGCGTCAAGGATTTCGACGTGCTGGACGAAGCGGGGCTGTACAAGGCCGTGCGCAGCCAGGTCGACGTGGTGGTGCCGACGGGCGTGGCCGTGCTCAACGCCGCCAACGCGCACGTGCTGGAACTGGCCGAACTGTGCGACGGCACCGTGACCCTGTATGCGCAGGATGGCGGCTTGCCAGCCATCGCGGCGCAACTGGCCGCCGGCCAGCGCGCCGTGTTCGTGCGCGGCAACCACATCGTGCTGGCCGAAGGCGGCATCGAAACGGTCCTGCTGTGCCTGGACTTGCTGAAACCGGCCACGGCCGGCAATGTCGACAGCGTGCTGGCCGTCGCAGCCGCCGCCTGGGCCCTGAACCTGCCCGTCGACCTGATTTGCGCAGGATTGCGCACGTTTGACGCGGCCCCTGGCTGCATCGGCAACTAATCGGCAACTAAGGCAAAGCAGCACTCAAGCCCGGCCAGGAAGGCCGGGCCCACAAGAACACAACAGGATTACGGTTTAATTATGGAAGTATCTCGCGTACGGGCCTTGCGGGGCCCTAACCTCTGGAGCCACGACACCGCCGTGGAAGCCATTGTTTCCTGCACCACGGAGGAACTCGACATCGCCCAGCTGCCCGGCTTCGAAGCCCGCCTGCGCGCACTCTTTCCGCAACTGAGCCCGCTGCAACCGCTGGGCAACTACAACGCCGCGCCGATGGCGCAGGTGCTGGAACTGGCGGCGCTGGGCCTGCAGGCGCAAGCCGGCTGCCCCGTCACCTTCAGCCGCACCACGCCGACACTGGAAACGGGCATCTTCCAGGTCGTCGTCGAATATTCGGAAGAAGCCGTCGGCCGCCTGGCGCTGGAACTGGCGCAGCAGCTGTGCCAGGCCGCGCTCGACGATGCTCCATTCGACCTGGCCGGCGCCCTGCACCAGTTGCAGGAACTCGATGAAGACGTGCGCCTCGGTCCATCGACGGGCGCCATCGTCAACGCCGCCGTGGCGCGCAACATCCCGTTCCGCCGCCTGACCGAAGGCAGCCTCGTGACGTTCGGCTGGGGCAGCAAGCAGCGCAAGATCCAGGCCGCCGAAATGGACGGCACCAGCGCCATCGCCGAAGCCATCGCGCAAGACAAGGAACTGACCAAGAAGCTGCTGGACTCGGCCGGCGTGCCCGTGCCGCAAGGCCGCGTCGCCATCGATGCGGACGATGCCTGGGCCGCCGCTTGCGAGATCGGCCTGCCCGTCGTCGTGAAGCCGAAGGATGGCAACCAGGGCAAGGGCGTCACCGTCAACGTCACCACGCGCGAACAGCTGACGGCCGGCTTCCTCGCGGCGCAGGAATTCCGCGACGATATCCTCGTCGAGCGCTATCTGCCGGGCCACGATTTCCGCTTGCTCGTCATCGGCAACAAGATGGTGGCGGCGGCCCGCCGCGACCCGCCGCAAGTGGTGGGCGACGGCCAGCATACGGTGCGCGAACTGGTCGACCAGGTCAACCTGGACCCGCGCCGCGGCAGCGGCCATGCCACCTCGCTGACGAAGATCCGCTTCGACGACATCGCCCTGGCCAGCCTGGCCAAGCAGGGCTATGTGGCCGACTCCGTGCCGCCGGTCGGCAAGCGCGTCATCCTGCGCAATAACGCCAACCTGTCAACAGGCGGCTCGGCCACCGACGTCACCGTCGACGTGCATCCGGAAGTGGCGGCGCGCGCCGTCGCGGCCGCGCACATGGTGGGCCTCGATATCTGCGGCGTGGACGTCGTCTCCGACAGCATTCTGAAACCGCTGGAAGAGCAGAACGCCGGCATCGTCGAAGTGAACGCCGCCCCCGGCCTGCGCATGCATCTGGCGCCGTCGTTCGGCAAGCCGCGCCCAGTCGGCGAAGCCATCATCGCCGCCATGTTCGCCGAGGGCGACGATGGCCGCATTCCCGTCGTTGCCGTTACCGGCACCAACGGCAAGACCACCACCGTGCGCCTGATCGCCCACCTGCTGACGGCTTCCGGCCTGCGCACGGGCATGACCAACACTGATGGCGTGTACATCGAAGGACGCCAGATCGACAGCGGCGACTGCAGCGGCCCGCGCAGCGCGCGCAACGTGCTGCTGCATCCGGACGTCGACGCGGCCGTGTTTGAAACGGCGCGCGGCGGCATGCTGCGCGAAGGCCTCGCCTTCGACCGCTGCCAGGTCGCCGTGGTGACCAACATCGGCGCGGGCGACCACCTGGGCCTGAACTACATCACCACCGTGGAAGACCTCGCGGTCCTGAAGCGCGTGATCGTGCAAAACGTGGCCGACAGCGGCGTGGCCGTACTGAACGCCACCGACCCGGCCGTGGCCCGCATGGCCAAGAATTGCAGCGGCACGGTGACCTTCTTCGCCGCCGACAAGACGCACCCCGTGATGGCCACGCACCGCGCGCAGGGCAACCGCGTCGTGTACGTGGAGGACGGCAAGCTGGTCGCGGCGCAAGGCAAGGAGCGCCACGAAATCCCCCTGTCGCAGGTGCCGATCACGCGCAACGGCGCCATCGGCTTCCAGGTCGACAACGTCATGGCGTCGCTGGCCGCCGCCTGGGCCGTGGGCCTGGACTGGAAAACCATCGCGCTGGGCCTGAAAACCTTTGCGAATGAGGCCGACAATGCGCCAGGCCGCTTCAACGTGTTCGACTACAAGGGCGCCACCCTGATCGCCGACTACGGCCACAATCCGGACGCCATCCTGGCGCTGGTGCAGGCCGTGGAAAGCATGCCGGCCAAGCGCCGCTCGGTGGTCATCAGCGGCGCCGGCGACCGCCGCGACGAAGACATCCGCCAGCAGACGGAAATCCTCGGCGCCGCCTTCGACGACGTGCTGCTGTACCAGGATCAATGCCAGCGCGGCCGCGCCGACGGCGAAGTCGTGGCATTACTGCGCCAGGGTTTGAACGGCGCCAAGCGCACCAGCCATATCGATGAAATCAACGGCGAATTCGTCGCCATCGACAAGGCCCTGGCGCGCCTCGGCGAAGGCGATCTGTGCCTGATCCTGATCGACCAGGTGGAAGAAGCGCTGGCGCACATCGCCAAGCGCGTCGCCGAAGCCTAAGCGCAGCCTGACGGCATACGAGGGCGGCCTGCGGGCCGCCCTTTTTCATCCCTGCGCCTCAGTCGGCGCCGGCTTTCCCGATCGCCTGCGCAGCCAGCGCGCCGGCCCGCATCTCGCTGGCAAACAGCGTCGCCGCATGCGCGATGGCGCGGGTGGCACGCGCGAGGAAATGCGTCCAGTGCTGATGCTCGAGCAGCAGCATCTCGATGCAGAACCATACCTGACCGCGCTGCACATGGCCTTTCACCAGCTTGATGCGGCGGTTGACTTCATCGAGCGCGGCACGCACGCGCAGCAACTCTTCCGGCGTATCGATGGTCCACACATTCGGCAACAGCAGTTTCCCAAATTGCGCGTCATCGGCGTCAAAGCACAGGACATAGCCCATGCCTTCGAAACGGAAGACGATATCGCCATCGCTGTCGATCTGCGCCTGATATCCGTCCGCTTGCAAGTGCCGCAGCAACGGTTCGGTGATAGTGGATGCCAACATGGTGCTTCCTTTCATTGAGTGGGATGGCGACGCCCCATCTGGTGCCGCTGCATCGCTACCTCAACGCCGCCACCGGCAAAAAATACAAAACTATTTTCGCCACGTGTGGAGAGCGGGCAAGGCCGGCAGGTGCATGAATGCGGCAGGGATACCGGAATTGATATGGACATCGCAAAAGAAGTCATTTGTGGCGCAAAGTCATTCGCCCCTACCATGCTTCCTGAGCCAGTTCCAGCTCTGGCGGCGACTGCCGCAGCGTTCTCAACATAACTAAAATACAGGTGGAGACAAGATGATGCAATTGATGGCAACGGGCACCCGCACGCCCCGACAAAATACACGCTTGACCTTGAAGGCGACGGTGGCCGCCCTGGCCGGCGCAGGCCTGCTGAGCAGCGCTTCCGTCTGGGCGCAGCAGGCGCCCGCCGTGGAAACACCAGTGGCAGAAGCAGCACCGGCAGCGGCGCCAGCCGACAATGGCGGCATCGCCGTCGTCGCCGTCACCGGTGTGCGCAGGGCGGCGCAAAGCGCACAGACGATCAAGAAAAACAGCGACCAGGTGGTCGACTCCATCGTCGCCGATGAAATCGGCAAATTCCCCGACAAGAACGTGGCTGAAATCCTCGGCCGCGTGACGGGCGTGCAGGTCCGCCGCGAAGGCGGCGAAGCCGGTACCGTCATCATCCGCGGCTTGCCCGGCGTGGTGACCTTGCTCAACGGCCGCGAAATGTTCACCTCCGTGGGCCGCAGCCTGTACCTGGCCGATATTCCGACGGCCATGCTGCAGCGCGTGGACGTCTATAAATCGCAGGGCGCCGACATGGTCGAAGGCGGCACGGCCGGCGTGATCGACGTGCGCACCAACCGCCCGTTCGACTTCAAGGGCTTTACGGCATCGGGCAACGTGCGCGCCGAACACCGCGACAAGTCCGGCTCGACGGACCCGAACGTCAGCGGCATGGTCTCGAACCGCTGGAAGACCCAATACGGCGAATTCGGCGCCCTGCTCGGCCTGTCCTACCAGCGCGGCAGATACTATGACGAGACGATCTGGAACGCCGAACCCGTCAAGCGCCCGGAAGCGGGCAACATCACGGGCCCCGATTCCGTCGGCATGATCCCGACCGTGGGCGACCGCAAGCGCTACGCGGCCAACGCCGCCTTCCAGTGGCGCCCGAACTCGCAGGTGGAAGTGTATGCGGAAGGCATGTCGACCCTGATCAAGCACGCTTTCGACAGCCAGTTCTTCGTCGGTTCGCTGCCGTGGGGCCAGAACCCGGACATCACCCTGATCCCCGGCACCAATCAGGCGGCCACGGTGGGCAAGATCGACGGCCCATGGTCGCCGTTCACCCTGGGCTCGACCCAGGCGCGGCGCGACCGCTCGATCGGTTCGCAAGGCGCCATCGGCGCGCGCTGGGACATCACGCCGCAGCTGCGCGCCACGACGGAACTGGCGCGCACGGTCAGCAACTTCGAACGCGAATTCCCCATCCTCGACTTCCTCGCCCATCCGACCAGCGTGATCGGCAGCACGAACGTGAACGGCGGAGCGCAGATCAGCTACCCCGGCTACAACATGCTGGATCCGAAGAACTACACCTTGCTCGGCTTCTACGACAATCACAGCCACGACGAAGGCAGCTCGACCGACTGGCGCGGCGACGTCACCTACGACATGGACAGCACGGGCTTCTTCCGCGAATTTTCGGGCGGCGTGCGCCTGGCCAAGCGCAAAGCCGAATCGATCCGCGAAAAAAATGGCCAGGGCGGGCTGGCGTCGATCATGACTGCGGACGCGATCCCCGGCCTGGCGTGCGCCTCGCACGACAACACGGGCAACTTCGGCCTGCAAAGCTGGCTCACGCCGTGCCGCGACTTCATGCTCAACAACACGGCCGCGCTGCGCCAGCTGTTTACGGGCAGCAGCGAACGCAGCCCCGACGATCCGATGACCCACTACAAGGATGTGGAAAAAACCAATGCCGTCTACGGCAAGGCGCGCATCGGCTTTGACCTGGCGCAGGTACCGGTCGACGGCACCTTGGGCGTGCGCGTGGTGCAGACCAAGCAGGACTTGCAAGGCAATTCCTCGCAAAACGGCATCATCACGCCCGTGCGCGTAAAAACCTCGGATACGGACGTGCTGCCCAGCATGACCTTGAAAGCCATGCTGCGCCAGGACCTGGTCGCCCGCATGACGGCAGGCAAGGCAGTACAGCGCCCGAACTTCGCCGACTTCAACCCTGGCGTGAGCCTGGGCCAGAGCCTGGAGATGGTGCGCCCGACGGGCAGCGGCGGCAATCCCGACCTGAAACCCGTGGAAGGCAAGAACCTCGACGTGGCGCTGGAATGGTATTTCGCGCAGACGGGTTCCGTCACGGCCACCGTGTTCCGCCACAACTTCAAGAACTACATCCTGTCCGGTTCGGCCAAGGAAACGTATGGCGGCATCGAGTACGACATCACGCGTCCGCGCAACACCTCGAAGGGCCATCTGCAAGGCCTGGAAATGGCGTACCAGCAGTTCTACGACAAGCTGCCCGGCTGGATGAGCGGCCTGGGCCTGCAGGCGAACGCCACCTACATGACGGGCGAGCTGGAAGAATTGAATGGCAGCGTGCATCCATTCACGGGCATGTCGAAGTGGTCGGCCAATATCGTCGGCCTGTACGAGCAGGGACCGTGGTCGGCACGCCTGGCCTACAGCTGGCGCGACAAATACGTCGACGACTACAACTACCGCGGCAAGGGCATCCACCTGACCGTGGCGCCCACCAAGACCCTGGACGCGTCGGTGTCGTACAAGCTCAACCCGAACACCACGGTGACCCTGGACGCGAACAACCTGCTCGACTCGACCTATCGCGACTACCACGACACGCCGGACTACGTGCGCGACGTTCGACGCTATGACAAGGTCGTAGGTTTATCAGTACGCTGGAGCTTGTGATGGACCCTGACCAAACCGGCTGCGCGGCGCGCTTTGCGGCCGGCGATGCTCACGGCACTACAGTGCCGCTGCGCTTCTCGGCCACAAATCACTGCCGCTCGCGATGGTTTTGTCAGGCGTCGAAACGTTGTTGGAATACATGTCTTCTTCCTTGAGGAGTTTCAGCGCCAGCCGGTGACGGTTGGCGTTTTTTTTGCCTTGTGGAATCTATCCGACACAGGAATTGATTTAACGCAAAGTGACGGCGCCGGGGCGCTTTTATGCTGGCAGTCTGACCATCGAACCCGGCGGGGACAGCATGCGCGAGGCACGGCACGTCGACATACAGCTATTTCAACCCGACATCCCGGTGCGGCTCGACATGCGCACAGCGGCGCTGGTCGAACATGCGCTGGCCTTGCAGGAAATGGCCGGCACGGGCGCCGCCGCCCTGTTTTTGCACTGCCACGACGTGCCGCTGCCCACGGCCTTGCGCGTGCTGACGACGGGACCGCACCGCAAACCTGCCGGGCCGCACCTGTTTGCCCGGCTGCGCCCGCGCACGGCCGCCCTGGCGCATGGCGCGCCGCTACCGGCCCGCTGACGAATCCTGTACCATCGCCGCAACCTATTCAATGAGGCACGGCGATGCAGGCAGCGACACCCCACGATTCCTATGCGGCACTGATGGACCTGATCAAGGCGCGCCATGCGGAACTGAGCCCGCAATTCCAGGCCGGCGCCCGCTACCTGGCTGACCATCCGGACGAAGTGGCCGTCTCGTCGATGCGCAGCATCGCCGCGCGCGCGCAGGTACAATCGGCCGCCCTCGTGCGCCTGGCGCAGCAGCTGGGCTTTGCCGGCTGGCCGGAGCTGAAAGCCATCTTTGTCGAACGCCTGCGCGCGGGGCCAAGCGGCTACGCGGCAAAAGCAGGCGCGCTGGCCGGCAATAATGGTGACCTCGTCACCGAAGTGTTCACGGTGCAGCAGCGCAACCTGGCCGCCACGGAAAGCGCCAACCACGCCGCCCTGGATGCGGCCGCCAATTTGCTGCAGACGGCGCCCCGCGTGCACGTGGCCGGCTTTCGCGCCGCCCACCCGATCGCCTATACCCTGCATTATCTGTACCGGCTGCTGCGCCCCAGCGTTCAACTGCTGAGCGGCCAGGGCGGCACCCTGGAAATGGACTTGCGCGCCCTGCAGGCGGGCGAAGCCGTCGTCGTCGTTAGCTTCGCGCCGTATTCGAGCGAAGCGCTGCTGGTGGCGCAGGCGGCGCGCCAAGCCGGCTGCCAGGTGGTCGCCATCAGCGACAGCGCCATGTCGCCGCTGGCCCTGCAGGCTGATGCCAGCATCGTCATCGCCGTCAACAGCCCCTCGTTCTTCCCTTCCATCGTGGCCGGCGTCGCGGCCGTGGAAAGCCTGGTGGAACTGCTGGTGGCGCGCGCGGGGCCCGATGCCGTCACGGCCATCGGCGCGGCGGAAAGCCAGCTGCGGGCGCTGGGCGCCTACGCAAAAACATCAAATGATGTAAATTAAGAATAAATACATCGATTGTTGCAATGCGGCGCAACGCCTCCTATAATCGGCCATCCCACTTGCCGATAAGAAAGCGATGCCATGAGCCATGTCTTCCACCGCAGCTTGACCGCCAGCTATCCTGTCGCCATGGGCGGCGACGGCCCCTACCTGATCGATGCCGATGGCAAGCTCTACCTGGATGCCTGCGGCGGCGCGGCCGTCTCCTGCCTCGGCCATTCGGATGCGGCCGTGATCGCCGCCGTGCAGCGGCAGATCGCCACGCTGGCGTACGCGCACAGCTCCTTCTTTACCAGCGAGCCGATGGAGCAGCTGGCCGATTTCCTCGTCGCTCGGGCGCCAGCCGGCATCGACAGCGTGTATTTCGTCTCGGGCGGTTCGGAAGCGGTGGAAAGCGCGCTCAAGATGGCGCGCCAGTATTTCGTCGAGCGGGGCCAGCCGCAGCGCCGCCACGTCATCGCACGCCGCCAGAGCTACCACGGCAACACCCTGGGCGCGCTGGCCACGGGCGGCAACGCCTGGCGCCGCCAGCAGTTCGAGCCGCTGCTGATCGGCGTCACCCACGTTTCACCGTGCTACGCCTGGCGCGACCAGCAGGCGCATGAAACGGATGGCGACTACGTGACGCGCCTGGGCCAGGAACTGGAAGACCATATCGCCGCACTCGGCGCGGACAACGTCATGGCCTTCATCGCCGAACCCGTCGTCGGCGCCACGGCCGGCGCCCTGCCCGCCGTGGCCGGCTATTTTGCGCGCATGCGCGAGATCTGCCAGCGTCACGGCATCCTGCTGATCCTCGACGAAGTCATGTGCGGCATGGGCCGCACGGGCAGCCTGTTCGCCTGTGAGCAGGAAGGCATTACGGCCGACCTGGTCTGCATCGCCAAGGGCCTCGGCGCCGGCTACCAGCCCATCGGCGCCGTCATGGTATCGACAGATATCCGCGACACCATCCGCGCCGGCACGGGCTTCTTCCAGCACGGCCACACGTATATCGGCCACGCAACGGCCTGCGCCGCCGCCCTGGCCGTGCAGCGGCAGATCGAGGAGCGCGATTTACTGGCCAACGTGCGCGCTATGGGCGGCTTGCTGCAAGAGCGGCTGCGCCAGCGTTTCGATAGCCACGCGCATGTGGGCGACATCCGCGGCCGCGGCCTGTTCCTGGGACTGGAACTGGTGCGGGACCGCAATACCAAACAGCCGTTCGCCCCGGCCCGCCGCCTGCACGCGCGCATCAAGACGCAAGCCATGCAAGCCGGACTGATGTGCTATCCCATGGGCGGCACCATCGACGGCCTGCACGGCGACCACATCCTGCTGGCGCCGCCCTACATCATCGACGCCAGCCACGTGGATGAGATTGTCGACAAGCTGGGCGCGGCCATCGATGCTTGCGTGGCGTAGCCGCGCATGCCTGCGGCAGAAACGCGCAAAGGCGACTGCCAGCAGTTTCTGTTCACTCCTTGTCAATATTAATTGACTTATTTTAAACAATCGTTTTAAATCAGGAAGTTACTCAAAATCAATCATCTTGGGCATTCAATCATCGCATTACCCCTTTTCGATGCTTGACACCCGCGTTGATGCACTCTGAAGCCAAGGTATATGGAACTGCTCGACTCCCTGCGTCAGCCCCCTCTGCAAGACGACACGATCAGCGGGCACTATGAAGTGCGCCGCTTGCTGGGCGAAGGCGGTTTCGGCCATGTATTCGAAGCGTGGGATGCCAAGCTGTGCCGCAGCGTGGCGCTGAAACGGCTGAAACCGCAAGCCGACGTGCTGCATCCGGAAAAACTGATCAATGAAGCGCGCCTGGCCGCCTCGCTCAAGCATGCGGCCTTCGTGCGCATTTTTGCCATCGAAGGCCAAGGCACGGGCCAGTCCATCGTCATGGAACTGGTCGAAGGCCAGACCCTGGGCCAGTTCATGCACAGCGGCAAGGCAGACTTGCAAACGGCACTCGACATCGCCTACCAGATCGCTGACGCCATGGACGAGGCGCACGCCATGGACCTCGTGCATGGCGACCTGAAACCGTCGAACCTGATGCTGGAAGCGGACGGTCAAGTGCGCATCCTCGACTTCGGCCTGGCCCGCCACATCGACCCGCAAGCCACGCAAACGACCACGCTGTGCGACCTGCAAGGCACCATTGCCTACATGGCGCCCGAGCGCCTGATGGGCCGCCTGCCCGACACGCGCGGCGACGTGTATGCCTTGGGCGCCATGCTGTACGAAATGCTGGCCGGCCAGCGCCACTTCGCCCACCTGAACGGCCTGGCCCTGGCCGCCGCCCACATGCAGGCAACGGAACCGTGGCCCGACCTGCCAGAATCCGTCCCGCCCGCCATCAACGCCCTCGTGCGCGCGATGACGGCGCACGACCCGGCCGAACGGCCGCGCACCATGCGCGCTGTGCGCGAGGCGCTAGGGGCGCAGTCTTCATCTTCAGTAACGGCGGATATGCAAGCCACTGAAGTAAGGCCAGCCAAGCCACCGGTGTCGATTGCCATTCAACTTCAAGTACCGGTCAAGCGCGCTATGGTGGCGGTTGGCGCCGTTATCGTGCTTGGTTTAGGTATTTGGCAGGGACCTAACTTACTAACCAAGCTAAGCGCCAGCCAGGCAGCTGCAGCGTTTTCCGAAGTGGCCGCAATGAAGGCGGGGATGGATGCATTGCGCGCTTTTGATCGCGACAACCAGCAAAAACAGGCCATCGAGCACTTCACCGCAGTGCTACAGCACAACCCATCCAATGCCGCTGCCGCTGCGGGCCTGTCGCTGGCGTCGAGCTTGCGCTATACCAGTGAAGGTCGTGACGATATCTGGTTGCAACGTGCAGATATCAGCGCCACACAGGCGTTGGCAACAGACGACCAACTGGCTCTCGCCCATGTGGCCAAGGCCTGGGTTTTTGAGTTCCAAGGAAAATACGAAGAGGCCTTGCACGAGGCAACTATTTCGCTAAACCTTGAGCCGAACAATTTGCTGGGGCTGTATGGCAAGATCCGGCTGTACCTCAACAGCCAAAAATTCGATCTGGGCAGGCAGATGCTGGATCATGCGATCGCGACGTATCCACAGGAGAGCTTGTTCAGCTCCCAACTCGGCTATATGCATTACAAAATGGGGGACTATGTCAAAGCGGAGCAAGCCTTCCGTAAAAGCATAGCCATGACTCCTCAGTCACTCGGCAATTACGCATATCTAAACGCAGCCTTGCTACGCCAGAACCGCAACGACGAAGCATTGCAAGTATTACAACAAGGATTGCAGGTGGGTCCGCACTGGGAACTGTACACGAATCTGGGAACTTCCTTATTCGCAAAAGGAGACTATCTGGGCGCAGTGCAAGCATTTGAAAATGCCGTTTCGGAGAAAAAAGGCGGTCCCGGCATGTATTTACTTTGGGCCAACCTAGCCGATGCTCAACGCTGGATACCAGCGCAGATCCAGGCATCTAAACAATCATATCTTCGCGCCATCGCCCTGCTACGGCCCATGCTGCAGCGCATGCCTTCTGACATCACCATGAATTCGCGCATGGCACTCTATCAAGCATATGCAGGTGAAAAGCAAACAGCCATGGCCGGCGTCAAGCAGGCGCTTACCCTAGCGCCGCTAGTGGCGGACGTGCAATTTCGTGCGGCAATCACTTATGAACTGATTGGCAATCGCAGCGAGGCATTGGCTGCGCTTCTCCAGGCCAGCAAGCTTGGCTACCCTCTCAATCTGATCGAATCATCCCCCGATCTGTTGAACCTGCGGCGAGATGCCCGCTACCAGCAATTTCTCATCAACTTGGAAAGAGACAGTAAAAAATGACGCCTGTAAGCCCTTGGATGAAGTTATCCGTGCATTTTGATGCAGACCAGATCACCAATCAACTCGACTACAATTTCACCTCCTGCGACGGCACAGCCGATCCTCGCCATGGCCCCTACATGGGAGGCGTGCACTTCCAAAAAGGCCAACATGTGTACCTGGATGTTACCTGCTGCGGCTCCAAGGAAAGCGGCTTCACCTCATTCCAAATCATCGATTGCTGCATCGTCACCGTACCGCAACTGACGCAAATCGGCCCGAAAGTGCCGACCATTTATTCACCACCATCACCATTCCTCCAGGCAGTAGGTGCAACCTATCATTTGCCGCTGGACTTCGAAATCCAGCAACTGCTGGGTGAGCCAGACCAGATGCCACTGCACCGCATCCGTCAGGAATGGAAACACAATTTGGACGTAGGTCATACCTCTGGACGCTGGGAGTTGTCCTTCGTCATGACGGTACGCATCATGCGCGGCGAAGACGTTCAGCCAGAATTGCGTGTATTTTCTTTCGACCCGGAAAGCTCGGTAGGCGGTACGACTAATCTGTAATACTTTACCAATGCCAATCTGGCGCGGCACATTGCGCCAGAAGCATGCGTGAACAAGTTAAGTTCGGCCATTCAGACACGATCTCTGCCATAACTATCTCCGTTGAGCACAGCATAGTCAACTTCAAAGCCACGCCCTTCCTCCGACGTGGCTTTTTTCCATCCGCACGCAATACGCCGCCCTGCCCGCCGAAAGCGGTAAAATGACGGCCTTGAACCCAAGCTCCGCCCTCTGGCGCGGCCTTGAATGCACACAGCACCACACACAGCCCGGCAGGCATGCGTTTCCCTGCCGCCGGACCAACGACAAAGAACACATGACCACCGTCCCAAAAGAAATCAACGCCGCCGCGGCAAAGAAAAATTCGGCTGAAAAGCTCACTCCCATGATGCAGCAATATTTAGGCATCAAGGAGAACCACCCGACGATGTTGGTCTTCTACCGCATGGGCGATTTCTACGAGCTGTTTTTCGAGGATGCGGAAAAAGCGTCGCGCCTGCTGGGCATTACCCTGACGGCGCGCGGCGTGGCCAGCGGCAATCCGATCAAGATGTGCGGCGTGCCCTTTCATTCGCTCGACGGCTATCTGGCCAAGCTGGTCAAGCTGGGCGAGTCGGTGGCCATTTGCGAACAGATCGGCGACCCGGCTACCAGCAAGGGACCCGTCGAACGCAAGGTCATGCGCGTCGTCACGCCCGGCACCTTGACGGATGCGGACTTGCTGCCGGAGAAGGCCGAGCGCCCGCTGCTGGCCATGTGCAGCATCACGCAGCGCAAGACGGTGACGACGGGTCTGGCCTGGCTGTCGCTGGCCAGCGGCGCCTTGAAACTGATGGAGTTTTCCGGCGACAGCAGCACCGTGGCCGTGCGCTTGCAGCAGGAGCTCGAGCGCATCGTGCCGGCAGAGATCCTGAGCGGCGACAATGGCAACCTGTTCGACGACTACGCGGGCACGCACATCAACCGCGTGCCGGACTGGCATTTCGACGTGGTGGGCGGCCACAAGGCCCTGCTCGACCAATTGGGCGTGGCGACTTTGACGGGCTTCGGCGCCGATGGCCTCGGCGCCGCGTTCGGCGCGGCCGGCGCGCTGCTGCGCTATGCGCAGTCGACGCAGGGACGCGGTCTGCAGCACGTGCGTTCGCTGACGACGGAAACGGAAAGTGAATTCATCGGCCTGGATGCGGCCACGCGCCGCAACCTCGAATTGACGGAAACCATCCGCGGCCAGGAATCGCCGACCTTGTTCTCCCTGCTCGATCATTGCCGCACCGCCATGGGTTCGCGCATGCTGCGCCACTGGCTGCACCATGCGCGGCGCGACCAGAAGGTGGCGCGCGCGCGCCATGAGGCGATCGCCGCACTGGCGCAAAGCGAAGCGGCCGGTCCGCTCGCAGCTACCCTGGCGCAAGTGCCCGATATCGAACGCATCACCACGCGCATCGCGCTGCTGTCGGCGCGTCCGCGCGACCTGGCCGCCCTGCGCGACGGCCTGCTGCAACTGCCGGCCCTGCGCGGCGACGTCGTGCGTTGCTATGGTCCTGGCCAGGGCGGCGAAACCGGCTTGCTGGCCGCCATCCACACGGCCTTGGCCACGCCTGTTGCCTGCCTGGACTTGCTGGTGCGCGCCGTGGCACAGGAACCGGCCGCGATGGTGCGCGACGGCGGCGTGTTTGCCACCGGTTTCGATGCCGAATTGGACGAATTGCGCGCGCTGTCGGAAAACGCGGGCCAGTTCCTGCTCGACCTGGAAACGCGCGAACGGGCGCGCACGGGCATCGCCAACCTGCGCGTGGAATACAACAAGGTGCACGGCTTCTATATTGAAGTGACGCACGGCCAGACGGACAAGGTGCCCGACGACTACCGCCGCCGCCAGACCCTGAAAAACGCCGAGCGCTACATCACGCCGGAATTGAAGGTATTCGAAGACAAGGCCCTGTCGGCGCAAGACAAGGCCCTCGTGCGCGAAAAGATGCTGTACGACCTGCTGCTGGCCGACCTGGCGCCGCACATCGGCACCTTGCAGACGATCTCGCAGGGCCTGGCCCAGCTCGACACCTTGAACGCGCTGACGGAACATGCGCAGCAGCACAACTGGGCTGCGCCGCAACTGGTTGACGAGCCGTGCATCAACATCGTCGAAGGCCGCCACCCCGTCGTGGAAAAGCAGATTGAGCGCTTTATCGCCAACGACTGCCGCTTCGTCAACGAACGCCGCCTGCTCTTGATTACCGGTCCGAACATGGGTGGTAAATCGACCTTCATGCGCCAGGTGGCACTCATCACCCTGCTGGCCTACGTGGGCAGCTACGTGCCGGCCGCGTCCGCCACCATCGGCCCCATCGACCGCATCTTCACGCGCATCGGCGCCACCGACGACTTGGCGGGCGGACGCTCGACCTTCATGGTGGAAATGACGGAATCGGCAGCCATTTTGAACGGCGCCACCGAGCACTCGCTGGTGCTGATGGATGAAGTCGGCCGCGGCACCTCGACTTTCGACGGCCTGGCGCTGGCATGGGCCATCGCGCGCCATCTGATCGACACCAGCCGCAGCTTCACCCTGTTCGCCACGCATTACTTTGAGCTGACGCAATTGCCGGACAGCCACCCGAGCGCTGCCAACGTGCATCTGTCGGCCGTCGAACACAAGGACAGCATCGTCTTCCTGCACGCCGTGCAGCCGGGCCCTGCCTCGCAAAGCTACGGCTTGCAGGTGGCGCAACTGGCTGGCGTGCCACAGCCCGTGATCAAGGCCGCGCGCAAGCACCTGGCGCGCCTGGAAGCGCAGGCGCTCGACGCCACGCCGCAGCGCGACCTGTTCGCCGCGCCGGCAGCCGATCCGTATGCGCAAGAGGAAGAAGAAGAAGAAGCATCGGCGCCGCTGGCCGCGCTGAATACGGCGCAGCAAGCCTTGCTCGACGCCATCGCCGACCTCGATCCCGACGCGCTCACGCCACGCGATGCGCTCGAGCAGTTGTACCAGTTGAAACGGCTGGCCGCCGCATGACCTGCCGGCGCGGCACGATCCACCTGCTGGCCGCCGGCTTGCTGGCTGCCAGCCTGCCATGGCAAGCGGCGCTGGCCGCCCAGAGCGACCAGGCCGGCTTCGAGTTTGCCGTGCTGGGCCATTCCTTCAACGCCGGACCGGACGATGGCCCCCTGAAAAAAGCCATCGCCGACACGAGCGCCTTCAATGCATCTTTCGTCGTGGCCACCGGCATCAAGGCGGCCAGCGAATCGTGCAGCGACAAGCTGTACAGCCAACGCAAGGACTTGCTGGACGCCAGCGGCCCGCCGCTGATCGTCTCGCTGTCGGCCAGCGATTGGGCCAACTGCCGCAACTCGCGCGGCAGGGTCAACGCCATCGAACGCCTGAACCGCTTGCGCGACGTGTATTTCGCCGACGACCAGAGCCTGGGCCAGCGCAAGCTGACCCTGTCGCGGCTGTCATCGACGGCGAAGTTCCGCAGCTATGCGGAAAACGCCCACTGGGAATATGGCGGCGTGCTGTTTGCCACCATCAACCTGCCCGCGAATAACAACCATTTCCTGCCGGAAGCGGGACGCAACAGCGAATTCGAAGACCGCCTGGTCGCCAACCGTTCCTGGCTGCAGCGCCTGTTCGCCATGGCGCAGCGCAAGAAACTCGACGGTATCGTGCTGTTTTCCGACGGCGACATGGGCGTGCTGGACGAAGACGACAATTCGCTGCTGCCCAGCTTCAGCTCAAAACAGGACGGGTTTGCCGGACCGCGCAAGCAGGTCCGTACCCTGGCGAAGAAATTCAGCGGCAAGGTGTTATTGGTCGATACGCAGCGTGATGGCGACGCGGACGGCAAGGAAGGGAAGAGTAAAAAGGCCGCAGCCAAGGCAGGCGGGCCGAAAATCAGCTGGAAAGGCAACCTGGGCCACGTCAGCATCGACAACGACTGGTCCGCCATCGCCGTAAGGCCAGGCAAGACGCCATTCTTTGAGGTGCGTCAACGCGCAGTCAGGCCATCGGCCCAAGCGCGTGCCAAGGCGTCGACTGTACGCCGCTAGCGCATCAGCAAACAGGCCGGCATGTAGCCGGCCTGGAACAAGCGATATTAGTGAATCGGATGCGAACGGAAGTGATCGCCTTCGTCACCCTCTTCTTCATCATCACCATGGTCATGGCCGTGTGCGCCATGCACGTGGCCGTGGGCGATTTCTTCGTCGGTGGCGGCGCGCACGTCAGCGACGGTCAGCGAGAAGCGCAGCGCGATGCCGGCCAGAGGATGGTTACCATCCAGCACGACTTTGTCATCGGCGATGTCGGTGACCGTGAAGATCATCGCTTCTTCGTCCGGCGAATCGCTTTCCGGCATGCCTTCGAACTGCATGCCCACTTCCAGCGGCTCAGGCAGGCGGTTGCGCGGCTCGACCTTGACCAGGGCGGGATCGTATTCACCGAAAGCATCATCCGGTTCGATCTGGATCGTGTTGGAATAGCCAACTTCCTTGCCGTCGAGCTCTTCTTCGATCTTCGGCAGGGTGTTTTCATAATCACCGTGCAGGTAGACCATCGGCTGACGGCCGTCTTCGATCAGATTGTCTTGCGCGTCTGACAGTTTGTAGTTGACAGTCACGACCGTATTTTTGGCAATCTTCATTATGCTTCCTTTCATTGTATAAGCTGGCAAATTATACCTTCACGCCGCCAACGGCAGGCGCATTCCTGCATTTCCGGTTGTTATAATGGGCGCATGAAAACATTAACTCTCCTCGGCGATATCACGCCGGCGCAATTCCTGCGCGACTACTGGCATAAAAAGCCCCTGTTGATCCGTCAAGCCGTACCGGGCTTCAAGGCGCTGTTCGATTTCAAGGCCCTGGCCGAGCTGGCTACCCTCGATCACGTTGAATCGCGCCTGGTCAGCCATGCGGATGGCCACTGGAACATGCAGCAAGGTCCGCTGACCAGCCTGCCTTCGCTGAAACAGAAGGAATGGACTCTGCTGGTGCAGGGCGCCAACCTGCACAGCGCCAAGGCCGACGCCCTGCTGCGCCAGTTCCGTTTCCTGCCGGACGCGCGCCTGGACGACCTGATGGTCAGCTTTGCCACCGATGGCGGCGGCGTGGGCCCGCATTTCGATTCCTATGACGTGTTCCTGCTGCAAGGCCAGGGCAAGCGCCACTGGCGCATCGGCGCGCAGAAAGACCTGAGCCTGATCGACGGCTTGCCGCTGAAAATCCTCAGCAATTTCACGCCCGACGAAGAATTTACCCTGGAACCGGGCGACATGCTGTATTTGCCGCCCCACTATGCGCACGACGGCGTGGCCATCGGCGACTGCCAGACGTATTCGATCGGCTTCCGCTCGCCTTCGTTCCAGGAACTGGGCGAAGCTTTCCTGCAATTCATGGCCGACTCGATCGACTTGCCGGGCATTTACAGCGATCCGGACCTGAAAGCGTCGGGCAAGCCGGCCGAAATCCCCCGTGAAATGCTCAGCACCATCGCGGAAGAACTGAACAAGGTGCGCTTCACGGAAGAAGACGTCACGATTTTCCTCGGCGAACACCTGTCGGAACCGAAGCACAATGTGTTTTTCACGCCGCTGTCCAAGCCGCTGACGGTGGGCCGCTTCGCGGACGCCGCACAGAAAAAAGGTGTCGTGTTGTCGCGCAAGACGCTGATGCTGTATCGTGGCAAGAATGTCTTCATCAATGGCGAATCGTTTGCCATTGGCAAGGCCGACAAAGCGGCCCTGGAAACCCTGGCCAACGAACGCGCCCTCGATGGCGCCGCCGTTGCCATGGCTTCCGATGACGTGATGGATGCCTTATATACCTGGTATCAGGATGGCTGGATCGAACTGGCTTGAATGGGTGCAGCGTAGCGAAGTGGTATTACAGTAAGCAAAATAACATCTTCTGCGCCAGCGCAAAGAAAGATATTATTTTTATATCGTTTTGTCGCGCTTTCGCAAAACACTTACACTTGCTTGCAATTTGCTTCGGCAAATATTGCGATATCACAAAATAGTTGCGAATTTGCCTCTTGCTCCTATTGCGACGCACCAAAAATCGCTATAATATTCGGTTAGGAAGTTTCCGTTGTCTGGCAGGCACCACCTGGTACGAAAAGCCTTCGAAGACGACCTAACGAGCGATAATTACCGGTAATTATTCATCGCAACAATGTTGATTTATTTTTTGAAATAATTAAGGAAAACAAATGAAAAAATCCCTGCTGATCGCCTCCCTGATGGTTGTTGCTCTGGCTGCTTGCAGCAAAAAAGAAGAAGCTCCTGCACCAGCACCAGTAGTTGAAACCCCAGCACCAGCACCAGCAGTTGAAGCTGCTCCAGCTGCTGCTGCTGACGCTGCTGCTTCGGCCGCTACCGACGCTGCTGCTGCTGCTTCGGCTGCCGCTTCGGCCGCTACCGACGCTGCTTCGGCTGCTTCGGCTGCTGCATCGGCTGCTAAGTAATTTAGCACCCTGCACTAAAGAAAGCCGGCCTTAGGGCCGGCTTTTTTGTTGGGTAAACACCCAACCAAACCTACTGCGCGCCGCGCTTTGCGGCCTGCGATGCTCACCGTACTAAAGTACGGCTGCGCTTCTTAGCCACAAATCACTGGCGCTCGCTACGGTTTTGTTGGGCGTCGCAAGCATCTATTGCGTACCCAAAATAAAAAGGCTGTCCCGGTTTGCACCGGGCCAGCCTTTTTTATGATGCGTGGCAGCTTTTGATCGCCGCCACTCAGTGAACCTTATTTCAACTGATCGTTCAGCAGGCCCAGGATCTTCTCTGCCACTGGTGAGGTATCTGGCTGGCCTTCGTTGCTGAGGATACTGACCAGGCTGGTCGAGCCCGTGCCGGCCTTGACGAGGACGCGGTAGCGCTGCGCTTCCTTGTCCTTGTCGGACGACGAACCCCAGCTGAACAGTTTCGAGAAGAAACCGTCTTTCTTGACCGCGTCCGGATCGACGTAACGCACGAAATACGTGCCTTGCGTGCGGTCGCGGTCTTCCACGGTAAAGCCGACGCGGTCCAGCGCCAGGCCGACACGGCGCCAGGCGCGGTCGAAACCTTCATCGACTTCGATTGCGCGCGCCGGCGTGGCGGCGTCGCCGACCAGCTTGGCGTGCTGCGGCTGCACGATGGCGGCATCGACAGCCGTCTTCGCCTGCGCATCGTCGCTGGCCGCGCCCAGGCGCGTCATCAGCTTGGCCAGGAATTGCGCTTCCAGGCCCGGATCGTTCGGGCGAGCGGTCCAGGTGGTGGTTTCCTTGTCGCGGCCCGTGACAACCTCTTCCACGCCACGGTGGCTGACGTAGATCTCGGTCGAGCCATCGGCCAGGCGCTCCACGCGCGTGCGGAACTTGTCTTTTTCACCGGTCGAGTACAGCGAATCGAAGGCCTTGCCGATGGTGCTGCGGATAAAGTCTTGCGGCACCTTGGCGCGGTTTTCATTCCACTCGGTTTCCATGATGCCAGCCGTAGGCTGGTCGACGGCAATGGTAAAGCCCGAATCTTCCCAAAACTGCTTCAGTTGCGGCCACAGCACTTCAGGCGACTGCTTGACGACCAGCCAGCGCTGGTTGCCCGCGCGCTCGACCTTCACGCCGCCTGCCGTGACCGGCACGACACCGACCACGCCGTCGGCACCCACGACGACGGGCGTACCGGCCGTGGCGTTGCGCTGCGCGTTGTAGCCGGAAGCCGTGGCCACGCCGTTTTTCGCATCCGGCAGCGAGTAGCGGTTGTCCTGCTGCAATTGCGTCAGGTCAGGCGGCACGTCCAGGGTGCCGGCTTTCTTGACCGACTTGTAGTCGACCTTGTCGCCGCCGACTACCGAACTGATCATGCCGCAGCCCGCGAGGCTGGCTGCGATGGCGCCGATGACGATGCCGCGGACGGCGATGGTGGCAGGCGCCGATTGGTTTTTCTTGCAATTAGTCATGTCGTAACTGGATAAGAAGCTAAGTAGCAGCTGGAATCAGGGAAGGTCCGGACTGGTCAAGTCCGGGCTTGAAGTTCGGTCTTAAGACAGGATGCCGGCGTCGCGCAAGGCATCGCGCACGGTCACATGGCAGTTTTCAGCCAGCGGCACCAGTGGCAAGCGTATGCCGGCAGGCATCAGGCCCATTTCGGCCATCGCCCATTTGACGGGCACCGGGTTGGGCTCGACAAACAGCTTCTGGTGCAGAGGGAAAACCTTGTTATTGATGGCGATTGCCGTGGCGCGCTCGCCCGCCATGGCCGCGACGCACAGTTCGTGCATGGCGCGCGGCGCGACGTTGGCCGTCACGGAGATATTGCCGTGGCCGCCGCAGAACATCAGCGCCATGGCTGTCGGATCGTCGCCCGAGTACACGGCGAAGTCGGCTGGGACCAAACGCAGCAGGTCGATGCCACGGCCGATATTGCCGGTCGCATCTTTCACGCCGACGATATTCGGGATGGCGGACAGACGCACGATGGTCTCGTTGCTCATGTCGGCAACCGTACGGCCCGGCACGTTGTACAGGATGACGGGAATGTCGACGGCGTCGGCGATGGCCTTGAAGTGCTGGTACATGCCTTCCTGGGTAGGACGGTTGTAATACGGCACCACTTGCAAGACAGCATCGGCGCCCGCTTCTTTCGCGTAGCGCGTCAGTTTGATGGCCTCGGCCGTGGAGTTGCCTCCGGCGCCGGCGATGATAGGAATGCGTCCCTTGGCATGTTCGACGGTCAACTGGATCAGTTCGCAGTGTTCTTCCACGCTGACTGTTGCCGATTCGCCCGTTGTGCCAACGATGACGATGCCGTCCGTACCCTCGGCGATATGCCAGTCGATCAGCTTGCGCAGACCTGGAAAGTCCAGACTGCCGTCTGCGTGCATCGGGGTGACGATTGCTACAATGCTGCCCTTGATCATAGTAAGTTTATAGCGCCGATAAATAAAACAACGATTGTAGCGGATAGCCCGCGCCTGTGGTGCATTCTGACATAGTATGGCCGCTCAAAACGTCGGCAGCAGCGCCGCCAACCGTGGAAAATCCGGCCGGACGGCGCAAATTCGTTGCACCAGAGCAGCTTTTGGCTGTTCCACGCGCCCATCCTCATACGCTACCACACGCAATCCCTGCTGCACCGCCCAGCTCAGCATTTCGCCTTCCTTCAGCAAAAATTTCGGATTCGACGGCTTGCCGAACTGCTCATTGCCCTCGGCAAACGTTTCATACAGCAGCACGCCATCGGGCGCCAGGCTGGCAACCATGGCGTCCAGCAACGGCCGGTGCAGATAATTGGTGACGACGATGCCGGCAAAGCGGCCGGGCGCGAAAGGCCATACGGCGCCCGGCGCTTCCAGATCCACCAGTGAGGTGGTGATGCCCGTGCCGGCCGCTTTTTCCAGCATTTCCGGATCATGGTCGAGCGCGATCACGGGGTGGCCCAGGCTCACCAGGTGGCGCGCATGGCGGCCTGCGCCGCAGGCCAGGTCCAGCACTTCGCCGCCCGGGATCAGCGGCGCCCAGCGGCGCAGCCAGCCGGAAATCGCTTCGGTTTCTACTGTTGGTTCAATTGCTTGCATCGGTACTTCCATCAATTATTTGCGTATATCCAGTTGCTTGTATCACGTCAACAGGGCCGTCAGGGGCGTGACCATGGTGACAAAAATGCCTATGACAAATTCGATTGCCGCCAGCAAGGCGCGGTTCAGTACGCCCGTGTACATCAGCAGCACCAGGGCACCGAACACATACAGGCTGTAGCGCTCGATGCTGGCGTAAGGGCGCGCCAGTTGCATCGGCAGCAAGCCTGTCATGATGCGCCCGCCATCGAGGGGTGGCACGGGAATCAGGTTAAAGACGAACATGGCCGCATTCACGCTGACGCCGGCGCCCGCCATCTTGCGGAAAAACATGCCCATTTCCGTCGGCGGCAGGACGCTGAGCACGACAAAGGCAATCATCCAGCCCAGGCCCATGGCAAAATTGGCGCCAGGCCCCGCAAACGCCACCCAGGCCATCTGCTTCTTCGGATTGCGCAGGCGGCTGAAATCGACGGGCACCGGCTTGGCATAGCCGAACGGTACCTGGATTGCGAAATACAGCATCAAAGGCAGCAAGATCGTGCCGAAAGGATCGATATGCCGGATGGGATTGAGGCTCAGCCGGCCCTCGTTCGAAGCCGTGGGGTCGCCGAAATAGCGGGCGACGTAGCCATGCGCCGCCTCATGCAGGGAAATGGCAAACAGCACCGGTACCAGGTACACCGCAATGGTCTGGACTATCGTATTGAAATCGCTCATGACCGCGATTCTACCAGAGGCGCCACAGCCTCTTTCTTACGTTGTCATTAAGAACAGGTGAAGACCGGCGCGGCAACAGGCGCGCCCTGCCCCTCTACAAGCCCAGCACGGCCGGGTCGCCGCGTCCCACACGCACCACTTCCGCCTCCGGTCCCGTCAGGTCGATCACGGTGCTGGGACCATGCGCGCAGACGCCGCCATCGATGATCAGGTCGACCAGTTTTTCCAGGCGTTCGCGGATGGTGTCGGCATCCGTCAGGCTCTCTTCATCGCCAGGCAAGGTCAAGGTCGCGCCCAGCAGGGGCTGGCCCAGCTCTTCCAGCAGGCATTGCACGATGCGGTGCTGCGGCACACGCAGGCCGATGGTCTTGCGCGACGGGTGGCTGAGGCGGCGCGGCACTTCCTTCGTCGCTTCCAGGATGAAGGTATAGGCGCCCGGCGTGGCCGCCTTGAGCAGGCGGAACTGGCGATTGTCGACGCGGGCGTATACGCCCAGCTCGCTCAAGTCGCGGCACAGCAAGGTGAGATGGTGCTTTTCATCGATGCCACGGATGCGGCGCAGGCGCTCGACGGCGCCCTTGTCGTCGAGCTGGCATACGAGTGCATAGCAGGAATCCGTGGGCAAGGCCACGACGCCGCCGGACTGGATGATCTGCGCAGCCTGCTTGATCAGGCGCAATTGCGGATTGTCGGGGTGAATCTGGAAAAATTGACTCATGTGTAAGCGTTCTGGCGAACCAGCTTGTTAAGTTAGCATTATTGTACGCCGCGCAGCGCGGCGATGCGTTGTTCGATCGGCGGATGGGTGGCGAACAACGCGCCCCAGCCGCCATTGCCTCCGCTGATGCCCAGCGCCTGCATCGATTGCGGCAGCTCGCCCGGCGGCACGCCGCCCAGGCGTGCCAGCGCATGCATCATCGGCGTGGGGCTGCCCAACAGCTTGGCAGAACCGGCATCGGCGCGGAATTCGCGCTGGCGGGAGAACCAGGCAACGATGATGGAAGCGAGCAAGCCGAAGATCACTTCGCACACCATCACGGTGACGAAATAGCCGATGCCGCGTCCGCCGCCTTCGCGGTTGTTATTTTTCAGCAGCACATTGTCGACAAAGAAACCCACGACGCGCGCCATGAAGACGACGAAGGTATTCACCACGCCCTGGATCAGGGTGAGTGTCACCATGTCGCCATTGGCGACGTGGGCGATCTCGTGGCCCAGCACGGCTTCGACTTCATCGCGGTTCATGCTTTGCAGCAAGCCGGTCGAGACGGCCACCAGCGCCGAGTTTTTGAAGGCGCCCGTGGCGAACGCATTCGCGTCGCCCTCGTACACGGCCACTTCCGGCATGCCGATACCGGCCCGCTCGGACAGCGCGCGCACGGTATTGACCAGCCACAATTCCGTCGACGACGTCGGGTTGTCGATCACGCGCGCGCCCGTGCTCCACTTGGCCATCGGTTTGCTGATCAACAGGGAAAATATCGATCCCGTGAAGCCCACCACCAGCGAAAACACGAGCAGGCTGCCCAGGTTCAAGGTGCTGCCGCGCGCCGGATTGCCCACGCCCAGCAAACTGAGCACGAGCGACAGCACCAGCATCACGGCCAGATTGGTTGCAATAAAAAGGACGATACGTTTCATGGGCGTTGGCTCCGGAAAACAGAATAGCTAAAAGATAAGTGTGCAGTCGCGACTTTTCAAGCCCGCGCAGGCCAGCCGCGCCCTAGAACCAGTCGTGCCAGATCGGGGTCACGTTGGCAGGTAAAGGCGGCAACTTGGCAAAATCCACGCGCGATTCGCCCGGCGCATGGAAATCCGTGCCGCGCGAAGCGAGGAAGCCGTAGGCGTTGGCCAGCTGCGCGTATTCGGGATACTGGTCCGGGCTATGGCTGCCCGTGACGACTTCGATGGCCACGCCGCCGAGTTGCTTGAATTCATCGAACAGCACGCCTTGCGCCATGTCGCTGAAGCGGTAGCGGCCCGGGTGCGCGATGACGGCCACGCCGCCCGCGCCGCGTATCCAGCCCACCGCTTCGGCCAGGGTGGCCCAGCGGTGCTCGACGTAGCCAGGCTTGCCTTCCGACAGGTATTTCTTGAACACGTCGGGAATGTTCGCGCATTTCCCCATTTCCACGATGTAGCGGGCAAAGTGCGTGCGCGACATCAGGTCCGGGTTGCCGACGAATTTCAAGGCCCCTTCATAGGCATCGGGGATGCCGGCCAGGTCCAGCTGGCGGGCGATCTCGCGGCCGCGCGCGTCGCGCCCAGAGCGCGTCTGGTGCAAGCCCTGCACAAGACCGGGATTGTTTTCATCGACTTTCAAGCCAACAATGTGCACGGTTTCGCCGGCCCACGTAATGGAAATTTCCACGCCGGCCACGAAACGCATGCCCAGGTCCAGCGCGGCCGTGCGCGCGGCGGCCACGCCCGACACCTCATCGTGGTCCGTCAGCGCCCACACATCGACGCCGGCCTTGCGTGCGTACGCAGCCACGGCGGCGGGCGCGAGCACGCCGTCGGAGATATTCGAATGACAATGCAGGTCGACTTTAAGCATGTGAAAACAATACCCTGCACGGGCTCAGCATGGAAGAAGTTTTCATTGTACGCTGCTTGTCAAATCGCGCTGCGGCGTTCCCGTCACACATCAGGCCAAAAAGGCTTCCACGAGCCGCGCCAGTGCCGCCGGCTGGTCATGATGCAGCATGTGGCCCGCATCGCGCATCATCTCGCAGCGCACATCCTTGATGCAGGCCAAGCGCCGGTCGATCTCGATGCGTGCCTGTTCCTTGGGCCCCATCCATTGCCACATATTCGTGTCATCGGCCTCCACCCACAGCACGGGCGCCGTGATGCGGCGCCAGCACGCCATCACTTCCTCCACCTGGTACAGGATGGGATTGACCCGCTTGTGCTGCGGGTCGCCCATGATGTCCCACTCGCCCGCCTCGTTCTGCGCCGACCAGTGCTCGGCCAGAAACGCCGCGCGCTCGTCCGGCAGGCGCGGGTTGGTCTTTTGCAGGCGTTCGGCCACGGCCTTTTGCGTGGGATAGCTGCGCATGGCGGGCGGCTCGCGCAATTCATCGAGCCACTTGGCGTAGCGGCCCGGCGCCTGCTCCGGTTTTGTTGCCATCATGCCGAAGCCTTCCAGGTTGATGAAGCGGCTGATGCGCTCGGGCCGCACGCCCGCGTACAGGCCGGCCACGTTGGCGCCCATGCTGTGGCCCAGCAGATTGACGGGTGCGTCCGGCGAGTAATGCAGCAGCATGGCGTCCAGGTCGGCCAGGTAGTCGGGGAACCAGTAGGTGTCCGATTGCGTGTAGTCGCTGAGGCCAAAGCCGCGCCAGTCGGGCGCGATCACGTGCCAGTCGCCGGCCAGCTCGTCGACGACAAACTGGAACGAGGCGGCCACGTCCATCCAGCCGTGCACCATGAACAGGATGGGCGCCCCTACACGGCCCCAGTGGCGCACGTGCGTGCGGGCGCCGCGGATGTTGATGAATTCGGAACGGGAAAGTTTCATGGGTTTCATCGCATGCCTGCCTTGAAAGTGGCGCAGATGGCGCCACATGCTGTGTCTGTAGATAGTACGGCCATAAAAGTACGACCGTTCGATAATTATACCGGATTGACGGTCGGCGCTCGGACTTGCCCTGCAACAGCGTAAAATAGCGCAAAACTTCCGCGTCCGGCCGCGCCCGGCGCTTCCACCACCGCCACAGGCTAACGATGACACTCTACCAATTGGGCGCCGATGCGCCGCAGATTGATGCTTCCGCTTTTGTTGCCGACACGGCCAACGTGATCGGCAAGGTGACCCTGGAAGCGAATACGTCCGTATGGTTTGGCGCCACGATTCGCGGCGACAACGAACGCATCACCGTGGGCGTCAATAGCAACGTGCAGGAAGGCGCCGTGCTGCACACGGACCCGGGCTACCCGCTCGACATCGGCCAGAACGTGACCATCGGCCACCAGGCAATGTTGCATGGCTGCACGATCGGCGATGGCGCCCTGATCGGCATCCAGGCCGTGATCCTGAATGGCGCGAAGATCGGCAAGAATTGCCTGGTCGGCGCGGGCGCCCTGGTCACGGAAGGCAAGGATTTTCCCGACAATATGCTGATCATCGGCTCACCGGCGAAAGCCGTGCGGGCCCTGACGGCAGACGATATCACCAGGCTACAAGGCAACGCCGTGAACTATGTGCAGCGCGGCCAGCTGTTTAATACGCAACTCAAGAAGATTGGATAAAAGAATGACGACTGAAATCACGGGCGCCGTCAGCGCAGCCGCTACCGGCCAGGATACCCTGCAAAAATTTATTTTCGACAACGCCGCCGTGCGCGGCCAGTTCATCGACGTGTCCCACACCTGGCAGGAAGTGGTGTCGCGCCACGCCTATCCAACGGCCGTGAAAAAAGTGCTGGGCGAAATGGTGGCAGCCGCCGCCCTGCTGTCGGCCAACCTGAAATTCAACGGCTCCATCATCATGCAGATCCACGGTGACGGTCCCGTGCGCCTGATGGTGGTCGAGTGCGATTCCGACCTGCGCCTGCGCGCCACGGCCAAGCTCGACCCGGACGCCATCATCGCCGACGTGGCCACCGTGCCGCAATTGCTCAACGCCACGGGCAAGGGCCGCTTCATCATTACCCTGGACCCGGCCGACAAGGTACCGGGCCAGCAACCGTACCAGGGCATCGTGCCGCTGGACGGCGACGACATGGCGACCGTGATCGAAAACTACATGTTGCGCTCGGAACAGCTCGACACGCGTCTGTGGCTGGCCACGGACGACACCGTCTCGCGCGGCCTGCTGCTGCAAAAGCTGCCCCACCATGGCGGCAAGGCCGAAGCGACGCCCGTGTCGGAAGAAGACGCGCTCGACACGTGGAACCGCGCCGTGATGCTGGCGTCGACCCTGAAAGAAGCGGAAATCCTGTCGACGGACATCGATACCCTGATGCAGCGTTTGTTCTGGGAAGAAACGATCCGCGTCTTCGACCCGCTGCACCCGAGCTTCCATTGCAGCTGCACGCGCGAAAAAGTGGGCAATATGCTCAAGATGCTGGGCGAGGAAGAAGTCAACAGCACCCTGGAAGAAGTGGGACAAGTGGGCGTGAACTGCGATTTCTGCGGCCAGCACTACGAGTTCGACAAGGTCGATTGCGCGCAGCTGTTCGTTACGGATGCGCCGGCAGAGGTGCTCATTCCACCCGCAGCCAGCATTAACTAATTGTAATATTCTTCGCGCCGCCTCTCAGGCGGCGCCTTTGTTTCTGCTGTCATCTTCCCGTCATCAGTTCGTCATCAGCCCGTCACGCGCCGCCGTTACGCTGCGCAGCTTGTATTACTTCCAATACTTTCCACAGGCTGATGATGACCACCCACTTGACGCTGGCCCTGCGCCGCCATTCCTTCCATGTTTTGCTGGGCGCTTGCGCCGCAGGTCTCTCCTTGCCGGCCCTGGCGCAAACGGCCGTGGCTGCCGCCGTGGCCTCGGCCACGACCGAGATGGCCGCGCCCGCCACTGCCGCCGATGATGGCGCGACTATGGCCACCGTGGAGATTTCCTCGCGCAAGACGCGCTCCTCGGTCGCCCTGAGCAAGAATGAAATCCAGAAAATCCTGCCCGGCACGAATCCACTGAAAGCCTTGCAAACCTTGCCGGGGGTCAGTTTCCAAACGGCCGACCCGTGGGGCAACAACGAACAGAACCTGTCGCTGTTCGTGCATGGCTTTTCCGGCCAGCAACTGGGCTACACCATGGATGGCGTGCCGCTGGGTGACCAGCAGTATGGCAACTATAACGGCCTGTCGCCGCAGCGCGCCGTCATCAGCGAAAACGTGCGCAGCGTCGTGCTGTCGTCGGGTGCGGGCGACCTGGCCACGGCCTCGACCAGCAACCTGGGCGGCACCATCGAAACCTATTCCAGCGACCCGCTGGCCACGCAGGGCGCCAGCGTGCAGCAAACGGTGGGCAGCCACCGCACCTCGCGCACGTTTGCCCGCTACGACACGGGCGCCTTCGGCGACGGCAGCAGCGCCTACTTTTCCATCCTGCACCACGAGGCGCGCGCCTGGGACTTCGATGCGCGCCAGGGCGGCGACCAGTTCAATGCCAAGTACGTCAACCGCAGCGATGCGGGCAAGCTGACCCTGTTCTTCAATTACTCGGACAAGATCGAGCCGAACGAAGACAGCACCGTGCACGTGGCCGGCGAGACGAGCGCGCCGTACACGCGCCCCTTCCTGTATCCGGACTTCAAGGCGGCCCTCAATTACCTGTCGCCAACGGGCGCCACGCCCGCCGCCGACGGCAACAATTACCGCAATTACTACAGCGATGCGCAGCGCACCGATTACCTGGCGTATGCCAAGTTCGACGCCAACTTGTCCGAAGGCATGACGTGGTCGAACCAGGTGTATTACCACAAGGATGACGGCGTGGGCGTGGTGGCCGGCCCCATCGGCGTGGCCGGCTTGCCGGGCCTGTTCAGCGTGTACTATCCGAAGCAGAACCTGAAAGAAGTCTTCGGCAACTCGGGCTACGCCGTGCGCACGACGGAATACGACATCAAGCGCGGCGGCTTCCTTTCCACACTTCGCAAGGAAATCGGCAATCACCAGCTCGAAGCGGGCCTGTGGCTGGAGCAGAACCGCTCGTCCGCCTACCGCCGCTGGTATGCGCTGGACGTCAACAACCCGACGTCGCCGTACGACCGCCCGAGCAATCCCTTGATCACGCAATACGGCAGCGAGATCGACAACAAGGTGGTGCAGCTGCACTTGCAGGATGAATGGCGCATCCGCCCCAACATCGCCCTGCAAGCCGGCTTCAAGTCCAGCCTGCAGTTTGCCGACGGCCAATTCCCCGTGCAGCCGGCCAAGGGCGCCATCGCCGGCGGTTCGACGGCCTTGCCGGTCGGCACCATCAACACGAAAAAATGGTTCCTGCCACAAGTGGGCGCGCGCTGGGACTTCACGCCGCAAGACCAGCTGTATTTCAACATCCAGAAAAACATGCGCCAGTTCGTCACCTATGGCGGTGGCGGCGCCTCGCCATGGAGCTTGTCGAGCCAGGCCGCTTTTGATTTGTTCAAGCGCGACGCCAAACCGGAAACGGCCCTCACCTATGAAGTGGGCGTGCGCGGCAGCCATCCATTGAACCTGGGCGCCATCACTTCCATCGATGGGCAAATCAACGTCTACCACGTCGACTTCAGCAACCGCTTGCTGCAGATCAGCCCGACCCCCGTGATTTCCTCCATCATCGGCGGCAACCCCGTGCTGGCCAACGTGGGCAGCGTGCGCACGGACGGCATCGATATCGCCGGCACTGTTCACTTCGGCAACAATTTTTCGTTCTACAATGCCCTGTCGTACAACCGTTCGCAGTACGCGGATAATTACAACAATGGCGCCGCGCTGGTCTTGACTGCTGGCAAGAACGTACCCGGCTCGCCGGAATGGCTGAACAAGTTCGTGGCTTCCGCGACGTTTGGCGATATCGAAGTACAGCTGACGGGAGACTATGTGGGCAAGCGCTACGCGACATACACCAACGATTTGTCCGTGCCCAGCTATTTCCTGATGGGCCTGGGCGTGTCGGGCCAGCTGCCGGCCATGGCCAGCTGGCTGAAAAACCCGCGCTGGCGCCTGAACGTCAGCAACCTGGCCAACCGCGAAGGCTCGCTGAACGTGGTGGTCGGCGCGGCCGACAAGACGTACAACACTTTCCCGATCGCCCCGCGTCAGGGCTTCCTCACCTTGACGGCGGACTTCTGATGCCTACGCCAATCTTGCCGCAACGGCATTTTTCGCGCCGCAGCTTCGTCCGGGTGGCCGCCGGCGGCCTGGCGCTGGCCGCCGCGCCCGGCTTTGCGGCCGGCCTGCTGGCCACGCCACCTGCCCGTCCGCTCGTGTTCGCCCACCGGGGCGCCAGCGCCCTGCGTCCCGAGCACACCTTGGCGTCGTACGCCAAGGCCATCCTCGACGGCGCCGACTACGTGGAGCCGGACCTGGTCGCCACGCGCGACGGCATCCTCGTGGCGCGCCACGAAAGCAACCTGATCGACACCACCGACGTGGCGCGCCGTCCCGAGTTCGCCAGCCGGCGCGGCAAGAAGATGGTCGACGGCGAATGGCATGAAGGCTGGTTCGTCGACGACTTTACGCTGGCCGAACTGAAAACCCTGCGCGCCATCGAACGGCTGCCGAAAGTACGTACCGGCAACACCTTGTACGATGGACAATTCCAGATCCCCACGTGGGAAGAAATCATCGATTTTGTTGCAGCGCAATCGGCCGCCAGCGGACGCATCATCGGCCTCGTGCCCGAGCTGAAAAGCTCGACCTACTTCCGCGATGCGGGCCTGGCGCTGGAAGACCGTTTCCTCTCAACCCTGCTGGCGCACGAGTACACGCGGCGCGCACCGATCGAAATCCAGTCCTTCGAAGTGGCAAATTTGAAATACTTGCGCGAGAAGCTGGGACGGCGCGCCAACGTGCGCCTGATGCAACTGGTGGTGGGCGGCGATATCCGCCCGACGGACGTGGCCAAGGCGGGCGGCAAGCTGACGTTCGGACAGATGACGACGCCGGCCGGACTGCGCGACATCGCCGCCTACGCGGACGTGGTGGCGCCGCCCACACGAGCAATCATCCCACTGGGCGCCGACCAGCGCCTGGCCAAGCCTACGTCCATCGTCGACGATGCGCACCAGGCGGGCTTGCTGCTGCACACGTGGACCTTCCGTCCGGAAAACCGTTTCCTGGCGGCCGATTTCCGCGATGGCAATGGCGAGAATGCGCGTAACGAAGCGGGATCCGTGGCGGAAATGCGGCGCTATATCGAGACGGGGCTGGACGGCTTTTTCAGCGACGATCCGGGTTTGGGGCGCATCGCCGCCGGATAAACATTTCGTAACAAATTCTTTTTCAGGGCGTGGCCGGCGGCTACGCCCTTATTATTCGTTTCTTGAATTTCTGAAATTGGAATTTGGAATTAGACATATATCGCGAACTCCATTATTGTGCAATGCAACAACAGACCATTCATGGAGGGCATATGTCCACTTTTACCAACACCTACAGCAACGACAACGACAACTATTTCAGCAACCTGGGCCGTGCAACGCGCGCCTTCCTGGGCGCCCTGCTCGCTTCCAAGCCGTACAGCGACTTGGCACAGAAGGAAGTCATCGCCAGCAGCGTCGCCAATGAAGAGCGCTATGTGCGCCCAAGCAAGCGCGACATCGCCCTGCTGAACTCGGAAGCGGCACGTTACGAAAACCTGATGCCGAATCTGGCTTCTGAGTTGCGCTTCCTCGCTTCGCGCGGCTAACTCAATACTGAAAGGATTTTTATATGATGATTCTCGAAACCGCACTGATCGCCGTCGCCGTCGTTGTTACCGGCATCCATTTCTACCTGATCTCGACCGGCAAGGCCCGTTTCTGATCAGCAAACAGCAAGACAGTCGTGTATAGCAGTAGAAAGTAAGAAGTACCAGGTAGCAATAAAGCTGTGATATGTCAGCCTGGCAATCGGTCCAGGCTGGCAAGTGGGAAGTACTCAGTGCGGCGCGGCAGCGTCCACCGGCGTTTCCTGCAGTGGCGGGGTTTGTCCCTTGCGCACGATCTGCACGAAAATCTCATTCTGTTTGACCATGCCCAGTTCATAGCGGGCACGCTCCTCGACGGCGCCCGTACCATCTTTCAGGTCGCGCACTTCGGATTCGAGCTTGGCGTTTCGCGCCTTCAATTCCACATTCTTTTTATTCGCCACCGCCACTTGGGCTTCCATGTCGGCAACGCGCAGCCAGCCGCCTTTACCCAGCCAGAGGGGAAATTGGATCAGCAGCAGCAGGGCTGCCAGGGCGAGCGTAATCAGGCGCATGGGGTAGTCGGTTAACAAACCGGCCGGATATCTCCGGCCGGCCAGTGGGTTTTACATCAGCTTACTTCAGATTATAGAACGCATCGCGGCCAGGGTAGCTGGCGATGTCGCCCAGGTCTTCCTCGATACGCAGCAGCTGGTTGTACTTGGCCATGCGGTCCGAACGCGACATCGAGCCGGTCTTGATCTGCAGGGCGTTCGTGGCAACGGCGATATCGGCGATGGTCGAGTCTTCCGTTTCGCCCGAGCGGTGCGAAATGACGGCCGTGTAGCCGGCGCGCTTGGCCATTTCGATGGCGGCGAAGGTTTCCGTCAGGGTGCCGATCTGGTTGATCTTGATCAGGATCGAGTTGGCGATGCCTTTCGAGATGCCTTCTTTCAGGATCTTGGTGTTGGTGACATACAGGTCGTCGCCGACCAGTTGCACTTTCTTGCCCAGTTCCGCCGTCAGGATCGCCCAGCCATCCCAGTCGCCTTCGTGCATCGCGTCTTCGATCGAGATGATCGGGTACTTGTCGCACCAGGTCGCCAGCAGGTTGGTGAACTCGGTGGCCGTCAGGCTCAGGCCTTCGCCCTCCATTTCGTACTTGCCGTTCTTGTAGAACTCGGACGCGGCGCAATCGAGGCCGATGGCGATCTGCGTGCCTGGCTCGTAGCCTGCTTCTTCGATGGCCTGGATGATCAGCTTGATGGCTTCTTCATGGTTGGCCAAGGATGGCGCGAAACCGCCTTCGTCGCCCACGTTGGTGTTCAGGCCCTTCTTGTGCAGGATCTTTTTCAGCGTGTGGAACACTTCCGCGCCGTAGCGGACGGCTTCCTTGAACGACGGGGCGCCCACGGGAATGATCATGAATTCCTGGATGTCCAGGTTGTTGTCGGCGTGTGCGCCGCCGTTGATGACGTTCATCATCGGCACTGGCATCTGCATGGCGCCCGAGCCGCCGAAATAGCGGTACAGCGGCAAGCCCGCTTCTTCGGCGGCAGCCTTGGCGACAGCCATGGAGACGGCCAGGATGGCGTTGGCGCCCAGGCGCGATTTGTTTTCCGTGCCGTCCAGGTCGATCAGGGTACGGTCGAGGAAAGCCTGTTCATTGGCGTCCAGGCCCATGATGGCTTCGGAGATTTCGGTATTGATGTTTTCGCATGCTTGCAACACGCCCTTGCCGAAGTAGCGCTTGGCGTCGCCATCGCGCAATTCCACGGCTTCGCGCGAACCGGTCGAGGCACCCGACGGTACGGCCGCACGGCCCATCACGCCCGATTCCAGCAACACATCGCATTCGACGGTCGGGTTACCGCGCGAGTCCAGGATTTCGCGACCGATAATATCAACAATAGCACTCATGTCATTCTCCAAAGTTAAGCGTAACAGGGGGCTGCACACTGCGTTCTGATGCGCAATTGCACAAAGGGGGCAAAGAAACTCCCGGCGGAGACTATCAGGCCGGGAGCTGTCTTACGGGTAATACTGTCGTGATCGACCGCGTTATTCCGCAGCGGCGTTGGCTTCTTTGTGCGCCAGCGCTGCCTTGATGAACGAGGTAAACAACGGATGGCCGGTGCGTGGCGTCGACTTGAACTCGGGATGGTATTGCACGCCCATATACCATGGGTGGGCATTTTCACCCGTGCGTGGCAATTCCATGATTTCGCACAAATCTTCGCTCGGCGTACGGGCCGAAACGATCAGGCCAGCCGCTTCGACACGGGCCAGGTAGTGATTATTGGCTTCATAGCGATGACGGTGACGCTCGGTCACCACGCTGCCGTAGATCTCGGCGGCGAGGGTGCCCGGATTGACGGCGCAGGTCTGCGCGCCCAGGCGCATGGTACCACCCAGGTCCGAGTTTTCATCGCGCAACTCGACTTTACCATCGTGGTTTTGCCACTCATTGATCAGTGCAACGACAGGTTGATCCGTATCAAGGTCGAACTCGGTCGAATTCGCGTTCGGCATGTCTGCCTTGTTGCGCGCGTATTCGATCAGGGCCACTTGCATGCCCAGGCAGATGCCCAGGTAAGGGATCTTGTTTTCACGGGCGAACTGGGCCGCCTTGATCTTGCCTTCCACGCCGCGCTTGCCGAAGCCGCCCGGTACCAGGATGGCATCGTATTTGCCCAGGTTGTCGCAACCGGTCGTTTCGATTTCTTCCGAATCGATGTACTCGATGTTGACGCGGCTTTCCGTGTGGATGCCGGCGTGGCGCAGCGCTTCGATCAGCGACTTGTACGACTCGGTCAGCTCGACATACTTACCGACCATGCCGACGGTCACTTCCGCCTTCGGGTGTTCCATCGTGTAGATCAGCTTGCTCCAGATCGACAGGTCGGCCGGTGCGGGATCGAGGTCCAGCGCGTCGCAGATGATCTTGTCGAGGCCCTGGTCGTGCAGCATTTGCGGCACTTTGTAGATGGTGTCGACGTCCCACACGGAAATGACGGCGTCTTCCTCGATGTTCGAGAACAGCGAGATTTTCGCGCGCTCGTCTTCCGGGATGGCGCGGTCGGCGCGGCACAGCAGCGCGTTTGGCAAGATGCCGATTTCGCGCAGCTTTTGCACCGAGTGCTGGGTCGGCTTGGTCTTCAGTTCACCGGCCGAGGCGATGTAAGGCACCAGGGTCAGGTGGACGAAGGCCGTGTTCTTGCGGCCGGCGCGCAGGCTCAGCTGACGCGCCGCTTCCAGGAATGGCAACGATTCGATATCGCCGACGGTGCCGCCGATTTCGCACAGGGCCACGTCGTAGCCTTCGGCGCCACGGCGGATGTAATCCTGGATTTCATTGGTGATATGCGGAATCACCTGCACGGTCTTGCCCAGATATTCGCCCCGGCGTTCCTTGCGGATCACCGATTCATAGATCTGGCCAGTGGTGAAGTTATTCACCTTTTTCATGCGGGTGGAAATGAAGCGCTCGTAGTGACCGAGGTCGAGGTCGGTTTCGGCCCCGTCATCGGTGACGAATACTTCACCGTGTTGCATAGGGCTCATCGTGCCAGGATCGACGTTGATATACGGGTCGAGCTTGAGCATGGTGACTTTAAGGCCGCGCGATTCGAGGATCGCGGCGAGGGAGGCGGCGGCAATCCCTTTTCCAAGGGAAGACACAACGCCACCAGTGACGAAGACAAATTTGGTCATTGCAGATGGTGCCGAACGGCACGTGCGGGAAATTGAAATTATACACTAAAGCCCGCCTGCGTCGCCTCCCGCGCGCGGAAATTTGCGCCAAATACCGACTATCCCTCCCCCTCCTGCTGTCTACGCACAACAAAATTGCAAGCTGGCAATAATTGAAATATTTCCAATTGCATACTTTGTGTGGGAGAGCGAACAGACCCTGCCGCACCCTGGCGGCACACTGGCATTTTCAACAGGAGGTCCATCATGAGCTACGAAGAACGCGACGCCTACGGCATGTATGTCAACCGCGGCCACAAAGGTCCCGGCCCTGAACTGATGGGTGCAGACACCCTGATCGGCGACCATGTGCACAACGCCAAGGATGAACATCTGGGCGAAATCAAGGAAATCATGATCGACATGCGCAGCGGCAAAATCGCCTACGCCGTCATGTCGCACGGCGGTGTGTTCACCATCGGCGAAAAGCTGTTCGCCGTGCCGTGGGAAGCGCTGCTGCTCGACACCGTCAACAAGCGCTTCACCCTCAACGTCGACAAGGAACGCATCGAAAACGCGCCCGGCTTCGACACCGATAACTGGCCGAACATGGCGGACCAAGCCTGGGCGACGTCGATCCACAGTTATTATGGAACGACGCCGCGCGAGTATTAAGAGCTGGCCTCATTTGGGGTCAGACCCGCCGGGGGCATGCGGCCCAATGGACCGCATGCCGATTCCAAAGGAACTGACCCCAGCTTTAAACTAGAACCGGTACTCCAGCCCCGCCACATACGTCCTGCCCCGCGCCGTACTCATCGGCGTGTTGTCCTGCGACTGCGACGGCATCGAGTTCAGCCGATTCAGCGCTTCCGAGTAATTCTTGTCCATGGCGTTCTGCACGGACAGGCGCAGGAACAGGTTTTTCGTCACTTGCCAGCTCGCATACAAATCGATCACGGCCGGGATCTTCGGATTGTCCACCTTTGTCACTTCCCCCGTCACCTCATCGGCTTCGTTCTCCGGCGACAGGCGGCGGTTCGATCCCGTGTGCTTGATGATGGCGCCGATTTCCATTTTATTGTCCAGCAAGCGCGTACCCACGTCGAGGTTGTAGTAGGTGCTGGGCAGCTCGCTGATGTCGGAAGCGCCAAACCACGCGCTGGCGATCGAGGTGGGCTGGCTGGTCTTTTCACGCGTGTACGACAGCCGCGCAAAAGCCGGACCCAGCTGGTATTGCGCTTCCAGTTCCCAGCCGCGCGTACGCACGGGCGTGGCCGAGTTGATGTAGATATACATATTGGTCACGTATTCGTCGACCGTCTCCCAGTCCGTGGCGATCACTTCCGACATATTACACTTGCGCCCGTTGTCACAGACGAGGAAGGATTGGCTGGTGATATAGCCGTCGATCTTGCTCTTGAAATACAAGGCCTTGAAGTTCAGCGCATCGTTGGCGCTCAGCAAACCGTGCAGGCTGGAGTTGAAACCCAGCTGATAGGTCGTCGCCTTTTCTCCCTTCAAAAACGGGTTCATCGAGGCCCCGCCGTCATTCGAGAAAAACACTTCCTGCGGATTCGGCCCGCGCATGGTGCGCTCGGCGCTGGCAAACGGCTGGAACCATGGCGTGACCTGCGCGGAAACGAGCAGCGAAGGATTGATCCCGTGTTCCTTCAGCGCGATATGCGCCGCCCCTTGCGGGAAACATTTCACGCGCTCGTCGCAGGCCGGCTTGTAGCCCGTCAATTCGAAACGCGTGTAATTGAGCCCGGCATTGACCTGATAGATGCCGCGGTTGTATTGCAGGCCCGCATACAGGCTGTCGATCTTTTGCTTGCCGGCCGGGCCAAAGGTATTGTTTTCAATCGACTGCCGGTTGGCATCCGGATTGTCGGGATCGTCGACAAGGCTTTCCACGTGCTTGCTGTATTGATTGCGCATCAGCTTGCCGCCCACGGTCACCAGCGCATCGCCGCCCGCCAGCTTGAAACTGCTCGTGTTGTTGATGTCAAAGGCATCGGCGCGGTTGGCCGTGCTCGTGTTGACGAAATTGATCAAGGCTTCCGGCATGTACTTCTGCTTGCCGCGGCTGCTGCTGGCCGTCACATTCAGGTCGATCAATTCCGAAAACGGCGTGTAGTGATATTTCACATAGTAGTCATCGCTCCGGATATCGCGGCGCGTGAACGTATTGCGGTAATCGCGCGCCGACAGTTCCAGCGCATGGAAATCGCTCAGTTTGAGGTCCAGCTTGAGCAATTGCGACTTCGGCTTTTGTTGATAGAAACGGTTGTAGCCGAAGCCGAATTCCTCGCTATCCGTGCCCTTGCCATTCTTGTAGTTGTTGCCGATCACGCTCGCGCTCGTGGCCGCCATGAAGCCGACGCTGCCGCCATCGAAGGCGGGATTTTTCATGGCCACGGCCAGCATGGCGCTGCGCCCCACGCCATTGTTACCGGCGGACATCTTCGTGCGCGCGCCCACCTTCTCGCCCGTAAACACCACGTCATCGACGCCGATGGTGCGGAAGTTGGCGCTGCCGCCCAGCGCATTGACGCCGTCGCCACCGACGACATTACCGCGCGACACGTCCACGCCGATGATGAAATTCGGGTCGATCAGGGCGCCGAATTGGCTGCTGGGCACGCTACCATGCGCCACTTCCGACGGTGCGCTGCCATAGTAATTCTGCGTCACGCCATCGACCATGGTGTTGACCCGGCCAAAGCCGGACAGACCGCGGATATTGACGCTGACGGCGCCCTGCGCGGGATCGATCTGGGTAAACGTGCCCGGCATGCCGCGCAGTATCTGGTCGACCGGCTGCAAGCGCGTATCGGCGCCGCGCGCACTGACGGCGCCCGGTTTTTCCAGCGCCTGCTGTTCCGCCGACACAGCCTCGCCCGATACGTTCAGCGGTGAAAACACGACCTTGCCACTCTCTTGTGCCTGTTGCGCCCATCCCTGCTGCGCGAGCAAAGCCATGCAGATGCCCACGGCCTGCGTCATTGTCTTGATATGCATACACCCTCGATTTCTTATGTGATTGAAAATTCAGCTGGTGCCGTGGCCGCTCTCGGCGTCGAGCTTGAACGACACGGGCAAGGTCACTGTCACCGTGCCCTGGTGCAGGACGTTGTCGGGCGGCGCCGGCAGCGGTTGCGCGCGCTGCAGCACTTGCAGCGCTTCGCGGTCGAGCAGCACCGTGCCCGATGAGGTGACCAGTTCGCTGGCCAGCAGCTTGCCGTCGCGGTCCACCTGGAAACGCACCCAGGCGGCGCCGGCCCGCTTGCGCTGGCGCGCGTCGCCCGGATAGCGCTTGAAATGGGCCAGATGGCCGAGCACGCGGCTTTGCCAGCTGGCGGGCGCGGCATTGGTCGACGGCGTATCGCTATCGAATGGCGCCGCCTGCGGACCGCGCACGGCGGCCGGCGCCGGCGTGGCGCTGCTGCTGGCTTGCGCGGGCACGGACGCTTCCTTCGCGGCATCCTTGCCCGGCTCCGTCGACGGACTGGTTTCCGCCTTCGCCTCTTTTTCCGCAGCGACAATCTCCGGCGCGGCGGCGCGCGCCAGTACGGGCAGCGCCTCTTGCCTGGCCGTGCTCCTTTTGGGTTGGGCGGCACTGGACGCCGCCGACTGGCGCGCCCCTGCCGCTGCCGCTTGCCGTGTTTCCGGCGACATCGCTTGCGCGGCAAATACCACCATCACGCTGGCGGGCGGCTGCGTGGGAGCGACGCTGACGGGCCGCCACCCGGCCCACAGCAGCAGCGCCAGCACGGCGGCCACCACCAGCGACGTGGCGATGCCCCAGCTCAATATCGGACGCGGATTCACCCGCCCTCCCGGCCGACCAGGCCCACTTTCAGATAGCCGGCCTGGCGCAAGGCATCCATCACGCCCAGCACGTCTTCATACGCCGCTTGTTTGTCGGCCTGGAAAAACAGGGTGCGCTGGCGGTCACCGCCCGTCTGCGCGTCGAGCAGGCTGCCCAATTGCTCGCGCGCCACGGGTGCCTCGCCCAGGTACAGGCTGCGGTCGGCTTTCAGGGAAACGAACAGGGGCTTGTCGGGACGCGGTGCCGGCTTGGCCGTGGCGGCCGGCAAGTCGATTTTCAGGTCGACGGTGGCCAGCGGCGAGACCACCATGAAAATGATCAACAGCACCAGCATCACGTCGATGAAGGGGGTGACATTGATCTCGCTCAATTCCGGCATGTCGGCCGTATCGTCGTCCGGCGTAGGGAACAGGGAAGCCATGGCTCAGGCCTGCTGGCGCGCGTCGAGGTCGCGGCTCAGCATCAGCAGCACTTGTGCGGAAGCGGCGCGCAGCTGCGCCTTGTACTGGTTGATGCCCCGGCTCAAGACGTTATAGATGACGACGGCGGGAATCGCCGCCACCAGGCCCAGGGCGGTGGCCAGCAAGGCTTCCGCAATGCCGGGTGCGACAGTGGCCAAATTCGTGCTCTGGCTGACGGCGATGTCGATGAAACTGTTCATGATGCCCCACACGGTGCCGAACAGGCCGACGAACGGCGCCACGGCACCGATGCTGGCGAGCAGGCCGATGCCTTGCGTCATGCTGCGTATATTGTGCGCAATCCACTGTTCCTGGCGAAAGCCAGCCCGCTCCTTCAGGGCCGTCGCCGGCGCGCTGGCGTGCGATAAATTCAATTCCTGCTGCACGTCGTCGAGCAGCTGTTGCACCAGCACGGACGCCCGGCTCTTTGCCGCCGCGTCCGGCAAAGAAGTCGCCGTCTTCAGCACGGCGACGGCTTGCGCTGCCGTGCGCCGCGCCTGCAGCAAGCTGGCGCCCTTCACCAGCAAGACCACCCAGGTGGCCAGCGCGGCGACGAGCAAGCCGATGAGCACGCTTTTGACGACCTGGTCGGCAGCGAAAAACATGCCCAGCGGCGACATATCGTGCGGCAAGGTGGACGCTTGCGCGGTGGCATGCAACAGGGACAGCAATACGCCGCAGGTAGCGGCTTTGAGACAGGAGATACGCATGGAAGCTTCAACAGGTAACAGGCATGGCTGCGCCAACGGCGCGCACGCGCATGCAAAAAAATCGGACGAACTACCTGGCTGCTGCGAAGAAGCTTGCTGGGGGAGAATGCCGGGCTGAACGCCCGGCGGAGGTGCTACGGCTTACTTGGCGCTGGCGACGGCGGGCGCCACAACCGGCGTGAACCAGACGAAATCGGCCTGCGGCGCCTGGACTGCCGCGCCCTGCTGCGCCAGGACCAGCACCAGCGGCGCGGGGCCGCCCGTCAAGTCCTGCACGTGCAGCGGCACGCCCAGGTCCTTGTGCGCATGATAGGCGCCGGCGATCAGCACGGCCGGTGCGGGCGCGGCCAGCAGGCGCTCGGCCATGCGGCGGTCGCGCTGCTGCTGCACCGACAGCATGGCGGCCAGGCGCGGTTCGTCGATCTGGTTGTCGTGCATGACGCGGATGATGTCTTTCAGCTTGGCATGCACCTTGCCATCGTTGGCCAGGTTCGAATGCTTGCCTTGAACAGTTGGCTTGTCGATAAACATTTGCTTGATCTCGCTGCGGTCCAGGTTGGCCGACCAGACGGGATACGGCGCGCGCATCACGGTCATCACCAGGTCGCCATATTGCGCCCACTTCCAGTTCGGCTGCCAGGCCAGCAGTTCGGCCACGTGTTCGGGGCGCACGACGGGGTCCGTCTGCAGCCACGGCTTGACCTTGTCCACCTTGGCTTGCTGATCCGGGTTCAGCATTTCCAGCAGCACGCTGCCTTGCGGACGCTGGCCCTGCAACTGCTGCAACAGCCATTGCTCGATCTGGTGATGGCTGAGCTGGTCATGCTGCTCACCCACGATGACACGCGGCGCGGCGGCCAGCTGGGCCAGCAATTGCTCGGCAGTCACGCGCTTGCCGCTGCGCAGGTCGACGATCTCGCCCAGCTGGCGCACGTCTTGCGCAACGGCAGGCGCAACGGCGGTGGCGCCGGCACCGGTGACGGGTGCGACGCTGCCGCAGGCGCTCAGGGCCAGCACGCAGGCGGGCAGGACGGCGGCGAAGGACAGGGGAAATCTCATGGGCATGGCCTTTCGGGTTGAAGCACGCATTGCAAAATAACTACTGGCGGGCATTTTAATAGAAATGATTCTCATTTACAACCACTGCGCGGCGCATCATGCGGAATTTTTTACAACTGGCAAAAATGGTGCTTCGGTGAAATCTCCAGGTGCGGGGTAGAATAAAAAAAACGGAGGACTTGCGTGAATCAAACTGACCAGTTGGCGGTACTGAAAAAACCGCTGCCAGACTCTCTTGCTGCCGTACTTTCCCTGATCTTTGCCGACCGCTTTTCCATGACGCAAGCCGTGCGCGAACACCATGGCCGCGACGAGTCGAGCTATCCCCCCATGCTGCCGGACGCCGTCATCTTCGCCCATTCCACCGAGGAAGTGGCGGCCGCCGTCAAGCTGTGCAGCGCGCACGACGTGCCCATCATCGCCTACGGCAGCGGCACCTCGCTCGAAGGCCACGTGCTGGCCCTGCATGGCGGCGTGACGATTGATCTGTCGCAAATGAACCAGATGGTCGCCGTGCATGGTGAAGACTTGACGGCCACCGTACAGGCGGGCGTGACGCGCAAGCAGCTCAATGAAGAAATCCGCGACACGGGCCTGTTCTTCCCCATCGACCCGGGCGCCAATGCGTCGCTGGGCGGCATGGCGGCCACGCGCGCCTCGGGCACGAACGCCGTACGCTACGGCACCATGCGCGAAAACGTGCTGGCCCTGACCGTGGTGACGGCCGATGGCCGCATCATCAAGACGGGAACGAGGGCGAAAAAATCGTCGGCCGGCTACGACCTGACGCGCTTGTTCGTCGGCAGCGAAGGGACGTTGGGCATCATCACGGAAGTGACCGTGAAACTGTATCCGCTGCCGGAAGCGATCTCGGCGGCCGTGTGTTCGTTCCCCGGCACGGGCGAAGCCGTCAGCGCCGTGATCCAGACCATCCAGATGGGTATTCCTGTGGCGCGGGTCGAGTTTCTCGATGAAAATGGCGTGAAAGCCATCAATGCCTACGACAAGATGGCGCTGCCGCAAAAGCCGCTGCTGCTGTTTGAATTCCACGGCACGCCGGCCAGCGTGGCCGAGCAGGCGCAGCTGGTGCAAGCCATCACGGCCGAACACGGCGCCAGCGATTTCGAATGGGCCAGCCGCCCCGAAGACCGCTCGCGCCTATGGGCCGCGCGCCACAACGCGTATTTCGCCCTGCTGCAGATGCGCCCCGGCAGCCGCGCCATTTCCACCGATTGCTGCGTGCCGATTTCGCGCCTGGCCGAATGCATCCTCGCCACCAAGGCCGATTGCGAAGCACAGGGCCTCGTCTACGCCATCATCGGCCACGTGGGCGACGGCAATTTCCACGTGCAGATGCTGGTCGACCCGGACGATCCGGCCGACATCGCGCGCGCGGAAAAGGTCAACAGCGACATGGTCACGCGCGCCATCGGCATGGATGGCACGTGCACGGGCGAGCACGGCGTGGGCATGCACAAGATGGCGTTCCTCGTGGAAGAACATGGTGTAGGCGCCATCGACACCATGCGCGCCTTGAAACATGCGCTCGATCCGAAGAACATCATGAACCCGGGGAAGATCGTGCGCTGGTAATCAATACCAACCCAAAAAGCAAATGCCGGGGTCGTACCCTGAGGGTACGCCCCCAGTCCTTGTCGTTGGGGTGATTTTTACAATTCCATGCGCATCGGCACGAAGGCGATGCCGCCCTCTTCCACCTTCGGCCCCGTGGCGACAAAGCCCAGGCTCGTGTACAGGGGCAAGGCATACAGCGAGGAGTTGACGGTAAAGGCCGTCACATCGCCCCTGGCCAGCGACGCATCGCGGGCTGCCTGCCACAGGCGGCGCGCCATGCCGCGCCGGTGCAGGGCGCGCGGCACGAACATGTGGAACAGATGCGTGTTGTCGCGCATGGCCACGACGCCGGCCAGCTCGCCGCCGATATGCGCGAGCTGATACGCGTAGCGCGACTGTGACAGATAGCCTTCAATGGCTGGCTGGCGGCAGTGTTCGATGAATTTTTCCGCCCCCGCGCCATCCGGATGCAGGGTCAAAAAGGGCATCAGGTCGTCGATCAGGGCAACGATGGCGGGCGCGTCGGCGACGAGGGCGGGACGCAGTGTCGGTTCGGGTAATGTTGTCATTCTTAAATAATGCCATGCCCTCCTCCCCGCCTGCAACTCTCAACAGAAATCCCGGCTGCTGGTGCGCAAGCGTCCCAGCAGATGCGACATGTCGACCAGGCGCTTGGCCACCAGGTTGCGCACGATGCCCTCGCGCTGCCACACGCCGTACACGCCCAGCAGTGGCGCACTCAGCACTTCGCGCCGCTGGCTTTCCACCAGGTCGGGCCAGACGATGACGTTGACGGTGCCCGTCTCGTCTTCCAGGGTCATGAAGATCACGCCCTTGGCCGTGCCCGGCCGCTGGCGCACGGTGACGATGCCGCAGGCGCGCGCCACTTGCCCGCTCGTGTACGTCATCAGCGTGGACGCCGGCATGAAACGCTGTTCCAGCAATTGCCTGCGCAGCAGCGCCAGCGGGTGACGGCCCAGGGTCAGGCCTTGCGCGCGGTAGTCGCTGACGATGCTCTCGCCTTCCGTCGGCGCGGCCAGCATGGGCAAGCCTTCCTCTTGCGTCGTGGCGCGCAGCAAATCCCTGTCGGGCACGGCGCCGGCCGCCTGCCACAGCGCTTCGCGCCGGTGCCCGGCCAGCGCGTGCAGGGCGTTGCCGGCGGCCAGCACCTGCAAATCATGACGGTCCAGGCCGCCACGCAGGGCCAGGTCGGCCACGTCGACAAAAGCGGCAATGGCGCGCGCATCCTCGATATGCCGGGCGGCCTCGGCACGCATGCCGAACAGGCTGTTCAAGCCCAGGCGCACGGCGGGCGCGGCCCCTTCCACAGTCTCTTCCAACGTCGCTTCCCAGGCGCTGATGGCCACGTCGACGGGCAGCACCTGCACGCCATGCCGGCGACCATCCTGCACCAGTTGCGAGGGACTGTAAAAGCCCATGGGCTGGCTGTTGAGCAAGGCGCACAGGAAGGCGGCCGGTTCGTGGCATTTCAGCCAGGAACTGGCGTACGTCAACAGGGCGAAACTGGCCGCGTGCGACTCGGGAAAGCCGTATTCGCCAAAGCCCTCGATCTGGCTGAAGATGGCCTCGGCAAACTTTTTCTCATAGCCATTGTCCACCATGGCATTGACGATGCGGTCATGGTAATTGTTCATGCCACCCTTGCGTTTCCAGGCCGCCATGGCGCGCCGCAACTGGTCCGCTTCGCCGGGCGTGAAATCGGCGGCGATGATGGCCACCTGCATCACCTGTTCCTGGAAAATGGGAATGCCCAGAGTGCGTCCCAGCGCCTTTTCCAGGCCTTTCGGATACTCGACCAGTTCCTTCTGCTGGCGGCGCTGCAGATACGGATGCACCATGCCACCCTGGATGGGGCCGGGGCGCACGAGCGCCACTTCGATGACGAGGTCGTAGAATTCACGGGGCCGCAGCCGGGGCAGCATGCTCATCTGCGCGCGCGACTCGATCTGGAACACACCGATGGTGTCGGCCTCGCACATCATGTCGTAGGTGGCCGGGTCTTCGCGGGGAATATCCTGCAGGCGGAATTCCTCGCCGCGCCGCGCACCGACCAGTTCCAAAGCGCGGCGCAGGGCCGACAGCATGCCCAGCGCCAGCACGTCGACCTTCATCAAGCCCAGCTCCTCGAGGTCGTTCTTGTCCCACTCGATGACGCTGCGCTCGGCCATGGTGGCGTTTTCAATCGGCACCAGGCGCGACAATTTTCCATGCGCAATGACGAAGCCGCCCGGATGCTGCGACAGATGGCGGGGAAAGCCCAGCAGCTGCTGCGCCAGGCCGGCCCACTGCTGCGACAATGCCGCTTCCGGGTCGAGCCCGCATTCGGCCAGGCGCTCCAACAGATCGCGCTTGCCGTCGAACCAGCGGTGCGCCTTGGCCACTTTTTCCACGATGGCCAGGTCGATCCCCAGCGCCCGGCCGCTGTCGCGCAAGGCGCTTTTCGGACGGTAGCTGATCACCACGGCGGCCAGCGCGGCCCGCTCGCGCCCATATTTTCCGTAGATATATTGAATCACCTCTTCGCGCCGCTGGTGCTCGAAGTCGACGTCGATGTCGGGCGGCTCGTTGCGCTCGCGCGACATGAAGCGCCCGACCAGCGAATTGCCGCGTGCCGGGTCCACTTCCGTGATGTGCAGGCAATAGCAGACGGCCGAATTGGCGGCCGAGCCCCTGCCCTGGCACAGGATGTTTTGCGAGCGGGCAAAGCGCACGATATCGTACACGGTCAAAAAGTACGCTTCATACGACAGCTCGGCGATCAGATCCAGCTCCTGCTCGATCTGTTCCTGCACGTTGGCCGGAATGCCCAACGGAAAGCGGAGACGCGCGCCCGCATATGTTTCCTCGCGCAGATAGGTCGCCGGCGTGTGGCCGCCCGGCACCAGTTCGTCGGGATAGTCATAGTGCAGGCTGTCGAGGGAAAATTCGCACATCTTGGCGATGCGCAAGGTTTCCGCCAGCGCTTGCGGCGGATACACATTGGCCAGCCGCAGGCGCGCGCGCAAATGCTGCTCCGCGTTTTGCGCCAGCGCATAGCCGCATTCGCCCACGGGCTTGCCCACGCGAATCGCGCACAAAGTGTCGAGCAGGGGCTTGCGCGAACGCACGTGCATGCACACGTGGCCGACGGCCACCACGGGCAAACCCTGCGCCTGCGCCGCCTCTTGCACGGCGCTGCGGTGCGCGTCATCCTGCGCCCGCTGCAGCAGGTTCAGGCCGATCCAGCTGCGCTCGCCGCCAAAGGTGGCCGCCATCCACGCCCCCTGTGCGCGCACGGTTTCCGGCTGGGCCGGATAGCTGGGCAGCAAGATCATCAGACAGCCGGGCAGCCCCTGCAAATGCGCAAACTCGGCCGAAGGCGCCGCAAAATCGTCGGGCGTCAGCAAATAGCGCCCCTTGGCCGCCCGCGTGCGCGCCATGGTAATCAGTTCCGACAAATTGCCATAACCGTCGATGTCCCGCACCAGCGCCAGCAAGGACAGGGCCGGACTGCCGTCGGCCTGCGTCAAATGAAAATGCGCGCCGATAATCAGCGGAAAACCGGCCCGCTTGGCCGTCGCATGGGCACGCACGACACCCGCCAGCGAGCACTCGTCGGTGATGGCCAGCCCCTTGTACCCGAGCTGGACGGCGCGCGCCACCAGCTCTTCCGCATGCGAGGCTCCATGCAGGAAGCTGAAATTGCTCAAGCAGTACAGCTCAGCATACTCGGGTAAGACGGCGCCCCACATGATCTACCTCAATACTGTATATAAACACAGTATACTATACTCATCTGGAAGCAAGGGGCCGGTTTAAGCAGGGGCCAGCACTGCATGAAGAAGCCATAGCGAACGGAAGGGAGAGGTGGCAGGGAAGCGCAACAGCTGTTGATTTAGAAAGTCAAAAGCTGAGAGCCTGAAAAGTCAATGCGCGACAATACGAAACTCCGTTGCGGTGGCGATGGGACGAACTTGATTGCGCTCCCGTTTCAATTCCACGATGCCGTAGTTGGACATGGTTTTCAGTGTCCGCGACAGATTGCTCGGTTTACGGCCCGTTGTCTCAGCCAAGGCCGAGATGGATTCCGGTTGCGTTTCCAGAATCACGTGCAGCAACGCCCGGTTTTCGTCGCTCAGGACTTCCGCCAGCGATTTGATGGAAGTGAACCAGACTTTGGGTTCGTTCGGCTTCGGTTTATAGGTACCGCGAGCGATGGCGAGCACGCGTTCGCGGATTTTCTCTTGCGGCATGATGCCAATAAAAATCGGTTTCATTGCTTTTTTACCTCCAGCAAAATGCGGTCCACGTCAGCAAAGAAGTCATTGATCAGATGCTGTGCGTCCTTGAATTCGTATGGCACTCCCTGATCTGACGGATGCCGATGTTTATGGTCAAAAGTCACGATACGTCCCGCATATTTGAATTTCTTTGGCGGCTTCACCATATGGGCATTGTCGTAACCGAGGATGCGTTTGCCATACGGTTCGTGCAACGTCAGCGAGTAGCGTATGCCGTGGGGGATCTCATCCGATACCTTTGTCCGTCTGGCTTCTATCTTGATCCAATAACCGCCATCCTGGTCGAGTATGGAACCATCAAGGTCCAGCAATGTATAAATGGCAGGATCGATCCACATGCGGCAAAGTATATCATCAGTTGATATGCAACTTCCACGAAGGCGTCAATAAGCAGAGCCTTGTCGCTACAGGCTGGCAGGATTGCAAGAGGCGTTGCGCATATTTTCGTTTATGCTCGTGTTTTACCTTATGCCTCGCCCACCATGATCGTCCACTTCTTAAAATGTTTCGGCGCCGCACCCGGTGGCGGCAATGCGGCGCTGGTCGTGGAAAATGACGACAACAGCGAAACGGCACGCCAGCAATTCGCCCGCGAACGCCAGGTCAGCGCCTGCGTCTTCCTCGACCGGCAAGCGGACGGAGGCGTCGTGCTCGACTATTTTTATCCGCACACGCGCAGTCCCCTGTGCCTGCATGCCACCCTCGCGGCCGCGCATGTGCTGCTGACGGCGCCTGGCGCACCGGCAGCCTTGACGGTGACCACGGCCATGCGCGGGCAAGCTTTGCAGCTGGTGCGCCGCGCGGAAGGTATATTCATCGGCCTGACACCGCAACCGGCGCCTGCCGTCATGGTGGAGAAATATGTGCCGTCGGAACTGATGGGCCAGCACATGCACTTGCTGTCGCCGCCCGTGATCGCCTCCGTCGGCAGCCCGAAATTGCTGCTGGAAGTGGCCGACCTTACCACCCTGCGCGCGCTGCGGCCGAACCTGGAACTGATCGCCGACTGGAGCGCCTTGCATCAGGTCAACGGCTGCTATGCGTATTGCCGCACGGGCGAGCACGAGTACGAAGGGCGCAACTTCAACCACCTCGACCCGGCGCTGGAAGACAGCGCCACGGGCGTGGCGGCAGGCGCGCTGTCAGCCCATTTGCAGCAGTCGCTGCGCCTGCATCAGGGCCACGTGACGCAGCAGCCATGTTTGATCGAGGTGCAATACAGCGCGCAGGCAATCTGGGTGGGCGGCATGGTGCAACGCAGCACCTGAACGGGGCATGCCGCACCAGTACGAGGCAAGCCGGACAGCGGCGAAAAGATAATCAACCAGGAAACAACAGTTACTACAAATTTGTAATAACAAAACAAAGTATCGCTGGTGAATGATGAAATGATGGCACTAGAATCAAGTCACAATACCACTTGGAGATACTGCGTGCCGACCCTCACCACTTTGCGTAAAGCAGTCCTCATCAGCCTGTACGGCAGCGCCGCCCTGGCCGCCTTCAGTCCCGCCGCCATGGCGCAGAGCAACGACCCTGCGGCCACAGAAGGCCCCGTACAAACGGTCAGCGTGGTCGGCTCGCGCAGGGTCGCCAGCTCTTCCACCGATACGATGGTGCCGGTCGATATCATTCCGATTTCCAAGGTGGCCGAGCAAGGCGGCCAATTCGACCTGGCGCAATCGCTGCAATACATCTCGCCCTCGTTCAATTCCACGCGCCAGACGGGCGCCGACGGGGCCGACCTGATCGATTCAGCCGCCCTGCGCGGCCTCGGTTCCGACCAGACCTTGGTGCTGGTCAACGGCAAGCGGCGCCACACGACGGCCCTCGTCAACCTGTTTGGCGCGCGCAACCGCGGCAACACGGGCACGGACATGAATGCGATTCCCTTGTTGGCGATCAAGAACGTGCAAGTGCTGCGCGACGGCGCCGCCGCCCAGTACGGCTCGGACGCCATTGCCGGCGTGATCGACATCGAATTGAAGAAAAGCCTGGGCTGCGAAGCGGTGGCCGGCTACAGCCAGTATTCGGAAGGCGACGGCAAGAATTACATGACCTCTGCCTACTGCGGCATCGCGCTGGGCGACAAGGGCACCCTGGCCATCACGGGCGAATACCTGGACCGGGGCCGCTCGAACCGCGCCGATTCCGACAGCATGCGCATCATCGGCGACACCAAATCCAAGAACAAAACCCTGTATGTGAATGGCGACTACGCCACCAGCGGCACGGGCAAGCTGTACTTCACGGCCGGCGCACAGACGCGCGACGCCTCGAGCGCCGCGTTTGGCCGGGGCGGCATCGGCAGCGACGACATCCCGTCGCGCAATTCGGCCGCCATGTACCCGGACGGTTTCGTGCCTTTCATTAACGGCAAGATCGACGACCAGTACGCCACCATCGGCCACCGCAGCCAGATCGGCGAATGGCATGCGGACTTTTCGCAAACCTATGGCTACAACAAGATGCGCTACGACATCAGCAATACGCTGAATGCCTCGATCGCCAACCTCGACTTGATGAACGGCGGCAAGGGCATCAGCGCCAGCCACTACGACGCGGGCGGCTTCTCGTTCCAGCAGCTGACCAGCAACGCCGATTTCAGCCGTTACTATGACACGGTGATGCGCGGCATGAACGTGGCCTTCGGCGCCGAGTACCGCAGCGAGGAATACAAGATCATGGCCGGCGAACCAGGCTCCTACAACGACGCCGACGGCGTGGGTGTGGGCGGCAATGCGGGCAGCCAGGGCTTCCCCGGCTTCCAGCCCGGCGACGCCACGAAGGCCAAGCGCCACAGCATCGCCGCGTATGGCGACGTGGAACTGGAATGGACGGAACGCCTGAAAACCCAGGCAGCCTTGCGCTATGAAAAATTCAGCGACTTCGGCTCCACCGTGACGGGCAAGCTGGCCGGCAGCTACAAGCTGGCGCCGAACGTGCTGCTGCGCGGTTCCGCCAGCACGGGTTTCCGCGCGCCATCGTTGCAGCAAGTGTATTTCTCGTCCACCTTCACCGACTTCATCGGCGGCGTGCCCACCGACGTGGTGCTGGCGCCGAACGGCGGCACCGTCGCCAACGCGGCCGGCATTCCCAAGTTGAAAGAGGAAAAATCCACCAGCTTTACCTTGGGCACCACCTGGACGCCGACGCAAGCCATCTCCGTCACGGCCGACCTGTACAACATCAAGATCAAGGACCGCATCGTGCTGTCGGGCCGCTTCAATGCCGACAACTACCCTGACCTGGCCGCGCGCCTGGCCCTGTTGGGCGTGGGCGAGGCGCAATTCTTCGTCAACTCCATCGACACGCGCACGCGCGGCCTGGACCTGACGGCCTCGCACAAGGGCGAACTGGCCGGCAACCGCCTGAACACCTTCGTGGCCTTGAACTTGAGCAAGACGGAAGTGACGAAAGTCAAGACGCCCGCCTCGCTGACGGGCTTCGAAGATGTCTTGCTGTCCGAGCGCGAACGCCTGTTCATCGAACAGGGCGGCCCGCGCGCGAAAGCCACGCTGGGCTTCGACTACATCACGGGCAAGCTGGAATCGGATCTGCGCATCATCTATTTTGGCCCGCAAACCCTGGGCACCTTCAGCGGCACGGCCGAAGGCGTACCGAACGCCCGCTACAAGGCCAAGACCTCGGCCGACCTGAGCTTTACCTACAGCATCAGCAAGAACACCAAGCTGACTTTCGGCGGCAACAACATCTTCAACGTCAAGCCCACCACGCAAAACGCGGACGAGACGGATAACGGCTTCAAATACGACAGCGTGCAATTCGGCCTGAACGGCGCTTCGTATTTCGGTCGGCTGTGGGTGAAGTTCTGACCACCGTGTCCGCCTAAAAAAATAGCGGCTGCGCCAGCATGGGCAGCCGCTGTTTTTATGTCGGCATCACCATTCAATGCTCATCGCCCGCATAGATCCACATGGGCTCTGTTTTCCCGGCACGAACAAATCCCACGGATTCGTAGAACGCGATGGCCTTGCCGTCCGCCGTCAGTATTTGCTGGTGAAATCCCGCATATTTTTCCAGCATGGCCGCCATCATCTTTCTGCCGACGCCCTGGCCCTGCGCCATCGGATCGACGAGCATATGCGGAAAGTAAACAACCAGATGGCCATCGGAAATGGCATTGCCGATGCCAATCAGTTTGCCATCGGCACGGGCCGTCACCAGGCTGTGGGAATTACGCAGCGCGGCCATCAGCTCTTTGGGCTTTTCCGCGGACGACCAGTGGTTAGCCTTGTAGAGGGCTATCACTTCTTGCTCGGTGATCACATCATTCATGGAAATTTGCATCGGCACGGCCTTCTTTATGGATGACGCTGACCTTCGCAATGGGAAGGTCCAAGCGTTTCGATCACATCACCATCTATTGTATCGATCCACGCCCCGCCAGTTTCACAACTCGTAGACGCCCATGCTCCAGTAGCGGCTGCCTTGCCTGTTGCGGGCAAGCCAACCCAATGCCTGCAGTTCCTTGCCGATCAAACGATTCATGATGCCATGTCCGACCAGCAGCACAGGCCCCTTGGCGGCAAGCGCAACAAGCCGCTCGGCGGCGGCCCTGGCACGCTGCCGGGTGAGCGTCAGCGAGTCCGAGCCGCGCGCATAACCGCAAAGCCACAGCAGGCGGAAAATCACTGCCCAGGCTTGAGGCGGCAGCCAGGGCGCTTTCCAGAGCGCAAAGGGAAGCTCCGCTTCAGTGAAAATCGCCTCTTGCGTGAATGGCAAGTCGCCCAGTGCCCTGGCCGATGAGCACGCCCTAGGCGCCGTGCTGGCCACGATGGTCGACGCGGAAAGCGCGGCCACGGGGCACTCCAGAGGAATGTCGCCCTCCTTGATCAGCGATTGATTGTAGAGATCAATCCACTGTCCCATTTGCATGGGCGCTATCCAGCCGCCCTTGGCGAGTTGCGGCTCGCCGTGACGCATCAGTGTTATTCGCATGTTCAGTTCGGTCGCCTCGCATATTTATCAGCCTGCCTCATTGCCCCGACGGTGCCCGGCCAGCACAGCCGCAGTGAACAATGTTTGCCCTGCGGCAGAAAGCACGGATAATAGCGCCTAACTCATAAGCACTGTATTGGATTACCTCATGGAAATTAAAGTCAACTTTCTCGACAAGCTGCGTCTCGAAGCCAAGTTCGACGATTTTACGGTCATCGCCGACCAGCCCATCCGCTACAAGGGCGATGGCTCGGCGCCTGGCCCGTTCGATTACTTTTTGGCATCATCGGCACTGTGCGCGGCCTACTTCGTGAAGTTGTATTGCGATACGCGCAATATTTCCACCGAAAACATCCGCCTGTCGCAAAACAATATTGTTGATCCGGAAAACCGTTACCAGCAGATTTTCAAGATCCAGGTCGAGCTGCCGGCCGATATCTCGGCCAAGGACCGCCAGGGCATCTTGCGCTCGATCGACCGTTGCACCGTGAAAAAAGTGGTGCAAACAGGCCCCGAGTTCGTGATTGAAGAAGTGGAGAACCTGGACGCCGACGCCCAGGCCTTGCTGGCCCTGAATCCGGCCCCTGGCGCGAGCACCTATATCGTCGGCAAGGATTTACCGCTGGAACAGACCATCGCCAATATGTCGGGCCTGCTGGCGGGCCTGGGCATCAAGATTGAAATCGCCTCGTGGCGCAACATCATCCCGAATGTCTGGTCGCTGCATATCCGCGATGCGCATTCGCCCATGTGTTTCACCAACGGCAAGGGCGCGACCAAGGAAAGCGCGCTGGCGTCGGCCCTGGGCGAATATATCGAGCGACTCAGCAACAACCATTTCTACGCCGGCTCGTTCTGGGGCGAGGACATCGCCAACGCGCCATTCGTCCACTACCCGAACGAGCGCTGGTTCAAGCCGGGCCGCAAGGATGCGTTGCCGAAGGAAATTCTCGACGAATATTGCCTGGATATCTACAACCCCGATGGCGAGCTGCGCGGCTCGCACCTGATCGACACCAACTCCGGCAATGCCGAGCGCGGCATCTGCTCGCTGCCGTATGTGCGTCACTCGGATGGCGAAGTCGTGTATTTCCCCTCGAACCTGATCGAAAACCTGTACGTCAGCAATGGCATGAGCGCCGGCAATACGCTGGTCGAAGCGCAGGTGCAATGTCTGTCGGAAATTTTTGAACGTGCCGTCAAGCGCGAAATCCTCGAAGGCGAAATCGCCCTGCCCGACGTGCCGCAGGAAGTGCTGGCGAAATACCCGGGCATCGTGGCCGGCATCGCCGGCCTGGAAGAGCAAGGTTTCCCCGTGCTGGTCAAGGATGCGTCGCTGGGCGGCGTGTACCCGGTGATGTGCGTCACCCTGATGAACCCGCGCACGGGCGGCGTGTTCGCCTCGTTCGGCGCGCACCCGAGCCTGGAAGTGGCGCTCGAGCGCAGCCTGACGGAATTGCTGCAGGGCCGCAGCTTTGAAGGCCTCAACGACTTGCCGCAGCCGACGTTTGCCAGCGAAGCCGTCACCGAGCCGAACAACTTCGTCGAACACTTCATCGATTCGAGCGGCATCGTCTCGTGGCGCTTCTTCAGCGCCAAGGCCGATTACGATTTCGTCGAGTGGGATTTTTCCGGCCACGGCGAAAATTCGAATGCCGAGGAAGCGGCGACGCTGTTCGGCATCCTCGCCGGCATGGGCAAGGAAGTGTACACGGCCGAATACGACCAGCTGGGCGCCACGGCCTGCCGCATCCTCGTGCCCGGTTATTCCGAGGTGTATCCGGTCGAAGATCTGATCTGGGACAACACCAACAAGGCGCTGCTGTTCCGCGCCGATATCCTGAACCTGCATAAGCTGGACGATGCCGGCCTGGAAGACTTGCTCGACCGCCTGGAAAACAGCGAGCTCGACGAGTACGGCGACATCGCCACCCTGATCGGCATCGAATTTGACGAAAACACGGTCTGGGGCCAGCTGACGACCCTGGAATTGAAGCTGCTGATCCATCTCGCCCTGCAGCAGTTCGAGGAGGCGAAGGAGCTGGTGGAAACCTTCCTGCAGTACAACGACAACACGCTCGAGCGCAAACTGTTCTATCAAGCCTTGAACGTGGTGCTGGAAGTGGAGCTCGATGACGAACTGGAACTGGACGACTACGTCGTCAATTTCCGCCGCATGTTTGGCAACGAACGGATGGATGCAGTGCTGGGCTCGGTGGAAGGCAGCGTGCGCTTCTTCGGCCTGACCCCGACCAGCATGCAGCTGGAAGGCCTCGACAGGCACCAGCGCCTGATCGACAGCTTCAAGAAGCTGCATGCGGCGCGCGCCAAGGCGGCGGCTCGCTAAGTAGGTCGTGGGAAATTATTGTGAAGTTATGACGAACAGAACCGGAGGCTCTGCAAGGCGCCCGCTGCGACGCAGTGCAAGCACTGCTAGCAGCGGGCAACACCGCAGAGCGCCGGTTATGGAAGTCAGAAATGACAATAATTTATTACGCCCTACTTAGCATCACCACCTGGAAGCGATGCCATGGCCACACTGGAATTCTGGTTCGATTTCGGCAGCAACTACAGCTACCTGAGCGCCATGCGCATCGAAGCGCTGGCGCGTGAAAAGAAGGTGCATGTGATCTGGAAACCCTTCCTGCTGGGCGTCGTCTTCAAGGCGCTGGGCTGGCAGACATCGCCCTTCATCTTGCAAAAACTCAAGGGCGACTACACGTGGCGCGACATGGCGCGCCAGTGCGAAAAGTACGCGTTGCCATGGCAGCAGCCGAGTTCCTTTCCCCGCACGGCCCTCTTGCCCATGCGTGTGGCCTTGATCGGCGCGGACCAGGGCTGGATTGCGCCATTCGCGCGCCGCATGATGACGATGAATTTTGCCGCGGACCGTGATATCGACAACATCGAGGCCGTCAGCGAAGCCTTGGAGGAACTGGGTCTCGATGCACGCGCCGTCCTGGCGCTGGCTTTGACACAAGATAACAAGCTGCGGCTGCGCCGCCAGACCGAGCAGGCACAAGCGCTGAACCTGTTCGGCGCCCCCAGCTTCATCAACGCTGGAGAATTATTCTGGGGCAATGACCGGCTCGAGGATGCACTGCTGCATGCAGCAGCCAGCCGCCGTTAAACTCAATTCCCCGCCAGCGCCGCGATCTCTTTGCGCATATTGTCTATCGCCCGCTCGTTGTACTGGTCGGCGAAATACGCATCGCCAAACAGCTGGCCCGCCTGCGCCTTGGCGCTCAGGTGCTGCAGGGCCAGGCCCCGCTGTTCGTTGAAGCGTACGGGGTCCACGTGCGCGTATTCTCTTCCGATGGCTTGCGTATACGCTTGATACACTTCTTCATCCTGCCCCAGGATGGCCAGGTCGGCACTGAGCATGGCGTCCTTCAGCGCATGGCTGATGCCGGGTCCCTGGAAGTGATCGGTGGCGCGTATCAATTGCGCCACATCCTGGTTGTCGCCCGCATCAAGGCCGCTGGCCAGCCACAGCTGGGCGCTCGCCTCTTCGCTCGAATACAGGGCATCGTCGTCGTGGCTGTAGACGGCGTCGTGGAACCAGAACGCCTTCTTGACCAGCGCGCTATCGCGCTTGGGCGCAAAGGTATTGTCGGCCCACACGCGGATCTCGGACAGGCCATGCACCAGATGGTCGAGGTTGTGATAGTGGCGGTCCGCGCCACCATACGCCTGCGGTCCCGTCAGGTGGGCGAACCAGTGGTCCGCCAGCGCGATGTCATCTTGCGAGGTAGTCGCATAGTTCCACAGCGCTTCCCACTCCTTGCGCAGGCAGTCGAGTATCCACGCCTGGTAGGCGGGACCGGGGACGAATTTCTTCATGGTCCAGTTCCAGCCCACAGGTCCTTCCAGCGCCTTGACGAAGCTGGAGCTGACGGAGCCGAGGTCGCGCGGCGGCATCACGAAGATCGTCTTGGCGCCCTGCAGCACGTCCACGTTCGTTTGCTGGATCAGGTTTTCATAGTCGAAATCGGCCGTTGTGCGAATGCCTCGGATCAAGTAGTCGCAGCCATGCTTTTTCGCCGCGCGGGCCGTGTAGTCGCCCTTGACGATGACCACCTGCACATTGTCCCAGCCGCACTCGCGCGCGCTCTGCTCGATGATGCGCTTGCGGTCTTCAGCGGGAAATTGGGGACGCTTGGCGGGGTTTTGCGACAGGAACACGATCACCTCGTCGGCGAGCGAACGCGCTTCGCCGATCACCCACATATGGCCATTGGTGATGGGGTCGAGGGTTCCTGAAAAGCCGATCTTCTGCATGCTGCGCTCCGTTTGCTTGATTGCTTATTGCGCAGACAATATATGCCAGCGGCGCGCGCGTCAATGCAACATGCCAAAGATCATGATCAAAACGCTATTTTTTCACGGCTTGCGGAAACTCCACGCGCACGCACAGGCCGCCCAGGCGCTCGGATTTATCGAGCACCAGGCGCGCACCGTGGCGCTCGGCGATGGCCTTGATGATGGCCAGCCCCAGGCCGCTGCCGTTGGCGTCCGTGCCGGGCACGCGGTAGAAGCGGCTGAAGACGCGCTCGCGCTCCTCGGGCGGAATGCCGGGGCCGCTGTCTTCCACCGATAACGTCACGCCGACGGGGCTGGCGCGCAGGTCGATGTCGACCGTGCCGCCCTGCGGCGTGTACTTGATGGCGTTGTCGACCAGGTTGCGCAGCATGATGTTGAGCGCATCGGCCTGCCCCGCCACCTTGGCCGCATCCATGTGATGCAGGCCCAGATCGATCTTGCGCGCCTGCGCGATGCCGGCCATGTCGCCCAGCGCGCGCTTGACGACGTCGTTCAAATCCACCGCCTGCAGCTGGTCGCCGCTGGCGGCACTCGCTTCCTGGCGCGCCAGCACCAGCAACTGCTCGACCAGGCGCGTGGCCCGCTCGATGCCGGCGCTGACGCGGGAGATCGCCAGACTGCGCTTTTCCTGCGATTCGGCCCGCTCCAGGCTCAATACCTGCAGTTTCAGGGCCGCCAGCGGCGTGCGCAATTCATGCGCGGCGTCGGCGACGAAATGCTGCTGCGCGTCGAATGCCGTTTTGACGCGGCCGAACAACAGGTTCAGCTCATGCACCAGGGGACGCACCTCGTCGGGCAAGCCCGCTTCCGAAACGGGCGACAGATCGTCCGCCTGGCGCGCCGCCACCTGCTTGCGCACGCGCGAGACGGGCGCCAGCGAACCACTGACGACCCACCAGACGACGAGCATCAAAATCGGCGCCATCAGCGCGATGGGCCCCACCGTGCGCAGCGCCAGGCTGCCGGCCATGCGCTTGCGCACGGCCATGTCCTGGGCGATCTGCACGGTCTGGGAACTGGTTTGCACGGAGAAGATGCGGTAGGTCGTGCCGTTCGCCTTCACGTTCGAAAAGCCCAGCACGGCGCGCTGCGGCAATTCCGCGCGCGTGATCGAACGGAACACCTGCACGCCGTCCGGCGTCCATACCTGCACCACCATGTCGTTGTTGACGGGATCGGCCGGCAAGGCTTGCGCGTGGTTGGCCAGCGGCGCGCCGGAGCGCAGCGACAAAGCCATCTGCTGCATGTGGTAATCGAAAATCTGGTCGGCGTCGTACAGGGCGCTGCGGTAGGCGATCGACGCTTGCGCCAGGGCCGCCATGATGATGGCCGCCAGCAAAAACCACAGCAGGCGGCCGCGCAGTGAATGCGTCACCGTGACCTTCATCCTCATGCCTTGGGCACCATGTAGCCGAGGCCGCGCACGTTCTGGATCAAGTCGCTGCCCAGCTTCTTGCGCAAGCCATGGATATACACTTCCACGGCATTGCTGTTGACTTCATCCTTCCAGCTGTACAGCTTTTCTTCCAGCTGCGCGCGCGACAGCACGATGCCGGGGCGCGCGATCAAGGCTTCCAGCACGGCCCATTCGCGCGCCGACAGGTTGACGGGATGCCCTTCGGCGATCACTTCGCGCGTCAGCGGATTGATGGAAACGCCCTGGTGTTCGAAGACCGGTTCCGGCCGCCCCGAGGCGCGCCGCAACAGGGCACGGATGCGCGCCAGCAGTTCGTCAAGGTCATACGGCTTCAAGACGTAATCGTCGGCGCCCGCGTCGAGGCCGGCGATGCGCTGCTCGATGGCGTCGCGCGCCGTGGCCACGAGAACCGGCGTGTCGAGCTTGCGCAAGCGCATCGAGCGCAGCACGTCGAGGCCATCCTTGCGCGGCAAGCCCAGGTCCAGCAATACCAGGTCATAGGTCTGCGTCTGCAGGGCCGTATCGGCCATGTCGCCATCCTTGACCCAGTCCACCGCGTAATGCTCGGCGCGCAGCAAATCGAGCACCACCTCGCCGATCATCGTATCGTCTTCTACCAGCAATAAGCGCATGGCTTGCCTCTCTATCTCGTTACTCTTGTTTTCAGCCTAAACGCACGGGAATAAAAATCTTGTCGGGTCCGCGCTGTATCAGCAAGGCGACCGACTTGGCGGATTTTTCCACCACGTCGCGCACCTGCTCGACCGTGTTGACGGGACGGCCATTGACCGACAATAGCACGTCGCCCGGCTGCACTCCGGCGTTGGCCGCAGCACCGCCCGCGTCTTCCACCAAGAGGCCGGCGCTGATGCCCGCCTCGCGTTTTTCATCCGATTGTAACGGACGCAGGGCCAGGCCCAGCTTTACCTTGCCAGCGGCGCTGTCGCTCTTCGCCACGTCGGCCACCTTGTCGGCCGCATTGCCCAGGGTTGCCGTCAGGCTCACGATCTTGCCGTCACGCCAGACATCCATCGTGATCTTGTCGCCTGGCAAGGACGTGCCCACCAGCGCCGGCAAGTCGGCCGAGCCGATGATGCGCTGGCCATTCACCTTGCGCACCACGTCGCCCGATTTCAGGCCCGCCTTGTCGGCCGGGCTGCCCCGCTCCACGTTGGCGACCAAGGCGCCTTCCGGCGTGGCCAGCTTGAACGAGTCGGCAAAGCCCTGGTTCACTTCCTGCACCGTCACGCCCAGCTTGGCGTGGCTGGCCTTGCCCGTGGCGACGATCTGGTCCTTGATGCGGCCGGCCAAGTCGATCGGGATGGCGAACGACAGGCCCTGGAAGCCGCCCGTCTGGCTGTAGATCTGCGAATTGATGCCGACCACTTCGCCGCGCGTGTTGAACAGCGGGCCGCCCGAGTTTCCGGGGTTGACGGCCACGTCCGTCTGGATGAACGGCACATTGCTGTCGTCGGGCAGGGAGCGGCCCTTGGCGCTGACGACGCCGGCCGTCACCGTGCTGTCGAAGCCATAAGGAGAACCGATGGCCAGCACCCACTCGCCCACTTTCAGGTCGCTCGAATGACCGAGCGGCACGACGGGCAGGTTGTTGGCGTCGATTTTCAGCACGGCGATATCGGTCTTCGGATCCGTACCGAGCACCTTGGCGCGGAATTCGCGGCGGTCGTTGAGCTTGACGGTCACTTCGCGCGCATCGCGCACCACGTGGGCGTTCGTCATGATGATGCCGTCGGGGCTGACGATGAAACCGGAACCGAGGCCGTGCGTGGGCACGTCGCGGCCACCGCGCTGCCCGCCTTGCGGCCCCTGGAAGCGGCGGAAGAATTCGAAAAACGGATCGTTGCCGAAGTCGTCATTGCCGGCCTGGGCCGAGGGGTCGTAAGCCACCTTGGTGCTGCCCGTCACGCTGATATTGACGACGGCCGGGCTGTTGCGCGCGGCGATCTGGCTAAAGTCGGGCAAGGCCACCAGCGGCGCGCTGGCGGTGGGCGCCACGGCGGCGGCCACGGGGGCGCCTGGGGCAGCGGCAGCGGCATTCGCGCCGGCATTGTTCTGATGCACCACCATGGCGCCACCGGCGCCCAGCACACCGATCGCGGCCAGCGCGGCTACGGTGCGTTTGATTTTCAGGGATGCGGTATTCGTTTGCTGTTCCATGAATTGCTCCTCATTTAATGAGATTTTGATGTCTGCAATAGTGGGCCACGAGTCTTAGGCGGTGCTTAACATTTTTCTATTTGGAAACAGGTATTTGCGCCTTTAAGCATGGCTTAATCTGGCCTGCAGCATGCACCTTGCATGGCGCTCAATGAAGGGCCCGAACAGGCTCCAGACGTGACACTGGCCGGATCAACCGGCCAGTATTTTACTGCATGGGGAGGAAGGGAACCCTCCCGGCTGCCAGGGCGCCCGAAGGGGCGCCACGATCAGATCAGGCCGCTTGACGCTGTTCCAGCGCATTGACGTTAGCGGCGGTGCCGCTGCCGGCGCCGATCTCGATCTTGCGCGGTTTCAGGGCTTCCGGCACTTCACGCACCAGGTCGATGGTCAGCATGCCGTTTTCAAACGTGGCGCCCGTGACCTTCACATGGTTGGCCAGCTGGAAACGCTGTTCGAAATCGCGGGCAGCGATGCCGCGGTGCAAGAACGTGCGCTCGACGCCATCTTTCTGCTTGCGGCCCGTGACGTGCAGGGAGTCGCGTTCGGTGATGATGTCGATCTCTTCGCGCGAGAAGCCAGCCAATGCCATCACGATGCGGTACTTGTCTTCCGACACCAGTTCGATGTTGTACGGTGGATAGCTCGGTTGCGCATCGGCGCGTTGTTCGTTGAGCAGCTGTGCCAGGCGGTCAAAGCCAATGGCGGAACGGTAGAGGGGAGCAAGGTCAAAAGTACGCATGATAAATATCCTTTTCAAATGAAGCGATAAGAGGGGCGGACCTCACGATGAGCATCCGCTTGTTACCGATATACGGCCTCTCCAGTCCCTTTCAAGGCCTTGAAATTGGCAAAAAGCGCCCCAGACGCCGCGAAATTTGTAAGAAAATTTTACATGACCCATCCCGGGGATTTTGCATGGCGCCCCCCATGCGGGGCCGGCTTTTGGTGTATGCTGACGGCATGAACAATGACACCGACATCCAGCTCAGCGGCCCCTTCAAGGCCACCGACGGCTCCGGCCGTGCCCACGACATCAAGGCCATCCGCATCTTCGACGAAGGCTACGGCATCATCGACGTCTACGTCGATTTCGCCGCCCCGCTCGAAGCGGGCGCCTACAAGGACAAGACCCTGGTCGGCCACATCCTGGCCCGCCTGCGCAGCCTCGGCTACGTGGGCCCCGACTTCGGCCATGGCGACCTGGGCCTGCAAGACAAGAAACTGATTGTTCTGGAAGCGCCCGAGGAATTCTCGGCCTTTGCCGTGAGCAAGGGCTGGAAGGATCTTTCGGCCGAGTTTGACGAAGACTGATCCGTTTTCTCCCCCATCTGCGCCGCGCCAGCTTCTGCTGCCGCGGCGTTTTTCATGGGCGGCCGCTTAGTTACTTAGCTGATATAGCGCGCACTCCACGCGGCAATCACGTTGGCGACGTAGGCAGCGTCATCGCGCCCCGTCAACAGATGGTCGGCGTCGTCGAGCGAAACGAAGCTTTTGGGGTGCTTGGCCGCCGTAAAGATATCCATCGCATTCGACAGGCTGACCGTCGTGTCGTTCGGCGCGTGCATCACCAGCAGGGCGCGGCGCAGGCCGGCGATGTGCTCTTTTAAGCTGTGGCTGCCAGCGTCGTCGACGAATTGCTGGCGGATGCGGAAGGGCCGCCCTTCCAGCTGCACCAGCGCTTCGCCTTCGGCGGCGATTTTTTCCAGGTGGTCGCTGAACATGCGCGTCACGTAGGCGGGCGTGCTCGGCGCGGCCAGGGTGGCGATGGCGGTCGCTTCCGGCACTTGCGACGCGGCGGCCAGCACGGCGGCGCCGCCCAGGCTATGGCCGATCAGCAATTGCGGCGCGGCGTGTCTGGCCCGCAAAAAGTCGGCGGCGGCGACCAGGTCGTCCACGTTCGACGAGAAATTCGTGGCGGCGAACTCGCCTTCGCTGGCACCCAGTCCCGTGAAGTCGAAGCGCAACACGGCGATGCCGTGTTCCGTCAAGCCTTGCGCGATGCGCCGCGCGGCCAGCACGTCCTTGCCGCAGGTAAAGCAGTGGGCGAACAGTGCGTAGGCGCGGATGGCGCCGTCGGGCGCATCGAGGCGCGCCGCCAGCACATGGCCGTGCGCGCCGGGAAAATCTTGCCGGGTGGATTTCATTGTCTCAGATCAAAGCTGCCGCGCAGCGCGGCCGATGGCGCATTGTAGCGCCGTCCGGCCACGGCTGTTTTAGCCACGCGATGGTATGTCGAGCCCCTTGATGACGGCAGGCCGGGCCAGGAAAGCATCCAGCACGCGCTGCACGTTCGGGAAGTTGTTAAAACCGACGAGATCGCCCGCACCGTAAAAACCCACCAGGCAGCGCACCCACGGGAAGATGGCGATGTCGGCAATCGTGTATTGGCTGCCCATGATCCAGTCGCGGCCCTGCAGGCGCTGCTCGAGCACGCCCAGCAAACGCTTGGCTTCGCCGAGGTAGCGTTCGAGCGGACGCTTGTCCTCGTAATCCTTGCCGGCGAATTTGTGGAAGAAGCCCACCTGGCCGAACATGGGGCCGATACCGCCCATCTGGAACATCAGCCACTGTATCGTTTCATAGCGCAGGCCCGCGTCCTGGGGGATGAACTTGCCCGTCTTTTCGGCCAGGTACAGCAGGATGGCGCCCGACTCGAACAGCGCCAGCGGCTTGCCATCGGGACCGTTCGGATCGAGGATGGCGGGAATCTTGTTGTTGGGATTGAGGGACAGGAAGGCGGGCGATGTCTGGTCGTTTGTCTCGAAGCTGACCAGGTGCGGCTCGTACGCCAGGCCCAGCTCTTCCAGCAGGATCGAAACCTTGATGCCGTTCGGCGTCGGCAGCGAATACAGCTGCAGGCGCTCGGGATGGCGGGCGGGCCATTTTTGGGTGATGGGGAAGTCGGAAAGCTGTGTCATGGATATCCTTTGTTTCAATGAAAGATGCGGCGCCGGAGAGCCAGTATAGCCAAGCATGGCAGTTTCAGCAGGATAGCCCATTCAGCCAAACAAGCCATGCAAAAACCAGCGCGGCGCGGCGTCTTCTCCGCAGCCGGCGATGCGTTCGCGGTAGACCCAGTAATGGGCGTGGTCGAGGCCTTCGGCAATGAAATAATCGCGCGCCTGCGACTGGCCCCACCAGCCCGCTTCGATGCGTTCGGCAACGGACACCATTTTCAAGGGCGAGCCATAAAACGGCCGGTGCTCGCGCATCAGCAGGGCGATGGGCTGGGCCAGCAGCCAGCCGGGGCGGGGCATGCCGGGCAAGCCTGGCGGCAAGTCAGGCTGCGCGTTTTTTGCGCCGGCCTTGGCCGGCAGCGGCAGCCACTGGTTGGCCGCTTCGGGGCGGTAATCGGCGCGCGGCGCGGCCTGCAAGACATTGTCCGTGCCCAGGCGCGCCACCAGCAATTCCAGCAGGCGCTGGCGTTCCTGCGGCGTGCCGCCCGGCTCGGGAAACAGGCTGTCGCTGGGCGGCGCCATCGGCTGCACCTGCAGCGCTTCCAGGGTGAGGCCGATCACGGGCGCGTCCAGCGCCAGCTGCGCCAGGCGCTCCTTGAGCAGGCGCACCAGGTGCTCGTCGCGCCACACGGCCTCGCCCAGCGCCAGGTCGATGACGGTGGGCGGGCGCGCCACCCTGCCCCGTTCGTGCGCCAGCAGCAATTGAATGCGCTCGACGGCAAATTGCCGCGCGCACAGCCAGCCCGTCATTTGCTGCAGCAGGCGGCGCGCGCCAAACAGCAGCGCGTCCGCGTGCTCCACGCGGTCGAACAATTCCAGGCTGGCGCGGAACGTGGGCGGCGCTTCGAGCCACACGAACAATTCCGTGCTGTGGCCATGCGCATCGTCGAGCATATCCAGCAAGGCTGCGCCGCAACGGCGCTGCAAGCCGGGCCGGGGCAAGTGGCGCAGTTGCCCCAGAGTGCGGCAGCCGATGCCCTCGAACCACTCGAGGTAGGGGCGCGCGGGCGGCAGCAAGGCGCACGGCAGGCCGTCGAGGCGGCGGGTGAGGCTCTCCATGCCCAGCACGCGGCGCCGGCGCATAGCGGCGCGCGCCAGCAGCCAGGCGCCGCGCGCCGTGGGTGCGCACGACAACTGGGCCGTGTAGCCGAGCGCGCGCAAGCTGGCCTCGATGTGCCGGCACAGGGCACGCACGCCGCCGAACAGGCGCAGGCTGGCGCCCGCATCGACGAGCAGGGTCGCTTCCTCGCCTTGCGCCACCAGCGGCGAATATTGCAGCAGCGCCAGCGCCACCGCTTGCAGGGCTTGCGCTTCCAGTTCAGGCGAGCGCTCGTGCAGGCGCACCTGCGGCGCCAGCATCAGCGCACCGGCGCGGCGCATGCCCGGCTTGATGCCGGCCGCCCGCGCCAGCGGCGACACGGCCATCACTTGCTCCTGCTCCAGCACTACGCCCAGGCTGTCAGCCGACCAGCGCGGGCAAAACACTTCGAGCGGGAGCCGGGGCAGGCACAGGCCGATCCAGAGTCGCATGGCGTCGCAATAATGAAGGAGGTTGCAGGGGCAGGAACAGGGGCGCGTCGCGCTGCGGTCCCCGGCGCTTGATGAAGCCGATCTCGATGCCGCCGGCAGCCGGGCGCACGGACAGGCGCAGCGGCGCCGGCGACGCATCCTGCGCGCCGTGCAGCGGGCGCAGCATGCAGAACAGGGTGTTGCCGCTTTGCGCGGCCAGGTGCAGGCGGCGCAGGCTGTCGGCGCGCACGTGCGGCTGCCAGAACAGCAAGGCGCCGCAGGTACCGCTGCGCAAGATGTTTTCCGCCGCCCACAAGGCATCCTTGCTGCCGGCGCTTTTGAGCCACAGCAGTTGCGACGGCGCCAGTCCCTGCGCGGCCAGGGCCAGTGCCTGCGGCGGATGGGGCGGCTGCAACAGCACGATGGGCAAGCCCGGCAGTTGCGCCAGCGCGGGGGCCAGCAGCCGCAATTCGCCGCTGCCCGGCTGCTGCACCAGCAGATCGATCAGGCTGCCGCTGGGCCAGCCGCCGCCGGGCAGCTGCGCGGACAGGGCGGCAAAGCCCGTGTCCAGGCAGCGCGTGGCGCCCTGCCCCAGCTGCGATGCACGCCACAAGGACGGGTGCAAGGCTTCCGGCGAGGCCATCAATTGAGAATGTTGCATCATTGGATAGATAGATGAATACTGTATGCATATACAGTACTATCCAGCTCCACTTTTGGCAAGGTTTATCTGACTGCCGCTACCGCCGGGGCCGCTCCGCCATGTCCGAAAAACCCCGTTTTCGGCATCGATTGCTGTACCATAAGCACTCTCCTTACCGGTTGGCAACGTACCAGCCGGCTTCCTCCGTCCATAAGGAAACGCATTTGACCACCATCCAAATCATCAGCGCCATCGTCTTCGGCCTTGCGCTCATCCACACCTTTGCCGCCAAGTCGTTTGAAACCTTGTCGCGGCGCCATCCCCGCCATGCGGGCTTGCTGCACTTGCTGGGCGAAGTGGAAGTCGTGTTCGGCTTCTGGGCCTTTATCCTGATCCTCATCATGGCCTTTGTCTCGGGCAGCGATGCGGCCATCGAGTATGCCGAGTCGCGCCATTACACGGAGCCCCTGTTCGTCTTTGTCGTCATGGTCGTGGCCGCCTCGCGCCCTGTGCTCGACGCCGTGCAGCGCCTGTTGAAAAGCGTGGCGCGCGTGATGCCGCTGCGCACGGAACTGGGCCTCGTCTGGCTGGGCCTCGCGCTCGTGCCCCTGACGGGCTCATTGATCACGGAACCGGCCGCCATGACCCTGGCCGCGCTGATGCTGGCGCCGCAAATCTTCCGCCCGGGCATCCCTGAATGGCTGAAATACGGCGCGCTGGGCGTGCTCTTCGTCAACGTTTCCATCGGTGGTACCCTGACCTCGTACGCGGCGCCGCCCGTGCTGATGGTGGCCACCACGTGGAACTGGGATAGCGCCTACATGGCCAGCCATTTCGGCTGGAAGGCCGCCATCGCCGTGCTCGTCAACGCCACGGGCGTGAGCATTCTGCTGCGCAAATACCTGCACAGCAACACTTCCGACATCAAGCCGAAGGCCGGCGAGGTGGAAGCGCCAAAAGTGCCGCTGGCCGTCAGCCTCGTGCACATGATCGTGCTGGCCGGCGTGGTGACCCTGGCGCACCATCCCGTGCTGTTCATCGGCCTGTTCCTGTTCTTCCTCGGCTTCGTGCAGGCGTACGAACGCTATCAAAGCCCGCTGATCCTCAAGGAAGGCTTGCTGGTCGGCTTCTTCCTGGGCGGCCTGGTGGTACTGGGCGGCATGCAGCAATGGTGGCTGCAACCCATCGTTTCAAGCCTGAAGCCGCTGGCCCTGTTCTTCGGCGCCCTGGGCTTGACGGCCATTACCGACAATGCGGCCCTCACTTACCTCGGTTCGCTGATCGTCGGCATGACGGATGAAGCGAAATACATGCTGATGGCCGGCGCCGTGGCCGGTGGAGGCCTGACCGTCATCGCCAATGCGCCGAACCCGGCCGGCGTGGCCCTGCTGCGCCGCGGCTTCAAGGATGAATCGATCGGCGCCGTCGGCCTGCTGGCCGGCGCCCTGCTGCCGACGGCCGTGGCGGCCTTGGCCTTCCTCGCTTTGTAACGCTACTCACGGGGCGGCTGCCGGCCGCCCCCGCTTCCCTCAGTTTCCCGCCTCAGTTACCCTCATACACGAGGAAATGCAGCCGGTCATAGAACAGGCTGTAGGCATAGTCGAACGTGCCCACGCTGCGAAAACCCTTGTGCAGATACACTTGCAGCGCTTCGCTCTTTTCCCACACCGTCAAGGTGATGCGCGCGCAGCCCTTGCGGCTGGCCAGGTCGCGGATTTCATGGAACATCTGCCTGAATAAACCCTGGCCCCGGTATTTCTCGTCGATGGCCAGGCTGCTGACGAAACAGTCGTCGGCACGCGCATGCGCGAGCACGAAGGCGTCATACGCATCGTCGAGCGCCTTCATGTCGTCGCGGTAATAGGAGACGGCGCCGCAGGCCTGGAACTCGTCCATCGTCGCGGCCGTGAAAAAGCCGATGAAACGCCCGTCCTCGTCATGCAGGCCGTGGATGTGCGCCAGATACGGGTCGATGTTTTGCCGCCGCTGCAATTCGACGAATTGCAGATTCAATTTATTACCGAACGAGCAGTATTCGAGATAGCTGGTGGCAAACAGCAGCTTCGCCATGCGGTTCTTCGTCTCGTCATCCAGCAGTTCGCCCGGCACCAGCGTGAGCGGCGCATGCGACAGCAGGTCCGCCTGCGCCTCGTCACCTGGCGGGGCGGCATCGCTGGCGGCCGGCATGCGGCTGCCGTGGCGGCCGACGGTCGGGCGCCAGAAAGCACCGGCGGCAATATGCTGCGAACGGTGGGCCAGCAGGTAGCGGCAAAAGACGGTATTCACGCGGTCGAGCTGCGGGTCGTCCGACAGCACCGAGTAATAGTGAAAATGGTCGATGTCGGCCCGCAGCTGAGCCGCATAGGCCATACGCGGCACTTCCTCGATATCGAACACATCGACGATGTCGGGCAGGATCAAAGGATCGTCAAGCTGCCAGCCGATCTCGTCGAGCCGCGCCACGCAACGCGCATACGCGCGCCGTTCCTCGTCGCTCAAGGGAATGTGCATGTCGGTAATGATATCGTCCAGCAGGCGCATGCCGCGGATGCCGCCCGCCACTGCTTCCCGCGCGCCGTCATACAGCACGCAATAGCGCTGATAGAACTCGGCATGGCTGAGCACGGTCACGCCCAGGTTCTTCTTCCATTCCGCATAGAACTGGCCAAACAGCCGCGCCTCGAATTGCGGGCAGGAACGGGGAATCTGCGCGTCGATGCCCGCATAGGCGAGGTTCACATTGCGCTGGATCACGCGCAGCGCGGCATCGTTCTTCTTGGCGATCAGCATGCCCGTTTCATCGAGAAACAGATTCATCCAGCTGACATGCCGGCGCTCTTCGCTGCCATCCTCCTTGCGCTGGAAATAATCGGGCACTTCCGGCTTCATCAGGAAAATCGTCGCCGGATTATGCGGGATCGTATCGACATCCATATACAGGCCCCCGTATTCGCACATGATGAGGATGCGGAAATAATCGGACAAGGTGGCGAAGTAGCGCTGCGTATGCAAGGTATCGAGGGTGTCGAAGCGGGCGGGCGCGAAATCGAGCGCCAGCGCGCGCAGCGAGTTGATGTGCAGGGTCGTGCCGCCGATCGCGTAGCGGCCTATCGTGTAGCGCCCGGCGCCGCCCGTGGGGCTGAAGCGCTCGTCATTGCACAGCTGCTGCGCATCCCATACCCACAGGATGGAGACATATGGCGCGCCGCCGTTGCGCCGCACCTCTTCCAGCGCCGCGCCCCACTGCCCGATCGCTTCGGCCGCAATGGCCGGCAGCGGTCCGCCCATCCAGATGCGGTGCAGGTAGCGCTCGTCGTCGCCAAGCGCGCGCGTGGGGATGCAGCTGAGCGAAGAGCAGCTTGCCGCGTTGAAATGGTTGAAGTTCAGGGCGACGAAGCTGCGCAGGGCCGCGATGCCCGCCTGGTGCTCGACGGCCAGTTGCTCCAGGTCGCTGCCGGCCGGCCGGACATCGGCCAGGGTGATGTAATCGAGTTTCAGCCGGTTGATGCGGAACTCGTATTCGAGGTTGAAAATCTTTGCTTGATCGTGTTTCGAGGCCAGGTCATCTATTTTCATGGGCGCACCATTTTCCGCAGGAGAGTGTCAATAAACTTCGCAGGAGGTAAAGCAAGGTCGAGAACAAGCGCATCGTTGCGCCATCAGTGCCGGGCCAGCCGCACCCCGCTTTCCCGGCGCCCCGCCATGCCCCGCGTAAACAGCAGCAGGCAGGCCGTGATGGCCACGATGACGGGAATATTGAGCAGCGCATACGTTTCCAGCGCATAGCCGAAGCGCTGGCACAGCACGTTGTACAGCTGCAGCCAGGCGGACAGATAAATGCAGTACAGCAAGCTCATGGCGGCCGTCGTCAAGGTCATCGCCTCCTTGCTGGCCGTGATCGCGCTGCGTATCAGCGCGCCGTTGAACAGGCCGAAACCGATGGAATAGACAAACATGCAGGCGGCAAACACGTCGACGTGATGGCGGCCCGCGCCGGCACCCAGCATGCCGGCGGCCGCGATCAGCCCGCCCAGGCGCAGCAGGGAGACGAGGGGGAAATCCTGGCGCAGGCGCTGGATGGCGATGCTGCTGAGGACAAAGCCCGACAAGATTACGCATTGCAGGGCGATATACGTGGCGTAGGACGCGCCCATTTCCTGCAGCACGAAGATGGGCGAAAAGCCGATCCAGGCCGTCAGAGGCACGGTGGCCAGCCCGGCCGTGAACATGCCGAACATGAAGCGGCCATTGCTGAAAATGGCCGCGTAGCTGCGCATGATGGCGGCCAGGTCCGGGCGCGTGGTCTTGGGGACCGCGCGCGGCATGGTCTTGAACAGGCCCAGCAAGGACAGCAGCGCCAGCAGAGCCGACAGGAAAAAGACGTAGCGCCAGTCCAGCCGGCTGATGATGGCGCTGCCGAGGATGGGGCCGGCCAGGGGTGCGAGGATGGTGGTGCTCGACAAAATGCTACTCAGCTTGACGGCCGCCATGTCATCGAACAGTTCATGGATCATGGCATAGCCGACGAAGATGAAGCAGCAGCCCATGCCCTGGATGAAACGCACGGCGAGAAATTGCTCGATCGAGGCGGTCAATGGCACGGCCAAGGTGGCCAGCAAGAACAAGGTATTGCCGGCCAACACCAGCTTGCGCTTGCCGATGCAGTCAGCCAGGGGCCCCAGGAAAATCTGCAGCGAGCTGCCGCCCAGCAGATACAGGCTCAGGGACAGGGGGACGAACTTTTTTCCCGCCTGGAACTCCTCGACGATGCCCAGCATCGCCGGCATGATCATGTCGTTCGACAGATAGATGTTGAGCTCAAAGACGAGAAAAAACGCAAAAAACCACAGCAACTGCTTCGACTTGATGGACATGGCGCGTTCCGTAACGTGGGTGGCTGCCGTCAGTGCGTATCAGCCGTCGGGGCATGGGACGGCGGACACGGCTTCACACTGAAAACGTGTACCAATTGTATACCAGTTAGTATTTTTAACGCCTGTTTTTGTGATTTTTAAATACCGCAGCAATACCACTTGAGTGAAATACATGGTACTGCGGTATTTAGAATTCAGGCTGAAAAGGGCACGGCCAGCGTGCCGGCGCGCTGGCCGCGGCCCTGCGGGGAAAGGGAGAACGATGCGTACCAGTGCCAGCGCACCGTTGCGGCGCGCGGCACGCTGGTTTAGCGGCGGCGGTGGCTGGCGAAGAAATCGAGCAGCATCTTGCTGGCGTCGGGCTTGGCCTTGTCGTTGAACGGCAGGCTGGCGTCGCCGCCGCTCCACGCATGCTCGAGGTGCTCGACCTGCGCCACGCGCAGCAGCACATCCTTGCCCACCTGATAATCGTGCAGCGCATACGCATGGGCTGGATTGCGCCCGCCCGCCGCGCCGCCAGGCAGGCGCTGCGCCGTCACCACGGTATCGAACGGCAAGCGGTTGACGCGCACGCTCTGGCGCACCAGCTGCGTCTGGTTAATGGGCCGCACCACCTTGTCGGCCAGCCCTTGCAGCAGGATGGTGGGCAGGCGAGGAAACGCGGGCTGACGCGCCAGTACTTCATCGATGGCCACGTCGGCGCGGGCGGCAGCGCCATGCTGCATCACGCCCAGCGCGCCGATCAGATTATGCCCGGCGCCAAAGACGGGTCCGGAATGCAGGCCCAGCGCCGCGAACAGATGGGGATGGTTCAGGGCCACGATATGCGCCATGCCGGCGCCGGCGGAAATGCCGCAGATATAGATGCGCGCGCGGTCGATCGCATAGCGGGCCGCCACCTGCTCGATGGCGCCCACGATCAGGCGCACGTCGCCGCCGCCCTCCTGCGTCAGCTTGTCGTACCACTTCCAGCAGCGGCGCGCATGCGAGCGCAGCGATTGCTGCGGATACAGCACGGCGTAGCCCTTGCGCTCGGCCAGGCGGTTCATGCGCGTGCCATCGGCAAACTGCGTGGCGCTCTGCTCGCAGCCGTGCAGCATCACCAGCAACGGCCGGCCCCGGCTGCGCATGGCGACGCTCGGCGCCTTCTCGGGAAGGTAGAGGAAATACGGCAGGCGCCGGCCCGGCATCTGCCCCAGTTCCGGCAGCGGCGCATAGTGGGCGGCCAGCCACTTGCCCGGCGGGGGCGCCGTTCGCTTGCGCACGCGCGGTGGCGACAGGGGCGTGGCAAAGGGCGCCAGCGAGGGTACGGCGTCGCTGGCGGGCCTGGCGCGCGGCGTCGCCTTGGCCTTGACCATGGTCTTGACCACGGGCTTGCTGCGGGGTTTGGCCTTGGGCTTGGCTGGCACGGGCCCGAACAGCACCTTGGCCAGCTTGGTCGCCGTGCGCTGCTGCGCCTTACCGGCGCGCAATAGCCCGCGCAGCCATTTGGTGGCGGGCTTTACCATGGCACGCGGCGTGCGTGTCGTTGTGGAGCGTACCGCAAGTTCATCCCATTGCATCGTTGCGTCATCAGCATGTGCGGCCTCCTCCTTGGAACGCATAGAGTACCGCAATTGGCTGACAGCACCGTACGTTTGCACACCGATAAAGTGCCGCTAAGTAATCCTCAGGAAATTATTGTGAATTTATGACGAACAGAACCGGATGCTATGCAAGGCGCCCACTGCGACGCAGTGCGAGCACTGCTAGCAGCGGGCAACGCCGCAGAGCGCCGGTTATGGAAGTCAGAAATCATAATAATTTATTGGGGGTTACTTAGCACCATTGAGGCAGATCAAACGCCACATAGTGCGTATGCTTAATCTGGATGTTCGAACAGCACTTCACACGAGGAGAGAACACCATGAGCTATCTGGACCGCGACATCCTGGGCATGTACCGTAACCACGACGGCCCGGGGCCGGCCCTGATGGGGGCCGATACCCTGATCGGGGACGATGTCTACAATCACGAAGACGAGGAGCTGGGCGACATCAAGGAAATCATGCTCGACATGCGCACCGGCCAGATCGCCTACGCCGTGCTGTCCTTCGGCGGCGTCCTGGGCATGGGCGACAAGCTGTTTGCCGTGCCTTGGGAACGTCTGACCCTGGACACCGTCAACAAGCGCTTCCTGCTGAACGTCGACAAAGACTTGCTGAAAAACGCTCCCGGCTTCGACAAGGACAACTGGCCCGACATGGGCAGCGAAGCCTGGAACCAGCAGATGGAAGCATTCTATGGCAGCGGCACGCGCTACGGCAGCATGGCAGGCCATATGCCATCCGGCAGCGACCTGCGCAGCGGCGCCAGCCTGCAATCGGGCAGCGAAGGCAGCCTGACCGGCAGCTCCATGAGCGGCAGCCGCGCCGGCACGGGCAGCGGCCAGGGCGACCTCGGCGATCTGGGCTCGCGCTCCTCGCTCAGCGATGATGATGATCTCAACAAGCGCACTTGAGCCGGGTAGGTCGGGTAGGATGGATTAGAGGAGCATGTTGCTGCCCATCGTTAGCGTCAAGGCGCCTCTAGAAACCGTAGCGAGCAAGTTCAATATCGCGTTGAGTAGCGCAACCGTACTCTAGTACGGTGAGCAACGCCGACGCGATAGTGAGCTGCGCAGTAGGTTTATAGAGGCGCCATCACCGCTGCATCGACTCCCATACCTTCTGCAGGCGTTTGGCAGACACCGGCATTGGCGTGCGCAACTCCTGCGCAAACAGCGACACGCGCAGCTCTTCCAGCATCCAGCGGAAGTCGACCAGTTTCGGGTCCGTGTTCTTGCCGGCCTGGCGGTCCTTGGCCTGGCGCAAGTACGGCGCGGCGGCCGATTGCCATTCGGCCATCAACTTGGTGTCGCGCGCGGGGTCGGCGCGCAGCTTTTCCAGACGCACGTTGATCGCCTTCAGATAGCGGGGGAAATGCGCGAGCTGCGTGTATTCGTTTTCCGTCAGGAAGCGTTTATGCACGAGGCCCTGCAGCTGCGACTGGATATCGGTAGCGGCCGCTGCGGGAATATTCTGCAGGCGCTTCGGCAAGCCGTGAAATTCCGTCAGCACTTGCGACAGCAAACGGGCGATTTCATTGACCAGCAAGACCAAACGTGACTTGCCCTCCGCCTGGCGCTTGGCGAACGAGGCGGCGTCCAGCGGCAGCGGATCTTGCAGGCAGGCGATGTCGAGCGCCTTGTTGATGATTTGCTCGCGCAGCTCTTCCTGCGACCCCAGGGCCATGAATTGCATGCCCATCTGCTGCAAACCGGGGATGCTTTTCTCGACGTATTTGATCTGCTCCTTCATTTGCAGCGCGAACAGGCGGCGCAAACCGATCTTGTGCGTACGAGCGGCCACGGTCGGGTCGTCAAATACTTCCAGATCGCAATGCGTGCCCTTGTCGACCAGGGCGGGGAAGCCGATCAGGGTCAGCTTGCCCTGCACGATTTCCAGCAACTCCGGCAATTCGCCAAAGGTCCAGCCCGTCAAGCCCATGTGCTGCGAGACGGTGGCATTGCCGGACGCTGGCGCGGCAGCAGCGGCTGCGCCTTTGGCTGGCGCACCGCCCTTGCCTGCTGCCGCGTTGGCGGCGGCGCCCTGCGCTTGCGCCTGCAGCCGCGACGCCACTTGCGCGCCCGCCACCTTGGCACCGGGCGTACCCGTACCGGACACGCCCGACACTTCGGCCAGCTTCTGGAAACTCTGGCGCGCCTGGCCGCCAAATTCCGCCTGCAAGGTGGCCAGGTTGCGGCCCATGTCCAGCTGGCGGCCATGCTCGTCGATCACTTTGAAATTCATGAAGTGATGGGCAGGCAGGGTTTCCGGCTTGAAGTCCGTCGTCAGCACATTGATCGTGATCTGCGTGCGGATATCTGCGATGATGGCGTCGATCAGGTCGCCACGGCCAAACACGCCCGCTTCATGCACACGCTCGCAGAATTTCGCCGCATAGTCGGGCAGCGGCACGCAGTGGCGGCGCAATTTTTGCGGCAAGGATTTGAGCAGCAGATGCACTTTCTCCTTCAGCATGCCCGGCACCAGCCATTCGCAGCGCTCGCGCGGCAACTGGTTCAAGGCATATAGGGGCACGCTCAAGGTCACGCCATCGCGCACGCTGCCCGGCTCGAAGTGGTACGTCAGGCCCATTTCCAGGCCCGTCACGGACATGGTTTTCGGGAACAGGTCCGTCGTCACGCCGGCCGCCTCGTGGCGCATCAGCTCTTCGCGGTTCAGGTACAGCAGCTTCGGATTGTCGCGCGTGGCTTCCTTGTGCCACTTCTCGAAACCGGCGCCATTGCACACGTCCGCCGGCAGCAGCTTGTCGTAGAAAGCGGCGATCAGTTCATCGTCGACCAGCACGTCCAGGCGGCGCGACTTGTGCTCGAGATTTTCGATGTCCTTGATCAGCTTGTGGTTGTGCGCAAAGAACGGTGCGCGCGTATCGAAGTCGCCGCCGACCAAGGCGTCGCGGATGAAGATTTCGCGCGCTTCCGGCAAATTGAAATTGCCGTAGTTGATGCGGCGCTGGCTGTACACCACCAGGCCATATAAGGTCGCCCGTTCGGACGCCGTCACCTGCGCCGAGCGTTTTTCCCAGCGCGGCTCGCCCCACGATTTCTTCAGCAGGTGCTCACCCACTTTTTCCAGCCACTCGGGCTGGATCTGCGCCACGCAGCGCGCGTACAGGCGCGTCGTGTCGACCAGTTCGGCCGCCATGATCCATTTGCCCGGCTTTTTCAGCAGCGAGGAACCGGGCCAGATATGGAACTTGATGCCGCGCGCGCCCAGATACCCGGCGCCCGGCTCGTCCTCGCCCTTGAAGCCGATGTTGCCCAGCAAGCCGGTCAGCAAGGCCATGTGCAGGTTGTCGTAGGTGGCCGGCGCTTCGTTCAATCGCCAGCCCTGCTCCTTGACGATGGTCAGCAGCTGCGAATGCACGTCGCGCCATTCGCGCAGGCGCATCTGCGACAGGAAATTCGTGCGGCAATTGTCTTGCAGCTGGCGGTTGGTTTTCTTGTGCTCGATGGCGGACTCGAACCAGCGCCAGATCTTCAGGTAGCTCAAGAATTCCGATTTTTCATCGGCGAACTTCTTGTGCGCTTCGTCGGCCGCCTGCTGGTGTTCCATCGGGCGGTCGCGCGGGTCTTGCACGGACAGGGCGGAAGCGACGATCAGCACTTCGCTCAAGCACGCGTTATCGAGCGCGGCGAGTATCATGCGGCCCACGCGCGGGTCGAGCGGCAGCTTGGCGAGCTTGTTGCCCAGCGGCGTAAGTTTATTGACTTCATCGACGGCGCCCAGTTCCTGCAGCAACTGGTAGCCGTCGGCGATCGCGCGCGCCAGCGGCGGCTCGATGAAGGGGAAGGTTTCCACATCCGTCAGGTGCAAGGACTTCATGCGCAGGATGACGGCGGCCAGCGAGGAACGCAGGATTTCCGGTTCCGTGAATTTCGGGCGCAGCAAATAATCCTGCTCTTCGTACAGGCGGATGCAGACGCCGTCGGCCACGCGGCCGCAACGGCCCGCACGCTGGTTGGCGGCCGACTGGGCGATCGGCTCGACCTGCAGCTGCTCGACCTTGTTGCGGTAGCTATAGCGTTTCACCCGCGCCAGGCCCGCGTCGACCACGTAGCGGATACCGGGCACGGTCAGCGAGGTTTCCGCCACGTTGGTGGCCAGCACGATGCGGCGCGCATTGCTGGTTTTAAACACGCGCTCCTGCTCCTCGGCCGACAGGCGGGCGAACAGGGGCAAAATTTCCACATGCGGCGGATGGTGCTTGCGCAACGCTTCGGCACAGTCGCGGATTTCGCGCTCGCCCGGCAAGAACACCAGCACGTCGCCCGAACCGATGCGGCACAGCTCTTCCACGCCATCGACGACGGCATCCATCAAGTCGCGCTTTTCCCGCGCAGCAGCCGTGCGCTGGCCAGGTTTGTCAGGGTTGGCGGCGCCGGGCATGGCCACCTGTTCGCGTTCGACGGGACGGTAGCGCACTTCCACCTGGTACAGGCGGCCCGACACTTCGATCACGGGGGCCGGTTTTTCCGGCGTGCCGAAATGGCGCGAGAAGCGTTCCGCATCGATGGTGGCCGACGTGATGATGATTTTCAGGTCGGGCCGGCGCGGCAGCAGCTGTTTCAGGTAGCCGAGCAGGAAGTCGATGTTCAGGCTGCGTTCGTGCGCTTCGTCGATGATGATGGTGTCGTAATTTTTCAACAACGGGTCGGTCTGCGTCTCGGCCAGCAAGATACCGTCCGTCATCAGCTTGACGGACGCGCCACGGCTCAGGGTATCGGTAAAGCGCACCTTGAAGCCCACGGTTTCGCCCAGCGGCGTGCCCAGCTCCTGCGCAATGCGCTTGGCCGTCGACGAGGCGGCGATACGCCGCGGCTGCGTGTGGCCGATCATGCCCTTCTGTCCGCGTCCCAATTCCAGGCAAATCTTCGGCAATTGGGTCGTCTTGCCGGAACCCGTCTCGCCCGAGACGATGATCACCTGGTTTTCCAGCAAGGCCTTGGCGATTTCCGCGCGCCGGCCCGAGACGGGCAAGTCTTCCGGATACGTGATCGGTGGCAGCGGATTGCGGAAAGCCTTTTCCGCTTCGCGCGCGGCGCGGGCTGCGTCACGGCTTTCGCGCTCTTCGCGGCTAGCCTGGTCATTGCGCGGCGGCTGCCCCTCACGCGGCGGGCGCGGCGCACGCTGCTGCTGTTGCTGTTTCTGTTGTTCCGCGCGCGGCGGCTGCTGCCTTTGCTGGCTCACGGGCGGGCGCTGGCGGCCCTGCGCAGGCGTGGCGGCAGGCGCGGAAACATCCCCGCCGGCGGGCACATTTGCAACGTTGGAAGGAGGGGAAGACTTATTGCTGGCTGAAGACATTGTTTTTTACAGGTATTTTAAGCGCGCACATCGCGCAGCGAATTATAATGCGCTTAATGGAAAACCCTACCCAATTCGTCCAATGGCTGCGCTCCGTCGCGCCCTACATCCACGCCTTTCGCGGCAAGACCTTCGTGGTCGCCTTCCCCGGTGAACTCGTCAGCGCCGGGGCGCTGCAGGTGCTGGCCCATGATTTGTCCCTGCTGCATGCGCTGGACATCAATGTCACCGTCGTCTACGGCTCGCGGCCGCAGGTGGCGGAACAGCTGGCCTTGCGTAACGTCGAAGGCCGCTTCCACAATGGCGTGCGCATCACGGACATCGCCGCGCTGGAATGCGCGAAGGAAGCCGCCGGCGAGCTGCGCCTCGATATCGAGGCCGCGTTCAGCCAGGGCTTGCCGAACACGCCCATGTCGCATGCGGCCATCCGTATCATTTCAGGCAACTTCATCACGGCGCGCCCGCTGGGCGTGATCGATGGCGTGGACCTGGAACTGACGGGCATCACGCGCAAGGTCGACGCCGAAACCATCCATTCCATCCTCGGTTCGGACGGCCTGGTGCTGCTCTCGCCGCTGGGCTTCTCGCCCACGGGCGAGGCGTTCAACCTGACGATGGAAGACGTGGCTTGCAGCGCCGCCATCGCCCTGCACGCGGATAAACTGATTTTCATTACCGAAACGCCAATGATGGAAGACGCGACGGGCGTGGAAATCCGCGAACTGTCGTCGCACCAGGCCGAAGCCGTGCTGATGGCCGGCTTCCTGCCCGACGCCACGGCGTTTTATTTGAAACATTGCGTCAAGGCCTGCCACAACGGCGTCGAGCGCTCGCACATCGTGCCGTTCTCGATGGATGGCTCGGCCCTGCTGGAATTGTTTACCCATGATGGCGTGGGCACCATGATCAGCCATGAAAACCTGGAAAGCCTGCGCCAGGCCACCATCGAAGACGTGGGCGGCATCATCAAACTGATCGAACCGCTGGAAGCGGACGGCACCCTCGTCAAACGGGGCCGCGAGCTGATCGAACGCGAAATCGATTATTTCTCCGTCATCGAGCATGATGGCGTGATCTTCGGCTGCGCCGCCCTGTACCCGTTCCCCGCGCAAAAGATGGCGGAAATGGCATGCTTGACGGTCAACCCGGAAGTGCAAGCCCAGGGCGACGGCGAACGCATCCTGAAACACATGGAAAACCGCGCGCGCGCCGCCGGCCTGAACAAACTGTTCGTGCTGACCACGCGCACCTCGCACTGGTTCAAGAAGCGCGGTTTCGTGCCGGCCACCGTCGACGACTTGCCGAAGGACCGCCAGCACATGTATAACTGGCAGCGCAAATCGCAGGTTCTCATCAAAACCTTGTAAAAAGAAAAAGCCCGGCATGCCGGGCTTTTTCACATTGAGATCATTACTTGATATTCAGCGGCGCAAACGATTTGACCAGGTCGTCGAGCGCCTTCAATTGCGCCAGGAATGGTTCCAGCTGGTCCAGCGGCAAGGCGCTGGGGCCGTCGCAGCGGGCATTGTCCGGGTCAGGATGAGCTTCCAGGAACAGGCCGGCGATGCCGACGGCCAGGCCGGCGCGGGCCAGATCCGCCACTTGCTGGCGGCGGCCGCCCGAAGCGGCGCCACCGGGGTCGCGCTGCTGCAGCGCGTGCGTGACGTCGAAGATGATGGGCAAGTCGTCGCACGTCTTCTTCATGACGCCAAAGCCCAGCATGTCGACCACCAGGTTGTCGTAGCCGAGGCAGGTGCCGCGGTCGCACAGGATCAGCTGATCGTTGCCCGCTTCCTTGAATTTCTCGACGATATTGGCCATCTGGCCAGGGCTCAAAAATTGCGGCTTCTTGATGTTGATGACTTTGCCTGTTTTCGCCAGGGCCACGACGAGGTCCGTCTGGCGCGCGAGGAAAGCGGGCAGTTGCAGCACGTCGACCACTTCGGCCACCTGCTGCGCCTGCCATGGTTCATGCACGTCGGTAATCACGGGCACGCCGAACGCCGCCTTGACGTCCTGGAAGATGCGCATGCCTTCTTCCAGGCCCGGGCCGCGGTAGGAATGGATCGATGAACGGTTGGCCTTGTCGAAGCTGGCCTTGAACACATAGGGAATGCCCAGTTTTTGCGTCACGCGCACATATTCTTCGCAGGCGCGCATGGCAAGATCGCGCGATTCGAGCACGTTGATGCCGCCAAACAGCGCGAAGCTGCCGGTATTGCTGACGTCGATGCCATGGACTTTCACTGAGGTCATAGGGATTCCATATTGGTTAATTGTTACTACTTGCTTGGAAGAGGCGCAGCCAGCGGCTGGCGCGATAAGGCATCTTACTAGCTGGGGCGGCGCAGATCAAATTTGATCCAGCGCAAGGGCGCGGCAAACGGCGTGTCGCCAGGCCGCGACGGCCCCGCGAGGGCAGGCGCAAAGTGCCTTATAATCACGCTTTATCTCTACACTGATTCAGGAGCACAGATGGCCCGCACGATCCACTGCATCAAACTCAACAAGGAAGCCGAAGGATTGGATTTCCCGCCGTACCCGGGCGAACTGGGCAAGAAGATTTACGAATCCGTGTCGAAGGAAGCATGGGCTGCCTGGCTCAAGCACCAGACCATGCTGGTCAATGAAAACCGGCTGAACCTGGCCGACGCGCGCGCCCGCAAATACCTGGCCACGCAGATGGAAAAGCATTTCTTCGGCGATGGCGCCGATGCCGCCATGGGCTACGTGCCGCCAACGGAATAAGTTTTATCGCTTGCCCGTGACCACGTCACGGGCAGTTTCGCCTACGTTTCACGCCCGCCTCCGCCGTTTCACGGCACCGCCTCCCCGTTTCGTCGCACACCGCTCGCCGCCCATGCCGCCGGCTGGCACAGTACGTCCATCGACAACCTCATTCCAAGGCGGACACCATGTTGCAGCAAATCTTCAGCCACACTCCCCTCTACGTCTGGGCCATCCTGGGCTTTCTCGTCTACCGGGGCGTGCTGGCCAGCCGCGCGCGCGAAGTGACCTTGCGCAAGCTGTGCATCATTCCCATGGTGATGCTGGCGCTGTCGCTGAGCGGCGTGCATGGCAGTTTCGGCTTCGATGGCGTGGCGCCGTTCGCCTGGGCAATCGGCGCCCTGGCCGGTGCGGCGCTGGCGTGGACGCTGACCGATGCGCGCAAGATCGTCGCCATTCCCGAACGGAGCAGCGTGCGGCGTCCCGGCAGCTGGGTGCCGTTGATCTTGATGATGAGTATCTTCTGCATGAAATATGCGGTGGCCGTGACCCTGGCCATCGCGCCAGCCTATGCCCACGCGACCGGCTTCATCGCACCAGTCTGCCTCGGCTATGGCTGCTTCAGCGGCCTCTTCCTCGGCGGCTTGCTGCGCACCATGGCCGTGTACCGGGCTGTGCAAAGTGAAGGCTGGGGTCAGACCCGGCGGGGGAATGCGCCCCAGTGAGGCGCATTCCGATCACGCAGTGACTGACCCCGGATTTCTGCTGCGTATCAGTAGGCCAAAGTACGCACGCCTTCCGGCATGCCCAGCAGGCAGACATTCGCGCCGCGCACGGCGAACAGGCCGACGGCGATGACGCCGACGATCTGGTTGATCTGCTGTTCCAGCGCCACCGGGTCGGCAATTTTCAAGCCCAGCACGTCGATGATCTCGCCGCCGTTATCCGTAATGAACGCTTGATCGCTGCCAGCCTTCAGGCGCAAGCGGGGCGTGCCGCCCAGCGCGGCCAGCTGACGCGAGACGGCGGCGCGCGCCATCGGCACCACTTCCACCGGCAGCGGGAAGGCGCCCAGGGTTTCCACCAGCTTGGAGCCGTCGGCGATGCAGACGAACTGTTTCGCGACGGACGCGACGATCTTTTCACGCGTCAATGCCGCGCCGCCGCCCTTGATCATGGCGCCGCTGGCCGTGATTTCATCGGCGCCGTCGATGTAGACGGCGATCGATTCGACGTCGTTCAAGTCGAAGACGGGAATGCCATGGCCTGCCAGGCGCGCGGCCGTCGCTTCGGACGACGCGACCGTCCCCTTGATACGGTCCTTGATCTTGGCCAGTTCATCGATGAAAAAGTTGGCGGTGGAACCGGTGCCGACACCGATGATTTCACCGTCCACCACATAGTTAATGGCGGCGCGGGCTACGGCTTGCTTCAATTCGTCTTGGGTCATGGCAAAAAAAGGCTAAAGTGGGGAATGCCGCTATTTTAACGGATTGCCAGCCCGGCCAGCCGGCCATGATGACGGGCCATGCGATGGAATACAACAGCCAAGCGGGAAACCTTTGCCCCAGGGCAATTCCCAGCCAATTCCTCTCTATGCACTCTAAAATATGCGAAAATGGCACGATTGCCCGATATGACGTTCCAGGAATAGCACATGAATCACAGTAAACAGGTACTTGTTGTCGATGACAGCCGGGTTTCACGTTTGATGTCGCATCAGTTCATCCTCAGCAAACATGCCGACTGGCAAGTGATTGAGGCGGCGACCGGTGAAGAAGCCCTGGAAAAAGTCAAGACCATCAGCCCTGTGCTGATATTACTGGATGTCAACATGCCCGGCATGGGCGGCGTGGCGGCGGCGGAACAATTGCGCGCGCTGTGCCCGCAAACGCACATCATTCTCGTCACGGCCAACGTGCAAAATGCCATCCGCAACCGCGCCACTGAGCTCGGCGTCGGCTTCATGGAAAAACCGATCACGGAAACGCGCATCCACCAGCTGATCGCGTCACTGGGACTGTGAGCATGGTCAATCTCTCCGAACTCGAGAACGATGCCCTCGTAGAGATATTCAACATCGGGGTGGGCCATGCGGCCGCCGCGATGAGCGAAATCGTCAATGAAGAAGTCACCATGTCGGTGCCGTCGATCACCTTCCTGAACCGTGCCGACGCGGCTGCCTTGCTGGGCAGCAAGAAGGATGGCGAACGCATCTGCGGCGTCAGCCAGCATTACGATGGCGCCTTCGCCACCGAAGCCATATTGATGTTCCCCGAAGACAAGAGCCTGGAAATCGTGCGCCTGATGGTGGGCGACGCCATGCCGCTGCAGGAACTGACGGAAATGGAACAGGAGGCGATGAGCGAAATCGGCAACATCATCCTCAATTCCTGCGTGGGAACTTTGGCCAACCTGTTCGACAGTGAACTGCATGGCTCGCTGCCCCTGTACCACGTGGGCACCAGCGCGGAAATCCTGTCCTCGTTCGGCGGCGACGATGACGACGCCGTCGTGCTGATGCTGCATATCGACTTCGTGCTGTCCAAGCACCAGATCCACGGTTATGTGGCATTCGTGCTCGACCTGTCCGCCTTGCACGACCTGAAGCAGCAGGTCAGCCGCTATCTGGCCAAGGTCCTGGGACAGGCGTGACGATCATGCCGGAGGCCTTGCACCGACTCGCCCTGCTCGAGAGCATACTCGGCGCCGTCAACCTGGGCGCCATCGTGCTCGACGAACAGCACCGCATCGTGCTGTGGAACCACTGGATGGCGCGCCACTCGGCGTGCCAGGCCGACGCCGTGCTGGGCCAGGATTTCTTTGCCGTCTATCCTGAACTGCGCCACAAGCGCATAGCCTCGGCCATCACCCAGGCCCTGCGCGACAATTTCCAGTCGCTGCTGTCGCAAACCCTGCACAAGGCGCCATTCCCCCTGTACACGCATGGCGCGGCCGAAGGCCGGGAGCGCATGCAGCAGGCGATTGCCGTCACGCCGATCAATTTGCCCGGTTCGCCGCGCCACTGCCTGATCCAGATCAATGATGTGACCATCGCCGTGGGCCGCGAAAAGCTGCTGCGCGAACAAACCATGGTGTTGCGTTCACAAACCTTTGCCGACGGCTTGACGGGCATCGCCAACCGCCGCCACTTCGACGTGGCGATCGAAAAGGAAATGCGGCGCGCCATGCGCACGGGCAGCCCCCTGTCGCTGCTGATGATCGACATCGACCATTTCAAGGATTACAACGACCATTACGGTCACCAGCAAGGTGATGATTGCCTGATACGAGTGGCGGCCGAACTGGCCGCCATGCTGCAGCGCCCCACCGACTTGCTGGCGCGCTATGGTGGCGAGGAATTTGCCGCCATCCTGCCCGACACGGACGCGGCGCAGGCGCTGCGCATGGCCGAGGCGATCCGCGAACGGGCGGCCGGGCTGCGCATTCCGCATGCCAAGACGGGCAATGAGGTCAAGCACATTACGGTCAGCATCGGCATCGCCACCCAGCACCCGCAGCAGCAGCCGACCATCGCCGCCCTGATCGGCGCCGCCGACCGCGCCCTGTACCTGGCCAAGGGCGCCGGGCGCAACCGCGTGATGGTGCAGCCGCTATAAAAAAAGCAACGCCGGACAAAGGATTCCAGTAGACATCTTTACGGCGTGTGCGTAGACTCGTCAGTGATTGCAGCAACAACAACAAGAATTTATCTGTGGTATCTATCCCTGCGCATGGCTCACCATGCGGGACACGGCCAGGAGCGCTTGTGAAACTCGATCCTCCCCTCAAATCCGGCTTGCCGGGTGCTGGCATGGATACGACCATGGTGAACGGCATGCGCCTGCTGCTGTCGAGCGCCACCTTGCTGACCCTGTTCATCGATCCCGAAAGCGCCGGCAAGCTGAGCAAGATTACCTGGCTGATCTTTTCCGCCTACACCATGCACAGCCTGCTGCTCTACGTGCTGGCCGTGCTGGGCCTCAGCCTGCCCCAGGATATCTTGCTGTACTGGCTCGACGTGGCCTGGTATGCGCTGATCGTGTTTTCCACCAGCAGCCACAACACTTTATTCTTCCTGTTTTTTTTCTTTGCCATCCTGACCTCGTCGTTCCAGCGTGGCTTCGAGGAAGGCGCGCGCGTCACCCTCGCTTCGGCCGGCCTGTTCGCCGCGACTGCCCTGTTCGGCGAAACGGATGCGGAACTGTCGCGCCTGCTGCTGCGCACCACCTTCCTGCTGGCGCTCGGCTACATGATCGCCTACTGGGGCGGTTCGGCCATCACGCAGCGCAGCCACCTGGCGCTGCTGCGCGATGTCAGCCAGCTGTCCAATCCGCGCTTCGGCGTCGACCAGACCATTACCTCGGTGCTGGAAAAAACCCGCAGTTATTTCAACGGCCGCAGCTGTCTGCTGATCATGCAGGACAAGGGCACGCGGGTCTGGTCGCTGCGCAGCGTGCTGCAAACGGCAACGGGCGTCGTGCACACCAACTCGCTCCTCAGCGACGACGCGGCCAGTCCCCTGCTCGCTTTCCCGCACGATAAAATCGCGCTGTACAACCAGCCCGCCGGCCCCTGGCTGCCGTGGATAGGCGGCGCGCGCATGCTCGAGCCCGACAGCGGACGCTGGCTGCGGCATGACGACGCGGCGGGCGCCCGCCTGGCCGAGCTGCTCGAAGCGCATGCCTTCATCAGCGCGCCACTGCCCCTGCGCAATGGCAAAGGCCGCATCTTTATCGTCTCCGCCACCAGCATGAGCAAGACGGACGCCCTGTTTCTCAGCCATATCGGCGCGCAGGCGTTTCCCGTCATCGAAAACATCAACCTGCTCGACCGGCTGGCGTCGCAGGCGGCCTCGCGCGAACGCGAAAAGATCGCGCGCGACCTGCATGACACGGCCGTGCAGCCGTATATCGGCTTGCGCCACGGCCTGGCCGCCTTGCGCAACGAAGCCACGCCGGGCAATCCGCTGCTGCCGGAACTGGAAAAACTGATCATCATGTCGGGCCAGGTGATCGCCGACCTGCGCAGCTACGCGCGCACGTTCAAGAACGGGCAAGTGCAAAGCGAGCCGGAACTGCTGGTGGCGCTGCGCCGCCAAGCCACGCAGATCCGCGAATTCTATGGCATCGACATCGCCCTGCAGATCGAAGGCGACCTGCACATCAACGACCGCCTGGCGGCCGAGGTGTTCCAGATCGTCAACGAGGGCATGAGCAATATCCGCAAGCATACGTCGGCGCGCCACGGCGCCGTCAAGCTGACCTGCGTGCAGGGCGCCCTGCACATCAGCATCGACAACGAATGCGCCGCCGCGCACGTCCCCGATTTCCTGCCCGACTCGCTGGCCGAGCGCGCCGCCGCCCTCGGCGGCACGGCCCGCGTCACGCATAGCATGCTGGGCAACACCTCCGTGCAGATCGAGATCCCCATATGAATGACTTACGCCACATGCCACCGGCCAGCCATGTCATCAGCGTCATGCTGGTGGACGATCACAAGACCATGCTGTGGGGCCTGGAGCGGCTGATCGGCGGTGAGCACTCGGGCATGCGCGTGGTCGCCACGGCCTCCGACGGCACCGAGGCGCTGGAGCAGGCAAAGGCGTTGCAACCCGATGTGATCGTGCTGGACCTGGACCTGGGCGGCATCAGCTCGCTGTCCATCCTGCCCGCGCTGGCGCAGAGCGGGGGCACGCGCGTGCTGGTGCTGACGGCCAGCCACGACCAGGCCGTCCTGGACCAGACGGTGCTCAAGGGCGCGCGCGGCATCGTCAGCAAGGATGCGCCGGCGGAGATGGTCCTGAAGGCCATCGAAAAGGTCTACCAGGGCGAGCTGTGGCTGGAACACGCGATGCTGGGACGCATGCTGACGCAGCTGACCCAGCCCGGTGGCGGCTCGGCGCAAGCGATCGCCATCGCCAGCCTGACCCTCAAGGAAAGAAAGATCATCGCCGCGCTGGTGCACGGCAGCGGCACGCCGGCCAAGCTGCTGGCGGACCAGCTGTTCATCTCCGAACACACCTTGCGCAATCACCTGACGTCGATCTACCGCAAGCTTGGCGTGTACAACCGCCTGGAACTGTACGCCTACGCCACCAAGCACCAGCTGGGCCAGTTGCCGCCCGGCGCCTGATCCTGCTGCATCCCCGCGCGGCCACGGCCGCGTATTTCTTCCCCGCCTCCCCTTCGCCAGCCAGCGGCACGGCCGTTGCGTCTGCGCGCCAGACTCGACCATGACAATTGTCACGAAAAAAACAAGCAGTTCCTCCTTGCAATAAAAGGATGTTCTTCTGATGTAGATCAAGGTGCCAACTTCTATAGTGGATTTACCGGAGTGCAAATCACCGCACGGCCCACCACGACACGGAGCACAGCATGCGCCTTGACAAGTTTCTTCCGACCGCCCTGATCACCTATTTGCAGGGCAAGGAAAAGGCTGCGTTCTACCGCTATGCCCTGGTGGCGGCCCTCATGGCGGTGGTATGCATCATCGGACTGCTGGCACTGGGCGAAAGCCCATGAGAACGCCTAGTCGTAGCAGCAGGAAGCAACACCGTCATGCCGTTTCATCCACCGCCGTACCTTAACCACACCAGGAGTTGTCATGAACCTCATCAAAAACTTTATCCGCGAAGAAGATGGCGTCACCGCAATCGAGTACGGCCTGATCGCTGCCCTGATTGCCGTCGTGATCATCGCCGCCATCACCATCGTCGGCACGCAGCTGAAAAAAACCTTCAGCACCATCGGCACCAAGCTCACCGCTGCGAACTGATGCGGTGCTGTCCGGACCGGCCCTGCGCCGGCCCGGACTACGCTTTCCAGTCTCCCCCGGCACCCCCACCTTGACGACGCATAGCGAGGCCCATCGTGAAATCTCTCTTCAGCCGTGTATCCGACGAGTCCGCCGTCACAGCGATCGAATACGCGCTGCTGGCGGGCCTGATCGCGGTCGTGCTGGTCATCACGATCACCGTGCTTGGCGACCAGGTCAAGCTGCTGTTTGTCTACGTCAAGGACCAAGTGGTCCTGGCCCTGTCATGAATACCCTGCGCCTCTCGCTGCGCACCCACCGCGCCCTGCTGCTGATCGTGCTGCCGTACGCCGCCGTGGCGATGCTGCTGGCCGGCGGCCTGCCCAGCGCAGCGGACATACTCAACGTGCTGGCCGGCTTCCTCGTGGCCATCCTCACCGGTCCCGTCTTCATCCTGTGCGGCTACACCATCCACGTCATGGTGATGAAACGCCCGCACCGCCTGTGCCATTATCTGTACCACGATCTGCGCCGCTACCTGAGCAACGAGCGCCTGCTGCACGCGCTGCCGGCCATGCTGCTGATCCCCGTCTTCGCCTCCAGCTTCACCGTCATCAAGGGCGCCATCCCGCGCCTGCATCCCTACACCTGGGATGCCACCCTGTCCGCCTGGGACATCGCGCTGCATGGCGGCAAGGCCCCATGGGAAAGGCTGCAGCCGCTGCTGGGCCACCCGCTCGTCACGGGCTTGCTCAACTTCAGCTACCACTTCTGGTTCTTCCTGTTCTACGCCATCCTGTACTGGCTCATCCTCGACACCCGGCGCCCGCTGCTGCGCATGCAGTTCCTGCTCAGCTTTGCACTGACGTGGATCGTCCTGGGCAGCGTCATGGCCGTGCTGTTTGCCTCGGTCGGCCCCTGCTACTACGGCCACCTGCACGCCAGCGATCCGTATGCGCCGCTGATGGCTTACCTGCATGAGGCCAACGGGCACGTCCCCGTCTGGGCTCTGCAGGTGCAGGAGATGCTGTGGCAAGGCTATCAAAGCAAGGGCGCGAACGGCGAGCTGGGCATCTCCGCCATGCCCAGCATGCATGTGGCCACGGCCGTGCTGATGGCCATCGTGGGCTGGAGCGTCAACCGCGCCGCCGGCATCGCCCTGTCCGCCTTCGCCGTGCTGATCCTGCTCGGCTCCATCCACCTGGGCTGGCACTATGCGCTCGACGGCTATGTCGGCGCGGCCGGCGCGGCGCTCGTGTGGCACCTGGTGGGATGGCTGCTGGGCAGCCAGGCCGCGGCGCCGGCCGTGCACATGGCCACGGCGCCCTGCATGGGCAAGGAAGGACTGACATCATGAACGCCCACCTGCCCATGCTGCTGTGCCTGGCCGTGCTGGCCACCCTGCTCGCTGCCGCCCTGTGGCACGACCTGCGCACGCGCCGCATCCCGAACCGGCTGGTGCTGTGGGGCACCCTGGCGGGACTGATCCTGAACAGCTTCGTGCCATCGGGCGCCGGCCTGTTCGACGCGGCCTTCGGCGGCCTGGGACTGCTGCAGGCGCTGGCCGGCGCCGCCGCCGGACTGGCCCTGCTGCTGCCCATGTATCTGCTGCGCGCCCTGGGCGCAGGCGACGTCAAGCTGATGGCCATGTGCGGCGCCTTCCTCGGCCCCGACGCCGTGCTCGAAGCGGCCCTGCTGACCTTCCTGTGCGGCGGCGTGCTGGCCCTGGCCGCCGCACTGGTGGGACAGCGCCTGCGCCAGGTGCTGAAAAACACCTATCACATGATGCTGGGCGCGCTGCTGCACAGCCTTGCCGGCGGCGCCGCCACGATCGCCGAACCGCCGCCCACCACCGGCAAACTGGCCTACGCCTTCGCCATTGCCAGCGGCACCCTGCTGCAGGTATTCCTGCACTACACCCACCTGTGGAGCTTGCGCTGAAACGCGCCGCTCCGACGACCCGCCACCATAGGAACTGACCATGGACACCCTCGCCACCTTCTGCCACTCGCGCCACGCCAGCCTGCTCACCAGCATCGCCATGGCTTGCCTGTGGGCGTTCTTCGCCAGCGCCCACGTGGTCGGTTATCTGCACAGCGGCGACTGGAGCTATCTGCTGTTCTGCGTCGCCGAAACCCTGGCCGCCCTGTTCTTCATCGTGCGTTCGGCCCCCGTCAGCGTCTCGACCGATGCGGGCGACTGGCTGCTGGCCATCGGCGCCACCTTCGCTCCCTTCCTCTTCGCGCCAGCCGACATGGCCATCTGGCCAGGCGCGCGCTACCTGCTGGCCGTCGGCAGCCTGCTGCAGATCGCCGGCCTGCTGTCGCTGAACCGCAGCTTCGGCCTGGTGGCGGCGCAGCGCGAGATCAAGACGGGCGGCGTCTACCGCGTGGTACGCCATCCGCTGTATGCCAGCTACCTGATTTCCCTGAGCGGCTACCTGCTGGCCAATACCTCGCTCGCCAACACCATCATCTATGTGGCGACGATGACGATGATGGTGATGCGCCTGCTGCGCGAAGAGCGCTTCCTGTCCACCGACGTGCGCTATCGCGTCTACATGCGCCAGGTGAAGTACCGCCTGCTGCCCTTCATTTTCTGATATCCGGCCACCCGAGCGAGGAGCATCCATCATGCCTGACACCTATCCAGAACGCAGCGACGGCGGCGGCGTCGAACCGGCCGCCAAGCGCGCGCCACGCACGGTCGAGGAAACGGGATTGCCCTTCCTGTTCCTGGTCGAACTGCTGGTCAAGATACTCTTCCAGCGCGGCCAGATCGGCCTGCCCGCCCTGTCGACGCACGTGAAACTGGGCGCCGGCGTGCTCGAGCCGCTGCTCACTTTCATGCGCGCCGAAAAACTGTGCGAAGCGCGCCGCAACGGCGGCAGCGGCACCGACGCCGACCTGTCTTATCTGCTGGGCGACCAGGGCCGCCTGCGCGCCGCCGAATACATGCGCCGCAATGCCTACAGCGGTCCCGCTCCCGTCACCCTGGCCGATTACAGCAACCAGGTGCTGGCGCAAAGCGTGGCGGACATGCAGGTCACCCGCGACGACGTGCAGCGCGAATTTCGCAACGTGGTGGCCAGTTCGGCCGTGCTCGACCAACTGGGCGCGGCCATGAATTCCGGACGCGCCCTGTTCTTCCACGGCCCCGCCGGCAGCGGCAAGAGCTACCTGGCCGAGCGCCTGAACGGCCTGCTCAGCGGCGCCATCGCCCTGCCCCATGCCGTGATGGTCGACGGCGAAGTGCTGCCCTTCCTCGACCCCATGCTGCACACCGTGTCGCACGGCGGCCCCGTGCCATCCGACCCGCGCTGGGTGCGCGCCGAACGCCCCGCCGTGCTGACGGGCGGCGAGCTGACGCTCGACATGCTGGACCTGCAATTCGACCAGGGAACGCGTTTGTACCAGGCGCCGCCGCACCTGAAGGCCAACAACGGCATCTTCATCATCGACGACCTGGGCCGCCAGCGCTGCTCGCCCGTGGAGCTGATGAACCGCTGGATCGTGCCGATGGCGCGCCACATCGATTACCTGTCGCTGCACACGGGCTACAAGTTCCCCGTGCCCTTCGACGTCATCGTCGTGTTCTCGTCGAACCTGGCGCCGCAGCACCTGGCCGACGACTCCTTCCTGCGCCGCATCGGCTACAAGATCCATGTGGGACCCCTGAGCGCCTACCACTACCTGGCCGTGTTCCGCAGCACCTGCGCCCAGCTGGGCATCAATTTCGACGAAGCCTCCTACACCTATCTGCTGCACCTGCACAGCCAGTACGGGCGGCCCTTGCTGGCCTGCTATCCGCGCGACATCCTCGCGCAGATCTGCGACCAGGCGCGCTATGAAGACCACGCGGCGCAGCTGTCGCCGGAAGGGCTGCTGTGGGCATGGAAAAACTATTTCGGCAGCGATGACGACCTTGCAAGCACACATAACGGACCGGAAGCGGTCCAGCACAAAGGGGAAGCAAAATGAGAAACGCACGCGCTCTGACGATGATGGCCATTGCGGTCATCCTGGCGTTCGCCGCGGTCATCGTGGCCGCGCGCTGGATCAATGCCCAAGCCTCGGGCAACATCAACAAGGTGGCCGTGGCCCAGGTCGACATCAGCCTGGGCGCGCGCCTGACGCCCGACATGGTGCGCATGGTGGACTGGCCGTCGAACGCGCTGCCGCCCGGCGCCATCAACGATCCGAAACTGCTGGAAACGCGCGTCACGCGCACCAGCATCCAGCACGGCGAACCGATCATGGAAGGCAAGCTGGCGCCTCCCGGCACGCAGGGCGGCCTGTCGGCCGTCGTCGCCGAGGGCAAGCGCGCCATGACCGTGCGCGTCAACGATGTGGTGGGCGTGGCCGGCTTCGCCCTGCCCGGCAACTTCGTCGACATCCTCGTCAACACCCAGGGCGAAGGGGCCCGCAAGACGCCGGACCGCGATCCGAACATTTCCAAGATCGTGCTCGAACGCATCCTCGTGCTGGCCATCGCCCAGGAATCGAGCCGCGACGACACCAAGCCCAAGGTGGTCAACGCCGTGACCCTGGAGCTGACGCCGGACCAGGCGGAAAAACTCGACCTGGCACGCAGCGTGGGCACCCTGTCGCTGGTGCTGCGCAACCAGATCGAGGACAAGCCCGTCAACACGGAAGGCGCCACCAAGTCCAGCCTGCTCGATGAAAAGGTCGCCATGGCAGCCCCCGCCGCCATGGTGCAAGCCAAGCCGCTGCCACGCCGCCGTCCCGCCGCCGCACCCGCGCCAACGGCCGGTCCAAAGGTCGATGTCATCAAGGGGCTGGAACGCAGCTCCCAACAATTCTAACCTGCACCAGAGGAGTCACGCCATGAGCACATATTGCACAGCAAGCGGAAGCCGGGTACTCAGCCTGGCGCTTGCCCTCGCCATGATCGGCGCCCTGGCGCCCCAGGCACGCGGTGAACCCGTCGCCGCCACCGCCACCGCCGCCGACACCGGGACAGCCAAAAGCAGCCGCGCCACCACCCGGCCCAAGGCCACGCCGCCGCAAAGCGAATCGCGCGCCGGCCGCACCGAGATGGCGCCGCAAATGAGCCTGGCCGAAGGCAAGTCGACCCTGATGCGCCTGCCGTTCGCCGCCAGCCGCATGTCCGTCGGCGACCCGCGCATCGCCGACGTCATCCTGCTTAACCCCAACGAGGTCTACCTGCTGGGGCGTTCCGTCGGCACCACCAACCTGATCCTGTGGAACAAGAGCAATGACGCCACCATCATCGACCTGGCCGTCGGCATCGACAGCAGCAGCCTGCAGGCGCGCATGGCCGAACTGCTGCCGAACGAAAAGATCAACGTCACGGTGGCGGGCGACACCCTGATCCTGTCGGGCATGGTCAGCGATGTCGTCAAGGCCGACCAGGCCCTGTCGCTGGCCAACGCCTATGTGCAGCGCAGCGCCCGCAGCGGCGGCGCCGCCTCGGGCGCAGCACCCGCCGCAGCCGCAGGCGCCGCCGCTCCGGCCCCCGCCGCCACGCCCGATGCGAACATGCCGCGCGTGATCAACCTGCTGTCGATCGCCGCGCCGCAGCAGGTGATGCTGGAAGTGAAAGTGGCCGAAGTGTCGAAGGTGCTGGTCGACCAGCTGGGCGCCAGCCTGGGCATCAACAAGACCATCGGCAGCTGGTCGTATTCGCTGCTGTCGAGCCTGCTCAGCAACAATCCCAGCGGCTTGAGCGGCGCCAGCAAGAACAACTTCTTCAACCTCGACGCGCAAAAACGCGATGGCCTGATCAAGGTGCTGGCCGAACCGAACATCATGGCCATCAGCGGCCAGGAGGCCAGCTTCCTGGCCGGTGGCAAGATATTCATCCCCGTCAGCCAGAGCAACAATAACGGCGTGCCCACCATCACCCTGGAAGAGAAGGAGTTCGGCGTGGCCGTGAAATTCACGCCCACCGTGCTCGAAGGGGGACGCATCAACCTGAAGGTGGCGCCGGAAGTGTCGGACCTGAACAAGGACGGCATCGGCATCACGGCCACCGGCATCTCGGCCACGGCCATCCTGCCATCGTTTACGACGCGGCGCGCCACCACCACGGTGCAGCTGTTCGACGGCCAGAGCTTCGCCATCGGCGGCCTGATCAAGAACAATGTGACCAGCAATATCAAGGCCCTGCCAGGCCTGGGCGAAGTGCCCGTGCTGGGCGCCCTGTTCCGCAGCACGGACTTCCAGACGGACCGTTCGGAACTGGTCTTCATCATCACGCCGCACCTGGTCAAGCCGCTGCCGCCCGACTACAAGCTGCCCACCGACGGCTACATCCAGCCGACGCGCGGCGACATGTTCATGCAGGGAAAAATGGAAGGCAGCGCACCGGCGCGCGCGCCCGCAGCGGCACAGACACCGGCACCAGCGCCCATGCAGCCGCAAGCGGCCGCGCCCCAGCCTGCCGCCGGCTTCGACCTCAAATAGGAGAACACCATGAAAACCGCACATCGCCTGCCTTGCGCCACCCTGCTGTCGCTGCTGGTCCTGCTGGCCGGCTGCGCCGCCACCACCACGCCCGTGCTCGATTCGCACTTCGGCGAATCGGTGGCCCTGCTCAAGGCGCAACAGATCATGTATCCGGACGCCTACCGCAATGCCAACCCCGTCAGCGGCATCGACGGCAAGGCCGGCGTCAGCGCCTACCAGCGCTACCAGAAATCGTTTGCGGCGCCGGAACCGCAACCGAATGTCTTCACCATCGGCGTGGGCGGACGCCAGTAGGCGCCTGTCCCGCGATGCACTTCCCCCAGGCCACCAGGAGACAGCCATGAACACCGCATTTCGCAGGCACGACAAGCAGCAGGGCGCGATCGCCATCGTGCTGGGGCTGACCCTGGTGGTGCTGTTTGCCATGGGCGGCCTGGTGCTGGACCTGGGCCACCTGTACATCGCCAAGGCGGAACTGCAGAACGGCGCCGACAGCGCCGCCCTGGCCGGCGCCGTGGAACTCAATCAAAGCGCGGACGGCATCGACAACGCGCAGGCCAAGGCCATCGCCATCGCGCAAAAGAACCGCTACGACTTTTCCACCGCGCTGACCATCACGGCCGCCAACATCGAGTTCGGCCCCAGCCCGGACGGTCCCTGGTCGTCCGGCGCCAGCGCCCGCACCAGCCCCCAGGGCCAGACCTTCATCCGCGTCGACACGGGCAGCAAGACCTTCGCCACCTACCTGATGGGCATCGCCGGCATCGCCAGCACCAGCACCTCGGGCGTGGCAGTGGCGGGCCGCTTCGTCAACGACGTCACGCCGATCGGCGTGTGCGCCGTCGATCCGGCCAACAAGACGGCGCAATACACGTATCCGGCCGCGCCGGCCGGCACGGGCCTGACGGAACTGGTGGAATTCGGTTTCCGCCGCGGCGTCACCTACAACCTGTTCGGTCTCAATCCGCTGGGCGGCCCTTCCGATCCCTACCTGATCAATCCCGTCGACGCCCCGCCCGGCACCTGCAGCGCCTCGCACGCGAGCGCCGCCTCCACCGCGCCATTCATGTGCACGGGCAGCAGCGCCGTCATCACCAGCGGCACGGGCCAGGTCTACACGAACACAGGGCTGACGGCGTCGCTGGCCGCCTCGCTCAATTCCCGCTTCGACGATTACGGCGGCCCCTCCGTGTGCGACCCCGCGACGGCGCCGCCCGACACCAACATCAAGGAATATCCATGCGTGGGCGCCGCGTCGCCCTGCGCCGCCACCGCCGCCAATTCGCCGCCCGCCAGCTGGATGGAACCGGGCGCCAGCACCCTGCCCAGCCAGCAGCCCGTCAGCCTGGCCGGCAACAAGCCGAATTACCAGCTGCCGTCGGCCGGCACGGTTCCCGCGCCATCGGCCACGTTCGCCCAGTTCTCGGGCTACGGCGTGCTGTGGTCCTACGGCCCCGCCTACCAAAGCAATGGCGCCACCCCGGCCAAGGCCGGCACGGCCTACAGCGTCGCGGACGGCAACGCCAACCCCATGTACAGCACGGCCAAGGCGAATTACTTCGACACGGCCAGCTACCCCGTCAGCCCCGGCGCGGGCTTTCCTGCCAGTACGCCGCCTTCGCCGTACAACCAGACCAGCGGGCCCACGTTCCAGGCGCCTTCGCCGGCCCATCCGGGCCAGCGCAACCGGCGTATCCTCAACGTGGTGCTGGTCGACTGCCGTACGGCGCCCGTGGGGCCCGCTTCGTGCGGCACCATGAACGCGGTCGGCATCGGCAAATTCTTCATGACGATGAAGGCCGATTTCAGCGGCGGCACCAAGCGCCTCGACGTCGAATTCGCGGGCCTGATCGAGCCCGTGCCGAATTCCGAAATCAAACTCTACAAGTGAGGCGGCCATGCGTATCCACCACTCCCCCCTCAGGCAGCGCGGCGGCGCCGCCGTCGAATTCGGCATCGTGCTGGCCCTGCTGATCACACTGCTGGCAGGCATCTTCGGCTTCGGCCGCGCCTTCTGGTACTACGACGCGCTGACCAAGGCCACGCGCGACGCGGCGCGCAACATGTCCGTCAAGGCCAAGGCCGGCATCGCCTCGCAGGGCGTGCCGGCGGCCAGACAGACCGTGGTCGATGCGGCCCTCAGCGCCGGCATCAGCGACTTCACCACGGCCAACGTGACGGTCACCTGCCTGGACGCGGCGTTCAACGACAGCAACTGCAACGATGGCACGGCGCCGGGCGGCATCCGCGTCGAAGTCGTCAACTACACGCTGTCCGTGGGCCAGTACCTGCCCTTCGTGATCGGCGCGGCCAGCAGCTATGCCACGCCGCTCTCGCCGCGCACCACCATGCGCTACATGCTGTAAGGAGAACGCCATGCGCCACCGCCTTTCATCTTCTCCTCCAGCCGGGCGCCAGCGCGGCGCAGCCGCCGTCGAATTCGCCCTGGTGTCGCTGCTGTTTTTCACCTTGCTGTTCGGCATCCTCGAATTTGGCCGCATGCTGTACCTGTACAACACGGTGCAGGAAGTGAGCCGCCGCGCCGCGCGCGAAGCCGTGGTGCGCTGGGTCGACGAGACCGACGCCATCAAGACCCTGGCCCTGTTCGGCGGCACGGCACTGCCGGCCGCGCCGGAACTGACGGCCGCCAACATCACCATCCGCTACCTGAACAAGAGCGGCGCCGAAGTGACCTTGCCGCCGACGGACCCGGGCGACAACCTGTCGGCCTGCGGCGACATCACGCGCACGGCCAGCTGCATCGACAGCGTGCGCGTCTCGATCGACAACGTCAGCTACACGCCGATGGTCAGCCTGTTCGGTTTTCTCAATATCGCCGTACCAGCCTCGGTCGTGGTCATGCACGCCGAAAGCCTGGGCTTCCAGATCAACTGAACGCCTTTACCGAACACTTTTACCGGGGAGTACCAAGTGAATATCGTCATCGTCTCGAAGAATGAAGCCCAGCTCAAACGGCTGACCCGCTTGCTGCGCGAACGCAGCACGGCCGACCGCGTGACCCTGCTGGCGAGCATACCCGATGTATTCGACAACGGCGTCACGCCGGACTTGCTGCTGCTGGAGCAGGAGCAGACGGGCGAGGCGGAGCTGGAACAGCTCGAGCTGCTGGGCGGACGCCATCCGAGCCTGGCCATCATCGTGCAATGCCCGCAGCAAAGTCCGCAATTCCTGCTGCGCTCGATGCGCGCCGGCGTGCGCGAAGTGCTGCAGCCGGACGACGACGCGGCCCTGTGCGCCGCCTTGCGCCGCATCGAGGAAAAACTGCAGAAGCAGGTCACGCGCAAGGGCCAGGTGCTGGCCTTTGTCTCGTGCAAGGGCGGCAGCGGCGCCACCTTCATCGCCGCCAACCTCGGCTACGCGCTGGCCGCCGGCGAACAGCGCAAGGTGGCGCTGTTCGACCTGAACCTGCAATTCGGCGACGCCGCCCTGTTCGTCTCGGACCACAAGCCGGCCACCACCCTGTCGCAGCTGTCGCAGCAGATCGTGCGCCTCGACGCTTCGCTGCTGAGCGCCAGCATGATCCAGATCACGCCCGCCTACAGCGTGCTGGCCGCCGCCGACGACCCGGCCCACGCGGCCGACGTCGAAGCCGACCATATCGACCGCCTGCTGACCCTGGCGCGCAGCCAGTACGACTATATCCTGCTCGACGTGGGGCGCGGACTCGACCCCGTCAGCGTGCGCGCGCTGGACCGGGCCGACCTGATCTTCCCCGTGCTGCAGGCAACGTTGCCGTATGTGCGCGACGGCAAGCGCCTGCTCGATGTGTTCCGCGGCCTCGGCTACCGCGAAGACAAGATCCGCCTGATCCTGAACCGCTATGCGAGCAGCGACAGCATCCGCGTGGCCGACCTGGAAGCGGCATATGGCAAGCACGTCTACAAATCCATCCCCAACCACTACGAAGCGGTGGCGGCCTCCGTCAGCCAGGGCGTGCCCATCCTCAAGCTGACGCCGCACAACGCCGTTTCGCGCGCCCTGCAGGAGCTGGCCGCCAGCATGGCCGGCGAAACCCCGCCCGCCGCGCAAGGCTGGGTTTCGCGGCTGCTGGCGCGCGCCTGATTCCCTACAGCGCGCCTGATCCCCTACATTTACCGGAGACCGATCATGACTGTCGAAAAACTCACCCTGCGGGACCGCCTGGGCTATGCCCAGGACGACGCCAGCCTGAATGACGATGCCGCGCACCAGGGCGCATCGAGCCAGAGCTACCAGCAGCTCAAGCACCGCACCCACCAGGCGCTGCTCGACCGTGTCGACCTGGAAGGCATGCAGCGCCTGTCGCGCGAGCAGATCCGCGAAGAGCTGAAAATCCTCGTCAGCGACGTGCTCACGGAAGACAATGTGGTGATCAACGAGCTGGAACGGCGCTCGCTGATCCGCGACATCCAGGACGAGGTGCTCGGCTTCGGCCCGCTCGAACCGCTGCTGGCAGATCCCGGCGTGTCCGATATCCTCGTCAACACCTACCGCCAGGTGTATGTCGAGCGCCATGGCCGCCTGGAGCTGAGCGACGTCTGCTTCACCGACGATGCGCATTTGATGAAAATCATCGACAAGATCGTCTCGCGCGTGGGCCGCCGCATCGACGAATCGAGCCCCATGGTCGATGCGCGCCTGCCCGACGGTTCGCGCGTCAACGCCATCATCCCGCCGCTGGCCATCGACGGCCCCGTGATGTCGATCCGGCGCTTTTCGGCCCAGCCCCTGCGCCTGGCCGACCTGTTGCTCAAGCACAGCCTCACGGAGGAAATGAGCACCACCCTGCAGGCGCTGGGCAAGGCCAAGGTCAACATCCTGATCTCGGGCGGCACGGGCAGCGGCAAGACCACCATGCTCAATGCGATTTCCGGTTTCATCAGCACGGCCGAACGCATCGTCACCATCGAGGACGCGGCCGAACTGCAGATGCAGCAGCCGCACGTGGTGCGCCTGGAAACGCGCCCGCCGAATATCGAGGGCAAGGGCGAAGTGACGCAGCGGGCGCTGGTGCGCAACGCGCTGCGCATGCGCCCCGACCGCATCATCCTGGGCGAGGTGCGCGGCGCCGAGGCGCTCGACATGCTGGGCGCCATGAACACGGGCCATGAAGGCTCGATGGCCACCATCCACGCGAACACCCCGCGCGACGCGCTGACGCGGCTGGAAAACATGATCAGCATGGCTTCCGCGGCCCTGCCCGTGAAAGCCATGCGCCAGCAGATCAGTTCGGCCATCAGCGTGGTGGTGCAGGTGTCGCGCCTGACGGACGGCAAGCGCAAGGTCACGTCGATCCAGGAAATCACGGGCATGGAAGGCGAGATGATCACCATGCAGGAAATCTTCACCTTCCGCCAGACGGGCATCGGCGAGGACGGCACGGTGCAGGGGCATTTCCATGCCAGCGGCGTGCGGCCGCGTTTCCTGGAACGCCTGCGCGCCTTCGGCATCAGCCTGCCGGAAACCCTGTTCGATCCCGCCCGCCAGTACCATTAAGGGGAGCATCATGGACTATCTCTATTACGTATTCGCCATCCTCACCTTCATCGCCGTGGTACTGCTGATCGAGGGCGTGTACCTGGCGTGGAACACCTCGCGCGGCCCGGAAGCGGAAAGGGTCGCGCGCCGCCTGCGCATCATGTCGGCCGGCGCGCATGGCGACACGGGCAGCTCGATGATCAAGAAACGCCTGCTGAGCGACACCCCGGCCCTGCAGCGCGTGCTGCTCAGCGTGCCCCGCGTGCATGCGCTCGACCGCCTGCTGGAACAGTCGGGCCTGACCTGGAGCGTGGCCAGCTTCGCCGGCCTGATGCTGGCTGCGGCCGGCGCCGCGTTTTTGCTGCTCAGCTACTTCAGCGTGCCGTGGCTGCTGCTCCTGCCGCTGGTGGCCGGCGCGGCCCTGCTGCCGCTGCTGGTGGTCTTGCGCGCCAAGGCCAAGCGCCTGCAGCGCATCGAGCAGCAATTGCCCGATGCGCTCGATCTGATGGCGCGTGCCCTGCGCGCCGGCCACGCCTTCCCCACCGCCCTGAAGATGGTCGGCGATGAAATGAACGCGCCGCTGGCCGTGGAATTTCGCGCCACTTTCGACGAAGTCAATTTCGGCATCGCCATGCAGGATGCGCTGATGAACCTGGCCACGCGCGTGCCCAGCACGGACTTGCGCTACTTCGTCATCGCCGTGCTGATCCAGCGCGAAACGGGCGGCAACCTGGCCGAGCTGCTCGACAGCATCAGCCGCATCATCCGCGAGCGCATCAAGCTGCTGGGACAGGTGCGCGTGCTGTCGGCCGAAGGCAAGCTGTCGGCCTGGATTTTGTCGCTGCTGCCTTTCGGCGCGGCGGCCATGATCCAGCTGACCAATCCGCAATTCCTGGAAATGCTGTTCGTCGATCCAGGCGGACGCAAGATGCTCGCCGGCGCACTGGTGATGATGGTGTGCGGCATCCTGGTCATGCGCAATATCATCCGCATCCGTGTCTGAGCCCGCAAGGAGAATCCTCATGAATCCCGTCCATTTCGCCTTTCTCGCCCTGCTCTTCATCGCCGTCTTCGGCACCGTGCTGGTGGCCATGCGCAGCTTTGCCCCCGATCCCCTGCGCCAGCGCATGGACAACGCCACCGGCAAGAGCGCGGCGGCGCCTGGCGCCTCCGCGCCCAGCCCCTGGCTGGCGCGCATGGTGCGCCTGAGCGGCCCGCTGGCCAAGCTGTCGCTGCCCGACCAGGGCTGGGAAGGCTCCGTGATGCGCCGGCGCTTCATGAATGCCGGCCTGCGCCAGGTATCGGCGCCCATCCTGTTCTTTTCCGCCAAGACCATGCTGGCCATCGGCCTGCCGCTGCTGCTGTTCCTGGGACTGAGCGCGTCAGGCAGCCAGATGGCGGGCAAAGCTCTCTTGTTCTGGCTGCTGATCGTGGCCGCCATCGGCTACTACCTGCCCAATATCGTGCTGGCGCAAATGATCAAGCGGCGCCAGCGCGATATCTTCGAAAGCTTTCCCGATGCGCTGGACTTGATGACGGTGTGCGTGGAAGCGGGCCTGGCCATGGATGCGGCGCTGGCCAGGGTGGCGGCCGAAATCGCCCTGAAAAGCGCCGTGCTGGCCGAGGAATTGCACCTGGTGATGCTGGAACTGCGCGCCGGCAACACCAAGGAACGGGCGCTGCGCAACCTGGCCCTGCGCACGGGGGTCGAGGATGTCGACGCGCTGGTGGCCATGCTGATCCAGGCCGAGCGCTTCGGCACCAGCATCGCCTCCTCGCTGCGCGTGCAGTCGGACCAGCTGCGCACGAAGCGCCGCCAGCTGGCCGAGGAAGAAGCGGCGAAGATCGCCCTCAAGCTGCTGTTCCCGCTGATCTTTTTCATCTTCCCTTCGCTGCTGGTCGTCCTGATGGGACCAGCCTTCCTGCAAATCTACCGCGTGCTCCTGCCCAGCATGGGCAGCGGCAGCTGACCGGAGAACCGCCATGTCACAGCACACCACCCTGATGCTTATGTTCGCCTGCACCGGCCTGTTGCCCGCCTGCGGCCACCTGCCCGGTCCGGCCACTCAGAGCAACCATGCTGCGCCGCCCCAGGCGCGCATCGACGACAGCCCCGCCACCCGCAGCGCCGCTTTCTGCAAGCTGGGCAAGCGCATGCAGGAACTGGGCGACCCGCGCGCGGCGATGGCAGCGTACAGCGAAGCCCTGCTATTGACGCCCGACTCGGCCGACGCGCGCAATGGCGCCGCCGTGCTGCACGCGCAGCTGGGCCAGCTGGAAACGGCGCGCAGCATGCTGCAGGCGCTGGCGCAAGAGGCGCCGACGGCGAGGACCTACAACAACCTCGGCTACGTGCTGTACCTGCAGGGAGACTATGCCCAGGCGGCCAGCGTGCTGCGCCAGTCGCTGCAGCTCGACAACGGCCAGCAGCCGGCGCGCGCCAATCTGGATCTCACCATCGCGGCGCTGGCGCGCAGCATAGTCACAGTCGATGCCACCGCGGAGACCATCGTGCCCGACCTGGCACCGGCGCCCGCGCCAGCGGCGCCTGCCAGCCGCCTGCAGCTGACGCAATCGCAGCCGAATATCTTCACGCTGAGCTGGCGCGACACTCCCGTGGCGGCGCACGCCGCCTTGCCAGCGCCGGCAAAACAGGTGGCACCGGTGGCAACCCTGCCACGGCTGGAAGTCATCAACGGCAATGGCGCAACGGGGATGGCGGCGCGCATGCGCGGCATGCTGGGCGGCATGGGCATCAGCGTGCTGCGGCTGGGCAACCAGCGGCCGTATGGCGTCCAGGCCAGCAGCATCGTCTACCGCCCCGGTCACGCCGAGGCAGCGGCCGCCCTGGCCCTGGCCTTGGGCGGCATGCCGCAGCTGCAGGCGGCGGACGACGGCGGCGTGGGCGCGGGCGCCGACCTGCGTATCTTGCTGGGCAAGGATGCGGCAGCCAGCCTGCGCGCGCCGAACGTGCGCCTGGCGTCTAACCTGGCGCAGTAACGGTGAAATCAGCGCGGCAGCAGGCGGCGGTCGGCGGGGTTGATCAGGAAGCCTTGCAGGATATCCTGCAGCTGCGGCAGCTTGGCCACGTAGGCGGGAATGCCCAGCTGGCGCGCGCCGAAGTAGTGGGCGATGATGTCGCCCTGCTGCTCCATGTTGAAGTCGGACAGGACGCCGCCCGCTTGCGCATCGTAGCGGTAGGCGCGTTGGCCGATGTAGCCGCCGCGCAGCGCCAGCAGCACGCCATGCAGCAGCACGCTGTAGCCAAGCTGGTACTGCCACACGTGCACCATTTCGTGGATGAAGAACAGCTTGCCGCTGTTGCCTTCGCGCGAGAAATCGTCGCGGTACTGGGCCGGCATGAAGTGCAGGCTGCCGCGCGGCGTCATCGCCGTGTTCTGGTCCTGCAAGCCAAACGGTAGAAAGGAGCCGCGCACGACGCGCACGCGCGCGTAGTCGATGGCGCCCTGGAAGACGCTGCGGGCCATGGCGGTTTCGCCGATGGTGAAGGGGCGGCGCAAGACGCGCATGGCACTCCGTCAGAAGAAAGAAGCGGCAAGCATGGGAGCTTGCCGCACAGGTACCGATTAAACCGAACGTAAGCCGCTGGCAGCCTTGGCGATTTCAGTGATGCGGTCCCAGTTGCCGGCCGCGATCGCGTCTTTCGGTGTCAGCCAGGAGCCGCCCACGCAGGCGACGTTTTTCAGCGCCAGGAACTGCGACGCCGTCTCTTGCGAGATGCCGCCCGTCGGGCAGAACGTCACGTCTGGCAGCGGGCCGTAGATCGCGTTGAGCATGCCGATGCCGCCGGCCGGCACGGCCGGGAACAGTTTCAGCTGCTGGAAGCCGTTTTCACGCGCCGCCATCACTTCGCCTGGCGTCATCACGCCTGGCAGCAAGGGCAAGCCGCTGCTTTTCGCCGCCGCCACCAGGGCCGACGTCAGGCCTGGCGAGACGCCGAAGACGGCGCCCGCATCGCGCGCCTGCACGAATTCCTCGGGACGCGTCAAGGTGCCCACGCCGACGATGGCGCCCGGTACTTCCGACATGGCGCGGATCGCTTCCAGGCCATGCTTGGTGCGCAAGGTTACTTCCAGCACGCGGATGCCGCCCGCCACCAGCGCGCGCGCCAGCGGTACGGCGTGTTCAGGATCGTCGATCGCAATCACGGGGATCACGCTCGAGGTGCGCATAATTTCCAGTAGTGTCATGGTCATCTCTTATTTCCTAGCCAAAAAGTCTTCATCGGAACCCGGTACGGTGTCACCGACATTGTCGGCGTCGTGCAAGGCGACGGTGGTGGGAATCGGCGACGGCAGGCCGAAGGTGGTTGCACCTTCTTCCGCCGCGCTGACGGTGGAACGGAACATGGAAAACAGCTCGCGGCCCATGCCGATGTGGTTCGGCGACAGGTCGGCCGTGACCAGCGAACGCGCGTGCCAGACGTCGGCCGGCACCAGCGCCTCAAGCACGCCGGTAAAGGCGTCGAGACGGATGATGTCGCCGTCGCGCACGAGGCCCAGCGGGCCGCCGGCGAGAATCTCTGGCGACACGTGGATGGCGGCCGGCACCTTGCCCGACGCGCCCGACATGCGGCCATCGGTAACGAGCGCCACGTGGCGGCCCGCATCCTGAAGGTTGGCCAGCGCCGGCGTCAGCGCATGCAGTTCCGGCATGCCGTTGGCGCGCGGGCCCTGGAAGCGCAGCACGGCGACAAAGTCGCGGTCCAGCGATCCCGCCTTGTAGGCGGCCATGAAATCTTCCTGCGAATTGAACACGAGGGCAGGCGCTTCGACCGTGCGGTGCTCCGGCTTGACGGCCGAGACCTTCATCACGGCGCGGCCCAGGTTACCTGCGACCAGGACCATGCCGCCGTCCGGCGCGAACGGATTCGAGGCGGGGCGCAGCACGTTTTCATCGGCGCTGGCGGCTGGAGCATCTTTCCAGAAGACCTTGCCGTCTTCGCCGAGGAACGGCTCCATGCAGTGCGCGCGCAAGCCGTGGCCCAGGATGGTGTTGACGTCTTCGTGCAGCAAGCCCGCGTCCAGCAATTCGCGGATCAGGTAACCGGTGCCACCGGCCGCGTGGAAATGGTTCACGTCGGCGTCGCCGTTCGGGTAGATGCGCGTGAGCATCGGCACGATGGCCGACAGTTCATTGAAATCGTTCCAGTCGATGACGATGCCGGCCGCCTTGGCAATCGCCACCAGGTGCAGGGTGTGGTTGGTCGAGCCGCCCGTGGCCAGCAAGCCCACGACGGCGTTGACGATACATTTTTCGTCGACGATATGGCCAACCGGCAAATAGCTGGCGCTTTGCGCCGTGATGGCGGCGGCGCGCTGGGAGGCGGCCACAGTCAGCGCATCGCGCAGCGGCGTGTTCGGCGTGATGAAGGCGGCGCCCGGCATGTGCAAGCCCATCACTTCCATCAGCATCTGGTTGCTGTTCGCCGTGCCGTAGAAGGTACAGGTGCCGGCGCCGTGGTAGGCTTTCGATTCGCCTTCGAGCAAGTCTTCACGCGTGGCCTTGCCTTGCGCATACAACTGGCGCACCTGGGCTTTTTCCTTGTTCGACAGGCCCGACGTCATCGGGCCGGCCGGCACGAATACGGCCGGCAAGTGGCCGAAGTGCAGCGCGCCGATCAACAGGCCCGGCACGATCTTGTCGCACACGCCCAGGTACAGGGCGGCGTCGAACATATTGTGCGACAGCGCCACGGCCGTCGACATGGCGATGGTGTCGCGCGAGAACAGCGACAGTTCCATGCCCGGCTGGCCTTGCGTCACGCCATCGCACATGGCGGGCACGCCACCGGCGAACTGGGCGACGGCGCCCACTTCGCGCACGGCTTGCTTGATGATCTGCGGGAAGCCTTCGAAAGGCTGGTGCGCCGACAGCATGTCGTTGTACGAGGACACGATGGCCACGGACGGCTTCTTGTATTCCTTCAGCGACAGCTTGTCGTTGGCGGGAAAGGCGGCAAAGCCGTGCGCCAGGTTGGTGCACGACAGGGCGCCGCGCTGCACGCCCTGGATGCGGGCCGCATCCAGATGCGCCAGGTAGGCGCCGCGCGATGGCCGGCTGCGCGCGATGATGCGCGCTGTTACGGATTCGACTACTGGATGCAGCGCCATATGGATTTCCTTAAAAATGAGTATTTCGTGAAATTTTACTACAAAATGGTGAAGAAGAAGCGCTCTTGCATGGGCCAGCAACACAAATAAGCGACAGATTGCGGCGTATCAAGGCAAACCCGGCAAATATCGCATACCGGCACGTGCCAACATGGCTCTTATATGTCGCAGGCGCCATCGCTAAAAAAAGCACAACAAAATCCGCTTCGCGTCACAAACTGTAGTGAAATTACGTTTTTCTGATGTATTATTCTCATACCAATGCCGGATCCGCTGTTCGCCACGACGAACGCGCCGCGCTCCTTTCAACCGAGACAAGCACCCAAGCCGACCGCCATGCGCCAGCCAGCACCTACTCCTGCCATCACCGCCACCGCCAGTTTCCAGTCCCTGCAAGCGCATAGCGCCAGCCTGCGCGACGTGCATCTGCGCCAGCTGTTCGCGGCCGACCCCGCCCGCTTTTCCAGCATGACCGTCGATGCGGCCGGCCTGCTGCTCGATTACTCGAAGAACCGTGTCGACGCCACCGCCATGGGCCTGCTGATGGACCTGGCCCGCGAACGCGGCGTGGAAACGCAGCGCGAAGCCATGTTCACTGGCGAGAAAATCAATCTTACCGAACATCGGGCCGTTCTGCATACGGCTTTGCGCGCGCCACGCGGCACCAGGCTGGTCGTCGATGGCCAGGATATCGATGCCGACGTGCAAGATGTGCTGCAACGCGTCAAGGCATTTACAGACAAGGTGCGCAATGGCAGCTGGCTCGGCTACACGGGCAAGCCGATTTGCGACATCGTCAACATCGGCATCGGCGGCTCGGACCTGGGCCCGAAAATGGCGTGCCTGGCCCTGCGCTCCTACGCCAACCCGGGCCTGGAAATGCACTTTGTTTCCAACGTCGACGGTCACGACATGGAAGCGACCTTGTCCAAGGTCGATCCGGAAACGACCCTGTTCATCGTGGCTTCGAAAACTTTTGTTACGGCAGAAACCATGCTCAACGCCAACACGGCGCGCGCCTGGTTCCTGCTCGAAGGCGAAGAAAAGGATCTGGCCCAGCATTTTGTGGCCGTCTCGACCAATACGCAAGCCATCGTCGACTTCGGCATTTCGCCGGACAATATGTTCCCGTTCTGGGACTGGGTCGGCGGCCGCTATTCCGTCTGGTCGTCGATCGGCCTGGCCGTGGCCCTGTCCGTCGGCTTTGAATACTTCAGCGATTTCCTCGCCGGCGCGCATGCGATGGACCAGCATTTCCGCCAGGCGCCCCTGGAACAGAACATGCCCGTCGTGCTGGCCATGGTCGGTTTCTGGAACCGCCAGTTCCTCGACTGCGGCTCCGTTTCCATCGCGCCGTATCACCAGGACTTGAGCCGCTTTGCCGCCTATCTGCAACAGCTGGACATGGAAAGCAACGGCAAGCGCGTCACCAAGGATGGCATGCCCGTCGACGTACCCACCGGTCCCGTCATCTGGGGCGATTGCGGCACGAATGCGCAACACGCATATTTCCAGCTGCTGCACCAGGGCACGGACATCACGCCCATCGACTTCATCGCCGCCCTGCGCGCCACGCACGATTTGCCGGGCCACCACGACGCCCTGCTGGCCAACTGCTTCGCCCAGTCGGAAGCCTTCATGACGGGCAAGACGGGCGACGAGGTGCGTCTTGATTTGCAGGCGCAAGGATTGCCGGAAAACGAGATCGAGGCGCTGGTGCCGCACAAGACCTTCCCAGGCAACCGCCCCAGCAACACCATCCTGATGGACCAGCTGACCCCGACCACCCTGGGCGCCCTGATCGCGCTGTACGAACACAAGACCTTCGTGCAGGGCGTCTTGTGGAACGTCAACAGTTTCGACCAGTGGGGCGTGGAACTGGGCAAGGTGCTGGCCAAGAAAATCCAGGCCGAACTGACGGGCGAAGCCCGTCCCGACCACCACGACAGCTCGACCAATGGCTTGATTGCCTTGGCGAAAGCCGCCAAGGCGGCGTACTAACTTATTTGAGGTTTATGAATATTTACGAAATCAAAGTAGTCAGCGACAAGCCCATGCAAGTGGGCGAATGCCCGCTATGGCATGGCAAGGAAGCGGCCCTGTACTGGGTCGACATCGATGGCCGCGCCGTGCACCGCTTGCATCCGGCCAGCGGCAAGCATGAGCAATGGAGCATGCCGACGGAACCGTCGGCGCTGGCGATCAACGCCGGCGGCGGCCTGATCGTGGCCTTGCGCAGCGGTTTCGCCCACCTCGACACAAAGACGGGCAGCCTGGCGGAAATCGCTGCGGCGCCGTTCGACATGAGCACCACGCGCTTCAACGATGGCAAGGTCGATCCGGCAGGCCGTTTCTGGGTCGGCACGATTTTCGAGCCGCGCAGCGCCGACGCGGCGGAAATGTTCGTGCTGGACAAGGGACAAGTACGCAAGGTCTGGTCGGGCGGCATGACCGTGTCGAACGGCCTGGGCTTCAGCCCGGACAAGCGCACCATGTACCACTCGGATACCACCACGCACCGCATCGACCGCTTCGATTTCGATGCAGCCACGGGTGCCATTTCCGCGCCGCAACCGTTCCAGCGTTTTTCCACGGACAAGAAAGCGTTTGATTACGGCGGGCGCCCCGATGGCGCGGCCGTCGACAGCGAAGGCAATTACTGGTCGGCCATGTTTGAAGGCGGCAAGATCTTGCGCTTCGCCCCCGATGGCCATTTGCTGGGCGAAATCACCGTGCCCGTGCGCTGCCCCACCATGGTGACATTCGGCGGCCCCGACCTGCGCACCCTGTACATCACCAGCGCCAGCCACAACCGCTCCGCCGCCGAAATCGCCGACTACCCGTTGACGGGCCACGTGCTGTCCGTGCGCGTGGACGTGGCGGGCCAGCCGGAAACAGCTTACCAGGCGTAATCCGACACCATTGTTGACCGTGGCGGCGTCGGATTACGCGCAGCTTCGCTGCGCCAATCCGACCTACCGGACTGCCACGTGCCCAGAGGCGTGGCGGACCAGCCGTAATCGTTTGCCAGCAAGAAAAAGCGCCGGCACCCGCGAGGGTCCGGCGCTTTTTCTTGCGCAACGGCGTAGGTCGGATTAGCGGGACGAAGGCCCGTGTAATCCGACAACAGTGTTGACCGTGGCCGCGTCGGATTACCGCGACAATACCTTGCGGATCGTCTCGGCCAATTCAGCCGCCACAAACTTCGCCACATAGCCATCGGCGCCCACGCCCTTGACGTGGTCTTCGTTGGTCGAGCCCGTCAGCGACGAGTGGATCACCACGGGGATGTTGGAGAAACGGCCATCGTTCTTGATGTTGCGCGTCAAGGTAAAGCCATCCATTTCCGGCATTTCCAGGTCGGTCAGCACCAGCGCGACCTTGTCTTTCGCCGTCTTGCCTTCCGTGGCCGCCTGGGCCGAGATGGCCTGCAGGCGTTCCCACGCTTCCTTGCCCGTCTTGGTCATGATGAAAGGCACGCCCATCGCTTCGAGGCCTTTTTCGATCAGCGAGCGGGCCAGCGAGGAATCGTCGGCCGCAAGGATCACGGCGCCGGCCGGCAAGCGCACTTGCGGGCCGATGCTGTTCTCGTCCACGTCCGGGTCGCCCGACGGCAGCACGTTGCGCAGGATTTGCTCCACGTCCAGCACTTGCGCCAGGCGTGTCTTGTCCGTATCGCCATCGAGGCGGGCAATGCTGGTAACGAGGCCGCCGCCAACGCTCGACTCGGCCGACAGCACCTGATTCCATTCCAGGCGCACGATTTCATCGACCTCTTCCACGGCAAACGCCTGTGTCGAGCGGGCAAATTCGGTCACCATCAGGATCTTCAAGCCGCTGCTCTTGCAGCCGACCGCCATCGGCAAGTCGATCACGGGCACGATCTGGCCACGGATGTTGACCACGCCCAGCATGTGCGGGTGCGAACCGGCCACCGCCGTGATGGCAGGCATTTCCATGATTTCACGGACTTTGAACACATTGATGCCGAACAGTTCGCGGCTGGTCGAGTGATCACTGGTACCGAGCTTGAACAGGAACAGTTCGAATTTGTTATTACCTGTCAGGCTGGTGCGTTCATCGACATCTTGCTGCATTGAATTCATTGTGTCCCCTTGAGCCGTCTTGTAAAGTTAAGTCGCCTGCCCCTGATGCTGCGGACAGTGCGGACTGCACGTCGCATGGACGTCGGATGGCGGGTTCGGGGCATGGCCGGCGCTAGCGGTGCAGTATGTATCGTACAATTTCTTACAACCAATAGTTGCTATCGATTCGAGCTTGAATTATACGGTTTTTTACTTTCTCCAAAGCTACTTTACGCTGCCAACGGCGATCCTGACAGCATTTCTTGCTTTGCCTGTTGCTACAGCGCAAATGATGACGTGGAGAACTAGAAATTTCCCTGGCAACCATGGTTACTTTGAAACGCCGCGTGCAAATCGCGATAGCCTACCCAGGCCAGCGAACGGCATATAATGGCCATGCCGGCACCGCTGGCAGGCATACAGGGCAAAATGGCGACGGCAGCCGTTGGAATGTAGTAAAATTTCTTGCAATTGCCTGTTCTACGTAGTAAATTTACACCACCGATTATAGTAGCGACAGACTGGCACTTCCGGTCGGCTTCCTCCCCGCTCCGGCCCTTTTACTTTTGCGACGACACTCACTTATGGCACTTACCGATTTTGACCTGGTCCTGTTTGGCGGCAGCGGCGATTTAGCAATGCGCAAGTTGCTGCCTGCAATGTATGCGCGCGACGTCGCGAACGATTTGCCGCCGACGGCGCGCATCATCTGTGTGGGCCGCCAGGACAGCGGCCAGGATGCCTTCCTGAAAATGGTGGAAACCAACTCGCGCCCGCATATCAAGGCCAGCACCCTGAATGCCGCCACCTGGAGCAAATTCTGCGCGCGCATCGTGTATGTGTCGCTCAACGCCAGCGATGCGGCCACGTACGCGCCGCTGGTCGAAGCGCTGCGCGGCGATGCCGACCTGACGCGCGTGTACTACCTGGCGACGCCGCCGCACTTGTTCGCGCTGATCTGCGACAACCTGGAAGACAACGGCCTGGTGACGCCGAATTCGCGCGTGGTGCTGGAAAAACCGCTGGGCCGCGACCTGGCCAGCGCCAAGCAGATCAATGCCGAAGTGGGCAAGGTCTTCCAGGAATCGCAGATCTACCGTATCGACCACTACCTGGGCAAGGAAACCGTGCAGAACTTGCTGGCCCTGCGCTTCGGCAATATCCTGTTCGAACCGCTGTGGCGCCGCGAATGGATTTCCGACGTGCAGATCACCATCGCCGAAAAGCTGGGCGTGGGCAACCGCATGGGTTACTACGACACGTCGGGCGCGCTGCGCGACATGCTGCAAAACCACTTGCTGCAACTGCTGTGCATCGTCGCCATGGAACCGCCGACCTCGATCGCGCCGGACGCCGTGCGCGATGAAAAGCTGCAAGTGCTGCGCTCGCTGAAAAAATTCACGCCCACCACCCTGGCGCAAAACATCGTGCGCGGCCAGTACCGCGCGGGCCACGTCGACGGCGCCACCGTGCCGAGCTACCGCGACGAGCCGGATGCGCCGGAACATTCGCGCACCGAAACCTTCGTGGCCCTGAAGGCGGAAATCGATACCTGGCGCTGGGCCGGCGTGCCGTTCTACCTGCGCACGGGCAAGCGCATGGCCGACAGCCTGGCCGAGATCGTCGTGCGCTTCAAGCAGATCCCGCACTCGATCTTCAACCAGCCGACCTCCAGCTTCCAGCCGAACTGCCTGGTGATCCGTCTGCAGCCGGACGAAGGCTTGCGCATGAACCTGATGGCAAAAACCCCGGGCGACGGCATGCGCTTGAAACCGGCGGAACTGGAACTCGATTTCCGCGAATCGTTCAAGACCCCGCGCATGGACGCCTACGAGCGTTTGCTGCTCGACGTCCTGCGCGGCCAGCTGACCCTGTTCATGCGCGGCGACGAACTGGAAGCGGCCTGGGAATGGGTCGAGCCGATTCTCGACAACTGGGAACAGAACGACAGCGCGCCGATTCCGTACACGGCTGGCACCTGGGGCCCCGCGGCCGCCAGCGCCCTGATCGGCCGCGATGGCTTGCAGTGGCGTGAAGAGGCATTACCCGAGGATTAACAGGCAAAACAGGGGCCTGCCCGCAGATGGGCAGGCCCTTTACCTATTATCCCCACACTCCTGAACACCTACCAGAAGACTACCCTGATGCTGCTTGATTCCATTCGTACCCAGCTCGATTCGCTCTCCAAATCGGAGAAGAAGGTCGCGCTGGCCGTGCTTGACCAGCCTAACCAGACGGTCAGCCAGAACATCACGGCGCTGGCGAAAAGCGCGCAGGTGTCGGAACCGACCGTGGTGCGCTTTTGCCGCACCCTGGGCTATGACGGCTGGCATGAATTCAAGCTGAAACTGGCGCAGGGCTTGGCCCTGGCCATGCCGGGCGCGAACGAGCAGCCGGCGCAGGACGACCTGGCGGCCGACCTGGTGAATAAAATCTGCAGCCGCTCGATCAACACTCTGCTCGACCTGCGCAACAACCTGAATCCGGAAGCGATCCAGCGCGCGCTCGACATCCTGTCGCGCGCCAGCAAGATCGAATTCTATGGCCAGGGCACGTCGGGCATCGTGGCGGCAGACGCGCAGCACAAGTTCTTCCGCTCGGGCGTGCCGACGGTCGCCTACAGCGATCCGAACATCCACAGCATCGCCGCGGCCCTGCTGCGCGGCGGCGACTGCCTGGTGGCCATCTCGCAGCGCGGCAACAGCCCCGCTCTGGTCCGCTCCGTGAAACTGGCGCGCCGCGGCGGCGCCGACGTCGTCGTGCTGGCCCCATCGGGCACGCCGCTGGCCGACCTGGCGACCGTCCTGATCCCGATCGACCTGGTCTTCAACACCGACCCCTACACCCCGATTTCCGCGCGCCTGGCCTACCTGGTCGTAATCGACGTGCTGGCCGTGGGCCTGGCCCTGCAGCGGGGACCTGAATTCCGCAAGAAGATGCAGAATGCGCAGAAAGCGCTGCAGGAATTCGACATGCAGTTCGATTCCTTCATCGGCTGATCCGGCTGATCCCCTGCCGGCCCCAGCCCTGCTGGGGCAGCTCCTTAGCCAGGGTGGCGGAATGAAATAGATCGGGCTCAGCAAATGCACGGACTGCGTTAGTCAAGGCTGCCGCCAAGGCCGGCAATGTGCGGCTATCGACCCGGTGCACGGGTAGCTCAATGGATTGGCATTTGACTTACACCATCTTCAGCGACTCCACGGCATCGGCAGATATATGATGGGCCATCGCGATAATGCGCTGTTCCTTGTGCAAAACAGGCAGCATGCCCGCATACTGAGCGCCTGACGGCTTGAAGGTATCCGATCCCATGTAAATTGACCGGAAACGCAAATAGCCACCTCCCAAAAGTCTGTTCTCGCGTCCGCCCTTGTCCGGCTCGATCGCATCCATTTCGTTTTCGGTACCTTTGACAGCTTTGTATCGCAGCAATTGCTCTTTTTCCTTCTTGCTCAAACTATAGGGATTGGGCTTCCCAGGGTCTGCCTCCGGACCGTTCTCCCATTCACGGGCTCGCTCTTCCTGAGCCACAAGCAATTCCAGCGCGTACCACAAGTCAGGAATGTCTTTCCCCAACGGTTTGAACCACGCACGCGAGTCATGCACGAACTGTTCAAAAAAGTTGTTTACTTCGGCGGGTGGTACCGGCTTATCCCAAAATTCGGCGATAGGTTCCCATTCGGGATTACGGGGCCGCCCTCTACTGCCAGTCGTGCGCTGATCGGTGCGCCATTTTTCAAAGCTCGCAACCTCTTCCTCCAACTCCTTGTCCGCCATCGTGAGATCAGTAAAATCGAATTTCCCGCTTTTATAGGTGGCTGCCAAATTCTTGACATTCGGCAAATCTCCCATCTTGCCAAGCATTTTCTTGCGCCACTGTATGTACAGCATGTGCTGGAATTCCATAATCCTATGTAGCCGCAATGATGGCTCAGCTCCTTGCTGCGCATGGCAAAAGCCGATATAGGCATTGAAGGTGGCTATTGTGCGCGGATCGATGCGAAAGGCCCGCTTCGTCGCTTCACTGGCCTCTTCCAGCTTCAGCGGCACCCCAGCCAGGCGCGCCGCCCGGTACATCGTGGCCAAGGTAATGCGCGACATCAAGTCACCTCCGCTTGGATCTGTACCGCGCCCTTGTTCTTGCGGTAAATAGCCGCCTCCGATGTCCGAATGAACACCGGGGAAAACAATTTCAGTGCAATTAGGGGGAATATTGCCCAGGTGAGCAACGGAGTCCAAGGGAAAAGACCGGCGTACTTCATGCGCCGACACCAGATGCAGGCACTTGGTTGGCCCCGGTGATGTGGGTATTCTGAGCGACACTTCGGTGTCGGCCCAGCCACCATGTCCGTCCACCATCCTGTTCGGGAGGGGCACTGAAGCCGCCAAGCCAACCGAAGCGACGGTATCGAACAGGCCCATAAAGTCAAACGTCACCTCGATAGTGCCCATACTTAACTGGCGAGCCTTGACGCCTTTGCTAACGGTCAGTTGCGCATCGAGCTTGCATAACCAGATAAACCAGTTGGCAAACGAGCGCGCTTCGGCCGCGCCACGCGAGAAACCGAACATCGACACGAAGATATTGAGCACCCTGCCTTTATTAACGCTTTTCGCAGGCCCATCGGTTGGCACAAATGATCGCAAATTGCTGTGCAACTTTTGCAAGGCCTGCGTAAAAGCGTTCACCAGCGCCTGTGAAGGCCGCACTTTACTGGGTAAACTGAGCGTATTGAAGTCTTGTTTAAACGTCTTGTCATCCACCAAGGGAGCATCCGTATAATATCTGTGCACATTATTGAGTGCCTCCACCAATGCCCAGATGATGCGATTTTCTCCCTTGTAAGCGAAGGCCAGGCCGCGCGCCCGGTCGCTGGTGAGAGCGCTAAATCCCTCGCCCGTATCGCCAACCTCGTCGAAACGTGTTCCCACTCCGGGAACATAGGTGCGAAAGTAACTGTTGTGGTATTTTGTTTCCAAGTCCGGCCAGGCCTCGCTGCCATGCGTATCTTTACCGCCGGGAAATGCACGGTACAAGCGCGCCACGTTGCTGTGACAATGAAGCGGCACATCCCGCTTCATATTATTGTTGGTGCCGTCAAAGAAGAAACCGAAAAACAGATTGACATCACATGGTGGAGGAAAACCTGGAAGTGGGCATTCACGCTTCTTTATAAATTCTATAATTTCATCCATTTCATTAGCGCCGTCAAAAAAACGGTCTTTGTCAGATGGATCAGTTTTATCAACAGAATAGTTTTCGGCTAAAAAAGCTGTCATCTCACATCTCCCTCTAAACTCTGGACAATTTTTTTTTGAAATTCAATAATTTCTTTTTTCTCTTTTATCTTTTCATCTGATAATGTATAAAAGTCACGCAGTAATCTTTTCTCCAAAAAATCGAGCGTATTTCTCTCTCTCTTTAGTTTATCCTTGCGACGCTCATCCCGATACTCCTTCGTCGGTACCGGATACCCCTTGATTTTCCCCGGCCATTCCGGCCGACTTGGTCCGTAATGCGATACCACGGCCCCCACGCTGCCATCTTCATAGACGATCAGCCAGATATCGCCCGCCTTCCCATCCGGATACGGCGGGATGCTGACTGTCTCGCGATGCAGGGTCGGGTCTGGATAAAACTGATAGACCACCACGACCTTCAAATCCGCATGCCATTTTTCCGGCACGCTGAAACAGCATATCGTGCCGCCTTGGCCATAAGGATCGATCGCATCGCCACCGCCGCCGCTGTTGGTATTGCCCGGATTTTCAACCGCGATGTAATTGACTTCGCGCGAAGAATAATTCAGCGCCTGAATGCTCGCGGCCATGGCAACGCCGGGCAAACATGCGGCCAGCAAGATACCTCGCCACAGCCACTGCCTGAACAAGATAATCATGACTTTGCCTCCACTGATAAGGTCGGCACATCAGCAGAGGATTGCTCTGCCATCCAGAGTTCAAACAATGAATCGGGTGTTTGCGCCCTAGCAGGCTCTGCTAGCCAGGACGCAATTTGCGGCCGTGTTTGCAGACCTGGGTTTTCGAGGCCAAATATGCATACGTCAAATCGATCTGGCGGTGTTTCGAGCCGCGCATGATCGGCACAACCCAGCCAATATTCGATCAGGGCATGGGCATGTTCGGCAGTATGTGGTTCCAGCAAGCGAGGACTGGTTGCGCGCACTTGAAACAAGATGCCGTCGCCTTCCGCCGCCCGCATCAGTTGAGCGCATTGCTGCTCACTTAACGATATACCAAGCGCCGCCGGTAGCGCTTCACCAGGCAAGGTCAAATCACTCCAGTCGGCTTTGCGCGTGACGTATTGCCAACGGTGTGCCGGCCCGCAAAACTGGCCCAACTGCTGCGCCGTCAATATATTGAAAAGCGGCGGCAAAATGCGGGTATCGGCAAACGACAACGCCACCGTATAGTCTGCGGCATCGACGATGCACCATGATGCCAAACGGGCAGCCAGTTGTTGCAACGGCTCCGGCGTGACAATCAGGCTGAGCGCCGGATGACCATTGGTTTTTTCAAGTAGTCGTTCCCAAGTAAAACGAGCTGTATCGTCAAATTCAACAAGCAGCGGCGAGATGGACAAAGTTTCTTCATTCGCACCTGGCGCACCGGAAAACAACGCCTCATATCGCAGATGCTGCGTGCGCTTAAGCAATGGATAACACGACTCGTCAAAAACACCATCGATCAACGCATAAATGTGCGCCTCGGGAAACTGACGGCGAAACGCCTGCAAGCGCGTGTGCAATGACACTTTCCAGTCAGAAGGAAACATATTAATATCCACTTAGTCATGCTCCTCTAACTGTTGTTTTTGGCTATTCACTCTTCCACCATGGAAAAAGGCGAACCTGATTCGGCTGCGCTACGCCTGCATCGTTTACATATGGAACGGGAGAATCTGGGCAACGGATAAGTCAGCCGCTCCGGCCCGATAAAACTTTTCTTGCCTGCAAACACGGTAATCTTGCCCGGGCACTGGATCGTGATGTTGCCGCCCTCGATCGTGATGTTGGCGCCGCCCGCCGTCGACAGGCGGATGCTTTTCGCCGCCGCCCAGTCGATGTGCGCGTTGGCGCTGGTGACATTGACCTCTTCGCGCGCCTGCACCTTGATCTCGTCGGACTGGGCCTGCACCTCGATGGGCTGGCTGGCCGCCACCAGCTGGACGCCCAGCTCGCCCTCGCCCGGCTTGACGACACCGCCCAGCATGCCGATCGCCTGGCCCGTGTGCAATCGCCATTGGCCGCCGCTGGCGAACTGTGTATCGAGCCCGCTCATCAGTGTTGCCGTTTCGCCGTTGGCCAGTTGCATATCCTGGCCCGCCACCACGCCCAGGCCCGCCTTGGCCGCCACCGCGATGATGGCGTCGCTGCTGTGCGGCAGCTTGTCGTCGGCCGGCGCCGTGGGTTTACCGGCCGCGTCGCTCCTGGCGGCGTCCGCGCTGTCGCGGCTCAGCATGCCCGAGGCACTGGTCAAGAATGCCGGCAACGGCGCGGCCTTGGCATCGAGCGCACTGCTGCCGGGCGCCGTCGCCCCCAAGTGCGCCGCATAGGCCACCCCCTGATGCGTGACGGCCGCCTCGCTGAAAGTCTCGCCCAGCTTGGCCGCCTGCTTGAGCAGCGCCATGCCGGGCGCATTGTCGCCGGCCGGGTCGCGTGCCCGCGCGTCGTGGTTGACGAGGTAGCTGGAAATCAGGAGCCCGGCGCCCGCCCGCACCGCGCCATACGCATCGGTGCGCAGCTCGGCGCCGGCGCCGCGCAGGCTGCCCCGGTAATTGTCGGCGCCGTGGATCAAGTGGCCAAGAGTGAGTTCGCTGGCCGCATGGCTGCTTTTCAGCTGTACCCGGCCCTGGCTGTCCGTGTCGTCGAACAACAGCTGGTTGTAGCCCGCCGCTCCTCCCGCCTTGCCGAACTCCTTGCTGCGGATGCCCCATTGCGCGCCGGCATTGCGGTGCGCCGCACTGGCTCCGGCGGCGCCATGCCACAAGGGACTGTTGCCGCCCGCCAGATTGCCCTGGCCCGCCACAGCGTGATCGTGTGACGGCTGGAAAACGCCGGCGTCGCCCGACTCGCCGCCAACACCGCCCGGGGTCGGTTTGCTTCCGCCCTCGCCCTGGCCGTTGTACAGCGCGCCGACGATGACGGGCCGGTCGATATCGTTTTCCAAAAATTGCACCAGCACTTCCTGGCCGATGCGCGGCAGGAACTGGCTGCCCATGCCGCCGCCAGCCGCGCGCTGCGCCACGCGCACCCAGCAGGTCGCGGCCGTTTCCTGTTGCCAGTGAAAGCGGATGCGCACCCGGCCCAGCCTGTCGCAATAGATTTCATCGGCGCCGCTGGCCGCGTCATTGCCATCGGCGCCCACGACGATGGCGCTCTGGCTGCCCAGGGCCGTCGGCGTGGCATGCTGGCGCGCATCGTTGCCATCCTGCAGCGGACGCCACGGCGTGCTTGCTGTGATCATCTCGATGCAGTTGGCGTAACCGCTGGCTTGCGCCTGCGCGATCGCGGCGGCGGCATCGGGAAAACCGTCGCCCCACTGCGCCACGGTTTCCTCCAGCAATTCCGGTATCGGGCCGAACAGTTCCGCCAATCCCTCCAGTGCCGGCACCGGCAGGTTGTTGACGCCGATGCTGGCCACGCGCAGCACGACATACTCGGGTGCGGCGCCATCGGCGGGCGGCAATGGTCCCTGCGTCAGGGTAAAACGCGTGCCGGCGCGCAGGGTTCGCACGGTCGAGCGGGCTTGCCACAGCTGGGCGCGCGCTTCATGCGCCTGCATCTGCAACTGCGCATAGCGCTGCGCCTGGGCGGCGCTGGCGTACCAGTACTGGCCCGGCGTATCGTAGCTTTCCAGCACCGGCGCATTCTTGCCGCCGAGCGCCGTGTTGGTCGGCACGCTGGCGGCCACGGCCTTTTTCGCCTTGTAGTCATAGCTGAGTACGCTGCTCAGGCCCACCTGCAGGCTGCGCCGCGCGCTCAAGGCCTGCACGCTGTCGCCCGGCTCGCCGACGCGCGCGCCATGAAAGCGCAAGCCGCCGCCCTGCGCGCTGCTGGCGTCCTCGGGCGTGGCGCACACCTGGCTGCTGTCGGCAAAGACGATCATGGTCTGACCGTCAAACCGCCAGGCCAGCCCTTCTTCCGTCAGCAGCCGGCGCACGAAATCGTAGTCCGATTCGCGGTACTGGCAGCAATAGCTGCGCTCGCCCGCCTCCTGCATGAATGACGCCACCTCGTCGCTCCAGCGCCACAGCGCGTACGGCGCATACGCCTGCAAGACCTCGTCGACGATGGCGCTCACGCTCCTGTCTTGCCAGACGCGGCTGTTACGCGCCTGGGTCAGCAGCCACAGCCATGGCGTGATGCGCAGCCGGTAGCGCGCCAGGCCGCCATTGCTGCCCAGCGTGGCGGCGGCGCTGATATAGCCGGAAAATGGGGTGCGCGTGCCGTCCGCCAGGCTGATATGCAGGCTGGCCGGCTGGCCCAGCAGGGACGCCAGCGCCACATGGGCGCTGGTGGACAAGGCGATGATGTCGCGCGCGCCCACCTCCTGCAGCCGTTCGTCGGCGGCAAAGGCTTCGACCAGCAAGCCGCTGTCCTGTCCATCGTCGCCGATGGACAATGCATACAGGCGTGTCGCGCCGTTGAAGGCGGCTACCGCGCTAACGATATCTTGTGTCAAAAGATGCTCTTCATCTGGAGAGTGGCATCGCACATTGCTTATTAAAACAATGTACAAAATAAACAAGTCCAGGCAATTATGCGCGAGTTCTCAAAAAAGCAAGATTCAATTGAGTAAGTAGTGCGCGGGCAAACCAATAGTCGATGCTTCAGGCAGTGAATTCGGTACAATAGCCCGGCAAGCCCATTCACTCTTTCCCGTGCAGCCATGAACCAACTCGAACAACTGAAGCAATTTACTACCGTGGTGGCCGACACCGGCGACTTCCAATCGATCCAGGCATACACGCCGCGCGATGCGACGACGAATCCGTCGCTGATCCTGAAGGCCGTGCAAAAGGATGAATACAAGCCGCTGCTGGAAAAGGCCGTGCGCGACCATCCGAACGCCTCGACCGCCGAAATCATCGACCGCCTGCTGATCGCCTTTGGCGTGGAAATCCTGCAAACCATCCCCGGCCGCGTCTCCACCGAAGTCGATGCGCGCCTGTCGTTCGACACGGAAGGCACGGTCGCCAAGGGCCGCGACCTGATCGCCCTGTATTCGAATGCCGGCATTCCGCGCGAGCGCGTGCTGATCAAGATCGCCTCCACCTGGGAAGGCATCCGCGCCGCCGCCATCCTGGAAAAGGAAGGCATCCGCTGCAACATGACCCTGCTGTTCTCGCTGGCCCAGGCGATTGCCTGCGCCGAAGCGGGCGCCCAGCTCATTTCGCCGTTCGTCGGCCGCATCTACGACTGGTACAAGAAATCGACGGGTATCGATTACATGGGCGCGGAAGACCCGGGCGTGCAATCGGTCCGCCGCATCTACAACTACTACCGCAAATTCGGCTACAAGACCGAGGTGATGGGCGCGAGCTTCCGCAACACGTCGCAAATCCTCGAACTGGCCGGCTGCGACCTGCTCACCATCAGCCCCGACCTGCTGCAAAAACTGGCCGACAGCGATGCGCCGGTGGAACGCAAGCTGAGCGCCGAAGCGGCGCCATCGACCAGCATCGTGCAAATGTCGCTGAACGAAGAAGCCTTCCGCTTCATGATGAATGAAGACGCGATGGCGACGGAAAAACTGGCCGAAGGCATCCGCGCCTTCTGCATCGATTCCGGCAAGCTGAAACAGATGATCGCGGCGCTGCGTTAATCGCGGCAATCGCGACGGACGAAAAAGAGCGGCGCCGTGCATTGCACGGCGCCGCTTTTTTCATGCCCGTGCGATCAGGAGCAGCGGAACGTGGCCACGCCCTGGTAATTGGCGCCATTCGCCAGCTGCGCCTTGTAGGCGGCGATCAGCAGATAGCGGCCGGCGCCGCCGTCGCCCAGCATCAGCTGCGCGCCCGTGCCATTCGACAGGTAGCCGCCGGTGATGCTGCTGGAACCTGGCGAAGCGATGGTCGTCGAAGCCGATACTTTGCCCGTGCTGCCGCCAGCGCTGGCGTCGATGGCCAGCGCTATTTTCGCGCCGGAGGCATCGAAGGACATGCTGCCAGTGCCGCTGGCAGTGCCGAAGTAGCCGCTCGACGAGATGTTCGTACCGCCTGTATAGCTTGGCGCCGTGAACGTGCCGGCATCGCAGGTGAACGTGCCGGTCGCTGGCAATGCGGCGAGCACGTTGTAGGCGACGTAATGCGCGCTGGCATTGTTACCGGTCAACGTCGTGGCACCAGTACTGTTGCTGAATGAGCCCTTGAACCAGCGTCCCTGCGCAAAAGCCGCGTCGCCGCTGATTTCGCGCGTCACGGACGGGTTGCCCGTCAGCACGATGCTGCCGATATTGCTCAAGGCGCCGGAGGTATCCTGGACCAGCAGGCTGGCCTTGCCACTGCTCTGCAAGCCGATAGCCGTAAAGATGAAGCGGCTATTGTCGCCATTGACGAAACGGGCGCTGACACTACCCGTGTTTTCGCCGGTGGCCGCTGGCACCGTGGGAACGACAGGAACGACAGGAACGACGGGCGCCACCGGATCGGCAGGCTTGGCCGTGTTCACGGCAACCGACGTGTCGGATGGGGAAGAGGAACCGCCACCACCGCAAGCGGCAAGCGAAGCGGCGATCAGGGTCAGAACAAAAGCGTGATTCAGTTGCATACGATTCCAATAAAAAAAGCAAGACATAAGGAATCCTTGGCACATGCCAAAAATTCAACGTCCAATATTATGCAACATTTCTCAAGAGAATGGTTGCCTTAAAGAAATTTATTAATACTAACAATGGGACTATAGCGAGCGCGACTGTGTCATGGCGCCACGCTGGCGGTAAAATACCTGGCTACAGGCCGCCAACGACTACTCATGCAATCACCGATCACTATCCGCCTGGGCCGCCGCGCCCGGGCGCGCATCGCCGACAACGGGGTGCGCGCCAGCGATATCGCCATCGTTCCTGCCGCCGCAGGCGGGCCGAAAGGCTTGATCCTGCACCAGCTCGATTGCTGGCTGTTCGGCCACTTCCTGCCACAAGCGCCGCGTCCGCGCCAGTTCGTCGGCGCTTCGATCGGCGCCTGGCGCATGGCCGCCGCCGTGTTCCCCGACCCTGTCGCCGCGCAGCGCCGCCTGGTGCGCGAATACGTGGGCCAGCGTTATCCCGACAAACCCGAGGCGGCGCACGTCAGCCGCACCTGCCGCGCCCTGCTCGACGCCGTCCTCGATGGCCAGGATGCGCAGCTGCTGCGGCACGAGCGCCACAGCCTGTCGGTGCTGGCCGTACGCGGCATCGGCGCGCTGGCGCAGCCGGGCAAATGGCGCGACCGGCGCGGCTTCCTGATGGCGGCCGCCGGCAACGCCGTGGCGCGCGCGCGCCTGGCCGCCTCGCTGGAACGCGCCGTGTTCCATGCCGGACCGGATGGCGCCAGCTGGCTGCGCTCGCGCTTCGACGCCTTCCATTCCCACTTCGTGCCGCTGGCGCAAGACAACCTGCGCGACGCGCTGCTGGCCTCCGGCTCCATTCCGCTGGTGCTCGATGCGGTCACGGACATCGCCGGCGCGCCGCCCGGGCGCTACTGGGACGGCGGCCTGGTCGACTACCATTTGCACCTGCCCTACCAGCGCGAACCGGACCTCGTGCTGTATCCGCATTTTGCCGACCATATCGTACCGGGCTGGCTGGACAAGGCCATGCCCTGGCGCCGCGCGCGCAGCGGCGATAGCGCACTCGACAACATGATCCTCGTCTCGCCGTCGCCCGCCTTCGTGGCCAGCCTGCCCAACGGCAAACTGCCGGACCGGCGCGACTTCCCCCATTACGGGCAAGACCACGCGGCGCGCATGCGCGACTGGCGCCGCGCCATCGCGGAAAGCGAGCGCATGGCGGCCGCCTTCGCCCGCTGGGCCGAGCAGCCGGACTTGCGCCAGGCGGGCGATCTGTAGCACGGGCGTGGCTGCAACAGACGCCAAAACAAGCGCGCGTTTCGCTCGCCTCTTGGTCACTTCTCAGTGCATACTATGTCGCACAGGCAATTAAATCCCCTCTGCGACAGGAGCTCCAACCATGCACGCCCTCTCCCACCTTCGTATCGGCACGCGCCTGGCTGCAGGCTTCGCGCTGGTGCTGCTGCTGTCCGTGATCTCCACCTCGTACGCGCTGTACAGCGCCCACGTGAATGCCGAAGCGACGCGGCAAATGATGGAAAAACCGCTGGCCAAGGAACGCCTCGTATCGGACTGGTACGTGCTGATCTATTCGGCCATCGCGCGCACCTCGATGATCGCCAAAAGCACGGATGAAACCCTGTCCAGCGTGTTTGCCGACACCATCGCCGACAGCACCAAACAGGGCAGCGAACTGCTGAAGAAAATCGAGGCGCTGCTCGACAGCGACGAAGAAAAAGCCATCTTCAAATCGTCCATCGCCGAGCGCGTCAAGTACCAGGATGCCAAGACCCTGGTGATGAATGCGCGCAAGGCAGGCGACGCGGCGCAGGCGGAAAGCACCTACCGCGACAGCTTCGCGCCGGCCGCCACCAAATACCAGAACAACGTCAAGGCCCTGCTGTCGCAGCAGCGCCAGGCCATCGACGCCACGGCGCACGCGATCGAGGCGGCCAACGGGCGCAGCTTCACCCTGCTGCTGACCTTGTGCGTGCTGGTGGTGGCGCTGGGCAGCATCTGCGCCTGGCTGATCACGCGCTCGATCACGCAGCCGTTGAAGGCTGCCGTGAAAGTGGCGGAAACGGTGGCCGACGGCGACTTGCGCACGCATTTCGGCAAGGCCGCCAGCGATGAAATCGGCGACCTGATGCGCGCGCTGCACGGCATGAACGAGGCGCTGCGCAAGGTGGTGTCGGAAGTGCAGACGGGCACCAACGCGATCGCCACGGCATCGGGCGAAATCGCCGCCGGCAACCAGGATTTGTCGGCCCGCACGGAGCAGCAGGCCAGCTCGCTGGAAGAGACGGCGTCGTCGATGGAAGAACTGACCAGCACCGTCAAGCAGAATGCGGACAATGCGCGCCAGGCCAACCAGATGGCGGTGGCCGCGTCCGGCGTGGCCGAACGGGGCGGCAGCATCGTCAGCCAGGTGGTCGACACCATGGGCGCCATCGATACGGCATCGACGAAAATCGTCGACATCATCGGCGTCATCGACGGCATCGCCTTCCAGACGAATATCCTGGCCTTGAACGCGGCCGTCGAAGCGGCGCGCGCCGGCGAGCAGGGACGCGGCTTTGCCGTCGTCGCCACGGAAGTGCGCAGCCTGGCGCAGCGCTCGGCCGCGGCGGCGCGCGAAATCAAGACCCTGATCGGCGACTCGGTGGAACAGGTCAACAATGGCACGCGGCTGGTGCAGCAGGCGGGCAGCACCATGGGTGAAGTGGTCGACAGCGTGCGCAGGGTGACCGACATCATGGCCGAGATCACCGCCGCCAGTGCCGAACAAAGCCTGGGCATCGACCAGGTCAACCAGGCCATCGCGCAGATGGACCAGGTAACGCAGCAAAATGCGGCCCTGGTGGAAGAAGCGGCCGCCGCGGCCGAAAGCATGCAGGACCAGGCCGCGCGCCTGGCGCAAGTGGCGGCCGGCTTCCAGCTCGAACACGTCGTCGCGGCGGCGCCCGTGCGCGCCGCGCGGCCAGCCAAGGCCGCCATTGCCAGCACGCAAAAACTCGCGCCACGCCAGTCCCAGGCCACGGCCGGCAAGCCGGCAGCACCCAAGGCGGCCGGTGCGGCGGCGCACAAAACGCCATCGCACATCGCCGGCGACGACTGGGAGGAATTTTAAGCCAGGGGGTTCAAGCCCGGTTTTCAAGCACAGTTTCAAGCGCCGTGCCGGCGGCGGCAAGGCGCTTGAAACTATTTGACAGCGGCGCCAGGCGCGCCGATACTGGTTTCAGGTGGGACTGGCGCGCCACCGCGACATGAGACAGCCGGCGCCTCCAGGGAGAGACCATGCGCCCCTATCTTGTTTCCGCCCCTTGCTTCAAGCACCTGGGCGCCGCCCTGCTCTGCTGTGTTTTGGCGGCCTGCAGCGTCACACCGCCTGCCAGCCTGCCCCCCATCTTCAACGACAGCGATTTCGCCCCGGCCGCCGCCATCGACGCCAGCCAGGTCTTTGCTATCGACGAGCCCATGCGCCAGTATGTGCGCACACAAGTGCGGCGCGAGGCGCGCAACAAGAACGACCGCGCGGCCCTGTATGACGCCCTGTACGACAAGAGCAGGCTGAAACTCGAATACGATGCGGCCATGACGCGCAATGCGCGCGAAACGTTCGCGGCGCGCCAGGGCAACTGCCTGTCGCTGGTGATCATGACGGCGGCGCTGGCGCATGAAATGGGCTTGCAGGTGCGCTACCAGGAGGTGCTCGGTGAAGAAAGCTGGAGCCGCAGCGGCGACATGTATTTTGTCGCCGGCCACGTCAACCTCGTACTGGGCCAGCGGCTGGACGACAAATCCGGCAGGTACGATGCCAAGGGCATGATGGTGATCGATTTCCTGCCGTCCGTGGAGATGGGCAGCTATCGCACGCGGGAACTCGACGAAGCAACCGTGCTCGCCATGTACATGAACAACCGAGCCGCCGAAAGCATGAGCGAAGGCCAGCTGGACCAGGCGTATTGGTGGGCCCGGGCAGCGCTGCTGCAGGACCCCTCGTTCACCGGCGCCTACAACACCCTGGGCGTGGTCCAGTTCCGCCATGGCAACCTGGCGCAAGCGCGGCGCACGTTCGCCCATGCGCTGACGCGCGCGCCGGACAACACGGTGCTGCTGTCGAACCTGGCGCAGGCGCTGGAAGCGTCCGGCTTGCAGAATGAAGCGCTGCCGCTGCGCCGGCGCCTGCTGGCGCTGCAGCCGCAGCCGCCCTTCCACTATTTCAACCTGGGCAAGGCGGCCATGCAGCAAAACGATTACGTGAGGGCGATACAGCTGTTTTCACGCGAAATCGCGCGCGACCCGTACTACCACGAGTTCCACTTCTGGCTGGCGCAAGCCTATGCGCGCCTGGGCCAGCTGGAGCAGGCCGGCAAGCAGCTGGAACTGGCGATGAGCAGCAGCACCACGCGCGGCGACCACACGCTCTATGCGGCCAAGCTGCAGCGACTGCGCGCCGTCACCACGCATTAATCTTCCAGGAACATCTGCTGCAGGTCGTTCAGGAAGCACAATCCCCGTTCCGTCGGACGGATGACCTGGTGGTCGCGGTACAGCAAGCCTTTCGCTTCGGCCGCATTGAGCGGCTGCTCGATGGCGTTGAGGGCCAGGCCCGTGCGCTCGGCGAACAGGTTCGGTGTAAAGCCCTGCGTCAGGCGCAGGGTATTGAGCATGAATTCAAAACCCATTTCCTCGCGCGCCAGTTCGCGCTCTTCCTGCACCGGGTTGCCGGCCAGCACCGCGTCCATGTAGGCGCGCGGCTGCTTGTAGCGGGCCTGGCGCAGCACGCGGTGCGGGAACGATATCTTCGAATGCGCACCCGCGCCGATGCCGAGATAATCGCCGAATTCCCAGTAATTGCGGTTGTGCTTTGCCTGGCGGCCCGGCTGCGCATAGGCCGACACTTCGTAGCGGCCATAACCGGCCTGCGCCGCGCGCGCGGCCACCATGTCGGCAATGTCGGCGCTCTCGTCGTCGTCCGGCAGCACGGGCGGATACTTGGCGAACAGGGTGTTCGGCTCCAGCGTCAGGTGGTACAGCGACAGGTGCGGCGGCGCGAACGACAGCGCCGTTTCCAGGTCCTGCCGCGCCTCGTCCAGCGTCTGCGTGGGCAGCGCGTACATCAGGTCGAGGTTGAAATTGTCGAAATTGGCGTGCGCGATCTCCACCGCGCGGCGCGCCTCGTTGTCGTCGTGGATGCGGCCCAGCGCCTGCAAATGGCGGCCATTGAAGCTCTGGATGCCGATCGACAAACGGTTGATGCCGCTGGCCCGGTAGGACTTGAATTTTTCCGCTTCGAAGGTGCCCGGATTGGCTTCCATGGTGATTTCGCAATCGGGCTCCAGTGGCAGCAGGGTGCGCACATCCGACATCAGCCGGTCCAGGCCCGCCGCCGACATCAGGCTGGGCGTGCCGCCGCCGATGAAAATCGTGTGGATCTTGCGGCCCCAGATCAGCGGCAGCGCCATTTCCAGGTCCAGCCGCAGGGCCGCCAGGTATTCGGCTTCCGGCAAGTCGCCGCGCACCTCGTGCGAATTGAAGTCGCAATACGGGCATTTTTTCACGCACCACGGGAAATGGATGTACAGCGACAGCGGCGGCAGGGCCGTCAGGTTCAGCGCGCCCGGCTGCAGGTATTTCAGGGCCGCCCCGGCCGCGCCGGAAATGCCTTCCTGCGGCGCGGGAGCGGCGCCGGGCTTGGCTGCCGACTTGGCAACGGCGCCCACCAGTTTGATCGGGATCATCGCAGCTTTTCCACCAGCGCGCGCAGGGCCTGGCCACGGTGCGACAGCGCGTTCTTTTCATCGGACGTCAGTTCGGCCGCGCACTTGCCCAGCGCGGGAAGGAAGAAATGCGGATCGTAGCCGAAGCCGCCGTTACCGCGCGGCGTGGCGATCATCTCGCCATTCCAACGGCCGTCGGCGATCACGGGCTGCGGGTCGTCCGCATGGCGCACGTACACCAGCACGCAGTAGTAATACGCGGATTTGTCGGCATGCGCCTCGAGGTCGGAGATCAGCTTGGCGCTGTTGGCCGCGTCCGACTTCGGCTCGCCCGCATAGCGCGCCGAGTACACGCCCGGCGCGCCGCCGAGCGCATTGACGCACACGCCGGAATCGTCGGCCAGCGCCGGCAAGCCCGTCAGGCGCGATGCGTGGCGCGCCTTCTGCAGAGCGTTTTCAACGAAGGTGTGGAACGGCTCGTCGCTTTCCGGCACGTCATACTCGCCCTGGGCGTGGACGGAAAAACCGATGGTCGAGAGCAGCTCGTTGAATTCCTTGAGCTTGCCGGCGTTGTTGGAGGCGAGGATGAGGCGTTGGGTCATGTCAGTAGTCCGGTTGAAGTGCCGACATTGTAAACCTTTTGCGCTCCCCTCACCTTGGCCCACCGCCGCGCTCAACGGCGGCAAAAGCGGGCTTGTTGCCCGGCGCGGCGGGCGGCGATGTGTAAATCTGTGTAAAGATTAAATGCCGAGGGCTTGCTTCTGCATGGCGATCAGATCGGCGATGCCGCCCTGTGCCAGGTCCAGCAAGCGGTTCATGCCGGCGCGGTCGAAAGCGGCGCCTTCTGCCGTGCCCTGCACTTCGATGAAGTGGCCCGCTTCCGTCATCACCACATTCATGTCCGTGTCGCAGCCCGAGTCTTCCACGTAGTCGAGGTCCAGCACCGGCATGCCCTGGTAGACGCCTACCGAGATAGCGGCGACAAAGCTTTTCACGGGGATGGCGGTGATCGCGCCGCGTGCCTGCAGTTGGGAAAACGCATCATACGCTGCCACCATGGCGCCCGTGATCGAGGCCGTGCGCGTGCCGCCGTCAGCCTGGATCACGTCGCAATCGAGGTGCAGGGTGCGTTCGCCGAATGCCTGCAGATCGAAGGCGGCGCGCAGCGAGCGGCCGATCAGGCGCTGGATTTCCTGCGTGCGGCCCGACTGCTTGCCGCGCGCCGCTTCGCGGTCCATGCGCGTGTGCGTCGAGCGGGGCAGCATGCCGTACTCGGCCGTCAACCAGCCCTGGCCCTTGCCCTTCAGGAAACCCGGCACCTTGTCTTCGATGCTGGCCGTGCAGATGACCTTGGTGTCGCCGCACTCGATCAGCACCGAGCCTTCGGCATGCTTGGTGTACTGGCGGGTGATGCGGATGGCGCGCAGCGCGTCGACGGCGCGGCCGCTCGGGCGGGATTCGAATGTCATGGGGATGTCCTGTGTGATTGGGGTTGCGGCAGCGATTCTACCACCGCGCGCCCGTCTATTTGCGGCCATGCAACAGCGCAAGGCGCAATGGCGGGCGGCGCACACATGATCCATACAATCCTGCCCCGCCAAACACAATTTTCTTTACAATGCCGTAAAACGCACACTATTCAGCAATTTCCAGGCCATCGAGCACTTCGGTCCTGTTTTGCGGCGCGGGCGGTATTGCCTGCGCTGGCTGATTAAGTGTATAAGTGACTGTATACAAGACCAAATCGGGGAATCCTTTGAGCATTTCAAGCATGACAGGCTACGCGGTTGCCACCAGCGAAGGTGCTGCAGGCACACTGACAATTGAAATCAAGAGCGTCAACTCACGCTTTCTCGACCTGCAATTCCGGATCAACGACGATCTGCGGGCCCTGGAGCCTGATTTGCGCGCCGCCGTCATGTCCGCCATCACGCGCGGCAAAGTCGAGGTACGCCTGAGCTTTGGCCGCAAGGCCGCAACGGCCGGCACGCAGGCGCTGAACCTGCCCCTGCTGACCGAACTGGCGCGCCTGCAAAACGAAGTGGGCCAGCATTTTGTCTCCGCGCCCGTCATGACGGTGGCCGAACTGCTGCGCTGGCCAGGCGTCATCGAAGAAGCGCAAGTGGGGCAGGAATCCTTGCAGGCGGACGTGGGCGCGCTGACCAAGCGCACCGTGGCCGCCTTCGTCGACAGCCGCAAGCGCGAAGGCGCGGCGCTCGAAGCCGTGCTCGTGTCGCGCATCGAAGCGATGGAAGCCATCGTCAAGCGCATCACGCCATTGATACCGCAAGTGGTGGCGGCCTTCCAGCAAAAAGCCATCGAACGCATGCAGGACGCGCTGGGTCTGGCCAGCCAGGGTTCGAATTCGGCCCTGTCGCGCCAGGACGCCATGGAGCGCATCCGCCAGGAAGTGATCTTGTACGGCATCCGCATCGACGTATCGGAAGAACTGGCGCGCCTGTCGGCCCACCTGGGCGAAACGCGCCACATCCTCACCAAGGGCGGGCAAGTGGGCAAGCGCCTCGACTTCATGATGCAGGAACTGAACCGCGAAGCCAATACCCTGGGCGCCAAGGCGTCCGTCAAGGAACTGGCCGACGCCTCGATGGACTTGAAGCTGCTGATCGAGCAGATGCGCGAACAGGTGCAGAACCTGGAATAAGGGCCAGCCTGGCCAGGCATCCTCCGTGCCGGCCGCTTTGGGACTGGCTCGCCGCCTTGCCTCTTGGTAAAATAGCGGATTGGGCGCCGCTTGCGCGAGCACCGGCGCCAACAACACGATTATTGAAAGATCCGCATGAGCCACCCTACCGCCTTCTCCGGCAGCCTGTTCGTGGTTGCCGCGCCATCGGGCGCCGGCAAATCGACACTGGTCAATGCATTGCTGGCGCAAGAGCCCGGCATCAAATTGTCGATCTCAACCACCACGCGCGCGCCCCGTCCGGGCGAGCAGCATGGCCGCGAGTACTATTTCACGACGGCGGAAGACTTTGTCGCGCGCGCCGACCAGGGCGAATTCCTGGAATGGGCGGAAGTGCATGGCAATTACTACGGCACCTCGCGCATCATGGTGGAACAGCAAATGGCCGCCGGCACCGACATCCTGCTGGAAATCGACTGGCAGGGCGCGCGCCAAGTGCGCAAGCAATTCCCCCGCGCGGCCGGCATTTTCATCCTGCCGCCGTCGATCGATGCGCTGGAAGAACGCTTGAACAAGCGCGGCCAGGACGAGCCGCACGTGATCACGCGCCGCCTGCTGGCGGCCGGCGGCGAAATCGCACACGCTCCCGAGTTCGAGTATGTTATTATCAATGAAGAGTTTACGGTCGCTTTGTCCGAACTGAGCGCGATCGTGAGAGCGGCCCGTTGCCGGTTTGCGCAACAAGCGGCCCGCAACGCATCGCTATTCGCCCAGCTGGGCCTGCACGCAGAATAATCGTCTCTGCACGCCAGTTCACACAGCACCACGCACACAAATTTAGGAGTTACTATGGCCCGTATCACAATCGAAGATTGCCTGAAGCAGATCCCTAACCGTTTCCAGCTGACCCTGGCTGCGACCTATCGCGCACGTCAGTTGTTGCAAGGCCACACCCCTAAGGTGGAAGCCAAGGACAAGCCTACCGTTGTCGCACTGCGTGAAATCGCTGCCGGTAAAGTCGGCATCGAAATGCTGAAAAAGGTCCCGATGTAATTGGGAACCCGCGTGCCGGAACAGTGCTGACCCCTGGTTCTACCGTATCCTTTATTCACACTGTGAAGCAACGCGACGTTTTATGAGTCTGACCCCAGCCGACACGACTTCCGCAGCACTGCCGCCCCTGGCCCCGCGCCAGGCGGCAAAACCGCAGGGCGCTTCCGCGCCCGGCACCGGCACGTCCGGCAGCAACACCCCCGCAGCACCGCCAGCGCCCGCCCTCGGCGTGGCCTCCGTCAGCCATCTGGCCGACAAGCTGGCCGAATACCTGTCTCCCGCCGACCTGAAGAAAGTCAAGGAAGCCTACCGCTTCTCCGACGAAATGCACCTGGGCCAGATGCGCCGCTCGGGCGAGCCGTATATCTCGCATCCGATCGCCGTCGCCGAAATCTGCGCCGACTGGAAGCTCGACGCGCAAGCCATCATGGCCGCCCTGCTGCATGACGTGATGGAAGACCAGGACGTCAAGAAGGATGAATTGATCGAGCGCTTCGGCGCACCGGTGGCGCACCTGGTCGATGGCCTGTCGAAACTGGAAAAGATCGAATTCCAGAGCCAGATCGAAGCACAGGCGGAAAACTTCCGCAAGATGCTGCTGGCCATGGCGTCCGACGTGCGCGTGATCCTGATCAAGCTGGCCGACCGCCTGCACAATATGCGCACGCTGGACTTCATGACGGCGGCGAAAAAGCGCCGCATCGCCAGCGAGACCATGGAAGTGTACGTGCCGATCGCGCACCGCCTCGGCCTGAACAACATCTACCACGAGCTGCAGGACCTGTCGTTCTCGCACCTGTACCCGATGCGCTACCGCACCCTGGCGAAAGCCGTCAAGGCGGCGCGCGGCAACCGGCGTGAAGTGGTCAACAAGATCATGGAAGCGGTGAAAAGCACCTTGTCCATGGCCGAGCTCGAGGCCGACGTCACGGGCCGCGAAAAGACCCTGTACGACATCTATAAAAAGATGCGCAGCAAGCATTTGTCGTTCTCGCAAGTGCTGGACGTGTACGGCTTCCGCGTGGTGGTGGGCAGTTTTGCCGACTGTTACGTGACCCTCGGCACCCTGCACAGCCTGTACAAGCCCATGCCGGGCAAGTTCAAGGATTACATCGCGATCCGCAAGCTGAACGGCTACCAGTCGCTGCACACGACCGTCATCGGCCCCTACGGCACACCCGTGGAATTCCAGATCCGCACGCAGGAAATGCACCGCACGGCCGAGTCCGGCGTGGCCGCGCACTGGCTCTACAAGAGCGGCGAATCGAACCCGTCCGACTTGCAGCAGCGCACCCATGCGTGGCTGCAATCCCTGCTCGACATCCAGCAGCAGACGGGCGACTCGGCCGAATTCCTCGAACACGTCAAGGTCGACCTGTTCCCCGATTCCGTCTACGTGTTTACGCCAAAGTCGAAGATCATCGCCCTGCCGCGCGGCGCCACGGCCATCGACTTCGCCTATTCGATCCACACGGGCATCGGCGACCAGACCGTGGCCGTCAAGATCAACAACGAAACCTCGCCCCTGCGCACCGAGCTGCACAATGGCGACATCGTGGAAATCATCACCGATTCCTCGTCGCGCCCCAGCCCGACGTGGCTGTCGTTCGTGCGCACCGGCAAGGCCCGTTCGGCCATCCGCCACCATCTGCGCACGATCAACCTGCCCGAATCGATCGCCCTGGGCCAGCAACTGCTGTCGCAGGCGCTGCACACCCTGAACATCGACGCCGACCTGCAAGCACCGCTGGTCGAACGCCTGCTCAACGAATCGAGCGCCAATTCCATGGACGAGCTGTACGCGGACATCGGCATCGGCAAGCGCATGGCCACCCTGGTGGCGCGCCACATCTTCGGTTTGATCGGCGGCGAAGCGGCCAGCATGCCCGTGGAACACAACAGCGGCAGCGAGCTCGACCCCGTCACCATCTGCGGCAGCGAAGGCGTCTCCGTGCAACTGGCGCCATGCTGTTTGCCGATTCCGGGCGACCAGATCATCGGCCAGCTGCGCCGCGACCAGGGCTTGCTCGTGCACACGAGCGACTGCTCGCAAGCGAAACGCCAGCGCGCCAAGGAACCGGACCGCTGGATCGCCGTGCGCTGGGGAACCGAACTGAACCGCCGTTTCGACTGCCGCATCAAGGTGCTGATCAACAGCGAACGGGGCATCCTGGCCCGCGTGGCCGCCGAAATCGGCGAATCCGACGCCAACATCATCTATGTCGGCATGGACGAAGACAAGGACAACGTCCTCGACCAGCTGCGCTTCACCGTGCAAGTCAAGGACAGGGTCCACCTGGCCGCCCTGCTGCGCAATGTGCGCAGAGTGGCCGGCGTGAACCGCATCCTGCGCGAACGTAACTAGCCCTGGGGTCAGACCCGCCGGGTCTGACCCCAAGCTTACGCCTGCGGCTGATCTCCGCGTTCTGCAACATGTCGCAAAAAATCCTGATCACCAAGTGCAAATTCGGCATTGATACTGGCGCGCAACTGACTCAAATCTCTCAACGACCAATCCCGTTGAAAAAGTTCACGATAGGCAGCCTGTGCTTCCACCTGACTTCTCCCCAAACGCCAATACAGCGGATGTGCAGTTACCAGGCTATCAAGCTCGCCACACGCGTTACAGCGATAGCTGGACCAACGATACGCTCCTGGCAAGTCAACCATCCCAGCACGAACCGGATTGAGTTCGATATAACGCTGACAAACCAGTAGGTATAACTCATCTTGCACCAGGCAAGACTTATAACGGCCATCCCATATGCTTCCAGTCCTTCCGTAACGCCAATTGAAGTATTGCGCAAGCGATTTCATTAAACCAGAGGGAATAGTGGAAGTGTCTGCTGACAACAGCAAATGCACATGATTTGTCATGAGTACATAAGCATGGATTCTGCATGGATTCGCTTGCAACGCCTGGCTCAAATAAGACAAATATCGCAGGTAATCATCGGCATCAAGGAAACATGCTTGCCTGTCCGCCCCTCGCTGCACCACATGCAAGGGCATTCCAGGCAAAAACAAGCGCGCGGTGCGAGCCATGGCAGCTCCTCACAAAAAAGGAGCTTTCATTTTGGCGGAACACGCCGCTTGCCACCCTGCGTCACCGCAAACTACCCTTCCCCCGGCGCCGGATACGTCACTTCCAGCAACTCCAGTTCCTGCTCGCCCAGCGGCGTGGTGAGGGTGATCACGTCGCCTTCGCGCGCCTTGGTGATGGTGCGGGCCATGGGTGAGACCCAGCTGATCTTGCCGTTCAGGGGATCGAACTCGTCGATGCCGACGATGGTGATGGTGTGCGTTTCGCCATCTTCCGTGCGATATTTGACGGTGGCGCCAAAGAACACCTGGTCGTTGCCATGGTGCACGCTGGGGTCGACGATGGCGGCCAGGTCCATGCGCTTGGTGAGGAAGCGGATGCGGCGGTCGATTTCGCGCAGGCGGCGTTTGCCGTAGATATAGTCGCCATTTTCCGAACGGTCGCCATTCGACGCCGCCCAATGGACGATGCGCACCACTTCCGGACGGTCGACGTCGATCAGCTGCAGCAGCTCTTCCTTGATGCGCTGGTAACCGGCGGGCGTGATGTAGTTCTTGGCACCGGCGGGAATGGCCAGCGCCAGCGCGGCCGCTTCTTCATCGTCGTCGTTGTCGGATTCTTTTACAAAGGCTTTATTCATCTGTCTATTGTAGCCCCGCCAGGGAGCCACGGGCACACGGGATGCGGGGGCAAGCGGGCTTTTTTGACGTATCATCGTGGCAATCGCGGCAAACCTGCGCCGCACACGGAGACGGATGAAAAAATTCTACAGAGTCAGGCGCTGGCTGTTCGCGCCGCTGGTCTACCTGGCCGCCATCTTCCTGCTGATCGAGGAATGGCTGTGGGCGACCGGGGCACGCATCATGCAGGTGATCGCGCAATTTCCGCCCCTGCATGCGCTCGAAGCGTGGATCAAGCGCCTGCCGCCGTACTGGGCGCTGGCCATCTTCGTGCTGCCGGCCGTGCTGCTGTTTCCCGTCAAGCTGCTGGCCCTGCTGGCGATCGCGCGCGGCCATGCGTTTTCCGGCATCGGCGTGATTGTCATCGCCAAGCTGGGCGGCGCGGCCGCCGTCGCGCGCCTGTACAGCCTGACGCGCCCTACCCTGTTGAGTTTGCCATGGTTTGCGCACTGGCATGGCCTGTTCATGGAAACCAAGGACCGCTGGATCGCCCGCCTGCGCGCCACGCGTCCATGGCGCCGAGTCAGCCGGCTGTCGGCCGCGCTGGGCCGCGCCCGCCGTGCCTGGTGGCAGCGCTTGCGCAAAGGTACGCCAGGACGCCATAATTCCCGCCCTGCCCGGGTCCTGCGCCGCTTCGCCGCCTTCTGGCGCGCCCGCCGCTGATGAAGAAAGCCAACTCCATGCACGACACTCCCCGGCTGGCCCCCGCCATGCGCGCGGCGGCGCCGGAAATCTACCTGTACGACGCGGCCAGCTTGCAATTGCTGGACGCCAACGATGCCGCCTGCGACAACTTGCAGTACGCGCGCAAGGAATTGCTGGCGATGACGCCCTTCACGCTGGCGCCGCAGCTCGATGCGCAGCAACTGGCCGCCGTGCTGGCCACCCTGGACGACAGCATCGGCGCGCAAGCCCGGCTGCACGTGCAGCAGCGCCGCCGCGACGGCAGCCTGTATTCGCTCAGCCTGCAGTTGTCGCGCGCCCACCGCCACGGCCGCGCCCTGCTGCTGGCCGAAGGCGAAGACTTGCGCACGCCGCAGGCGACGGCCGCCGCGCTGGCGCAGGTGCAGTCGCGCTTCAACGCCATCGTCTCGAATACGCCGGGCCTCGTGTACCAGTTCTGCCTGCATGCGGATGGACGGGCGTCCTTTGCCTACCTGAGCGACGGTTGCCAGGCCCTGCTGGGCCTGAGCCCGGCACTGCTGCACGCGCGCCCTGAACTGTTTTACCAGTTGATCCTCGCCGACGACCGCGCCTCGTATCTGGAATCGATGCAGACGTCAAAGACGGCCTTGTGGAGCTGGAACTGGGAAGGCCGCATCTGGATCGACGCCTGGAAGGACGTCAAATGGATCAACCTGCGCTCCACGCCGCGCGCGCTGGCCGACGGCACGGTGCAGTGGGAAGGCATCATGACGAACATCACGGAAAGCCGGCTCGAACAGATCGAAGTGCGCCAGTCGCGCGCCCGTCTGGCCGAGCTGACTGCGCATATCGACAAGGTCAAGGAACACGAACGCACGCGCCTGGCGCGCGAACTGCACGATGACCTGGGCGGCAACTTGACGGCGATCAAGATGGCCTTGGCCATGCTGGCGCGCCGCCTGCCACCCGACGATACCCAGCTGCAGGAAAAGGCCGACTATGTCGACGCCCTGGTCGACCGCAGCATCGACGCCGTGCACCGCATTTCGCTGGACTTGCGCCCGTCCATGCTGGACCTGGGCCTGGTCGCCGCGCTGGACTGGCAAGTCAAGGAATTCGCGCGCCAGGCAGGCATCGAATGCCAGTTCATTTCGAACCGCCAGCACATCGACCTCGAGCTGGACCAGGCGACGAGCCTGTTCCGCATCGCCCAGGAGGCGCTGACGAATATCGCCAAGCATGCGCAGGCGAGCAAGGTCAGCGTGCGCCTGGCCCGGCAGCGCCAGCATATCAGCCTGTCGATCGCCGACAATGGCGTCGGCATGCGCCTGTCCGACCGCGCCAAGCCGCAGTCGTTCGGCATCCGCGGCATGGCCGAACGGGCCAGCGCGCTGGGCGGTACCCTGAGCCTGATGGATGGGCCGGGCGGCGGCACCATCCTGAGCATAAAAATCCGGCTGACCACCGCGCGAGAGGCGATAATAGCGGCTGCAGCCAGTGCGCCAGCGCACAGCGGGCCGCCGCCAGACGCGGCCTAGTGGGTGAATCAGATAGGAAACAATGCAGTCATGAAAGAAAAAGCCACCATCCGGGTATTCATCGCCGACGATCACGCGATCGTGCGCGAAGGCTTGAAGCAAATCCTCGCCGATACCAAGGACATCATCGTGGCCGGCGAAGCCGAAAATGGCCACGACGCCATCAAGCTGTTCCGTGGCTCCAAATGCCAGGTGTTGCTGCTCGACATATCCCTGCCCGACCGCAGCGGCATCGAGGTACTCAAGCAGATCAAGAAGGAAAAGCCGGAACTGGCCGTGCTGATGCTGTCCATGCACCGCGAAGACCAGTACGCCATCCGTTCGCTCAAGGCGGGCGCGGCAGGCTACCTGACGAAACAGAGCGCGCCGCGCGAGCTGGTCACGGCCATCCGCCAGGTGGCGCAGGGCTTGAAATACATCAGCGCCTCGCTGGCGCAGGAACTGGCCAACACGGTGGGTGAAGACCACGAAACGGCCTTGCACGACACCTTGTCGGACCGCGAATACCAGACCCTGGTGATGATTGCCTCGGGCAAGGCCGTGGGCGCCATCGCCGAAGAGCTGAAATTGTCCGTGAAAACCGTCAGCGAATACCGCGCCCGCTTGCTGGTCAAGATGAAACTCAAGAATAGCGCGGAACTGACGCACTACGCGATCCGCAACCAGCTGGTGGATTGACGGCAAAGCGGCATGCCCGCTGGCATCGGGCGAATTGACAGGACTTCTCCTTGCTTCTCGCACAATAAGTTCTTTGCCAACTCGCATATCATGGGGATAATGAGAAATATCTGAAAAGGCTGTGCCTACATGTCCAGTAAATTGCCATCTTCACCAGCAAGCGCTCCCGCTGGCGCCACGAATACCGCCGCCGCGGCGATGAACCCGGCCGATATCGCCCGCGAAGCGTTTCGCCGCCTGGCCACGCGCCGCATCGCCCCCACGCCGAGCGCCTACCGCGATATCTACAATGAAATCGCCGGCATCAGCGAACCGGCGGACAGCCCTGCGGCGCCTGGTGCCGTGCTGGCCGCCAGCGCACCGACGGAGAGCGGCGCGGAAAACGTCCTGACGCAATTTGCCGCCAAGATGAGCGAATCGGCGGGCGAACTGGGCGACTTTGGCAAGCGTTTCCAGCGCGCACTGAAAGCGCGCGACTGGGACAGCTATGCGCGCACCCTGGCGCAGCTGGCGGAGAAACAGGTCAAGAAAGGCGGCGGCATCGAATTGCCGCCCTTGCCGGACGGCGAACAGACGCGCACCCTGCGTGAATTGCTCAGCCGTACCTTGGGCTTTGCCGTCGCCACCTTGCTGACGGGCACGCCCGCGCTGGTGGAAGAGGCCGAATCGCTGGGCGCGGCCATCAAGCAAGCCCATACGGAAGAAGCGCTGAACGAAGCGGCCCTGCGCCTGAAACAGCTGTGCTACCAGATCGAATTGAAAAGCGGCGACACGGCCGAGCAGCAGGAATTGCTGCTGCGCCTGTTCAAGCTGCTGCTCGACAACGTCAGCCAGTTGCTCGACGACGACAGCTGGCTACGCGGCCAGGTCGATGCCGTGCAAAACCTGATCGCTGGCCCGCTCGACCAGCGCGCGCTGGAAGACGCCACGCGCAGCCTGAAGGAAGTCATCTACAAGCAAAGCCAGCTCAAGCACAGCCTGTCCGACGTCAAGCTGACGGTCAAGAACATGATGATGACCTTCATCGACCGCCTGGGCCAAGTGGCGGCCAGTACGGGCGACTTCCATGAAAAGATCGGCGGCTATTCGGAAAAGATCAGCCAGGCGGAAAATATCAGCGAACTGAACAGCGTTCTCGACGAAGTCCTGCGCGAAACGCGCATGGTGCAGAACGAGGCCTTGCGCGCACGTGACAAGATGGTACTGGCGCGCCAGGAAGTGCAGGATGCCGAGCAACGCATCCACACCCTGGAAGCGAAACTCCAGCATATGAGCGAACTGGTGCGGGAAGATCAGCTGACGGGCAGCCTGAACCGCCGTGGCCTGGACGACGTGTTCGAACGCGAGACGGCCCGTTCCGACCGCCGCGGCACGCCGCTGTGCATCGCCATGCTGGACCTCGACGACTTCAAGCGCCTGAACGATACCTACGGCCACCTGGCCGGAGATGCCGCCTTGAAACACCTGGTGAAGATCGTCAAGGAAACCCTGCGCTCGATGGACGTCATCGCCCGCTTCGGCGGCGAGGAATTCCTCATCCTGCTGCCGGAAACCACGGTCGAGGCCGCCTCATCGACGATGACGCGCCTGCAGCGCGAGCTGACCCGGCATTTCTTCCTGCACGACAACGAAAAGGTCTTGATCACCTTCTCCGCCGGCGTCGCCCTGCGCCTGCCCAACGAAGACCAGGCCGAGCTGGTCAAGCGCGCCGACCGCGCCATGTACCAGGCCAAGCAGACGGGCAAGAACCGGGTGGTGGTGGCGGAGTGAACCAATTAACTCCGTTAGTGCCGCGGCAGCGGCACCTTCTCATCATTGACTGACAATAACTAACCGCGCTGACGGCTACGCCACGAACCACGCGCCTGAGAGAAAATGGTTTTCCGCGAGAGCAATGTTAACAGCCCCATTAACATCATCGCATATGTTGATGGTTCCGGGACCGCCGATGTTAACGTTACATTCAGGGACTTCTTCTCGTCAAAATAGGTAAAATCATCCGCTATTCGCCCTTCATTCTTCGACATGATCACAAAGCTCATCGCTCCGGCATTTTTTTGATACTGCTGATTGGCAAAGTCAGTCATATCGATATATATGGTGGAATTGATGCCGGCCTTGATTTTTCCCAGCGATGCAGTGTAATCGATAACCGGCGTTCTACCACGGGTGAGCGTACCGCCATCCCAGTCATTTGACATAGCCCATATTTGCAGGGGAGCTCCATTCATATAGCTCTGCCTTGGTGAGTACGATATCTCGAACAGTGCAGATGTCACGGAATTTCCGGCAACATATGCAGGCAAGCTGAACTTTTCATACATCCTGGCTACGCCGCCATTAAACACGTTCCCCGCATAAATTCCACTATAAAAATAGGTGTTACCGTTACGTCCATTGCCGTAGACCGAAATATCTTCCATAGGAGCAATAACAACTGCTTTCGCAAAACTTTGCTGTGCATAGGATGCAATCCCCAACAATAACAGCACAGAAAAAATAATCCTCTTACATGTCATACCAGCTTCCTTCCCTTGACTATACCGAAACACATCACCTATAAGATGAAAAATTGAACCCAATAATGCTTAACGCCTTTAAAAGCAATAGGCCACGTCAATAACAATAAAAACACAACAATAATGCAAAAAATATAATTTTAAAATAATCAAAATCAAGAATACTAAAATTAGGTGGGAGAACCGATAAATTGGATAGTAGCTGAGGCCCGAACAAGAACAATTCCTACCCTGTCTTGAAACAGGTACGCTGTAACCGTAGGAAGCTGGCATCCTTAACATTGACACCAAAAAATGTCTCATTCACAACACCTCAAGAGATATCATTTGCTCATGGCCCTCGCCTGCCCAACAAAATAAAATTATTTTCACCCTAAAGTTTCCAAAAAGCATGTCGTCTAGCGCGCGGCCTGCGACAAACTGAAGGGCTAAAAATTAAAATTTAAAGCACTTTTCGCCATAAATTTTCCCGCAGAGCAACCGTTACCCTAAACAACAGCGGCTTGATTGTCCCGGAACAGCGGGGCAGGCCAAAGTGACTAGCACATAGCGCAATGTAGTACCTGTCTGGAGAATTAACATGGCTGCAGTAATTAACACCAACATCGCTTCCCTGAACTCGCAACGCAACCTGGGCTCCTCGCAAGCATCCCTGAGCACCTCGCTGCAACGCTTGTCCTCTGGCTTGCGCATCAACAGCGCCAAGGATGATGCTGCTGGTCTGGCGATTTCCGACCGTATGACGTCGCAAATCCGCGGCATGACCCAAGCAACCCGCAATGCAAACGACGGCGTCTCGCTGGCCCAAACGGCCGAAGGTGCACTGTCGAGCTCGGGCGACATCCTGCAACGTATCCGCGAACTGGCCGTACAGTCGTCGAACTCGACCAACTCGTCGAGCGACCGCCAGGCGCTGCAAACCGAGGTGACGCAGCTGAACTCGGAACTGAACCGTATCGCCACGACCACCTCGTTCAACGGCCAGGCACTGCTCGATGGCACCATGGGTACGGCCAACTTCCAGGTCGGCGCCGATGCGAACCAGCTGATTTCCGCCAACGGCGCGAACTTCCTGACGAACACATATGGCAACAACCGCGTTGAAAACAACGCTGTTGCAGCCAAACTGACCACGACCAACGTCGTTGCAGCCAAAGATGTCACCGTCAACGGCAAGCTGGGTACCGACAAGTACACCACCGTTGCAGGCGACACCGCCAAGTCGATCGCTGCCGCATTGAATGCCAAAACGGCAAGCACCGGCGTCACCGCCACGGCAAAAACCGAAGCCAACCTGGGCTTGGGTGCGGAATCGTACTCGTTCAAATTGAACGGCGATAATTCTGCACCTGCTGATGCCGTGACTGTTTCGTTCACCGTCACCGGCGCCGCCAACCAGGCGGCCGACTTTGCCGCCGGCATCAACGCGATCAATGCACAAACCGCCAAAACGGGCATCACGGCAAGTTTTGACGCCAAAAATCCTGGCATCAAGCTGAGTAATGCCAATGGTGCCGACATCCAGGTGACGAATGGCGCCACGGCTGCTGTCAAGCTGGACGTCAAAACCTACAACTTGGATAACACGTTGTCGGCGGCTGCTGATACCAAAGGTGCAGCTGCAGTTGGTATCGCCAACGGCAGCGTGACGTTCGATTCGGACAGCAGCTTCTCCGTGACCGATGCGGGTTCCGGCCTGGGCCTGGGTGCGGCGGCCGCTGGAACCACGAATGCTGGTTCGCAGCTGAAATCGGTTGCATCGCTGGACGTCACGACGTTTGCGGGCGCGCAATTGGCCCTGAAGATCACCGATGCGGCACTGTCGACGGTCAACAGCCAACGCGCCCAGTACGGTGCTTTGCAATCGCGCTTCTCCTCGGCGATTTCGAACCTGCAATCGACGACGGAAAACCTGTCCGCATCGCGCAGCCGCATCGTCGATACCGACTTCGCAGCAGAAACGGCCAGCCTGACCCGCGGCCAGATCCTGCAACAAGCTGGTACCGCCATGCTGGCGCAAGCAAACTCGCTGCCTAACGGCGTGCTGAGCCTGCTGCGCGGCTAATCTTCGATTAGTCTCGTCACATCGCCAGACCCAGGTTCCCCTGCCGGATTTTTTCGGCAGGGGAATTTTCACTAGGAGAGCACCATGACTATAGACACGATATCAGCCGCCTCGGCCAGCCGGATCGAGAAGAGTTACACTCCGGCAGACATCGCGCCGGCACGTGCCGCGGCATCTCGCAGCACCACTGACGCCGTGACAACGCAGCAAAATGAGCAGGAACCCAGCCGCGCCCAATTGGACCAGGCGGTATCGGAACTGAACCAGTCGTCACAAATCAAGACCCAGGGCCTGGAATTTTCCGTCGATGAGGACAGCCAGCGCACAGTCGTCATGGTGATCGACCAGGAAACCAAGGAAGTCTTGCGGCAGATCCCGACCAAGGAAGCCCTGGCGCTGGCCAAGGCCTTTGAGTCAGCCAAAGGCGCGCTCATCAGCCAAAGCGCCTGACGGATGCCATGCAAAACCGTCCGCGCTGCCATGTTTCGCCATGCATCAGCACGACACCGGGGTCCGCCAGCCAGCCTGCCGGCCCCCGTATTCTTATTACCACAAGAGCAACCCTTTACGCACACCAGGCCGCTTTTTTCCCCGAAATGAAAACAGCGCGGTAAATCCCCCTCTCAAGTCCTGATTGATTCTGCCGATAACAGCTTATATTAGTGTTTTCCTAGGAGCATGCAGTGGCCATCACACCAACCTTATCCTCTCCGGGCATCGGCAATAGCATGCTGGACGTCAATGCCATCATCGAGAAGCTGATGACGGCTGAGTCGGCGCCGCTGAATCTCTACGACAAGAAAACGGCTTCCTACCAGGCCAAGCTCAGCGCCCTGGGTACACTGGGCGGTTCGATCAGCACCTTCCAGAGCTCGCTGTCGTCACTGACCAACTCGAACAATTTTCGCGCCGTCAGCGCCACGCCATCGGATCCGCTGGTGCTGTCCGCCAGCGCTGGCGCCAAGGCCGTGGCCGGCACTTACAATATCAATGTCTCGCAGCTGGCGCAGGCGCAGACCCTGACGTCAGGTGGCATGGCCAGCAAGCTGTCGACCATCGGCCTGGGCGCCAAGACGACGATTTCCTTCCAGCTCGGCTCGGCAAGCGGCGGCACCTTTGGCACCAAAGGCACGGCCCTGAGCGGCAGCACACTGCTGAACGGCGTGAGCAACGGTTCGCTGAGCCTCAACGGCACGGCCATCCCGACGGACGCCAGCACGAAAAGCGCACGCGCGCTGGCCGATGCCATCAATGCCAAGAGCAGCACCACGGGCGTCACGGCAACGGCCCAGCCAGCAAGCAGTGATGCCGCCATGTTCGGCACGTATGGCAATGTCGCCACCAGCGGCGCGGGCAGCAGCTATTCCCTGTCCGTTGGCGGCATTGAAATCGTCTCGCAAGGCGAGAACGTGGCCGCCGGCGCCGGTATCACCGCCGCCAGCCTCGATGCGAAGCTGGAAGGGCCGAATGCCGTCTCGAATGCGCTGGCCGCGGCCAATATCACGGTCACGGGCAAGGCTGCCGATGGCACCTTGCAATTTACGCGCGCCGATGGCTCCAACATCAATATTGAAGAGGTCGTCACGGGTGGCGTCAGCGGTGGCATCGGCAAGGCAGCGGGCGCAAGCAACGATGGCTCGAATGTGACAATTGCCAGCGCCATCACCCTGACATCGGGCAATGCCAGCCCCATCATCATCGCTGGCAGCAATCCGGCCGCCGCCGGCCTGACGGCGGGCACCGTCGGCAGCTACATGGGTGCCGGTTTTACCCAGGATGCGACGCAGGCAACGGGGTCGGTCGTCATTGATTCGACAAACAATACCTTGCAAGGCATACGCGACGCCATCAACAACGCCGGCCTGGGCGTCACGGCCAGCATCGTTTCCGACGGCACGGATAAACCGTTCCACCTGGTACTCAGCTCAAGCAAGACGGGCGCCAATTCGGCCATGAAAATCTCGCTGAGCGGCAGTGACGGCCAGCCTGCGGACAGTGCCCTGGAATCCTTGCTGGCCTACGACGTTGGCGGCGCGCAGAATCTGAAGCAGAACAGCGCGGCACAGAACACCATGTTCAGTGTTAACGGCATTCCCATCACCAGCAGCTCGAACAGCGTCGATACGGCAATCGAAGGCATTACCCTGAACATCGCCAAGGTCGGCAGCAGCAGCCTGTCCGTTGCCAAAGATACCACCACCGTCAAGACCAGCATCAACTCCTTCGTCAAGGCATACAACGAACTGAACACGGCGATCGGTAAAATGACGGCGTACAATCCCGACACCAAGACTGGCGGCGTGCTGCTGGGCGACTCGACCGTGCAATCGATCCAGAGCCAGCTGCGCCGACAGCTGGGCGCGCCGATCACCGGCTTGAACAGCACTATGAGTACCCTCAGCCAGGTGGGTATTTCTTTCCAGAAAGACGGCAGCCTGGCGCTGGATTCCAGCAAACTCGACAAGGCCATCAGTGCCAATTTCAGCGATATCGCTGGCCTGTTCTCGGCCATCGGCAAGACCAGCGACAGCAACGTCTCCTTTACCAGCTCGACGGCGGCAACCAAGCCCGGCACGTATGAACTGAGCATCACCACCATGGCCAGCCAGGGTTCGCTCACCTCGACCGGCGTGCTGGGCGCCAGCACGACCATCGCCAGCGATACCACCTGGAACGTGACCCTGAACGATACGGATCCTTCATCCGCCAAGAACACGGCCCAGGTGACGATACCGGCCGGCACCTACACACCGGCCCAGCTGGCGGCGCTGGTGCAATCGTCGATCAATGGCGTGAAAGCCTTCTCGGACAATGGCGCCACCGTGTCCGCTTCGATCGATGGCACGGGCAAGCTGGTGCTGGCCTCGAGCCGCTATGGTTCCGTGTCGAACCTGGCCCTGAGCAACGGCACGGGAACCACCATTGAAACCTTGTTTGGCACGGCCAAGCCCGTCAAGGGCGCCGACGTGGCTGGCACCCTGGGCGGACAACCGGTCATCGGCTCCGGTCAGACGCTGACGGGCGCGCCCGGTTCATCGTCGGAAGGCTTGAAAATCGAGGTAACTGGCGGCACGATCGGCCCGCGCGGCACCGTCAGCTTCTCGCAAGGCTATGCCTACCAGCTGAACAATCTGGCCACCTCCTTCCTGGGGACGGACGGCATGATCACCGGCCGCACGAATGGCATCAACGAAACCCTGAAATCGGTGGCGGCGCAGCGCGACAAGTTCAGCGAAAAACTGACCGCCATCGAAGCGCGCTATCGCGCCCAGTTCTCGCGCCTCGACGTGTCGCTGAGTGCCATGCAGACTACGCAGACCTATCTGACCCAGCAGCTGGCCGCCATCGCCGCCAACCGTTAAGCGCTATCATCAGGAGAATTACATGTTTGGAACCCAACAACGCGGCGTCAACGCCTATGCCAAGGTCGGCCTGGAGACGGGCATCGTCTCGGCCTCGCCGCACAAGCTGATCGTGATGCTGTACGACGGCGCCCTGGTGGCAGTGCTCAGCGCGCAGATGCACATGAAATCGGGCAATGTGCCGGAAAAAGGCAAGTCCATCTCGAAAGCCATCCAGATCATCGACAATGGCTTGCGCGCCAGCCTGGACAAGGACGCTGGCGGCCAGATCGCCGAAGGCCTCGACGCCCTGTACGAATACATGAGCGCGCGCCTGCTGATGGCCAACCTGAAAAACGACATCAGCCTGTTGGAAGAAGTGCAGCGCCTGCTGACCGACCTGCGCGAAACCTGGAACGCCATCGGCGCCACGCCGGCCGCCATTCCCGGCGCCGATTTGAAACGTATGCCCAGCCTTGCGAGCGCCTGACCCATGATGACGAATCAAGAAGTATTGACCACCTACGAAGCCATGCAGACCCTGACGGGCCGGATGGTGACCGCCGCCAGCAATGCCGACTGGGACGAGCTCGAAGCGCTGGAACAGCAAGTGAGCGCGCATGTGGCCGCGCTGAAGGCGAATGAAGAAAAAGTCGTGCTGGAAAGCGCCGGCCGCCAGCGCAAGGTCGCCCTGATCAAGCAGATCCTCGAAGACGACCGCAAGATCCGCGATTTGACCATGCCGTGGATGGCCCACTTGTCCAAGCTGATCAACAGCACCGGCACCGAGCGGCGCCTGGCCAACGCCTACGGCGTCTAAACGCCCACGGGGCAAGGTCAGCTATCATGTTGCCGAAGATGGATGCGATCGGCATGACGCCCCTGACCCCGGTCAAGGCCACGCGGACGGCCGACAGCGTCGCCGACCCGCGCCAGGCCGAGTTCCAGCGCTCGCTGCAGGGACTGATCGGCAAATCCATGCAGGGACAGGTGCTGGCCCGCATGGGCGACGGCAGCTTCCTCGTGCGCGTGGCCGGCACGCCGGCCCGCATGCAGCTGCCCGCCGGCGCCCAGCCGGGCACGGAAATCCCGCTGACCCTGATCGGCATCAATCCCCGCCCCTCTTTTCAAATCGGCAATAACCGCGACCAGCCCGCCAGCGCCCTGCTGACATATGCGGACGCGGAAGCCGAGCCCGAGGCAGCCGACCTGCGCGGCCCCCAGGCCGGTGCCGCCCAGGCGGGCACGCGCGCCAGCAGCACGGCCGCCACCCTGCTCAGCCGTGCACCCCTGACACCCGCCAATCTGCTGCCCGCCCTGGCCGGCGACACGCCCGCGCCAGAGCTGAGCACCACCGCGCGCGCCATCAGCACGGTGCTCAGCCAGGCCGAAAGCGTGCCCGGCGCGCCCCTGTCGCTGGTCGGCAAGACGCCGCTGATGGCCACGCCCGGCGCCGCTCCGGCCCAGGTGGCCCAGAACCTGCGCGATGCCGTCGGCAGCAGCGGCCTGTTCTATGAATCGCACGTGGCCGAATGGGCCGAAGGCAAGCGGCCGCTGGCCTCGCTGCTGCTGGAGCCGCAAATGCAGAAGGCGGCACAGGGCGACATGGCCAGAACGGGCACCGACCTCGCTTCGGCGCAACTGATCAATTTGCAGCTGCATACGCACGAACAGGCGCGCGTGCAGTGGCAGGGCGAAGCCTGGCCCGGCCAGAAGATGCAGTGGGATATCAGCAAGGATGCGCCGGAAGGGCAGCAGCACGAAGGACGCGATGGCGACGAGGAAGCGACGGCCTGGCGCAGCAATGTGCGCTTCCAGTTCCCCCTTCTGGGCGACCTGGCCGCGCATGTGGTCCTGCAGGGCGGCCGCGTATCCATCCAGTTGCAGGCGGGCAGCGAAGGCAGCGCCGACACCTTGCGCCAGCATGCGGCGCGGCTGGAAGCGTCGCTGGACGCGGCCGGCTGGCCATTATCGTCGTTGACGATCGCCGGCAAGCCGGAGGCGGCTGGAGAAAACGATGCTTGACGACAGCAGACGCAAGGTGCCGCAGACGGCCGTCGCGCTGGCCTACCAGAGCGGCACGCCGGCGCCCAAGGTGGTGGCAAAGGGCAGCGGCCTGATCGCGGACCAGATCATCAGCACGGCGCGCGAACACGGCGTGTTCGTGCATGAATCGAAGGAATTGGTGGCGCTGCTGATGGATGTCGACCTGGACCGCCAGATTCCGCCCGGCCTGTATCGGGCGATTGCGGAACTGCTGGCCTGGTTATATCATATTGAATCTGCGAATGGCGGGCCGATCCCGCCGCCGCCCGACACCAGCGTCAACCTCACCGATACATAGACAGGCATCAATGCAAGCACATATTATGGATTCCGGCCTCGAAAACTGGCATGATTTTGAAGTGGAATCGCGGCGGGAAATCATTGCCTTGCTGCGCGGCATCAGCGAAAAAAACCAGCTGATCCGCATGCTGATCCACGGTGAATCCGATGTGTGCGTCACGTCCATCCTGGAAGTCGATGCCGACCACAATACCGTCATCCTCGACCGTTCCGTGAACGCCGACCAGAACCGGCGCATGCTGGCCGCCACGGGCATTTCATTTGAAACCTCGCTCGACAAGATCCGCATCCTGTTTGCCAGCGCCCAGGTGGAAGAGTGCAATTACGGCGGCACGCCCGCCTTGAAAATTGCCATTCCAGAAACACTGATCCGTTTGCAGCGGCGCGAGTACTACCGCATGACGACGCCCGTGAGCAATCCCGTGCGCGTCTCGATTCCCCTGCCGCCCTCGCTCGGTGGCGCCGATACCCTGTTCCCGCTGGCCGACATCAGCTGCGGCGGCATCGCCATCCTCGACAATAAACTGATGCTGGGCGAAACGATCGGCAGGGACTATCCCGGTTGCCGCATCGACTTGCCCGACGTCGGCATCGTCACCGCGACTTTGCAAATTCGCAATTCGCTGGACATGACCCTGCTGAACAACAAACTGAACCGCCGCCTCGGCTGCCAGTTCGTCGACCTGCCGCGCAGCATGCTGGCGCACGTGCAGCGCTATATCACGCGTCTTGAACGCGAGCGCAACGCCCGCATGGCTGGGTTAGGTTAACACCTTACAAACCTACTGCGCGTCGCCATTTGCGGCCTGCGATGCTCACTGTACTAGAGTACAGTTCCGCTTCTCGGCCACAACTGGCTTCCGCTCGCTACGGTTTGTAAGGCGTTCGTGACGTACCAATACACTTGTCTGTATCAAACCTGCATATTCATGATCTCATGATATGCCGAGACTAACTTATTGCGCACCTGCACCGTCGCCTGGAATTCGATGCTCGACTTTTGCATCGCTACCATCACGTCCGACAGGCTGACCTTTTCGTCGCCCATGGTAAAGCGCTGGCCCAGCGCCGACGAAGCCTTTTGCGCGCCGCTCACGGAGTCGAGCGCGCTCTTGAAGGCATCGGCAAAATTCACCTTCGCCGCCGGCATCTCGGTCTGGATCGCCGGTATTTTCGCCTCCGGCCGCGTGGCCGCCGACTTCAGTTGCGCGATCATCGCCTCGATCCTGCTGCTATCGATACCGCCTGTTTTCACTTTGCCTCCCGATTCTGGTCTGCTTCATATCTGTTCCATGCCTGTTGCACCCAGAGAACAAAACCCTGGCTTGCAAGGCAACGACGGGTACAATAACTTCCGTCACATGTTGCCAGGGTTCCACAATACCAGCGCCAACGCCAGCCGCTCGGCCGAGCAGGCGGCAAAAGCGCCTTCTATTTGGACGATTGAAGCGCGTGACAGTGGCGGATAATTCTGCATATCGCCCCCTCCTCCAGTGGAAGCGGCCCCCACTCATTAGCAAACATACGCGCCCCGGAAGGCAATCATGGCTGTAGCCGAAGAAATCGATGTGAACCGCATACCGCCGGAACCGGCGCCTGCCCGCTCGCCCGTGGAGTCCGTGCAAGCGTTCGCCAAGACGCCGATGGGCAAGAATTTCCTGCGCGGCCTGGGCGTGGCGGCACTGATCGCCATCGGCGTGGCACTGTACATGTGGAACCAGCCGCCTGAATACAAAGTCCTGTTCTCCAATTACACGGACCGCGACGGCGGCGCCATCACCGCTTCGCTGGACCAGCTGGGCATCAAGCACAAGTTTTCCGAAGGCGGCGGCGCCATTCTCGTGCCATCCGAACAAGTCCACGACGCGCGCCTGAAACTGGCCGCGCAAGGCTTGCCGAAGGGCGGCAACGTGGGCTTCGAGCTGATGGAAAACCAGAAGCTGGGTGTGTCGCAATTCCTGGAACAGGTCAATTTCCAGCGCGCGCTGGAAGGCGAACTGGCGAAATCGATCGAATCCGTCTCCGCCGTCGACACGGCGCGTGTCCACCTGGCCCTGCCGAAACCGTCCGTCTTCGTGCGCGAACAGCAAAAACCGACGGCTTCCGTGCTGCTGAACCTGCATCCGGGCCGCGGCCTCGATCAGCTGCAGGTGAGCGCCATCGTCCACCTGGTGGCGTCCAGCGTACCGGAATTGCTGCCGATCAATGTCACCGTGGTCGACCAGGCCGGCACCTTGCTGTCGAACCAGGAAAAGGATAAGGACCGCGCCAACGGCATCAAGAGCCTGGACCCGAACCAGCTGAAGTACGTGCAGCAGTTGCAGCAAAGCGTGATCAAGCAGGTCGAATCGATCTTGCTGCCCATCGTCGGCGAAGGCAATGTGCGCGCCGAAGCGACGGCCGATGTCGATTTCTCGCAAAGCGAGCAGGCGGCCGAAACCTACAAGCCGAATTCGCCGCCGGAAGCGTCCACCATCCGCAGCCAGCAAACGAGCGAGTCGACGGGCGCCGGCAATGCCAACCCATCCGGCGTGCCGGGTGCGCTGTCGAACCAGCCGCCTGGCGTGGCGACGGCGCCATTGACGGCCGAGGCGCCGGGCGCTCCGGGCGGCGCGCCGACGGCGCCGACACAGAAGGAATCGACGACGAATTATGAAGTCGACAAGACCGTGCGCTACGAGCAGAAGTCCATGGGCGGCCTGCGCCGCCTGTCGGTGGCCGTCGTCGTCAACTATCGCCGTACTTTCGACAAGGATGGCAAGGTCACGGTCAAGCCGATTTCCCCTGCCGAAATGGTCCAGATCAATAATCTGGTCAAGGAAGCGATGGGCTATAACAAGGAGCGCGGCGACAGCTTCAGCGTGGCCAACTCGCCGTTCGACGGCATCGACCGTGCGCCGGAAGGCAAGCTCGAGTGGTGGCGCGACCCGGCCAACTTGCCGCTGGCCAAGGAATTGGCGAAATTCCTCATCACGGCCCTGATCCTGCTGTATATCTTCATCAAGATCGTGCGCCCGATGCTGCGCCCCGTGATGCGCAAGATCGACGATTTCGGCGCACCGCCGCCCGTCATCGAGCCGGAACTGGAGAAGATGGACGAAGAAAACGAAGTCCTGCTCAGCGAAGCGGAACTGGAAGAACTGGAAGAAGACACTGCCCGCGGTTATCGCGAAAACCTGGCGATGGCCAGAAAACTGGCGCAGGAAGACCCGCGCGTGGTGGCCAACGTGATCAAAGCATGGATAGGCAATAATGACTGAGACAACGGGACTGCAAAAAGCATCGATCCTGATGCTGGCACTGGGCGAAAGCGAAGCGGCCGAAGTGATGAAATTCCTCGGCCCGCGCGAAGTGCTGAAACTGGGCGCCGCCATGGCCACCATGAAGGGTATCGCGCACGAGCAGGTGGTCGAGGTGCTCGGCGACTTCCGCGCGCAGACGGAACTCAATTCCACGGTCGGCCTCGATTCGGACGAATATATCCGCCAGGTGCTGACCAAGGCGCTGGGCGACGACAAGGCGTCCGTGCTGCTGTCGCGCATCCTGGGCGGCAAGGATGCGTCCGGCATCGAATCGCTGAAATGGATGGATTCGCAATCTGTGTCCGAGCTGATCCGCAACGAGCACCCGCAGATCATCGCCACCATCCTCGTCCACCTGGAGCGCGACCAGGCTTGCGAAATCCTCGGCCACTTCACGGACCGTTTGCGCAACGACGTGGTGCTGCGCATCGCCACCCTGGACGGCGTGCAGCCGGCCGCCTTGCGCGAACTTAACGACGTGCTGACGAAACTGCTGTCGGGTAACGAAAATATCAAGAAATCGTCGCTGGGCGGCGTGCGCGCGGCAGCCGAGATCCTGAACTTCATGAGCGGCGAGCAAGAAGGCTCCGTCATGGACAACATCAAGAACTACGACAACGACATGGCGCAAAAGATCATGGACGAAATGTTCGTGTTCGACAACGTGATCGACATCGACGACCGCGGCATCCAGTTGCTGTTGCGCGAAGTGCAGTCGGAAATGCTGATCATCGCCCTGAAAGGCGCCTCGCAAGAGCTGCGCGACAAGATCTTCAAGAACATGTCGCAGCGCGCCGGCGAGATGATGCGCGAAGACCTCGAGTCGAAAGGCCCCGTGCGCCTGTCGGAAGTGGAATCGCAGCAGAAACAGATCCTGCAGATCGTGCGCCGCCTGGCGGACGAAGGGCAGATTGTCCTAGGCGGAAAAGGCGAGGATTCGTTTGTCTAATTTGATTCCCAAAGAGCAGCAAACCGCCTACCAGCGCTGGGAAATGACCTCGTTTGGCGACGAGCGTCCCAGCGTGGTGGCGGCGCGCAAGCTGCTGGAACCTGATCCGGAACCGGAACTTGATCCGTTTGCCGAACTGCACGAGGAAGAGCTGGCCCCGCCGCTCGAATACCCGACACAGGAAGAGCTCGACGCCATCCGCGAGGAAGCGCGCGCCACGGCCTTCGAGGAAGGCCGCGCGGCCGGCTATGCGGAAGGCCATGCGGCCGGACATGCCGATGGCCATGCCGAATCGTATGCGCAAGGCAAGGCGGCGTCTAGCGTGGAACTGGCGCACCTGCAAACCATCGCCGTCGACTTCGGCACGGCCGTGCACCAGGCAGACGAACTGATCGCCAACGACGTGATGGAACTGGCGCTGCAGCTGGCCAAGGGTATGCTCAAGACGGCCTTGCCCGTGCGCCCCGAGCTGATGCTGCCGATCGTGCGCGAAGCCATCGAATACTTGCCAGTGCTGCAACAACCGGCCTTGCTGATGCTCAACCCGGAAGACGCGCAAGTGGTGCGCGACGGCATCGGCGATGAGCTCGACAAGGGCGGCTGGCGTGTCATCGAAGACCCCAGCGTGGAACGCGGCGGTTGCAAGATCGACACGGCCAGCAACCAGATCGACGCGCAGGCGTCTACCCGCTGGCACCGCCTGACGCATGCGCTGGGCAAAGACCTGGACTGGCTGGCGCCGTGAGCGAGCCCGTCAAAGGCCCCACTGCCCATGCGGCGCGCTGGCGCGCCTACCTGAGCGACTGTTCGGCCGTCGTCGGCTTTGTCGAACCGATGCAAATTTCAGGCCGGGTCACGCGCGTGGCCGGTCTCGTGATGGAAGCCGTGGGCTTGCGCCTGGCCGTCGGCGCCGCCTGTACCGTGCCGCTGCCAAATGGCGGCCGGGTCGAGGCGGAAGTGGTGGGCTTTGAAGGCGAGCGCCTGTTTCTGATGCCGCAAAGCGACGTCGAGGGCATCGTGCCCGGCACGCGCGTGTTTTCCGTCGAACCGGCCATCCCCCGCCCCGGCAGCGTGGCGCACCCGCGCCGCCGCCCCAGCGACCGCGCGCGCCACTTGCCCGTGGGGCCGCAACTGCTGGGCCGCGTGCTCGACGGCGCTGGCCGCCCGCTCGACCAGCTCGGTCCCCTGCACACGGTCGACAGCGCCCCCATCAATGTACGTCCCGCCAATCCGCTGGGCCGCGCGCCCATCGTCGACACATTGGACGTGGGCGTGCGCTCGATCAACGCCATGCTGACTGTGGGCCGTGGCCAGCGCATGGGCCTGTTCGCCGGTTCCGGCGTCGGTAAAAGCGTGCTGCTGGGCATGATGGCCCGCTACACGGAAGCGGACGTGATCGTCGTCGGCCTGATCGGCGAACGGGGCCGCGAGGTGAAGGAATTCATCGAGCAAATCCTGGGCGCCGAAGGCCTGGCCCGCTCCGTCGTCGTGGCCGCGCCGGCCGACACGCCGCCGCTGATGCGCCTGCAAGGGGCCGCATATGCGACGGCCATTGCCGAGTATTTCCGCGACCAGGGGCAGAACGTGCTGTTGATCATGGATTCGCTGACCCGCTACGCCATGGCGCAGCGCGAAATCGCCCTGGCCATCGGCGAACCGCCCGCCACCAAGGGCTATCCGCCGTCCGTCTTCGCCAAGCTGCCCGTGCTGGTGGAGCGGGCCGGCAATGGCGAGGAAGGCGGCGGCTCGATCACGGCCTTCTACACCGTGCTGACCGAAGGCGACGACCAGCAGGATCCGATCGCCGACTCGGCGCGCGCCATCCTGGACGGCCATATCGTGCTGAACCGCCGCCTGGCCGAGGCGGGCCATTATCCGGCCATCGACATCGAACAATCGATTTCGCGCGCGGCCCACTCGATCACCACGCACGAGCACCAGCAGCAGGCGCGCAAGCTGAAACAGCTGTATTCGCGCTATGAGCGCAGCCGCGACCTGATCAGCGTGGGCGCCTACAGCGCCGGCACCGACCCCGTGCTGGACCAGGCCATCGCCCTGCATGAAAAGATCGAGGCGTTTTTGCAACAGCAAATCACGGAGCGGGTCAGCATGGACGAGAGCTTGGGGCAACTTACCGCTCTATTCGACTGATTAGGACTTGCATAGCGGGAATATAATCAGCCATGGCTTCTCCTTCCCAACTTGCAACCCTGATCGACCTTGCCCAGCGCGAAACGGACGACTGCGCCAAGCGCCTGGGCGCGGCCCTGAAGGCGCTCGACGATTGCCGCCAGAAGCTCGACATGCTGTCCGGCTACCGCGACGACTATGCCAAGCGCTTCGAGGCGAGCATGAGCAGCGGCATCACGCCGATGGCTTACCGCAATTTCCAGGCTTTCATGGGCAAGCTCGACAGCGCCATCATGGGCCAGCAGCAAGTGGTCGAGCATGCGCAAGCGCGCAGCGACAATGAAAAGATGCGCTGGCAGCTGGCCGAACGCAAGCGCATGTCGTACACCACCCTGAACAACCGGGTGCAGGAACAGGCGCTGAAGCTGGAAAACAAGCGCGACCAGAAAGCAATGGATGAGCACGCGGCGCGACAAGCCTATTACAAACGCTAAGCAACACTAAGGCAGCATCATGCAAACCCAGCCAACCCCGATTTCCCAGATTATCTCGCCGAACGCCACGCCGGGTGCCGCCAACCGCAGCCAGCCGTCCACCAGCGGCACGGCGGGCGACTTCCAGCGCACCCTGAACCGCCAGATCGAGCAACGCCAGGCCAGCCGAAATATGGCGCAAACGCAAGCGGCAGCACCGGCGGCGCGTCCTGCCAGCCCCGCCGCCACGCCAGCGCCCGCCAATGAAGCGAAGCCGGCGCAAGCGGGCACAGAACAGGCCGCCAGCAGCGAACAACCGCCAGCACAGTCCACCGAAGCGGCGGCCCCCCCCGCCACCGACAGCACCGTCGCCGAGGCCAACGTTCCCGCCGAAACAGCGCCGCCAGCCGATCCGGCCGCCGCGATGCTGGCCCTCGTGGGCAACATCCAGCTGGCCATCCAGCCGCCAGCGGCCAAGGCCATGCCGGAACTGCCCGCGCGTTCCAGCGTCAAGGCTGACGGCAAAGGCCTGGCAACGGGGCCATTGCTGGCAGCCGGCCAGGGCAGCGGCAAGGCCGCCGCCACTGTCATTGCGCAAGCGGACAGCGGCGACTTTGCCGACAGCCTGGGCCAGGCCCAGGGCAAGGCGGCCGCCACACCAGGCACCGGCGTGCCGGCAGGCAAGGCCGAACCGGGCAAGCTGGCCATCGACGCCCAGCTGGCAGCCACCGCCAAGGCGGGCGCCGCCGTGGCCGAACCGATCCTCAAGGAAACACCAGCCGAGCTGGGCCGCCTGGCGGCCCAGTTACAGCCAAGCGCGCTGCAGCAGGCTGCCGCCGCCTTGGCCGTGCCGGCCGACAAGCTGACGGGCCGGGTCGGCTCGCCAGCCTGGGACCAGCAACTGGGGCAGAAAGTCGTGTGGATGGCGGCCGGTGGCGATCAGAGCGCCACCCTGACCCTGAATCCGCCCGATCTGGGTCCCGTGCAAGTGGTCTTGACGGTGACCAATGACCAGGCCGATGCCGCCTTCATGTCGGCCCAGCCGGAAGTACGCCAGGCGCTGGAAGCGGCCATGCCGCGCCTGCGCGAAATGATGAGCGAAGCGGGCATCGCCTTCGGCAGCGCCACCGTCTCGGCCGGCACGCCGGAACAGCAAAACAATGGCGAACGCGCCGCCTCGGGCGAACGCCGTGGCAATGGCCAGGGCGGCGGCACTTCCGGTGGCGAGATCGCCATCGCGCCGGCGACGGGCGGGCGCAGCCGGGCCAGCCTGAGTGCCGTGGATACCTTTGCCTGAGGACAATTCGTCGTCCGCAGGCCACAGGCGCCCCCCACGGCATAACTTTTCGTATAAAAACAGCGAGTTGAGGGCGCTTCCGCCCTCTTTTCACTGCATCCTTCTGCGCAGAATTTGCCGATAATGACATAATGGCGTCGTGATCCACTTCCATGCACCCGAGTACCATTGAAAGCAAATCCAAAAATGAAAGCAGATCCGAAAGCAGATGCAGGCCTGGCTCCCGCCGGCGCCTCGAAAAAGAAGCTTCTGATCATTGTGCTGGCCTCGGTGCTGGTGGCCGGCGGCATCGGTGGCGGTGCCGCCTGGTACTTCCTGCATGGCAAGGCCGATAAAGAAGAATCGGCACCGAGCAAGAAAAAACATGCCGCTTCCAAGGCAGGTCCACCCGTATTCGTGCCCGTCGATGCGTTCACCGTCAACTTGCAGCCGGAAAATGGCGAGCAATACCTGCAGATCGCGTTTACCCTGCAAGTGGGCAGCCCGGAAGAAATGGATTCCATCAAGCTGAACATGCCGAAAGTGCGCAGCCGCTTGCTGTTGCTGCTGTCGGGCAAGAAGGCGTCCGAACTCAATACCGTGGAAGGCAAGCAGCAGCTGGCGGCCGAAATCATCAATCAGGTGAACCAGCCGTTCGAGGACAAAGGGCCGGAGCAGGACGTGACGGACGTATTATTTACCGCATTCATCATTCAATAAGCAGCCATGGCCGATAATTTCCTCTCCCAGGAAGAAGTCGATGCCCTTCTGAAGGGCGTCAACGGAGACCAGGACGACGCGCAGGCGCCGGAAGATGTCACGGGAGTTCGTACCTACAACCTGGCAACCCAGGAGCGCATCGTGCGCGGCCGGATGCCAACGTTGGAAATTATCAACGAGCGTTTCGCCCGGCTGCTGCGCGTGGGCCTGTTCAACTTCCTGCGCCGCAGCGCCGAAGTGTCGGTCGGTTCCGTGCGCGTCTCGAAATACAGCGAGTTCATCCGCAACCTGGTGGTGCCGACCAATCTGAACCTGGTGCACATGAAGCCGCTGCGCGGCACGGCCCTGATGGTGTTCGACCCGGGACTCGTCTTCCTGCTGGTCGACAACCTGTTCGGTGGCGACGGGCGCTTCCATACGCGCGTCGAAGGACGCGACTTTACGCAGACGGAGCAGCGCATCATCCTGCGCATCCTCGACATCGTCTTTGAAGCCTATACCAAGTCGTGGGAGCCGGTCTTCCCCGTCGAGTTCGAATATATCCGTTCGGAAATGAACACGCAGTTCGCCAACATCGCCACGCCGAACGAGGTGGTGGTGGCTTCCACGTTTACGGTGGAACTGGGCTCCGTTTCCGGACAAATCCATTTCTGCATGCCGTATTCGATGATCGAGCCGATCCGCGATTCGCTGACCTCGAGCCTGCAGGGCGAGGCGCTGGAAGTGGACAAGCGCTGGATCCGCCTGATGACGCAGCAGATCCAGATCGCCGAAGTCGAGCTGGTGGCCTCGCTGGGCACGGCGCGCGTCTCGTTCGATGAAATCCTGAACATGAAGGTGGGCGACATCATCCCCCTGAATATTCCGGAACTGATCGCCGCCACCGTCGACGGCGTGCCCGTGATGGATTGCACGTACGGCGTGCTGAACGGACAATATGCATTGAAGGTGGAGAAACTCCTCGCTAATGCCGATAACATGAACAACCACTAAACACCTGACCAAACCTGCTGCGCGTCGCGCTTTGTGCGGCCTGCGATGCTCACCGTGTTCCAGCACGGTTGCGCTTCTTAGCCACAAATCACTGCCGCTCGCTACGATTTTGCCAGGCGTTACAATTAATATATACACTGGCCGCTTGGCGGCCAACTCTGTACAACAGGAGAAACACATGTCTGACAACCAAGACGACCAAAGCGCGGAAGACGATTGGGGCGCGGCCATTGCCGAGCAGGCCAAGGCGGAAGCCGAAGCGCTGCAGAACCAGGCCGCCAATACGGCCAGCGCCGCCAGCGCCGCCGTGTTCAAGGACTTTTCCAAGCAGGCGTCGAAGTCGGAAACGCACAACGATATCGATTTCATCCTCGATATCCCCGTGCAGCTGACGGTCGAACTGGGCCGCACCAAGATCGCCATCAAGAACCTGCTGCAACTGGCGCAGGGCTCCGTGGTCGAGCTCGACGGCCTGGCCGGCGAACCGATGGACGTGCTGGTCAACGGCTGCCTGATCGCCCAGGGCGAAGTGGTGGTGGTCAATGACAAGTTCGGCATCCGCCTGACCGACATCATCACGCCTTCCGAACGCATCCGAAAATTGAATAAATGAAGCCTGGCCTGTTGATTTCCACCATGCTGCCGCTGATGGCGGCATGCAGCATTGCGCTGGCTGAAGCGCCAGCCGCGTCCGCACCAGCGGCCAGCGCCGCCAGCGCTTCCGTCGCCGTGGCAAGCGAGACACCGCCTGCCGCCGTAGCGGCGCCAGCAGCTTCTCCGGCTGCCTCGCCTGCCGCCGCCCTGCCCGCCATGCCGCCTGGCGCACCGGCGACGATGGCGCCGGCAAGCTCGGCCGGCAGCTTGCTGCAAACCATCTTCGCGCTGATGTTCGTGCTGGCCCTCTTGATCGGCCTGGCCTGGTTCATGAAACGCTATGGCCCCAAGGTCATGGGCGGCAACAACAAGATGCGCGTCGTCAGCTCGCTCAACCTGGGCGGACGCGAACGCATCGTCCTCGTCGAAGTGGCCGACCAGTGGATCGTCGTCGGCGCCTCGCCAGGCCGGATCAACGCGCTGGCCACCATGCCGCGCCAGGAAGGCGACCTGCCGCAACTGGCCACGGCACAAAACGGCCCCGCGGCCGCCAATTTTTCCGAGTGGCTGAAACAGACCATCGAAAAACGCAATGGGAAATAAGCAGCAGATGGCGTGGTCCACCTTGAAGACTCCCCTGACCTGGCTGCTGGCGGCCGTTGCCCTGGCCTTGCCGCTGTGGGCGATGGCCCAGCCTGGCATCCCTGCCTTCAACAGCACGCCGGCGCCGGGCGGCGGCCAGAATTACTCGCTGCCTGTGCAGACGCTCATCCTGATGACGTCGCTCACCTTTTTGCCGGCGGCCCTGTTGATGATGACCTGCTTTACGCGCATCATCATCGTGCTGTCCCTGCTGCGCCAGGCCATCGGCACGCAATCGGCACCGCCGAACCAGGTGCTGGTGGGCCTGGCCCTGTTCCTGACCCTGTTCGTCATGGGCCCCGTGTTCGACAAGATCTATACGGATGCCTACCAGCCCTACCAGGAAAACAAGATCACCATGCAGCAGGCGATGGACAAGGGCGTCGATCCCCTGAAAACCTTCATGCTCAAGCAGACGCGCCAGGCCGACCTGGCCCTGTTTGCCAAGATGTCGCGCTCACCGGCCCTGCAAGGTCCGGAAGACGTGCCGCTGCGCATCCTCGTGCCCGCCTTCGTCACCAGTGAACTGAAGACGGCGTTCCAGATCGGCTTTGCCATCTTCATCCCGTTTTTGATCATCGACATGGTGGTCGCCAGCGTGCTGATGTCGATGGGTATGATGATGATGTCGCCCGCCACGATCTCGCTGCCGTTCAAGCTGATGCTGTTCGTGCTCGTCGATGGCTGGCAGTTGCTGCTGGGCTCGTTGTCTCAGAGTTTTTACTAGGGGAAGCAGATGACACCCGAAAGCGTCATGACCCTGGGCCGCCATGCGATGGAAATCACGCTGATGGTGGCCGCGCCCATGCTGCTCGTCGCCCTCATCATCGGCTTGATCGTCAGTATCTTCCAGGCGGCCACGCAGATCAACGAGGCGACCCTCTCCTTCATCCCCAAGCTGGTCGGCATCTTTGTCGCCATCGTCGTGGCCGGTCCGTGGATGCTGTCCGTCATGCTCGACTACATGCGCCAGGTGTTTACGGGCATCCCGAACCTGGTGGGTTAGTGCAGCCACTGTTGCCATGCTGACCCTGTCCAGCATCGAACTCAATACGTGGATCGCAGCATTGCTGTGGCCGCTTAGCCGTATCCTCGGCCTGATCGCGGCCGCCCCCCTGTTCGGCAATGCGGCCCTGCCGGCCACCGTCAAGGTGACCCTGGGCGCGCTGCTGGCCATGATCATCGCCCCCACCGTGCCGGCCTTGCCGGCCGTCAACCCGATGTCCCTGCCCGGTTTGCTGATCCTCACGCAGGAAATGCTGGTGGGCCTGGCCATGGGGTTTTCCATCCGCATCGTGTTTTCCGCCATCGAAATGGCCGGCGAACTCAGCAGTCTCACCATGGGCCTGGGCTTTGCCTCGTTCTTCGACCCGCAAACCAAGGGCAGGTCGTCCGCCATCAGCCAGTTCCTCGTGATGCTGGCTACCTTGATGTTTTTGACCGTCAATGGCCACCTGGTCTTGCTGGCGGCGCTGGCGGAAAGCTTTGTCAGCCTGCCCATTTCGGCTAGCCCCATCAGCGGCGGCGGTTTCCAGCAATTGGCTGCCTGGGGCGGGGAAATCTTCCGTTCCGGCCTGCAAATTTCGCTGCCCATCATCGCCGCCCTGCTGCTGACCAACGTGGCCCTGGGCATCTTGACGCGGGCCGCGCCGCAGCTGAACATTTTCGGTATCGGCTTTCCCGTCACCCTGGGCGTAGGCTTGCTGGTGATCGGCATGGTCCTGCCCTACCTGGCCACGCCCTTCCAGAACATGTTCCTGCGCGGCATAGAAACGGCGCGTTTGCTGCCGCGCGGCTTTGCCACCCGCGACCGGCCGCCGCCGCCGGTGCCGCCGAATCCCTTGCGCCCCGCACTGCCTGCGCCGGCGCCGCTGCCGCCCACGCGCTGATCAGACCTATCAGCCCAGCGCGTGGCGCAGCAGCAGCGCCGACAGCACGAACATGGTCACACCGATCAAGCCATCGAGCACTTGCCAGGCCCGCGGCCGCGCAAACCACGGCGCCAGCCAGCGCGCGCCATAGCCGAGCGAAGCAAACCACAGCAGGCTGGCCGCGCTGGCGCCAGCAATAAACCAGGCGCGCAGCGCGCCCGGCTGCTGGGCGCCGATACTTCCCACCAGCAATACCGTATCCAGATAGACATGAGGGTTGAGCAAGGTAAAGGCGGCTGCCTGCGCCAGGATGGCAGCCAGGCCGAGACCTGCACCGCCCTCGGCGGCGTGCAGCTGCTGGGGACGGCGGGCGCGCCGCAGGGCTTGCCAACCATAGACGGCCAGAAAAATGGCACCGCCCAGCGCCAGCGCGCTGGCCAGCATGGGACGCTGCCCCAGCGCCCGGGACATGCCCAGGACGCCGGCGGCAATCAGCGCCGCGTCGGCCAAGGCACAGAACAGCACGATGGCGCCCACGTGTTCGCGGCGCAAGCCTTGCCGCAAGACAAAGGCATTTTGCGAGCCGATGGCAACGATGAGTCCCAGACCCAGGGTCAAGCCCTGGAGAAAGACGGAAAAAACGAGTGGTGTGGTGGCGGTCGGGAGTGTCATGCGGCGATCTTGCCAGCCGCATGGAATGAAGGCAAACTACCTTTTCTACAGTCAGTTAAGGAGAACTTCATTCATGCTCGATTATGCCGCCCTCGCCGCCCTGGCCGCCGTCATCCGCGAAGGCAGTTTCGAGCGCGCGGCGCGCGCCTTGCACGTGACGCCATCAGCCATTTCGCAGCGCATCCGCCTGCTGGAAGAGCGCGTCGGTTGCGCGCTGGTCATCCGCGACCAGCCCTGCCGCGCGACGGAAACGGGCCGGCGCTTGTGCCAGCATGTGGACCAGGTGCAATTGCTGGAACAGGATTTGCAGGGCACCTTGCCGGCGCTGGCAGCGCAGGGCATGTCGCGCGCCAGCGTGCCCATCGCCGTGAACGCCGACAGCCTGGCCACCTGGCTGGCGCCCGCCATCGCCGCCTTCGGGGCCGCGCATCCGGTGCTGCTGCAAGTGGCCGTCGACGATCAGGACCATACGGCCGAGTGGCTGCGCAGCGGCGCCGTGCTGGCCGCCGTCAGCGCCACGGCCCGGCCCGCTTCCGGCTGCAACAGCCGTCCGCTGGGCGCCATGCGCTACCTGGCGGCCGCCAGTCCCGCCTTCCTGCAGCGGCATTTTGCCCACGGCGTCGGCGCCGCCAGCCTGGCGCTGGCGCCCAGCCTCGTGTTCAATGCCAAGGATGAGCTGCAGGCGCGCTGGGTGCGGCGCCTGTGCCACCGGCACGTGGAGTTGCCGCGCCACACCCTGCCCTCGTCGCATGCTTTCGTCACGGCCGCCCTGGCCGGCATGGGCTGGGGCTTGCATCCGCAGGCGCTGATCCAGTCCCATCTCGATAATGGCAGCCTGGTCGAACTGCTGCCCGATGCGCCATTGGACGTGCCCCTGCACTGGCATACGGCGCGCGCAGCCTCCAGCCTGCTCGATGGCTTGAGCGCCGCCATCCTGGCCGCCGCCCGCACGGGCCTGCTGCCGCCCTGATTGCCAGCGTCAGCGCTGGTCGCTGCTGAGTGCGAAGCGCCAGCGCCGCAGGTCGACGTTCAAGCGCAACTGGTGATGCTTGACCAGATAGCGCACGCCGACGAGGGCCGCCGCCAGACCGGACAAAGCGCCGATGCCCAGCGCCCAGCGCGGGCCGAAGGTGTCGGCCACCCAGCCCACGATGGGTGCGCCCAGCGGCGTGCCGCCCGCCGAAATGGCCAGCACGATGGCCATCACGCGGCCCCGCATGGCGGGCGCCGTCGACAGTTGCACGCTGCTGTTGACGCTGGTGGTAAAGGTTTGCGCGGCAATGCCGATGACCACCAGCATCATGCCGAACAGCCAGTAATTGGGCATCACGGCGGCCAGCGCGCACGCCAGGCCGAACAGTGCGGCCGCGCCCAGCAGCAAGGCCAGCGTGGGCTGGCCGCGCCCCGCCGCCAGCAAGGCGCCGGCCACGGAGCCGCAAGCCATAATCGAACTGAGCACGCCATACTGGCCCGCACCCGCATGGAAGGCCGTGACGGACATGGTCGACAGGAAAATCGGAAAATTCAGGCCGAAGGTGCCGATCAGGAACAGCATCAGCAGGATGGCCATCAGGTCGGGCCGCTGGCGCACGTAGCGGAAACCCTCGCCCAGGCTGGCGCGTGTGGCCTTCAGGCGCGGCGCGCGGCGCAGCAATTCCACGCGCAGCAGCAACAGCGAACCGATCACGGCGGCAAACGAGACGGCGTTGATGATGAAGACCCAGCCGCTGCCGACGCTGCTGATGAGCAAGCCGGCCACGGCCGGGCCCAGCATGCGCGCCGCATTGAACGACGTGGAATTGAGCGCCACGGCATTGGTCAAGTCTTCCTCGCCGACGATTTCGGCAACGAAGGTCTGGCGCACGGGCGAATCGAAGGCCGTCACGCAGCCGAGCAGGAAAGCAAACACATACACGTGCCACAGTTGCACGAGGCCGCTGATGCACAGCAAGCCCAGTCCCAGCGCCAGCAATCCCATGGCCGCCTGCGTGCACAGCAGCAGCTTGCGCCGGTCGAGCAAGTCGGCCGCCATGCCCGTCAGGGGCAGCAACAGCAGCTGCGGGCCGAATTGCAAGGCCATGACGATGCCGACGGCGCTGGCATTGTGCTGCGTCAATTCGCTGAGCACCAGCCAATCCTGCGCCGTGCGCTGCATCCAGGTGCCGATATTCGACACGAGGGCGCCGCCGGCCCAGATACGGTAATTGGGAATGCGTAGCGAACGGAATGTGTTGTTCATCTGGGCGTGCGGGCTCCTTGCCGGGTGTTAAGGTCTAGCAGCGGATCATTCCGCCAAGCGTTTGAGTAATGCCACCGCCTTGTCCAGTTCGGTGACTTCGTCCGGCGTGAGCCGGGTTTCGATGGTGCGCGCCAGCCAGTCTTCTCGCGCGGCGCGGCTGGCCGCGATCCAGACGCGGCAGCTGTCCGTCAGGGTCAGGATCGTTTGCCGTCCGTCAGCCGGATCGGGCGAACCCGTCACCATCCGCGCTTCCGTCAAGGCTTGCACGGTGGCGGCCATCGACTGGGGCCGCATGCCTTCGGCGCGGGCCAGGCTGCTGGCGGTGGCGGGGCCGTCGCGCTCGAGACGGCTCAGCACGGATGCCTGCGACATGCTGACATCCCCCAGGTGCGCCTCTTCGCGCAGGCGGCGGCGCAACTTGCCGATCAGGATGCGCAATTCGCCGGCCAGTTGCAGGACTTGTTCGTGGTCTTCTTGTGTCGTGTGCATGGGAGCGAAAGTGGATCAACGGCCCCTACTATAACAGATATGCAGGTAGACTGCACAGTTTGCCTGCATATCTTGCCTAAGTGACCAGAATGTGGACGCAAAAAAGCCGGGGCGGGAGATATCCTCCCTGCCCCGGCTTGCCGGTCATCCTGCCGATGCCCGTTCTTAGCTGATGTAGTTAAACAGCGACAAGCCCGAGATCGAAGTGAACGTTTTTTGCGCCGCCTGCAGGGTTACCTGTTGCTGGCTGAAGGTGGAAATGGCTTTCACCATGTCCAGGTCCTGCAGGTCCGACAGGGTGGTGGCGTACTGGATGTCGAGGTCATCACCGGCGCTGTCGAGGTAATCGAGTTCCTTCATGCGGGAACCGACGTCGGCGCGCACGGACAGCACGTTATCGTAGGCCGTGTCGAGAATATTGTGCGCGGCGTTCAAGCCGTTCGTCAGGCGCGCCTGGGCAGCATCGCCACTGCCCGTCTGGCGCAGTACGCCGATCAGGTTTTTCACGGTGGTAAACAACGACTCCTTGGCGCTCGGCTCCAGGGTAAAGCTGTCCTGGTCGGCCGGCTTGCCCGTGATGTTCACTTGCTGGCCGTCGAAGGTGATGGCGTCGCCCGCCTTGTAGGGGATGGGCACGGCAGGATTGGGCACCGTCTGGCCCAGGGTGGCGTCGGTGACGGTATAGGTGGTGACGGCGTCCGTCCCCGTGCCCGTGACCTTGAAGTCGATCGAATATTTATGCCCCGTCAATGCCGACGGATCCGTCACCGTGCCGCCCGAGACCACGCCCGAGCCGCCGCGCGTGAAGTTGGCGGCGGCGGCGGCCGTGGTGAACTTGCCGTTGCCCGTCAGGTTGTTTTCAAACACGGTGGCGCCGGAATCGCTGGTGGCCAGGTAGCGCGCCGAACCCACCTGCAGTTCGCGCTGGCCCTGGTCGCCCACGTAGCTGGCGCCCGTCGGCGTCTGGCTGAATGGCTGGGTCGTGGATTTATAGCCGGAGAACAGGTAGCCGCCCGCGCCATCGGCCGTGTTCGCGATGCCCAGCAAGTCGGTCAGCCGGCCTTCCAGTTCCCTGGCCAGGGTATCGCGGTCGACGTCCTTCAGGGCCGGATTACCGGCTTTCAGGACCAGGTCCTTGACGTCGGCGATCAGCGAGGTGGTGCTGCCCAGCGCCAGCTCTTCCTGCGACAGGAAGTTCTTCGCGTTCGAACGGTTCGTCACGAACTGGGTATTGATCGATTGCGACTGCGTCACTTCCAGCGCGCGCGCCGAGGCGATCGGATCGTCGGCCGGCGTCAGATTGCGGCGGTTCGACGACAGCTGCATCTGCGTACGGTTCAAGGCGCCCTGCAGATTGTTCAGCTGCGAGCTGCCCTGGTCATAAATCATTCGTGTGCTGATGCGCATGATGCTGCCCTTCCAGAAAGCCGCCGCGCGCTACGTCGCGGCAAAAATTGATTAACGTCCCAGGCCGATCACCACGTCGAACAGGGTACTGGCAATCTGCATGACCTTGCCGCACGCCTGGTAGGACTGCTGATAACGCAGCAGGTTGGCCGCCTCTTCGTCGAGGTTGACGCCGGAGACAGCCTGCTGCTGGGTGCTAACCTGCTGCAGCAACGCCAGACTGGCCAGGCCGCTGACCTGCACTTCGCGCGTCTTGTTGCCCACGAAGCTGACGGTTTGCGCATACGAACCCTGGAACGTGGCATTGCCGCCATCGAGGATGTTCTTCGTCTGCAAGCCCGCCAGCAGCGCGGCGTTGCGGTTGTCGCCCACGCCGCCCGTATTGGGCTTGATGGTAAAGGTGTCGCCCTGCGCCGGCGCGCCCGTCATGCTGACATTGATGCCGCCAAAGCTGAAGTTGTCGCCTTCCGTATACGGGATGTTCGCCGTGCCGGCCGGATACGTCGTGGTGGCGCCGTTCAAACCCTTGACCGTCACCGCCTGGCCCGCCGGGAAACCCGTCAGCGAGGTGGTCGCCTTGTCATACGTCAAGGTCACGGGACCCGTCAGGGCATTGCCCGGGGTCAGGTAGGCCTTGTCGACGGAGCCGGCGCTGAGCTTGCCCGAACCCGTATTGGCCACGGGCGCCGACGTGGCGATCGGCGCGGCGGCGGCGATCTTGTTGCGGTCGGTGATCAGCACGTTCAGACCGGCCGCGCCATTCGCCGTCGGCCGGATGACGTAGTTGTCGCCCTGGGCGGCCGTGCCCGAGATCGAGAAATCGACGCCGTCGATGGTTTGCGGCCCCGTTTGCGGATACGGATTGATGATGGTGTGTGCGCCGTCGGACTCGCGCGTCACCACATAGTTGCTGCCATCGTATTTCAGGCTGTAATCGCTGGCCGTCAGCTTGGTCGGGTCGCTGACCTTGGCCGACAGCACGGTGGTGCTGCTGGTGTTGTTGCCGCGGTCAGCGCCGATCACGGGATCGGGAATCTTGAAAAAATCGCCGCCCATGGCGCCATTCAGATCCTGGCCCAGCTTGTGCTGGTCGTTGAAGGTGCTGGCCAGCGCGATGGCCACCTTGCCCAGCGAGTTCTGGACATTGTCCAAGGTGCCGCTACGAAATTCCAGCAAGCCGCCCAGCGAGCCACCGGTCAGGGAGTTGTCCGGCAGCACGGTCACGGTATTACCCGTGACATAGCCCACCTCGATGCGGTTCGGGTCCGTGCGCGAAGGCGTGGCCGCCAGCTCGAAGCTGCGGTCGGCCACCACCAGGGGCTGCCCAGCGCCGATGGAAATGGTGACGGTATTGTTGGCAGCGGGCTGCACCGTCGCCTTCACGTATTTGTTCAATTCCGTGATCAGCTGGTCGCGCTGGTCGAGCAGATCGTTGGGCTGGTTGCTGGCGTCGACCGACAACTGGGAAATCGACTTGTTCAACTCGGCGAGCTGCTTGGCGTAGGTATTGATGACCGTCACATTCGACGTGATCTGCGAATTGACGCCGTCGCCGATCTCCGTCAGGCGCGCGCTCAGCCCCTGGAAACGCGAAGCGAGCGAGCCGGCGCTCGACAGCAGCGCCTGGCGCGACGCCACCGACGAAGGATTGGCGCTGAAATCCTGCACGCCCTTGAAGAAATCCTGCATGGCTGGCGACAGGCCCGCCGTGGGATCGGCCAGCAAGTTATCGATCTGGCTGATCTGCGTGTAATAGGCGTCGAGTGAGCTGGTCGCGCTTTGCGCGGCATTGACCTGGGTGGCCATGAAGCTGTCGTACTGGCGCTTGATCTGCGACACTTCCGTGCCCGTGCCAACGAAGCCATAGCCAGCATAGTTGGACTGCGAAGTCTGCTGCAGCACCACCTGGCGGTTGTAGCCGGCCACGTTGGCATTGGTGATGTTATGCCCGGTCGTCGACAGGCCCACCTGCGCTGCAAGCAAACCGCTCTTACCGATGCTGAGTAGATTCGAAGTCATGGTGTCTTATTGGTTACCGTCAAATGTATTTACGGCAGCCGCGGCGAAAACTTGAAGCGCGCGGCCTGCACGGGAGCACGGCGGGTTGCTAGCCGACCAGCGAATTCTTGATAATTTTTGTCAATTTGGCAGCGTAATTCGGGTCCGTCGCGTAGCCGGCTTTCTGCAAGCCGTGGGCGAACGTACTGGCGTCGCCCGCGCTGGCCAGTACTTTTTCGTAGCGCTTATTGTTGGTAATCAGCTGCGCATAATCCTTGAAGCTGTCCGCATAGCTGTCGTAGGCGCGGAATTTCTCCACCTTGCGCTGCGCCTTGCCATTCACATATTCCGTGGTGACGGCTTCCGTGACCTTGCCCTTCCAGTCGCTGGACGCCTTGATGCCGAACAGGTTGTGGCTGCTGCTGCCGTCGCGGGCGATGATTTCGCGCTTGCCCCAGCCCGTTTCCAGCGCCGCCTGGCCCAGCATGAACTTGGCCGGGATGCCGGTGGCGCGGCTCGCTTCTTCCGCATGCACGCCGAGCTTTTCCTGGAAGGCGCGCACGTGCGGCGCCTGCGTGGCGTTGGCCTTGTCGCTCAGGGTCTTGCCGGTGCCGGTGGCGCTGGCTGCGCCCTCGGTGAGTGCGCCCTGCTGCTGGCGGAAGGCGGCCAGCGCCTGCGCCATGCTCGACGAGCGGGGCGATGGCGCTTCGGCGCCATCGGCGGCCAGCGCCTGGTTCGACGACGACAACTGGCGGATCAGCACGTCCGCCAGGCCCGTGCCGCGCTTGGCCAGGTTCTGGCTCGTCTGCTGGTCCAGCATCGAGGTGTACATCTTGCTTTGCTGGCTATCCATGATGCCGTCCTGCGGCGTCGCTTCGCGCATGCTTTTCATCATCATGTTGATGAACATGGCTTCGAATTGCGTGGCCGCCTCTTTCAGGGCGGCGGGGTCCTTCGCCTTGGCGGACTGGCGCAAGCCATCCATGCCCTTGACGTCATAGGCGGCGGTATTGTTGAGGTCGGTTTGGCTGATCATGGCGTATCCATCAAATGATTTCAAGTTCGGCGCGCAGCGAACCGGCCGCCTTCATCGCCTGCAGGATGGCCAGCAAGTCTTGCGGCGAGGCGCCGATGGCGTTCAGGGCTTTCACCACCTCGGACAGCGAGGCGCCGCCCTTGACCAGCATGACCTTGCCCGGTTCCTTCTTGATATCGATCTGCGCCGTCTGCGTGACCACCGTGCGCCCGCCCGACAAGGGGGCCGGCTGGCTCACCTGCGGCTCGACATTGATGGTGACGGACAGGTTGCCGTGCGAAATGGCGCACGTTTCCAGGGTGACGGACTGGTTCATCACGACGGAACCGGTGCGCGCATTCATGATGACCTTGGCCGCCAGGCGGGCCGGATTGACTTCGATGCTTTCCAGCTGGCCCAGGAAGGACACGCGCTGGTCGCTGCCGCCCGGCGACTGCACCTGGATCACGCGGCCATCGAGCGCGGCGGCCGTGCCGGCGCCGTAGCGGCTGTTGATGGCGTCGACCACGCGGCTGGCGGTGGCGAAATCGGTGGCGTTCAATTCCAGGCGGATCGTATTGTTGGCGCCCAGCGCCGAAGGCACGGTGCGCTCGACGGTGGCGCCGCCCGAGATGCGTCCCACGCTCAGGTGATTGATGACAACGGAGCTGCCGGCCGCCTGCGCGCCCACGCCGCCCACCAGCACATTGCCCTGCGCCATGCCGTACACCTGGCCGTCGGCGCCCTTCAACGGGGTCATCAGCAAGGTGCCGCCGCGCAAGCTTTTCGCATTGCCCATCGACGACACCGTCACGTCGAGCAGCTGGCCCGGCTGGGCAAACGCGGGCAAGGCCGTCGTCACCATCACGGCGGCCACGTTTTTCAATTGCAAGCTCGTGCCTTGCGGCAAGTTGATGCCTTGCTGCTGCAGCATGGCCGCCACGCTCTGGATGGTAAATGGGGTTTGCGTGGTCTGGTCGCCGCTGCCGTCGAGGCCGACGACGAGGCCATAGCCCATCAGCTGATTCTGGCGCACGCCGGCGATGCTGGCCAGGTCCTTGATACGCTCGGCCTGCGCCACGGGCGCCAGCAGGGAAGCAGCCAGGCCGCAGATGACTAAAAAGCGGGGGAAAGTAATCGTTGCCATGATCAGAACGGCAGCAGGCTGAGGAAGAAGCGCGACGCCATCGACGCCATTTCAGCGCGGTCGATCTGGCTGTTGGTGCGGTATTCGACGCGCGCGTCGGCCACCTGGGTCGACGGCACGACGTTGCCCGTGCCGATGGTGTCCGGATTGACCATGCCCGAGAAGCGGATGAATTCCGTGCCCTTGTTCATGGCGATCTGTTTTTCGCCAGCGACGATCAGATTGCCGTTCGGCAGCACTTCAATCACCGTCACGCCGATCACGCCGGAAAACGTGTTGCTGGCGGACTGGTTGTCGCCATCGGCAAATTTCGTCGCGCCACTCGCCGAGACGGTGCCGCCCAGGCGGCCCTGCAGCATGCCCGGCGTGCTGAAGCCCACGCTGCCCGACTTGTTGCCGGAACTGGCGCCCGCCTTGACGGCATTCGTGCGCTCGGTGATGGCGATCGTCATGGTGTCGCCCACGTGGCGCGCGCGGCGGTCTTCGAAGGCGGGGCGGTAGGTCGACGGCTGGTAGATGGAGCCATTGTTGGCGACCACGGGTTCCGGCATCGGCGCGCGCGTGGTGGTCGGATATTGCACGATGGACGTAGGCGTGATGGCGCAGCCGGACAGCAGGACTGCGGACAACAAAGCGATGATGGGGTATTGCATGGCGAACCTCCGCTGCCATCCGGCGGCGGATGGCATGACGACTATGAAAATTAAAGTTGCGACAATTTCTGCAGCATTTGATCGGATGTGGTGATGGCCTTGCTGTTGATCTCGTAGGCGCGCTGCGTCTGGATCATGTTGACCATTTCCTCGGCCACGTTGACGTTCGACGTCTCGATATAGCCCTGCATCAGCACGCCGGCACCATTGGTGCCCGGGGTGTTGGTTTGCGCCACGCCCGAGGCGCCCGTTTCCATGTACAGGTTTTCGCCCTTCGATTCCAGACCGGCCGGGTTGACGAAGGTGGTCAGCTGCAGCGAGCCGATCTGCGATGGCGCCACGGTGTCGGGCAAGGTGACGGACACGGTGCCGTCGCGCGCCACGGTCAGGCTCAGCGCATTGGTCGGCACGGTGATGGCGGGCTGGATGACGAAACCTTCGGAGGTGACGAGCTGGCCGTTGGCGTCCGTCTGGAACGAGCCGTCGCGCGTGTAGGCGGTGGCGCCGTCCGGCATCAGCACCTGGAAAAAGCCCGTGCCGTTGACCATCACGTCGCGCGAATTGCCCGATGCCTGGGGATTGCCCTGCGTATGGATGCGTTCGGTGGCCACGGTGCGTACGCCCGTGCCGATCTGCAAGCCCGATGGCAGCTGGGTTTGCTGCGACGATTGCGCGCCCGGCTGGCGCACATTTTGATACAGCAAGTCTTCAAACACGGCGCGCGACTTCTTGAAGCCCGTGGTGCTGACGTTGGCCAGGTTATTGGCGATCACGTCCATCTGCGTCTGCTGCGCTTCCAGGCCGGTTTTGGCAATCCAAAGGGAACGAATCATGATTTTTCTCCAATAACAGCGCTAGTCAGCTCTGTAGACTATTTCTATGTGACCATTATGCGGTGGGCCCCATCAATTCAAAGCGAGGATCTGGGTGGCTTTCGCCGCGTTATTCTCGGCATTCTTCAACAAGCTCATTTGCGTTTCGAACTGGCGCGCCAGGGCAATCATGCTGACCATGGAGTCGACGGGACTGACATTGCTGCCCTCGAGCGCACCGGTGGTCAGCTTGACGGCCTGGTCGGCCTGCGCCACCGTGCCATCCTTCAGGCGGAACAGGCCGTCGTCGCCGCGCACCAGCTGCTGCTCGGGCGGGTTGACCAGCTTGATGCGTCCCAGCACCGTCGACGGGCCTGGCGGCACGTCCGTGGAAATCGTGCCCACCGTGCCGTCGCTGGCGATGGCCACCGTCACGCCGGGCGGAATGGCCATGGGACCCGTATCGCCCTGCACCATCAGGCCCGACTGCGTTTGCAGCATGCCGTTTTCATTGAGCTTCAAGGCGCCGTTGCGCGTGTAGGCTTCGGAACCGTCGGCCGACTGCACCGCGATCCAGCCGCTGTTTTCCACGGCCACGTCGAGCGCGCGGCCCGTGTGCTGCATCGGCCCTTGCGTGAAATCGGAACCGACCGTCGAATCGACGACAAAGGCGCGCGTCGGCATCATGCCGTCGGCCACCACGGGCACGGCGCGGAACGAGTCGAGCTGGGCACGGAAACCCGTGCTGGTGGCGTTCGCCAGGTTGTTCGCCGTGGTCGCCTGCTTGTCGAGGATATGCTTGGCGCCCGAGCCGGCGGTGTAGATGAGACGGTCCATGTGTTTTCTCCGTGCAAAACGAAAGCGGGGAGCCATCCGAAGGACGGCTCCCCTTACTCTTAACGCAGGTTGACGAGGGTCTGTAAAACGGAATCCTGCGTCTTGATGGTTTGCGCATTCGCCTGGTAGGCGCGCTGGGCCGTGATCATGTTGACCAGTTCCGCCGTCAAGTCCACGTTCGACACTTCCACGGCCGAGGCGCGCAAGTCGCCCAGGTTGCCCGAGCTCGGCTCGCCTGTCATGGGGCTGCCCGAGGTCGAACTTTCCGCCCACGCATTGTTACCCAGCGGTTCGAGGCCATTCGGATTGGAAAAGTTGGTCAGCACCACCTGGCCCAGGTCGCGCGTCTTGCCATTGTTGTACTGGCCCTGGATCACGCCATCGGAACCCACGACGAAACGGCTCAGCTGGCCGGCCGCGTAGCCATCGGCCACGGTGCGCTTTTCGCTGGTGGAAGAGCTGAGCTGGGTGGAATTGGTGAAGTCGACCTTGATCGCCAGGTTCGCGTTCGCGCCCGTGGCGGGGAAGACAGGCAGGTTTACCGTCACCGGCAAGGTTTGCGGCGGCGTCAGGCCCAGCATGGCGGCCTTGTCCAGGCTGCCGACGCTGTTGAACACCAGCGAAGCCGACTTCACGGCGGGCACCTCCGTCACCGAGGAAATATTGGTGTCGATCTGATCTGGCGTCAGGCTGGAATTGACGCCATTGGGCACGGCGCTGCCAAAGGTGGCGCTGATGGCGGCCAGCTGGGCGGGGCTGGCGCCGGCCGCGGCGGCGGCGGTGCGCACGGCGGCGCCGGCCGCATTGCCGTAGGCGACGGCGGCGGCCGTGATATTGGCCGGTACCAGCGGCACGGCCGTGACGGCGGCCTGGTAGGCGGCGCGCGCAGCCAGCGAGGCGGCATCGGTCTGCGCCGCGGACGCTACTTTCGCGCTGGTGATTTCCTTGCCGTCAGTGGCCGTGTAGACATCCCACGTATTGGTGCCCGTCTTGACGTAGAAATTGGACATGGTGTGGGCATTGCCCAGTGAATCGAAGACGGGCACGGGGAATTGCTTGGTCCACGATTTTTGCTCGCCCACGCTGAACGGCACCACGGTCGGCATGGCCGAGTTGGAATCGAGGTTGACCTGGGTATCGACCTTGGTGGTCGCCTGCGGTGCCATGTCGGACGGGTCGATCTGCAGCGGCACGGTGGCGCCGGCCAGGATCTTGCCGTTCGCATCGGCCGGATAGCCGGTCAGCTGGGCTTTCTGCGCATTGATGATGAAGCCGCTCTTGTCGACCTGGAACTGGCCGTTGCGCGAATACTGGATGGCGCCGTTCACGCTGGTGCGGAAGAAACCGCCGCCATTGATGGCGATGTCGAGCGGATTGGACGAGCTCTCCAGGTTACCCTGGTTGAACAGCTGCGCCACTTGCGACACGGATACCCCGATACCGGGCTGGTTGCCGCCCACGCCATACAGCGAGTTGGCATAGATGTCGGCGAACTGCGCCTGCGATTGCTTGAAACCCACGGTGGCCGAATTGGCGATGTTGTTGCCGATGACGTCCAGCGATTTGGCGGCGCCATTCAAGCCGCTCAGGCCTTGTTGGAAAGACATTGTGTTCTCCTGGTAGAAATTAGGGGTAGAGGGTCTACGCTACAAATGAGCGGCTTGCTTACAAAATCTGTTTCACGTCGGCCATGGTGATGCTGCCCACGCCCGGCACGTTCAATTTCACGCCGCCCGCGCCCGTCGACACGCTGGCAACCGAGCCGAACATCAACGCCGCCGCATCGGTCAGCTTGGCGCCGCCGCGCGTGGCTTCCACCGAAAACGTGTAGGCGCCGTCAGGCAGCACGATGTTCTTGCCATCCTTGTCGAGCTCGGCCGTGGAGCCGTTCCAGCCCAGCGGCAAGGTACCCGCGTCCTGCGGCCCCAGGTCGATGGAATGGACTTCCTTGCCCGTGCTGTTGTAGATGATGACCTTGACCTTGTCGGCCGGCGTCGCCAGGTCCACGCCCAGCAGGGCCGCGCTCTTGGTTAAGTTGATGTTCTTGCCTGCCGTCAACACGCCATGGCCGATGATATTGGCCGCCTGCATGGATTCGGCTTGCTGGTAGCTGGTCTTGAGCGTTTCCAGGGTGGTATTGAGCTTGTTGACGCCCGTCACCGTGGACAGCTGGGCGAGCTGGCTCGTCAGCTGTGCATTGTCCAGCGGGTTCATCGGATCCTGGTTTTGCAGCTGGGTCACCAGCAGGGTCAGGAATTTGTTCGTTTCTTCCTCGACGCTGCCTTTCGCGGCCGTGTTCTTCTTCGGATTCATCGTCGCCATCAGGTCGGTGACGGTGGCGGTGCTGGTATCGATGGTTGCCATAATGGTCAGTCAGCCTTATTGGCCGATGGTAAGGGTTTTCAGGAGCAGCGACTTGGCCGCGTTCATGGTTTCCACGTTGGTCTGGTACGAACGCGAAGCCGACAGCATGTTGACCATCTCGTCGACCGTATTCACGTTGGGCATGGTGACGTAGCCCTTTTCATCGGCCAGCGGGTTCTTCGGGTCGTAGACCAGCTTCATCGGCGACGGGTCTTCGATCACCTTCTGCACCTTGACGGCCGTGGCGCCGTTGGCCATGGGCACGGCTTCGAACACCACCTGCTTGGCGCGGTAGGCTTCGCCCGTGGCGCTGGTGGCGCTGTCGGCATTGGCCAGGTTGCTGGCCACCGTGTTCAGGCGCTGCGCCTGGGCGCTCATGGCTGAACCGGAAACATTGAAGATATTAAATAGCGACATGATTATTGTCCTCCCTGGATGGCCGTCAGCATGCCCTTGATCTGCGAGTTGAGGAACGTCACGGCCGCCTCGTAACGGATGGCGTTGTCGGCAAAGGCATTGCGCTCGAGATCCATGTCGACCGTGTTGCCATCGACGGCGCCCTGGGCAGGCGCGCGGTACAGCAGCGGCGTACCGTCGGCCAGGGTCTCGACCTTGCCGCCGCCGGCCGCGCCCGCTGCCGCGGCCACGCCCTTGCCCGGCATATGCTGTGGCGCCGTGCCCTTCAGGGCCGGCGGCACGCCATCCTTGCGCGCCATCGCGCCCTTCAGGGCGGCGGCGAAATCGACATCGCGCGCCTTGTAGTTGGGCGTGTCGGCATTGGCGATATTCGAGGCGAGCAATTCCTGGCGCGTCGAGCGCAGGCTCAGCGCCGTCTCGTTGAAGCGCATGTAATCGTCGAGTTTCCCTATCATGTCAGGCTCCGGAAAGATCTGCCACTGGCGCCCGAGATGGCGGAAGGATGGCGGTATAGTGATGACAGGAAACATAGTACGGTGCCCACCAGCAAGACCATCGCCGGATCAGACCGTACTTTTACCCCTTAATCGGCGCTTCGAACGGGGCCTCGCCCACTATCATGGCAGTATTCCAGAGGCCTATCACCATGAAAACACCGCTTGCTTTCCTCTTCGCTCTTGCCGCCCTGCCACTGCTGGCCCAGGCGCAAAACGCCGGCCGGCAAACGCCGGAAGCGCTGCGCAACAGCGTGGAACAATTCCTGCAAGTGCAAAGCAATGGCTTGCCGGGCAAGGTAACCATCACCGTCGGCGCCGTCGATCCGCGCCTGAACCTGGCTGCCTGCCCCGCGCCGCAAGCGTTCATGGCGCCGGGCGCGCGCGCCTGGGGCAAGACCACCGTCGGCGTGCGCTGCACGGCGCCCTCCAGCTGGACTATCTATTTGCAGGCGAACGTGGCCGTCGTGGGCGACTACGTGGCCAGCGCCGTGCCGCTGGCGCAAGGACAAGCCATCGACGCCAGCCAGCTGGTGACGATGCAGGGCGACCTGGCCGCATTGCCGGCAGGTATCGCCACGGACATGGCCCAGGTAGTAGGGGCGAGCACGAATATTTCCTTGCCACCAGGCACGCCGATGCGCCTCGACACCCTGCGCCGCAAGCCGGTGGTGATGCAGGGCCAGCTGGTACGTGTAGTTTCCAGTGGCAACGGTTTCCAGGTGGCATCAGAAGGACGCGCCATCGGCAGCGCAGGCGATGGCCAGACGGTGCAGGTGCGCACGCAGAGCGGGCAGCAGATCAGCGGCGTGGCGCGCGCGGGCGGCTTGGTGGAGGTCGCCTTTTAAACCCGGATGGACAGCGATATTGTGGTCTGGCGCACTAAAGTTTCGGAAGAAGGTGCCGATAATGACACATATCCCGGAGTTTTTTGACTTCGACCAGACGAGGATCACGCTGTGAAAATTACCGATAACACCATTAAAAGCAATCCCGGCCTGCCGGTGGCGCCCGCGAATACCTCCGGCGCCCGGAATGCCGAGAAAGCCCAGGCAACACCGACGACGTCGGACAATGTACGCCTGTCGCCACAAGGACAGGCATTAGCGGCCAGTGCAACTGCCGGCAGCGGCGCCGTGTTCGACACGAAAAAAGTCGAACGCATCAAGCTGGCGATCGCCGACGGCCAGTTCCAGGTCAACTCTGAAAAAGTGGCGGACGGTCTCCTCGACACAGTCAAGGACTTGCTGCACTCACGAAATAGATAGGTTCCCTCATGCAATCAGTGACTCCGTTTTCCAGCCTGCGCGACGAGCAACAGCTCATGACCACATTGCTGGCATTGATGAAAGAAGAACAGCGGCATCTGGTTGCCGCTGACATCGATGCAATCACGGAGCTCACGGTGCGCAAGACGGCACTCGTAGGACAATTGAGCCAATTGGCGGCGCAACGCCACCAGGCGCTGGCGGCAGCAGGTTTTACCGCCGCCGAAGCGGGCATGGAAGACTGGCTGGTCAGCGCCAGCGAAGCCGAGGCGGCGCCCCTGTGGAAAGCCCTGCTCGAGACGACGCGCGAAGCGAAGGAACAGAACCGGCTGAACAGCCTGCTGGTCAACAAACACATGCTGCACACGCAAGGCGCCCTGAACGCCATGCGCCCCACGGCCCAAAGCGGCAATTTCTACGGCCCCAGTGGCCAACCGATGTCGAACCCGGCCAGCCGGCGCGTCGTCATCGGCTAAGCGTCTTCCCGTTTCACCCCAGCAAGAAGCCATTGCTGCACGCCTGACGCCGTCCCGAGCAGCGGCACCCATACGGCTGCCATCGAGAACATCATCGCCGTGTCGCTCCCTCCAGGGAGACTGCGGCGGTGCCAGCGCGTCCGCATTCCCCCCACAACACCGCACGCAGAAACAACACAAGCCCTTTTTGACGCCGCACGTTTGAGCATGCTCAAACTTGAGACAGGTGATGACTATATGCTAATCCCTGGCGTACGCCGTACATCTCCAGGTGGGACTTTCCTCGCCGACACGAACTTCGTTCCCGCAGGCATAGCTGATCCATTTCACGCCCCAGCCTGCGCTTTTGCGCTGCGCCACGACGCACACCACCTCAATCGCAAGTACACAGGAGCATGATATGAACTCTCTCTCAGTAAGCAAGGCTGGCGCGGCGCTGCTGCTCGGCTGCACCCTGCTGGCGCCGGTCGCGCAGGCCGAAACGCAAGCCGTGTTCTATAGCCACCTCGTATCGACCGCCGTGGTGGCCACGCCGCTGCTGGCGCAAGACACCTTGTTCGTCGACACCTTCACGACGGAGCGCGGCTCGCTGCTGCAAACGACCACGTTTACGGTCGGCGCCGGCGTGCAGTCGTTCACGGGCAACGCGGCCTGGCTGGTCACGGGCGCCAACGACTTCGGTCCCCGCCTGACTGGCGTCAACATTGACCTGTTCGACTCCAGCAATAACCTGGTGCAATCGGATACCTTCACCGGCGTGCTGGGCGCGTTTGCCCATTCGACCTTCGACGGCCTGCTGGGACCTGGCACCTACACCTTGGTGGCAAGCGGCATCGGCGTGCGTGATTCCGTGCTGGACATTTCCATCACCACGGCCGTACCGGAACCGGAAACCTATGGCATGCTGCTGGCGGGACTGGGCCTGATCGGGTATAGCATACGGCGCCGCAAGATGGCTGCCTGATCGGCATCGGGGCGCCTGCAAGCACTGCCGTAGCTGGCAGACACGGGGCAGGCGCAGCGGTTCCACGCACGGGCTGGCCTCTGCACGGGCCAGCCCAGGCAGGGGCAGGCCTACGCACTCAACCGTGCGCGGGCCGGCCCGTATGCTGGCGGAATTTCGCGGCGATGCCATTCGCCTTGGTGAGGGCGGCGGCCTGCTGTTCCGGCGTCAGCTCGTTTTGCAGCCAGTGCCAGTATTCATCCTGGTAAGGGTTCGTCGTGCCTGGCGTGAGGATGTCGTTGTAGACCATGCGCAGGGCCAGCAGGTAGCCATACGCTTGCGGCGCGTCCTTCTGCACCACGTCGCCATCGCGCAGATAGGCCATCATCAGGGTCGACACGCTGCTCAGTTCCGCCGCGTCCGCCTGTGTTGTCAGCTGGGCGATCGCTTGCCGCTTCCAGGCCTGCACCAGCGGATCGTCGGGACGGTTGCGCAGCGCGCTGCGGTCGCCGAACGGACCTTCCGACAGGAACAGCGTGGCCGCGCCCGGCACGCCGCCTTGCGCGGCAGTGGCCAGGTAGCCGAGGCGATCCTCGCGCTGGCGCTGCGTCATGCCCGCGCACAACTGCTGCTGGGCTGCTTTTTCTTCCGCCGTCATCTCGCGTCCCAGCTCGAATTCCATCCCCGGCAAGCGGCTTTCGCGCTGGAAAACGATGCAGTCGTCGATCAGGTTATAGGCCGCATACGCGTCTTCCGGCTTGCCGCTGGAGGCCAGGCGCTCGAGCCGCTGCGCCAGGGACACGACAACGGGCGCCGCATCGGCGGCCGGGGTGGCGTCGATATTCAAATACGATGCCAGGCTGCGTCCCGGCGGCGCGCTGGCGGCAGCGGTAGCGGCAGTGTCCGGTGCGCCGCCATCGGGCGCGGGCCAGTACACGACCGCCAGCACTGCCGCGATGGCAGCGGCGATGGCGATACCGGTCAGTTTGTTATTCATATGAGGTGGCGCATAAAAGGAAATGCACGTTACCACAGGCGCACGGCAGCGGGCCGCACGCCTCCGCACGCACGCGCCCCGGCTAGCCGCCCGCCTTTTTCGGCTGGTGGCCCAGCCTGGTCAGCGCGGCAAGAATGGTGTCGACATGGTCGCCCTGCACTTCGATCACGCCATCCTTGACCGTGCCGCCCGAGCCGCACTGCGTGCGCAGCTGCTTGCCCAGCAGGGCCAGCGCGATGGCGTCCAGCGGCAAGCCCTTGACCACGGTGACGCTCTTGCCACCGCGGCCCTTGGTCTGGCGCGACACGCGCACCACGCCGTCGCCCGCCGGCGCCGCCTTGGCTTGCGCCTTGCACGCGCATTGCGCCAGCGGCTGGCGGCAGGCCGGACACATGCGGCCCGTTTCAGTGGAATAGACGAGACCGCCCTGGGAGCTGCTTTTCATGATGGAGAAATAAAAAGAAAGAAGGCCGCGATTGTACCAAGCGGCGGCCCGCAGTTGACGACCGTCAGTTGGCCGGAGCAGGTGCCGGTGCCGGCGCCACGGGCGCTGTCGGCACTTCCGTCACCGTTTCCGGGATGCCCGAGAGGATCGTCACGGCGACCCGGCGGTTGCGCGCGCGCCCTTCCGCCGTTTCATTGGGCGCCACGGGGATATTGTCGGCGTGACCGACGGCCGTCAGGCGCGACGCCTTGACGCCGCTGGCAATGAACAGGCGCACCACGGCGCTGGCGCGCGCGGCCGACAATTCCCAGTTCGAGGCAAAGTTGGAATTGCTGATCGGCTGCACGTCCGTATGCCCTTCCACCTGCACGTCGTGCGTATCGTCCTTGAGCAGCACGGCGACGGCGCGCAGGGCCTGGTCCGACTCAGCCGTCAGGCGCGCCGCGCCCGGGTCGAACAGCACGCTGGCATTGATTTCCACGCTCACGCCGCGGCTCGTCTGCGTGACCCGCACCTTGCCTTCCTTGACCAGCGGCGCCAGGGTCGACGTCAAGTCCTGCGCCAGGCGCGTCATGTGTTCACGCTCGCGGCGGATGGCTTCCGTGCGGCGTTTCAGAGCAGGGTTCGGCAGCGGGATCGCTTGCGGCGCTTCCATGATGATGGGCGGCGCGCCCTTTTCCAGGCTGAAGGCCTGGCCGATGGCGTTCTGGAAGACGCGGTACTTGCCTTCGTTGACTTGCGAAATGGCGTACATGACGACAAAGAACGCGAACAGCAGGGTGATGAAGTCGGCGTACGAGATCAGCCAGCGGTCCTGGTTGTCCGGTTCCTCGTCATACTTCCTGCGCGCGCGCCGCATCATGGTCAGTGCTCGTGCAGCAGGCTGGACACGCGCTCTTCGATGATGCGCGTGTGGTCGCCCGTGGCGATGTCGTACAGCACGGCGGCCGTGATTTCGTACTGCAGCACGCGGCGCGAGACGATGGCCTTGAGTTTATTCGCCACCGGCAGGAACAGCAGGTTGGCCAGGCCGACGCCGTAGATGGTCGAGACAAACGCCACGGCGATGCCGCTGCCTAATTTACTTGGGTCGGTGAGATTTTCCATCACGTGTATCAGGCCCAGCACGGCGCCCAGAATACCGATGGTGGGCGAATAGCCGGCCGCCGATTCCCACACCTTGACGGCCTGGCGCTCGGCCATTTCGTAGGCGGAGATTTCCACGTCGAGCAGCTGGCGCAGCTTGTCGGGCGCGATGCCGTCGACGATCATCCGCAAGCCCTTGGCGTTGAAGCGGTCGGCCGTGTTTTCCATCAGGCGCTCGAGCGCCAGCGGGCCGTCGCGGCGCGCCGTCAAGCTCCATTGCCCGATGTCGCGCGCCAGCGCGGCGCGCGTGTCGGCTGGCGGCAGGAAGACCCAGCGCAGCATTTCCAGGCCGCGCACGAAAGTGCGCAGCCGCGTTTGCAGCAGCACGGCGCCGAAAGTGCCGATGACCACGATGGCAAAGGCGGCCGGCTGCAGCAGGGAGGCCATCTTGCCGCCTTCCAGTGCCTGGCCGACCAAGAGGCCCGCCAGCGCCAGCGCCAGCCCGATTACGCTGGACCAGTCCACGCCTGCTCCCTCAAGGTTGCGCGCAGGCGCGCGACGGCCTGGGTATGCAGCTGCGAGACGCGCGATTCGGATACGCCCATCACCGCGCCGATCTCCTTCAGGTTCAGCTCTTCTTCGTAATACAGGCCCATGAGTATTTTCTCGCGTGGTGGCAGCGCGTCGATGGCATCGATCACGGATTGCCGGAAATCGGTATCGAGCAGGGAACGCAAGGGGTCGCTGTCCTCGTCCACGCAATGGCGGTCGAGGAAGCTGTCATTGCCGTCCGGGTCATGAAAGTCTTCGTAGTACACGAGCTGGTGGCCGCCGCCGTCGCCCAGCATTTCCTGGTAGTCGGCCAGCGACATCTTGAGCAGTTTCGCCACTTCCGACTCTGTCGGCGGATGGCCGAGGCGCTGCTGCAAGGTGCTCATCGCCTCTTCGATCTTGCGCATGTTCTGGCGCATGCTGCGCGGCAGCCAGTCGCTGGTGCGCAATTCGTCGAGCATGGCGCCGCGGATGCGCAGCACGGCATACGTCTCGAACTGCGCGCCATGCGTCTCTTCATAGCGGCTGATGGCATCGAGCAGGCCGATCATGCCGGCCTGGATCAGGTCATCGACCTCGACCGAAGGCGGCAATTTCGCCTTCATATGGTGCGCCAGACGCTTCACCAGCGGAATATGCTCCGTCAGCAAATAGTCCTTGTTCGATTTCCCTTTGACCGTGTACATAGGCTGCTTATTGTTTTCTCATCTTATCTGGTGCTACGGTTGGCTTCAGGCGCTGAACTGGTGCGGGCTCCCCGTCTGGTACAAGGTGCCGCCGAGCACGGGCGCCGCCGAACGGGCCAGCCGCTCGGCCAGTCCGCGAAACGCCACCGAGGCGCCGGCCAGCGGAAACGCATCGACCACGCTGCGGCCCAGGCGCGCCGCGCGGTGCAGATACTCATCGGCAGGCACCGAACCCATCGACGTCAGCTTCACGGCCAGGTAACGGCTCGCCGCCTGTGCCATATTATCGTATACCACTTTTGCTTCGGATTCGGAAGCGCCGGTGACGAGAATACCGAACGGACGGCGTCCCAGTTCCTGGCTCAGGCGCTTGATCAGGCAGTACGCCGCCTTGATCGAGGTGGCGCTGGTGGAGACTTGCACGACGATATCGGACGACGCCATCAAGGGCACGGGGAAGCAGGCGCCCTCGTCTGCCACGACGCCGTCGACCAGCACGATGCCGCTCCGGCGCGCCAGCACGTCGAAAGTCTTGCCCAGGCGGCGCAATTCCTCCTCGCCCGCATAGTCCATGCTGTCCATCAAATGGTTGCGCGCGCCCAGGCTCGCCACGCCAAAGCCTTGCGGCACCTGGTGGATGACCTGGTTCAAGCCGCACTGCTGGCGCGCCACGTCGCGCAGGCTGGCGCCGTGCGCCAGTCCCAGGCGCGCGGCCACGCCATCGCTGCCGCCGCTGGCGTCAAGCAACAGCACGTCATTGCCGCCGTAGACGAGCGAAGCACCCAGGTTGACCAGCATGGCGCCCTTGTCGTCCTGCGGCGTGGCCGAGAGAAACGTCATGACGCGCGGCTGCGGGCCGGCCAGCATGCGGCGCAAGCCTTCAGCCTGGTCGAAATCGAAATTAGCCAAGGTGCACCCCGCGCGCTTCATTGTTGCGGGCGGCCGCCTGCGCCATCAGGAGCGGCAGTTCAGCGTCGGAAAACTGCGTGGCCGCCGAGTCGCGCTTGAGCTTGAAGGCGCGGTCGATCAGGTAGCCACGGTCGGCCAGGTACAGGTCTTCCGGCACGCGCTGGCCGTTCGACACATAGAACAGGTTCAGCTTCTGGCGGATCACCACGTCAAGCACGTTGCCGATCGACGCCGCTTCATCGAGCTTGGTCATGATGCAGCCGGCCAGGCCGCTGCCCTGATAGGCGCGCACCACTTCGTTGAGGGTTTCCTGGGTTGCCGTGGAATTCAGGCACAGCAAACGTTTCACGTCGGCGCCGGCACCCGACAGCATGGCCACCTGCTCCGTCACCATCTGGTCGCGCTGGCTCACGCCCACCGTATCGATCAGCACCGTGTGCTTGTTCTTCAATTCTTTCAGGGCGATGCGCAAATCCGCTTCATCTTTCACGGAATGCACCATCACGCCGAGGATCTTGCCGTAGATGCGCAGCTGCTCATGCGCACCGATACGGTAGGCGTCCGTGGTGATCAGGGCCAGCTTTTCCGGGCCGTGGCGCATCACGCAGCGGGCCGCCAGCTTGGCCGTACTGGTGGTCTTGCCGACACCGGTCGGGCCCACCAGGGCAAACACGCCGCCCTGCTCGAGCATGGCGTCTTCATTGGCCACCGTATTCAGGTTGCGGCTGAGGACGGTCTTGATCCAGCGCATGCTTTGCGCACCGTCGAGGCCGGCGGGCAGCTTGTCGATCAGGTAGCGCGCCAGGCTGGCGGAAAAGCCGGCGGCCAGCATTTCGCGCAGCACGACGGCTTTTTGCGGCTCGCGCTGCTGCGTCGACCCCCACGAAATTTCCGCCAGCTGGGTTTCCATCATGCCGCGCATGGCGCGGATTTCATTCATCATGCCGCTCATCTCGGCGGCGGCGTTCTCTTTGACGTGCGCCAGCGCGCTGGCCATCATCTGCTGCATGCGGGCCATGTCCACTGGCTCGGAAGCAGCCTGGCGCGGCGCGGCAGGACGTGGCGCAGCCGGGCGCTGGGCCGGGGCGGCCGGACGCTGCGGTGTGGCGAACTGGGTCTGCAACTGGGGACGGGGCTGGGCCATTTCGGACGCGGCCGGCGGCGAAGCGAGCGAAGCGGCATCATCATTGGCCAGCGCGAGGATTTCCACCACGCCATCGGCCTGGCGGTTCGACAGAATCACGGCATCGGGGCCCAGCGCTTCGCGCACCTTGCGCAACGCATCGCGCGACGAGGCGCCCGTAAATTTCTTCACATTCATGACCGGCCTCCCAAGGCGGGGGTGGCGCAATATTGGCTGAACTGTGTGACCATCATCGACTCCTGTTGCTTGAGTGCTGTCTTCCACATGGACACAGATCACTCGGACAGTTTCCATTATTAGCGATGCTTGCAGGAAACGATCGAAGGAACAGGACGGGAAAGTACCCGTTATTCAGTTTGCCGGGAGGAAATTGATGGTTATTTGACCAAAAGCAACTGCTGGGGTCAGACCCCCACTGGCGCTAACGCAAAGCTCAGCGCTAACGCCGGCGGGGGTCTGACCCCGATGCTATTGAAGATAACTACTGCGCACCCACCAGCGCCGTGACGCGGATCGTCTTGGTTTCCGGCACTTCCGCATGCGACAGTACTTTGAGTTGTGGCAAGGCGCGGCGCAGGAAGCGCGACAGCAGGGCGCGCAGCGGCGCCGGCACCAGCAGCACCGGTGTCAGGCCCAGCGCTTCCTGCTGCTGGGCAGCCAGGCCCGCCTGGTGCGCGATGGTATCGGCCAGGCCCGGCTCGATGCCGGCGCCGTCGCCGCCATTGCCCATCGCCTGCATCAGCAAACGCTCCAGGCGGCTGTCGAGGGTCATCACGGACAGTTCGGCCGCGCCGGGGAACAGTTGCTGCACGATGGCGCGCCCCAGAGAGACGCGCACCAGCGCCGTCAGCTCGTTCGGGTCTTGCGTGCTGACCGTGTACTCGGCCAGGGTTTCGATGATGGTGCGCATGTCGCGGATGTGCACGCCCTCGGCCAGCAGGTTCTGCAGCACTTTTTGCAGGGCCGACAGCGACAGCATCTTCGGCACCAGGTCTTCCACCAGGCGCGGCGCATCCTTGCCCAGGTGGTCGAGCAGCGACTGCACTTCCGCGCGGCCCAGCAGCTCGGAAGCGTGCGAGGTGATCAAATGGTTCAAGTGCGTGGCCACTACGGTGCCCGCATCGACGACCGTGTAGCCCATCGATTGGGCCTGGTCGCGCAAGCTGGCGTCGATCCAGGTGGCGGGCAAGCCGAAAGCGGGGTCGCTCGTGGCCAGGCCCGGCAAGGTGCCGCTGGCCATGCCGGGGTTGATGGCCAGGAACTGGCCGTTGAACGCTTCGCCCACGCCCACTTCCACGCCCTTCAAGGTGATGCGGTAGGCGGACGGCTTCAATTCCAGGTTGTCGCGGATATGCACGGGCGGCGCCAGGAAGCCCACTTCCTGGGCGAATTTCTTGCGGATGCCCTTGATACGCTTGAGCAACTCGCCGCCCTGCGTCTTGTCGACCAGGGGAATCAGGCGGTAGCCGACTTCCAGGCCCAGGGTGTCGACGGGCATGATGTCTTGCCAGCTGGCTTCTTCCTGCTCGGGCGCCACGGTCGCCTGCGGCGCTTCGGCCGGTTTCTCGGCCGCTTCTTTTTCCTGCGTGCGCTTCTTGCTGATCAAATAGGCGGAGCCGGCCAGCAGCGAGGCCAGCAGGATGAAGACCATGTTCGGCATGCCGGGGATCAAGCCCATGCCGCCGATGATGCCGGCGGTAATATACAGCACTTGCGGTTTCGCAAACAGCTGGCCCACCAGCTGGGTGCCGATGTCCTGTTCGCTGGCCACGCGCGAGACAACGATACCGGCCGCCGTGGAAATGATCAGCGAAGGAATCTGCGCCACCAGGCCGTCACCGATGGCCAGCAAGGTGTAGTTCTTGAGTGCGTCGGCAAAGCCCATGTCATGCTGCAGCAAGCCCACCAGCAAGCCGCCGACGATATTGATGACGGTCACCATGATGCCGGCGATGGCGTCGCCGCGCACGTATTTGCTGGCACCGTCCATGGCGCCATAGAATTCCGCTTCCTGCGCCACTTCCGTGCGGCGGCGGCGCGCTTCGTCTTCGCCGATCAGGCCGGCGTTCAGGTCGGCATCGATGGCCATCTGTTTACCAGGCATCGCGTCCAGCGCGAAGCGGGCGCCCACCTCGGCGATACGGCCCGCACCCTTGGTCACGACGGTAAAGTTAATGATCGTCAAAATAATGAAGACCACGATACCGACCGTGAAGTTGCCGCCGATCAGGAAGTGACCGAACGCTTCAATCACTTTACCGGCCGCGTCGGCACCCGTATGGCCTTCCGTCAGCACCACGCGCGTGGACGCCACGTTCAGCGACAGGCGCAGCATGGTCGACACGAGCAAAATGGTCGGGAACGCCATGAAGTCGAGCGGCTTGACCGTGTACAGCGCCGTCAGCAGCACGATGATGGACAGCGCGATATTGAAGCTGAAGAAGATGTCGAGGATGAAGGCGGGCAGCGGCAGCACCATCATCGCCAGCAGCATGATGATGATGATCGGCGCGGCGAGGCCCTTGCTGGCGTTGCCTTTCAATCCGCTGAGCCAGGCTGGCATGGTCAGGCCGTTCATGGTGTGCTTCCTTTATTCTTGTCTGCCGCGTCTGCTGCGGGTTTGGTCTGCGATGCGGGGTCGAGCGGGTCGAGCTCGGGCGGGACATCGAGTTTTTTCGGCTTGTCGGGGCGCTCGCCGTGGCCGCTGCCGTAGCTGCGCAGCTGGAACACGTAGGCCAGCACTTCGGCCACGGCGCCGTACAGCGCCTCGGGAATCTCGTCGCCGATGTCCGTGTGCTTGTACAGCGCGCGCGCCAGGGCCGGCGCTTCGAGGATGGCGACCTTGTGTTCGCCGGCCAGTTCGCGGATCTTCGCCGCCACTTCGTCGATGCCCTTGGCCACCACCTGCGGTGCGCCGCGCGAATTCTCGCCATACTTCAAGGCCACGGCGTAGTGCGTAGGATTGGTTACCACCACGTCGGCCGTCGGCACGTCGGCCATCATGCGGCGGCGCGACATTTCATGTTGCATCTGGCGTATCTTCGCCTTGATCTGCGGATTGCCGTCCGACTCCTTCGACTCTTGCTTGACTTCCTGCAAGGTCATTTTCATCTTGTTGGCGTAGTGCCACATCTGGTACGGACCGTCGATGGCGGCGATCAGGCCCAGGGCGCCGACGATCAGCAAAAAGGCCGTGATCAGCAGGCTGATCAAATGGGCCGAACCGGCGCGCAAGGATTCCACCGACAGGCCCAGCACGGCATCCTTTTGATGCTGCATCACCATCCAGGCGACGACGCCGACGACGAGGGTCTTGGCAATGGCCTTGAGCAGCTCCACCAGCGCATTCTTCGAAAACATATTGCCCAGGCCACGAATCGGGTTGAGCTTGCCAAAATTGGGGGTGAACGCCTTGGAGCTGAACAGCCAGCCGCCCACCAGCACGGGCGAGGCCAGGGCGACAAGCATGATGGCCGCGGCGTACGGCAGGCAGGTCAGCAAGACCGAGCCCACGTCATAGCCGATGCGCAACATCATCGCGTCGGGATTGAGTATCTGCTCCCGGTCCAGCGTCAGCCCGGAAACCATGACAGCCGTCAGCCGCCGCACGATGGCGTCGCCGGCAAACCACAGGCAGCAGCCGGACGCCATCAACACCGTAAACGTGGCCACTTCACGCGATCGCGGAACGTCACCTTCCTCACGCGCCTGCTCGAGGCGCTTCGGTGACGCGGCTTCGGTCTTTTCTGCGTCGCTGTCTTCCGACATCAATCAACTCCGGTGAAGTCCTGCGGCCTGGCTAGGCGCAATACGGACTGGGCATGGAGCATTATCGAGTCAAGTACCTTGTTGCCATCGGAGGAACAGGGGGGCAAATCCCCTGCATTTCCTTTGCTCTTCAGAAACCTTAGCGGGACTTCCTGGCTTCCGCCTGCTTCACGGTCTGTTCGATCGCGCCAAACAGGGACTTGCCGTCGTCACCCAGCATTTCCAGGCGAACAATATCACCAAACAGCAGATACGGCGTGCTGGCGACGCCATCGGCGATCATCTCCTGGTTACGTCGCTCAACGATACTGGAAAATCCCTTCTTGACTTCCTTGTTGGCGACGCCGCCCGCACTGACCACGCTGCCGGCGCGCGCATTGCGCGTCTGGCACAGATGGGCCAGCAATTGCGGGTAATTGAACGCCATGTCGGCACCCGCGTGGGGCTGGCCCGTCAACTTGCCGTTCAGGCTGCAGCGCAGGGCGTAATGCACCTTGCCGCCGCGCCAGGCGTCACCGAGTTCGTCGGGCGTGATGGCGACAGGCGAGCAAGCCATGGCCGGCTTCGCCTGCAGGAAGCCGTAGCCGCTGGCCTGTTCGTCGGGTGCCAGATTGCGCAGGGTGATGTCGTTGACCAGCATCAACAGCTTGATGTTCAGGTGGGCCTGGTCCGGCGTCGAGCCCATGGCCACGTCGTCCGTGATGGCGGCGATGCCGGCCTCGTAATCGATGCCCCACTGCTCGTGCGCCAGGGTGATGGCATCGTGGGCGCCGAGGAAATCGTCGCTGGCGCCCTGGTACATCCTTGGCGCATCGCGCAGATTGGCGGGTGCCTCAATTCCCGCCGCCTTGCAGGCGCGCTCGATCTGCTGCAGGTAGGACGCGCCCGCCACGCGCAGGCTGCTGCGCGGCAAGGGCGCCATGCAGTTGGCCGGGTCGAACTCGAAGGCGCGATGGCCGCGGCCGCTATTGATGGTCTGGTACAGCAAGTCGAGCTGGGGCGCGATGAAGCTCCAGTCGTCGAGCGCCTTTTGCAGGGTCGAGGCGATGCCATCGGCCAGGTGGGCCGTTTTCAGGTCGCGCGAGACGACAGCGAGCTGGCCATCGCGCGTGCCATCGTTCAGGGTAGCTAATTTCATGTGCGGGAAATTTCGTCAAATGCAGGCAATAGGGGGCTAAAGACGCCAAAAAGCCGGGATATCCCCGGCTTTGACGGTCTGGAGGGATTTACGCCAGCAGCGCGACCTGCTCGGGAGTCAGGTAACACCACTCGCCTTCGGCGATGCCCAGCGATTCCAGGGTCAGGCTGCCGATGGCGGAACGGTGCAGCGCGCTGCAATGGTTGCCGGCGGCGGCCAGCATGCGCTTGACCTGGTGGTACTTGCCTTGCTCGAGCACGATTTCCAGCTGGTGTTCGCCGCGCTTGACGCAGACGAGGGCCGCCAGCGGGGCCGGCTCGTCGTGCAATTGCACGCCTGCCAGCAGCAGGGCCACCAGTTCATCGGTCACGGGCTCTTGCGTGGTAGCCTGGTAAATCTTGGGAACGTGGCGCTTCGGCGACGATTGTGCATGGATAAACGGCCCATCGTCCGACATCAGCAGCATGCCGGTCGTATCGTGGTCGAGCCGGCCGACGGGCTGGACTTCGCGCCAGGTGAACTGCTCCGGCAGCAGGGTCAGCACGCCAGGATGATGGCTGGGCTTGCGCGAGCATTCGAAGTTGGCGGGCTTGTTCAGCGCCAGGTACAGGTGCGCGCGGTAGACCCACTCTTCTTCGAACACGTGCAGCACCAGGCCTTCGGTCTCGACGGTGGTGCGGTAATTGGTCTGGGTGACGCCATCGATAACGACATCGCCATCTTCGATAAGGGAACGGCAATATTTACGGGTGCCAAAACCCTGCGATTGCAGGATGCGGTCTAGGGATAATTTACTCATGGGCGTGACTTTACCAGAAGCGGCTGGCAGCGTGAAGCGGCCGCGCGCGCGGCCTGCGCCAGGCCGCCGGGCGCGCACCAGCCTTGCGCATGCACAGATGAGCTGAAGTACAAGGTGAGATTTCGATATAAATGACCAATTCCTTTGAGCAATATCAAGCGCTCGGAATATCGCATTGATAGACTGAAACTTCGTTAGGAATCCGCCTAACGAGCTTTAGGAATAATAACCAAGCAACGATTCACAAGGACATTGTATGAAGCATACCGATACCATCGCCTTACAAGGCAGCATCGCCGACATGCGCCTGCGCATCGCTACGGAACAGGCGGCCATGCACAAGGTCAGACTCGGCGTGGCGCGCTGGAGCAGCGCCCCGGCGCCGCAGGATGCGGACGCAACGCCATCGCCAGCGAGCCAGACGCATTGGCATGCCGAGGCGCAATGCCATTTCATGTGCTGGCTGGAACTCGGCGGTTTTGCCCACGCGGATGCGGACGCAAACGCGGAAACCGACAACGTGACGGCGCCCGCCATGGTGGACACAGTGCCCGAGATCAGTTCCGGCGCCAGTACCGGCGTAGCGCCGGCCCGGCAGGCAGCCGCCCTGCCCGCGCACTGCAACGGCTGCGCCGTCTGAGCGCCCCCCATCCAACCACCGGCCATGCCCCGCCCTCGCATGCCTGCCTTGCCAGCACGCCCAGCTACAACATCGAGCAACACTCACCCGTCCGGCACGAACGACGCACAAAAGGAAACGGCGGCATTGCGCCGCCGTTCCCAAGCCCCATCGGGACTTTAGTGAGGAATGTAAATTCACTCAAAACCACATCTGCGATGCGGCGAGTAGTTCCATGACCTGCCAATCAAGTTAGTACTGACAACATAGTTGATATATCGCCCCTCCTTGAAAAGAACTACCCTTTCACTATAGCCCAAGCAGCTCCATTTTCAAGCCAATTTACCACCTTATTGAAAATCATTCTCGATTGGCTTGCCTGCCAGCCAAGAGTGATGTCCTCAGCGCAACGCGGGTTGTGACTGCTGCACGGCCGCTTTCATGGCACCCGCGCCCATGGCGGCGCCAAACTTTTTCAGCACCCGTTCCGGCAAGCCTTCATGCTGCGTGTAGTCGACGATGTCTTCCGCCTTGACGACGTCGCGCGCCACGCTGTCGACCGTGCCGAAATCGTCGGCCAGGCCCATTTCCACGGCTTTCGCGCCCGTCCAGTACAAACCGGAGAAGGTATCAGCCGTTTCCTTCAGGCGCTTGCCCCGTCCCGCCCGCACCACCTCGATGAACTGCTGGTGGATTTCATTGAGCATGCCTTGGGCATACGCCTTGTGCTTTTCCGTCAGGGGGCTGAACGGGTCCATGAAGCCCTTGTTCTCGCCCGCCGTCAGCAAACGGCGCTCGACGCCGACCTTTTCCATCACGCCCGTAAAGCCGAAGCCATCCATCAGCACGCCGATGGAGCCGACCACGCTGGCCTTGTTGACATAGATGCGGTCGGCGGCCGCCGCGATGTAATAGCCGCCCGAAGCGCACATTTCATCGACCACCACATATAAAGGCTTGTCCGGATAGCCCTTGCGCAGGCGCTGCATCTCGTCGACGATCATGCCGGCCTGCACGGGACTGCCGCCCGGACTATTAATATGTAGCACCACGGCCACGGAGCCGCTATCGGAAAACGCCTTGTCCAGCGCGGGGATGACGACGGCGGCCGAGCCGCTGCCTTCGGACTCGATGGCGCCGTTGATGTCGATCAGGGCCGTGTGGCGGCCCAGGGTTTCGCTGTCGTCGGCCGTGTTGTAGTCATAAAACACCCACAGGGCGAACAGCACGATCAGCAGGCCGAATATCTTGAAAAAGATGCTCCAGCGGCGGTGCGCGCGTTGTTCTTGCAAAGTAGCAAATACCAGCTTTTCCAGCACGTCGCGCTCCCAGTGCCCCGCAGGGACGCCGTGGCCGGCGGCTGGCGCGCTACTGTCCAGCTTGTCATTCGTGTTATCGCTCATGATTCACTTTGTTTAAATTGCAATAAAGCCTGCCCCGGCCTCAGGCCGGCAGCGGCTGGACATACTCGTCGGGTTGCCAGTACAGCTGGCCATCGCGTTCGGCCACGGCGATCGGACGCAGGCGCCCGCCCTTGCAGGGGCCGCCCGCGCACAAACCGCTTTCCGGCACATAGATGGCGCCATGCGTCGAACACATCAGGTACAAGCCGCTGGACTCGAAAAACTCGCCTTCGGCCCAGTCCAGTTCGATCGGCACGTGGGCACAGCGGTTCAGGTAGCCATACGCCTTGCCGCCATGGCGCACGACAAAGCCCGTTGTCGCTTCGCCGCCGGCAGCGACGGGAAAGCGCACGCCCTTGCCACCATCGGCCACGGCGTCGGCCGCACAAATCAACACTTCCGCAACATCAGTCATCATGCGTGCTCGCTCAGCCATTGATGCAGGTCGGCCACCGTGGCGGCCGAATACAGGGGATTGCAAGCTTGCAACTGCGCCACCGGATGCGCTCCATACTCTACGGCAATACCTGCCGCGCCTGCATTGCTTGCCATCAATAAATCATGGCTGGTGTCGCCGATCATCACGGTACGGCGCATGTCCTGCCCCAACTCGCGCGTCAGTTCCTGCAGCATGGCCGGATGGGGCTTGGAAAACGTTTCATCGGCGCAGCGCGTCGCATCGAACAGGGACAGCAGCTTGACGGCATTCAGGGAGCGGTTCAGGCCGACACGGCTCTTGCCCGTGGCCACCGCCAGGAAATACGCCTGCTGCGACAGTTCCTGCAGCATCTCGTGTACGCCAGGAAACAAGGTCAACTCATGGTCGCGCGACAGGTAGTGATAGCGGTAGCGTTCGGCCATGCGCGCATGGAATTTCGGCTCCACGTCCGGCATCACCAGCTGCATCGCTTCCTGCAAGCCCAGGCCGATCACGTGCGAAGCGAGCAACTCGGTGGGAATGGGCAAGCCGAGGTCTTTGGCCGATGCCTGGATGCACTTGACGATGGTCGAGGTACTGTCTATCAGGGTACCGTCCCAATCGAAGACGATCAGATCAAATTGCTTTCTTGCCATGTTTCCCGACAGCATAGCCGCCGGCTCCTTGAGAATGAATGATGGCGACTGACTACCTTATGAGTAGTGTCGCGCGCACGCGCTGCATACTTATCGTGCGGCAACGGCCAATGGTTTGCCCAAGCTTACCAAGAAACGCTCGCATTCGGCAGCCAGCGGTGCGTTCAGGGTCATCGTCTTGCCCGTTTCCGGATGCGTAAACGTGATCTGGTGCGCGTGCAGGAACATGCGTTTCAGGGCACCGCGCGTGCTGTCGGCCTTCAACAGGGCACGGTTGAGGGCAAAGTCGCCATATTTATCGTCGCCGGCGATGGGGAAACCGGACGAAGACAGGTGCACGCGGATCTGGTGCGTGCGTCCCGTCTTCAATTCCGCTTCCAGCAAGGCGAAGTTGTGATATTTATGCAACAGTGAAAACACCGTGTGCGACGCCAGGCCATCGGCCTGCACGGCCACCCGGCGCTCGCCTTCGGCCGTCGTATATTTATGCAGCGGCAACTTGATATGCTGGCGCGCATTCTTCCAGTCGCCGGCCACCAGCACCAGGTAGCGCTTGTCGGTGACGCCGTCGCGCATCTGCTCGTGCAGGTTGGTCAGCGCCGTGCGTTTCTTTGCCAGCAACAGCAGGCCGGACGTGTCGCGGTCCAGGCGGTGCACCAGTTCCAAAAACTTGGCGTCGGGGCGCGAAGCGCGCAATTGCTCGATCACGCCGAACGACACGCCCGAGCCGCCATGCACGGCCACGCCGGCCGGCTTGTCGATGACGAGCAGCTGCGCATCTTCGAAGATGATCTTGAATTCGGCGGCCGGCGCGCCCGTAGGGGCCTTTTCGGCCACGCGCACGGGTGGAATGCGCACCACGTCGCCGGCGGCGAGACGGTACAGCTGATCGATACGGCCTTTATTAACCCGCACTTCTCCCGATCGCAAGATCCGGTAGATGTGGCTTTTAGGCACTCCCTTGCACACTCTTAATAAGTAGTTGTCGATGCGCTGGCCTGCTTCTTCCTCGGCGATCGTTACGAATTGGGCTTGCGGCTGAACCGGGGGTGTTGAAGGGGGAACAACATCATTTTGACTCTTCATTTACTATGTCTTCCCAGAAATCTCTCTAAGTCCTTCATTTTGAATATATAATTGTTTTTGCTGCGGCCCTGGCTGCTGCGAGTGTAAGAATAAAAGCACATTTTACACAGGGGCGTCTCCACCGGCCTCGCCAAATTGCAAATTCGGTGGAAAAAAATGTATATGCACCATCCCTGCGCGAATCAAGGTTGCACCGTAGTTGTAATCGGATAACGCGTGGAGATGCTGAAGTGAGTGTGGGATTATAAGGATAAGTACCCGTTAGCGCGACTTATCGAGTCGGGCTCGCGGGTTGATGAAGTTGATAACGCTTGCCGTTTTCGCCAAACCCCGTATGTGGCCAAATACTGAGGGTTGTCGATGATAGGCTGAGGCCAAGCCTCGCCATCGCGATCCCTGTAATGAGCCGGCTAACGATTTTGGCTCTGAATTTGCTGACCACTTGCATTCTCTGCCCCCGATGCAGTTCATTCTCATCCGGGCTGTTTCAGATGAGTTGCAAGTGTCCTGTGCACTCGGCATGACGATCGACCTCACCGCGCCTGTTGCGGCCGTAACGTATACCTCGTACGCGTTGTTGCTCCGCACGCCTGGGCATTTCCCCCGCCAGCACTCCCGTTCTCGCATATATCCCTGTACTTCGCCGCTTCCCCGGAAGCGGCTTTGAGATGGCCTACGGGTCGCGGAGTTATAAAAATGAAACGCATGTTGTTTAATGCCACGCAGCAAGAAGAACTGCGCGTAGCGATTGTCGACGGACAAAAACTGATCGACATCGATATCGAGACAGCCGGGCGCGAACAGCGCAAATCCAACATCTACAAGGGCGTGATCACGCGCATCGAGCCATCGCTCGAAGCGTGCTTCGTCAGCTATGGCGAAGACCGCCACGGCTTCCTGCCTTTCAAGGAAGTTGCCCGCACGTATTTCCGTGAAGGCGTCGACGTGCGTAACGCTTCCGTCAAGGAAGCGCTGCGCGAAGGCCAGGAAATCATGGTCCAGGTGGAGAAGGAAGAGCGCGGCAACAAGGGCGCCGCCCTGACCTCGTTCGTCTCGCTGGCCGGCCGTTACCTGGTCCTGATGCCGAACAACCCGCGTGGCGGTGGCGTATCGCGCCGCGTGGAAGGTGAAGAGCGCCAGGAATTGCGCGAAACCATGGATAAACTGGACTTGCCTGCTGGCATGTCCGTGATTGCCCGCACGGCAGGCATCGGCCGCAACGTCGATGAACTGCAGTGGGACTTGAATTACCTGATGCAACTGTGGCGCGCCATCGAAGGCGCCGGCAAGTCGGCCAACGGCGCTTTCCTGATCTACCAGGAATCGTCCCTGGTTATCCGCGCCATCCGCGACTACTTCCAGCCCGACATCGGCGAGATCCTGATCGATACCGACGAGATCTACGACCAGGCGCACCAGTTCATGAGCCACGTGATGCCCGACATGGTGCACCGCGTAAAACGCTACAGCGACGACGTGCCGCTGTTCTCGCGCTTCCAGATCGAACACCAGATCGAAACGGCGTACAGCCGCACCGTGCCGCTGCCATCGGGTGGCGCCATCGTTATCGACCATACCGAAGCGCTGGTCTCCGTCGACGTCAACTCGGCCCGCGCCACGCGCGGCTCGGACATCGAGACGACCGCCTTCAACACCAACTGCGAAGCGGCCGAAGAAGTGGCCCGCCAGCTGCGTCTGCGCGACTTGGGCGGCTTGATCGTCATCGACTTCATCGACATGGAAGTGGCGAAAAACCAGCGCGAAGTGGAACAGCGTCTGAAAGATGCGCTGCACCATGACCGGGCCCGCGTACAAATGGGCAAGATCTCGCGCTTCGGCCTGATGGAACTGTCGCGCCAGCGCCTGCGCCCTTCGCTGTCCGAAGGTTCGCACGTGACGTGCCCGCGCTGCTCCGGCACCGGCCACATCCGCGATACGGAATCGTCTGCCCTGCAGGTGCTGCGCATCATCCAGGAAGAGGCGATGAAGGAAAACTCGGCCACCATCCACGTGCAAGTGCCCGTGGACGTGGGCGCCTTCCTGCTCAACGAAAAGCGCGGCGAAGTACTGAAGATCGAGAACCGCCACCGCATCGCCGTGATCCTGATCCCGAACAAGCATCTGGAAACGCCACACTACAAACTGGAACGCATCAAGCACGACGACCCGCGTCTGGAAGACAGCCAGGCCAGCTACAACCTGGCTGAAAGCGCTGAAACCGACATGGCGTACAGCAAGCGCCAGAAGGAAGAAGCCAAGCCGCGCCAGGAAGCCGTCGTCAAGACGATCACCCCTGACCAGCCGGCACCGCTGGTCGAGCGCAAGCCGGTGGAAGTGAAGGCCGCCCCGGCGCCTGCACCCGCCGCGCCGCAAGGCCTGATCGCCAAGATCATCAGCTTCTTCACCGGCGCTCCGGCACCGGTGGCGCCCGCACCTGCTCCTGTCGTACCAGCCAAGCCGGCCGGCGCCGACCGTGGCGACCGCAACAGCCGTGGCCCGCGTGGCCGTGGCCGCAATGGCAAGCCTGGCCGCGAAGAACGCGAACCAGGCCAGGGCCGTCCAGCCCAGGACGATGCAGCGAAAGAAGCGGAAGCACTGGAAAAAGCGGCCCGTCCGCCACGTCCACCGCGTCCGCCACGCGAACCGCGTGAAGCGCGCGAGAACGGCGATACGGCGGCAGCACCGCGCGAACGCGGTGAACGCCCTGAACGCGCCGAGCGTCCGGAACGCGCGGAACGTCCAGAGCGCGCCGAGCGTCCGCCACGCCAGCCACGCGAAGCGCGCGAACCACGCGCCGACAAGGCTGTTGTTGCTGAAGTGAAAGCTGAAGAGCTGGCACTGGTTGGCGCCACCGCCAGCGCAGTCAGCGTCGTCGTGCCGTCAAACGGTCCTGAATCCGACGCCGCACCGGCGAACCTGCTGAAGGCGCCGGCAAATGCCGGTCCTGAAGGCGAAGAGACGGAAACCGACGTGGAAGGCGAAGAACCGCGCCGCCGTCGTCGTCGTGGTGGCCGTAATCGCAACCGCCGTGACCGCGAAACGGGCGAGCTGATCGAATCGGCAAACGGTGACAACGAAGGCCAGGACGCACCAGTGATCAGCTTTACGGTCGCTCCGGCGCCGGAAGCTGCAACGGATGCCGCTCCAGTCGCCGTCGTGGCTGCCGCCGCTGTCGTCGCCGTCGCCGCACCAGTGGAAGCTGCATTGGATGCCGCTCCTGCCGTCGTGGCTGAAGTCGTGGAAGTGGTCGAAGTGGTGGAAGTGGTCAAGGTTGAAGAAGCCGCACCAGCGGCTGAAGTGATCGTGCCGCCGGCCCCTGTCGAAGCCGCCGTTGCTGCAGCGCAAGCTGAACCAGCCGCTGCCGAACCAGCACCAGCTGCCGAGTACAGCTTTGCCGAGAAAGCGGAAGTCGCACCGGCGCCTGCGCCTGCTCCAGCGGAAGTCATCGTCGAAGCGGCGCCAGTCGTGGAAACGGCAGCTGCCGTGGAAACCGTCGCCGTGGCTGAAGAAGTTCCAGCAGCAGCGCCAGTTGCCGAAGCGGCACCAGCCGTGGTGGAAGCTGCCCCGGTGGTTGCCGAAGCGGCTCCCGCCCCTGCTCCGGCACCAGCACCAGCGCCTGTCGTTGCTCCTGCTCCTGCTCCTGCCGCGCCGCTGGACTTGAGCGCGGTGCTCGGTTCGGCCGGCCTGACCCTGGCTGCCACCGATCCGGAAAAACTGCGCCTGGCGCAGGAAGCGGCCGCGAAGGCAGTCGCTCCGGTCCGCAAGCCGCGCGAACGCAAGCCATTGCCGCCGCAATCGGATGAGCCGTTGATCCAGGTCAACACGCAACGTCCATAAGCGCGCCGGGTTCGCCCAGCCGCCAATGATGAAAGGGGAAGCTCAGGCTTCCCCTTTTTTATGTCCACTTTTTTGCTGCCTTCCACCCGCCATGCACGAGAACGCCAACCTGCCTCCCGCCCCCGTCAGCCTGCGCAGCGCCTTCTGGTACTGGCTCAAGCTGGGCTGCGTCAGCTTTGGCGGCCCGGCCGGGCAAATCGCCATGATGCATGCGGAGCTGGTGGAAAAGCGGCGCTGGATTTCCGAGCAGCGTTTCCTGCACGCGCTCAATTACTGCATGCTGCTGCCGGGGCCGGAAGCGACCCAGCTGGCCATCTACATCGGCTGGCTGATGCATCGCACGCGCGGCGCCCTGGTGGCGGGCCTGCTGTTTTTGCTGCCCTCGCTGCTGGTGCTGATCGCCCTGTCCTGGCTGTACATGGCGTATGGCCACGTGGGCGCCATCGCCGGCGTCCTGTACGGCATCAAGCCGGCCGTCGTCGCCATCGTGCTGGCGGCCGCCTGGCGCCTGGGCCGGCGCACCTTGCGCAGCCCCGCCCTGATCGCCATCGCGGCGGCCGCATTTGTCGCCATCGCCGCGCTACAGCTGCCATTTCCGCTGATCGTGCTCGCCGCCGCCTTGCTCGGCATGGCGGGCGGGCGCTGGCTGCCGGACCACTTTCATGCCAACGGCGCGTCGCATGGCGGCGCGGCCCGCTACGGCGCCGCCCTGATCGATGACGACACGCCGACGCCGGACCACGCGCGCTTCCGCTGGCCGCGCCTGCTTGGCACGGCTGCCGTGGGCCTGGCGCTGGCCTTCTTCGTCTGGCTGGGCCTGGCGCTGGCGGGCGGCACGGACCAGCCGCTGGCGCAGATGGGCGTGTTTTTCAGCAAGGCGGCCCTGCTCACGTTCGGCGGCGCGTATGCCGTGCTGCCCTACCTGGTGCAGGGCGCCGCCGACCACTACCACTGGATCACGAGCGCGCAAATGATGGATGGCCTGGCGCTGGGCGAAACGACGCCCGGCCCGCTGATCATGATCGTCGCCTTCATCGGTTTTGTCGGCGGCTGGAGCCATGCCGTAACGGGTGAGCAGCTGTGGCTGGCCGGCGTGTGCGGCGCGCTCGTTGCCAGCTGGTTTACTTTCCTGCCCTCGTTCATCTTCATCCTGGCCGGCGCGCCCCTCGTGGAAGCGTCGCGCGGCAATCTGCGCCTGAGCGCGCCGCTGACTGCCATCTCGGCGGCCGTGGTCGGCGTCATCGCCAGCCTGGCCCTGTTCTTTGGTCACCATGTCTTCTGGCAAACAAGCCCGCTGCCGCACTGGGACTGGGTAGCGATTGCCATCGCGCTGGCGGCCGGCGTGGCGCTGATCAAGTTTCAAGTGGGCACCATCAAATTGCTGCTCGCCTGTGCCATCCTCGGCCTCGTGCTATCGTATCTGCCTTGACCGATTTTACGTAAGTGGCATGACCTTTCATGGCTGACAAGATTATCTACCTCGCCGAAGCCCGCAATGGGGCACCGGCGATCCCCGCACGACTGGAAAGTCCCAGCGGCAACGTGGCCGACAGCCTGGGCCGGCCCCTGCACGACTTGCGCATCTCGATTACCGACCGCTGCAATTTCCGTTGCGTGTATTGCATGCCGAAGGACGTGTTCGACAAGAACCACGTGTATCTGCCGCACACGGATTTGCTGTCGTTCGAGGAAATCACGCGCATCGCGCGCCTGTTCGTCGCGCACGGCGTGGAAAAGATCCGCCTGACGGGCGGCGAGCCGCTGCTGCGCAAGAATATCGAAAAGCTCATCGCCATGCTGGCCGCGCTGCGCACGCCGTCGGGCCAGCCGCTGGACCTGACCCTGACGACCAACGGCTCCTTGCTGGCCAGAAAAGCGCAAGCGCTCAAGGATGCGGGCCTGAACCGCGTGACCGTGTCGCTCGACTCGCTCGACGACGCCACCTTCAAGCGCATGAACGACGTCGATTTCGCCGTCGCCGACGTGCTGCACGGCATCGATGCGGCGCACGCGGCCGGCCTGGGTCCCATCAAGATCAATATGGTCGTCAAGGCCGGCATGAACGAGCAGGAAATCGTGCCCATGGCGCGCCACTTCAAGGGCACGCCATATATCCTGCGCTTCATCGAATACATGGACGTGGGCGCCTCGAACGGCTGGAATTTGCAGGAAGTCATCCCTTCGGCCGAAGTCGTGCGCCGCATAGCCTCACACATGCCCTTGCTGCCCATTAACCCGAACTACACGGGCGAGACGGCGGCGCGCTGGCGCTATGCGGATGGCGGCGGCGAAATCGGCCTCATTTCCAGCGTCACGCAAGCGTTCTGCGCCGACTGCAGCCGTGCCCGCCTCTCGACCGAGGGCAAGCTGTACACGTGCCTGTTCGCCAGCAGCGGCCACGACCTGCGCAGCCTGCTGCGCGGCGGCCATAGCGACGCGGAAATATCATCGGCCGTGGCGCAGCTGTGGCGCGGCCGCGGCGACCGCTATTCGCAATTGCGCACCAGCCAGACGGATTTGACGGGCGGCACACTTGAGCACGGTAAAAAGAAAGTGGAAATGTCGTACATCGGCGGCTGAATCCGGGGCGGCGCACGCCCCGCGCTGCTACCATGGCGCATGCACCAATTTCCCTACCTGACATGATCAACAAACACGACATTACCGGCCTGATCCTGGCCGGAGGCCTCGGCACGCGCATGGGCCAGCGCGACAAGGGCATGCTGCCCCTGCATGGCCAGCCCCTGGCCCGCCATGTGCTGCAGCGCCTGGCGCCGCAAGTGGGCGAATTGGCCATCAGTGTCCACGCCGATGCCGGCGATTACGCGCGCTTCGGCCTGCCCGTGTGGCCCGATGCGCTGCCGGGCCAGCTGGGGCCCCTGGCCGGCCTGCACAGCGGCATGCGGCACGCCGGCACGCCGTATCTGCTGACCGTGCCGTGCGATTCTCCCCTGTTGCCGCCCGACCTGGCAGCGCGCCTGGCGGCCGGTTTGATCGACAACGATGCCGACCTGGCCATCGCCGTCACCGAGGAGACCGACCCGGCGACGGGAGCGGCCGTGCGCCGCCCGCACCCGGTTTTTTGCCTGGTGAAAACCTCGGCCCTGCCCCAGTTAGACGCTTATCTGCGCAGCGGCGAGCGCCGCATGCGCACCTGGCATGGCCCCTTGAAACTGGCTGAGGTGCTCTTCGAGAACCATGGCGCGTTCGGCAACATCAATACCCCGGACGAGCTGGCCGCCCTGCAAGCGCAGGGCTTGTCCGTGCCGATGGCGCAAGCCATCCTGGCCGACACCGTCGCGCCCGTCGCCGAGATCGAGGAACTGGCGCTGCCGCAAGCGTTCGAACGCATCCTGGCGGCCGACATCATCTCGCCCATCAGCGTGCCCGCGCACGACAATTCCGCCATGGATGGCTATGCCCTGCATGGGGCCGACCTCGGTGGCGACACGCCCGTGACCCTGGCCGTGGTCGACACCATCCTGGCCGGGCGTCCCGGCACGGTCAACGTCGGGCGCGGGCAATGCGCGCGCATCATGACGGGCGCCGTCATGCCGGACGGCTGCGACAGCGTGGTGCCGCAGGAACTGGTGCGGCACGCCAGCGAGCACAGCATCACCATGGCGCCGGACTGCATCCGCCCCGGCGACAACCGCCGTTTCAAGGGCGAAGACTTGATGCAAGGCCAGCCTGCGCTGCTGCAAGGCAAGCTACTCGGACCGGCAGAACTGGGGCTGCTGGCCTCGCTGGGCATCGCCACGGTGCCCGTGCGCCGGCGCCTGCGCGTGGCCTTCTTTTCCACCGGCGACGAATTGCGCTCGATCGGCGAGCTGCTCGACGCGGGCTGCATCTACGACAGCAACCGCTACACCCTGCTGGGCATGCTGACCCGCTTGGGCTGCGACGTGCTCGACATGGGCATCGTCAAGGACAATCCGCAAGCGCTGGAAGCTGCCCTGCGCGGTGCCTGCGCCAAGGCTGACGTCATCATCACCTCGGGCGGCGTGTCCAGCGGCGCGGCCGATTTTACGCGCGAGATACTCGCCCGCCTCGGTGACGTGGCCTTCTGGCACATCAACATGCGCCCGGGCCGCCCCATGGCCTTTGGCCGGATTGCCAGCGAAGGCGACACGGCCTTGCTGCTGGGCCTGCCCGGCAATCCCGTGGCCGTGATGGCGGCGTTTTATTTCCTCGCCCGCCCCACCCTGCTGCGCCTGATGGGCGCCGATGCGGACACGTCCACCCTGCCACTGCTGCAAGTGGCGGCGCAAGCGCCCATCCGCAAGAAACGGGGCCGCACGGAATACCAGCGCGGCATCGTCGAGCGGGGCGCGGACGGGCGCCAGCACGTGCGCGTGACAGGTGCGCAAGGCTCGGGCATCCTGCGTTCGATGACGCAAGCCAATTGCATGATCGTGCTGCATGAAGCGCAAGGCCACGTGGCGGCGGGCGACCTCGTCGACGTCGTGCTGTTCCATGGGCTGATCTAAGCAGCTCCCCCTTCCCTTCTCCTGAACGGCCCGCCCTGCGCGGGCCGTTTGCATTTCCCCATTGCAATCAATTCCCCTGCGCGGCCGATGTTCGCCTATCGAGATAAAAATATCAATCATTTCTCCTTAAAACAAATCAATAAACACAACACTAATTGCAATAATTTTATTTATTAGTTGATATTGAAGTTTCTTCGGTGATAACATTCGAACTCATACAAAAAAGTTCAATTTTGATATTGTTTTCACGAGGAACAACAATGAGACACAGCTCATGGATCGCGGGAGCCAGCTTGCTGGGTACGGCCTGCCTGCTTGCCACCTTGTCCCTGGCGCCCTTGCCCGCCAGCGCAAAAGGCATCGCGCGCGCCGATGTGCTCGATAACTGCAACTGGAATCGTCCCGGCGTCGACCCGTTCATGGGTGACGTGGTGGCGGCCGTGGACCGCTATACGGATATCGCGCCGCCCGTACGCGAACAATTGAAGGAGCGCATGCGTGCGCGCCAGTACGATGAGATCGTCGTGATCAGCCGCGACGCCATCCGCGGCAAGGGCAATTACAACGCGCGCATCAGCGACATGCATTTCGGCCCGGGTCGCGTTTGCCGCAACGTCACGCGCGCGGGCTGGAACGAGCAGATGCAGGAACGGGGACTCGTGTATTGCGTGCAGGGCCAGTGCATCCTGGTGCCGACGATCTGCCGCAACGTCAGCCGTATCACGCAAGCGCCCGCATCAGCGCCGCCAGCGGCCGGTGCCGCTCCCGGCGGTGCGGCACCCGTTGCCGCCGCGCCCGCCGCCCCGGCAGCGGCAGGCGTACCACTGATCGACAACCCCGACGCCTTGCGCGGCGGTTCCTTCACGGGCGGCGCCATGCCGCCCGAGGTGGCCAGCATTCCTTTCCTACCCTTCGATTATGTGCGTACCGTCGGCGGCATCACGTCGCCGGCCGGCATGGGCGGCGGAGGTGGTGGTGGTGGTGGCGGCAGCGGCCGGCCGCCGGACCAGGGCAGCAGCATCATCGTGCCGCCCACCGTGATCATCCCTACCTTGCCACCGACCGTGCCGACCGTTTTGCCGGCCGTGCCGGAACCGCAAACCTGGGCCATGCTGCTGGCGGGACTGGCGCTGACAGCCTTCGGCGCCAGAAAACGCCTTGCCAGCAAGCATGCCGCTTGAGGCGTAGCCAGCCGTATGCGGACTTGTTACTATGGTGCATTCCAGACAAGGACCGCCATGCCCGACATCGATAGCCGTTCGACACGTCTCGTTGCACTGCGCAACGAAGGCCGGCACGCGGAAGCGCTGCCGCTGCTGCAACAGCTGTTCGCCGAGGCCGGGCAAACCCTGAATCCGGCAAGGTCGAGCTATTTCATTGTCATGCTGGAGTGGAAGTTTTTGGCCGAGGCATACGCGCCAGCGTACGCCGCCCTGCAGGCGGAGCGTGATGCGCAAATCCAGTTGCTGCTGTCGGGCCAGCATGATTTCGGCCACCACGACAGCCGCGCGCCACAGGCAGGCAGCACGTTTGGCCGCAGGTCGCGCTTCTCTCTCATCGCCGAGATGAACGACACGCTGGGCGATGCCCGCTCCACCGCCGACCTGTTCGCCCAGCTGGACGCCAGCGCCCCCGAACTGGCGCGCCAATACGCTTGGCAAGCCCTGCAAGCTGTTGTCGAGGCGGGCAATTTCGCGCTCGCGGACCGCTATCACCGCGCCCCGCTGGAGCACCTCGATATGGTCAATGCCCTGTCCGCCAGCCTGCCCTTGTTTCCTGCGCCGGGCACGCCGCCGCGCCTGGCGGCGGAGTTGATGAATCTGGCAAAAGACGTGCGGATCGCCGCTGCCATACTGCGTGGACAAGGGCAAAGCGCCGAGGCGGACGCACTGGGCGCTGCCTTGCTTGCCGGCCTGGCGAATGACGCCATGCGCACACTGGCACAGCGCGAACTCGATGCGCCGGGCAGCATCACCGCTGAACTAGTCAACCATCAGATGGCGCAAGAACAGCAAGACCAGCAGACTTAGCCAGCCGCTGCGGCGAACGAAACGGCGCTATTCGGCATCCGCCTTACCCAGCAGCAAGGCGGCTGCCTCGCCCGGCAAGGCTTCCACCGATTTCAATTTGCGCGCCATCTGCCGGCTGCGCACTTCCGCGCTTTCGATATTCTTCGCCGCCTTTTCCAAGGTCAGCCGGGTTTGCGACAGCACCTCGCCGAACTTGCCGAATTCCGTCTTGACGGCGCCCAGCACCTGCCACACTTCGGACGAGCGCTTTTCCAGCGCCAGGGTGCGGAAACCCATCTGCAAGCTGTTGAGCAAGGCCGTCAGGGTGGACGGCCCGGCGATGCTGACCCGGTGCACGCGCTGCAATTCGTCGGCCAGTCCCGGGCGGCGCAGCACTTCCGCATACAGCCCCTCGGTAGGCAGGAACAGGATGGCAAAGTCGGTGGTCAGCGGCGGCGCCAGGTATTTCTCGGCGATGGTTTTCGCTTCGCCCCGCACGGCCCGCTCCAGTTCGCGTCCGGCCAGGGCCACGCCGTCGGCATCGGCCCGCTCGGCCGCCTCGACCAGGCGCTCGTATTGTTCCTTGGGGAATTTCGCGTCAATCGGCATCCACACTGGCGGCCCGCCGTCGACCATGCCCGGCAGTTTCAAGGCGAATTCCACGCGCGCGCCGCTGCCCGGCAAGGTTTCCACATTCTTCGCGTACTGGTCGACAGTGAGTACCTGCTCCAGCAGCATTTCCAGCTGCACTTCGCCCCACGTTCCCCGCGTCTTGACGTTGGTAAGCACCCGCTTCAGATCGCCCACGCCCAGCGCCAGCTGCTGCATCTCGCCGAGTCCCTGATGAACTTTTTCCAGCCGCTCCGACACTTGCTGGAACGAGGCGGACAGGCGCGTTTCCAAGGTCGCGTGCAGTTTCTCGTCGACCGTCTTGCGCATCTCTTCCAGACGCGCGCCATTGTCGGCCTGCAAATCGCGGATCTTGTTTTCCAACGTGGCACGCACTTCCAGCATGCGCTGGGCATTCGATTCCGTCAGCTGCGCCAAAGTTTGATTGGTACTCTCGGCAAAGCGCGCCAGGCTTTGCGCCTGTTCTTCGCGTCCGACTTTGCCCTGCGCCTGCATCTGCGTGCGCAGGCTGTCGAGCTGTTGCAGGGTCGCCGCCTGGAATTGCGCCAGGCCCGCGGCCAGGTCTTGCCGCGTGGCCTGTGCCGACGCCTGCAGCTGCAGCCGCACTTCGCGCTCGACCCGGTCGATGCGTTCCAGGCTTTGCTGCTGGTGCTGCTGCACCAGGGCCAGGGTGGTGGCGCCATCGCCGGCCGCGCCACGCGGGCGCAGCAAGATCAATAGCAACAAGACGATGGCGACGACGGCGGCGCCCAGCAGGCTGTAGAACTCGATTGGGCTCATGGGTGTCAGTCAGGTTTGTTACGCATCCAGTCGGCCGTCTGATAGAACGATTCCATCAGGCGCACGCGCAAGGATTCTTCGATGCCCGTGTCTTCCATGGCCCAGGCCATGGCGCGCAGCCACTGGTCGCGCTCGCTGGTACCGATGGCATACGGCAAATGACGGGCGCGCAGGCGCGGGTGGCCGAATTTCTCGATATACAAATCCGGTCCGCCCATCCAGCCCGTGAGGAAAAAATACAGCTTGTCGCGCGAGCCGTCCGTCGACGGCGGATGCATGACGCGGATGCCGGCGAACTCGGGCTCGAGTTCCATCAAGTCATAAAAACGGTCGACCATTTCGCGCAGCACGGGGGCGCCGCCGATGGTCTCGTACAGGGTGGGGGCAGTGGTATCAGTCATGGCCGCCATGATAGCGCAAGCGCTGGCGGCCCATGCGGCGCCAGCGCCCTCTGCCACAATAAATGGCAATATACTTGACTGATCAAGCTTTTATCAAATACCATGCAATTTTTAACGAGAGATAAAAACAGCATGTCAACCACCGTCCAACCTCCTTTGCTACGCAATATCAACTTCCGCTGGCTGCTCGGCGGCGGCCTCGTGTCCATGCTCGGTGACCAGTTCAGCATGCTGGCCCTGCCCTGGCTGGTGCTGAGCCTGACAAACGATAGCCTCAGCCTGGGCATCGCCGTGGCCCTGATGGGCGCGCCGCGCGCCGTGCTCATCTTGTTCGGCGGCACCATCGCCGACCGTTACTCGCCCCGGCGCGTGCTGCTGCTGAGCAAATATGCAAACGCCGCCATCCTGCTGGCACTGTCCGGCCTGCTGATGCTGGACCAGGCCAGTGTGGCGCTCGCGTATGCAGCCGCGCTGGCGCTGGGCGTCGCCTCCGCCTTCGGCATTCCCGCCGGCACCGCCATCCTGCCGCAAGCCGTGCCGCCGCAAGTGCTGCAAACGGCCAACAGCCTGCAGATGGGCGCGCGCCAGTTGTCCTTGCTGGCCGGCCCGCTGCTGGCGGCGCTCGTGCTCGGCGCCCACGATGGCGGGCAGCAAACCGGCATGGCGGCGCTGGCCGCCGCCTTTGCCATCGATGCGCTGACGTTTCTGTTCTCGGCCTGGACCTTGCGGCAAGTCAGCCTGCGGCCACTGGCAGCGGCCACAGCGGCGCAAGGTATGTGGCGCGACATGGCGGCGGGCCTGTCCATGGTGTGGCGCGACATGGCCTTGCGCAGCTGCTATGCCTACTGGGCCGTGGTGGCGTTCTTCGTCATGGGACCGCTGCAAGTGGCCCTGCCCGTACTGGCCAGCGAGCGTCTGCACGGCGCCCCGGCGCTCGGTTTGCTGATGGGCGCGCACGGCGCCGGTACCCTGGCCGGCATGCTGGCGTCCAGCCTGGGCGGCGCCTGGCTGCGCCGCCGCTTCGGCGCCACCCTGCTCGCCGTTGACGCCATCGTCGCCATCCTGCTGATGGCGCTGGGGCAAATCGATACAGCCTGGCAAGGCGCGGCCTTGCTGGCCGTCACGGGATTGCTGGGCGGCTATGTGCAGGTGGCGATCTTTACCTGGATACAGCGGCGCGTGGCGCCCGCCATGCTGGGCCGGGCGATGGCGCTGTTCATGGGTATCTTCCTGGGACTGGCGCCGCTGTCCGCTGCGGCCACGGGCGCGCTGCTGCGCCACCTGAGCGTGGGCGAACTGTTCTGCGCCGGAGGCGCCCTGCTGCTGGCCGCCGCCATCGCCGCCGCCCTGCTCACGGATATTGCGCGCATCGCAAGCACCGATTACATCACCCAAGCTTGAGGACGTCTCACCATGGATAAAACACAGCAAGCTGCCTTGAAAGCAGCTTACCGGCAACAAGCACCCGCACTGGGCATCATCGCGCTGCGCCACCTGCCCAGCGGCCGCACCCTGCTCGAACGCAGCCGCAACGCGCCCGGCGCGCTGAACCGCCACCGTTTCGAACTCGCGCTGGGCTCGCACCGCAATGCGCGCCTGCAGGCGGACTGGCGGCGCGACGGCGAGGCGGTTTTCCGCTTCGACATCATCGACACCGTCAAGGCATCGGCCGATCCCGGTTTCGATGCGGACGCCGAGCTGGACGCCCTGCTGGCGCTGCACCAGGCGCAGCTGCTCGATCAAGGGCAATCACGCTATTGAGCGGCCATGCTTTACACTTGCGCACTCACGCACTACGCACCATGCAGCAAATGAAAAGGATGTCATGACCGATCTCACTCCCCCGCCGCCGGACGGCGGCAGCGCGCTGGACTTTTGCCTGCGCCTGGCGCGCGCCCAGGCCATGCTCGTGCGCCGCTTCGACAGCACCCTGGGCAATCTGCATGGCTTGAGCTTTGGCGATTATCAATTGCTGTACCACTTGCAGCGGGCACCCGGCGGACGCCTGCGCCGCATCGACCTGGCCGAGCGCCTGGCGCTGACGGCGTCCGGCATCACGCGCTCGCTGATGCCGCTGGAAAAAATCGGTCTGGTGGCGCGCCAGGCCGATGCGCGCGATGCCCGCGTCGGCTACGCCGCCATCACGGCCGCGGGACTGGAATTGCTGACGCATGCGAATACGACGGCGCAGACGCTGGGCCAGGAATTGCTGGGTAATGCCAGCGCGGAACAGCTGGCGCCCCTGTCCCTGCTATTGAACGGCATCGCCGGCAACCAGCCCGGGCAAGGCTGAGGTCTACACCAGCGCCAGCTTGCGCAGGCGCCGCGTCGATGGCCAGCGCGCCATGCCCGTCTCGTCGCGGATGGCGGCGCAGGCGGCCAGCACCCTGGCGCACTCGTCCTCGCGCAAGCCCGCATTCAGGGTCAGGCGCACCAGCGAGCGGTTCTTCGGCGTGGCCGGCGCGCAGAAGACTGCGCCAAAGATGCCATGCCGTTCCAGCGCCTTGCGCAGGATCAGGGTATCGGGTTCGCTGCCCGCTTCCAGCGCGATGATCTGCTCGGTGCCGTCGCTGACGTTGTAGCCCAGATCCATCAGCCCCTGGCGCAACTGCACGCTGTGGCGGTGCAGCGCGGCGCGGCGGCCATCGGCGGCGCGGATGAAATCAAGCGCCGCATCGAACCACGCCAGCTCGTGTTCGAGCAGGCAGGAGCTGAAGATGGCGGGCCGCGAAGCGGACAAAAAATATCCTTTGAAACGGCCCGAACAGGTAATCAGCCCGGCCCGGCCCGCAAACGCCTTGGCCAGCGACGCCGTGCGGAAATGCACGCGCTCGGCCAGGCCCAGCTCCACCACCAGCCCCGCGCCCTGCGGGCCATGCGTGCCCAGCGAGTGCGACTCGTCGACGATCAGCATGCTGCCGCTGCGCTCGGCGATTTCCACCATCTCCAGCAGCGGCGCCACGCTGCCATTCGTACTGTACAGCGCATCGACGATGATGATGCCGGGGCCATGCTTGTCGATCTGGCGCTGCAGGTGGGTGCCATCGTTGTGCAGAAAAGCAACAGGCACGGCTTGCGCCGATTGCACGCCCTCCCACAGCGAAGCGTGCGCCTGCATATCGAGGTACACGGGGATGCCGGGCCCGGCCAGGCTTTGCAGCAAGCCCACATTGGCGGCCCAGCCCGACTGCGCCAGCACGCACGCTTCGCTGCCCAGATAGTCCGCGAATTTTTGTTCCAGCCGGTGCTGGCGGCTGCCTTCCTGCAGGAAGACGGACGACATCAGCATGGCGCCGCCGCCCTGCAAGACGCGCGCCTGGGCCGCCAGCAGCGCCGCCTCGCCGGCGATGTTCAGGTAATCATTACCTGCCAGCATGACCGCACTGGCCGGCATGGCTTGCCATTCATGCAAATGCTGGCCGCCAAGCAGCTTCTCGATGCGCTCGACGTAGTGTTCATCCATGCGCGCATGCACGAAGGCGGGCATCCGTTGTTCGGCGTGGATGGCGCGGGACGACAGGGGGGAAATGGCGTTTAACATAGGAACTCCTGATTGGTTGCGAGGGAACTACCGCATCCAACATGCGCGAGCCATCGGGCAAGAGTTTGATACAGCTCAACAGTTATGCCGATATCCTGCTGATACAGAGGGAACCCGCCGATCATGTTGCATTGACACGCCTCAACGAACGCGCCCCCTGATCATGAAGCATGCGCAGTCCCCTTCCGGAAAACGATGGCAAGGCAAGCTGCTCCAGCCTTTCCTGCATTTCCACGACGCCATCGAACACACGCCTGTGCGGCGCGCACAGGTGCGTAAGCTGGCGCTCATCGGTGCGCTGGGCATGCCCCTGTACTACGCGCTGTGGCATTATTTTTTTCCGCAGGAATATGAATCGCCGCTGCTGCGCATCGTGGCGGCGCTGCTGTTCCTGCCCGCGCTATGGCCCGACCGCTTCAGCAATACCTGGTTCAGCGTCTACCTGTTCCTGGGTCTGACCTTCGAACTGCCGTTTTTCTTCACGTATATGTTCCTGATGAACCATGCCTCGACCATGTGGGTGCATTCGCTGCTGGTGGCGCTGGTCGTGCTGTTTCACTTCGATACACGCATCGCCATACTCGCCTACCTGAGCGGCACCCTGCTGGCCTGCCTGGCGTTTGCCGTGGCCGGCGATCCCGCCTTCCTGCTCAGCGGCGGCGTCTTGCAGCAATTGCCCGTGCACTGGTTCACGATTGCCGTGCTGTCCGTGGTCAAGGTGGGGCGCAACGTGGGCGCGCAAGAGAAACTGGCCGGGCTGGCGGCTGGCCTGGGCAGCGTGGCGCACGAATTGCGCACGCCCCTCGTCAGCGTCGAGGCGAACGTGCGCGGGCTGCAGCGCGGGCTACAGCAAAACATGCAAGACCAGCCACCCGACGCGGCCAGCCTGGAAGCGCTGGCGCGCATCCAGTTCGAAGTGCGCCATATGCACCACATGATCGATCTGTTCCTGCTCAGTGCCAGCGCCGTCAACCGCAAGCTCGAAGCGAATGAAGCGGTGGCCATGCACGACAGCGTGGCGGCCGTACTGCGCCGCTATCCGTTTACCAGCACGGCCCAGCGCGACATCGTCAAGGTCGATGTGCGCGCCGATTTCACGTTTCCCGGCCAGTCGGAACTGTGCGTGGTGATCCTGCTCAACCTGCTGCGCAATGCCTTGAAAAGCATCCACCGCGCGGGCAAGGGCCGCGTGCGCATCATCATCGATGGCGCCCATCCCGTGCCGCGCCTGCTGTTCATCGACACGGGCTGCGGCATCGCCACCAGCCGCCTGCCGCTGATCTTCGACCGCTTCTATTCCTATCCCTCGCACAACGGCAGCGGCATCGGCCTGGCCCTGTGCCGGCAAATCATGCAAGCCTGGCAGGCGCGCATCCGCTGCGTCGCGCGCGAAGGCGCCTACGCCATCTTCGTGCTGGAATTTCCCCAGCCCCTGCCCGTGCCCACGCACAACCGTTTTCCATCCATCCACCGCGCGAGGTGACGCATGCAACTGCCCGTCTACACCCATCCGACCCTGACCGTACTGATCGACGACAGCGATTCCTTCCTGAAAAGCCTGGCGTTCCAGCTCGATCCCGGCCTGGCGCGCAAGACTTTTCACGACACCAGCAGCGCCCTGCACTGGCTGCGCCAGAGTGCGCAACCGGGCGAAACGCCGCTGCACGTGAACTTCGACACGCAAAACCTGCCGCCCGACCAATGCAACGTGGCGCTCGATATCGAACGCATCTGGCGCATCAGCGGCCAGGCGCAGCGCTTTGCCGTGCCCTCCGTGCTGGTGGTCGATTATTCGATGCCGCAGATGAATGGCCTGGAATTTTGCGAGGCCGTGCGCGATCTGCCGTGCAAGAAGATTTTATTTACGGGGGCGGCCGATGAAAAAGTGGCCGTGACGGCCTTCAACCGGGGCTTGATTGACCGCTACATCAAGAAAAGCGACGACGATGCGCTCGACATCCTGGAACAGGAAATCGTGGCCTTGCAGCGCGAATTCTTCCTGCAGCAAACGGAGACCGTGCGCGACTTGCTGATGCTGCACGATTACACTTTCCTGCAAGACGAGGCGCTGGCCGCCGTCGTGCACGAGCTGTGCCAGCGCCATGGCTTTGTCGAATACTATATTTTCCCCAATCCCAGCGGCATCCTGTTCTTCACGCGCGACGGCCACGCCAAGCTGATGATCATCGAGACGGAACGCAGCCTGCACACGCAATATGAAATGGCGCGCGACAGCGACGCGCCCGAGTCATTGCTGCTGGCGCTGCTGGAAATGCGCGTGATCCCGTATTTCTCCGACGCCGACAGCGACGGCATGTACGCGGCGCAGATCGGCGAAAACTGGTTCCGCTACTGCGCCGCGCCCACCATCTGCCTGGGCCGCGTGACGTATTTCTGGGCCCTGTTCGACGTGCCGGCGCACCAGCTGGGGCAACCGGTCATGTCCTACTCGCAATTTTTGCGCGCGGGCGCGGGCGCGGGCGACAGCGTCAGCGCTTAGGACTAGCCTTCGCGCAGGGTCTGCAGCGGCGGATGTTTGAGCACATTGCGCAAGCCCAGCCAGCCGCCGGCGATCGCGCACAGGGCGCCGGCCAGCAGGCCGAACGCCCACACGCCGGGCGCAAAGCTCCAGGCGAACTTGAACTGGTACGTGGCCAGGGCCCAGCCCATGGCGGCCGCGCCCGATGCGGCCAGCAAGCCGGCCAGCGCGCCGACGAGGGAAAACTCGATCAGCTGCGCCTGCGCCAGCTGCCGCCGCGTGGCGCCCAAGGCGCGCAGCAAGCCCGCTTCGCGCGTGCGCTCATCCTGCGAACCCATCAGGGCCGCATACAGCACCAGCAAGCCCGAGGCCAGGGTGAAGGCGAAGAGGAATTCAACGGCCGTCACCACCTGGTCCAGCACGCTCTGGATTTGTTTGAGCACGCCGCCCACGTCGACCACCGTCAGGTTCGGGTAGTCGCGCAGCAGAGCATTCCCCAGGTCCGCCTGCGCGGGCGGCAGGTGAAACGCCGTGATCCACGTCTGCGGCGTGTCCGCCATGGCGGCAGGGTTGATGATGACGAAGAAATTGACGCGCATCGAGCCCCATTCCAGCTTGCGCAAACTCGTGATGGCCGCCTCCACGGGCTGGCCGGCGATGTCGAAGCGCAGCTTGTCGCCCAGTTTCAGCTTCAGGGTCTTGGCGATGCCCTCTTCCACCGACGCTTCGGCAGGCGCGCCGGGCGCATTGGCGAACCACTTGCCGGCCACCAGCTTGTTTTCTTCCTGCATGGTGGACATCGTCGACAAGTTGAATTCGCGGTCGGCCAGGCCCTTGGCGCGGTCATCCTCGTAGGTGCTTTCCGTGATGGCGTTGCCGTTCACGGCCACCAGGCGCCCGCGTATCATCGGATACAAGGGCGCGTTGGCCACGCCCGCTTGCGCCAGGCGCGTGGCGATCGGCTCTTTCTGTTCCGGCAGGATATTGATCATGAAGCGGTTCGGCGCGTCCGGCGGCGTGGCATTACGCCAGGCCACCATCAGGTCGCCGCGCACCACCGTCAGCAGCAGCAAGGCCATCAAGCCCAGGGCCAGCGACACCACCTGGATGACGGTGGCGCCCGGGCGGCGCTGCAAGGACGTGACGGCAAAGCGCCAGCCCTGGTGGTTGAAAACGCCGCGCAGGGTTTTCAGCGACTTGATACCCAGCCAGCCGGCCAGGCCGAACAGGGCGAAGCCGCCGAGAAAGCCGGCCGCCGTCAGCAGCGCCAGTTTCACGTCGCCCGCCTGCCACAACAGCAGCACGACGAAGGCGGCGATGCCCAGGCCATACGTGGCCACGGCCAGCGCCTGCGGCGGCTCCTGCTCGCGGCGAATCACGCGGTTGTGCGGGACATTGCGCAACTGCAAAATCGGCGGCAGGGCAAAACCCAGCAAGAGCAGCATGCCGGTGGCCACGCCTTGCAGCGCGGGCAGCATGGACACGGGCGGCAAGTCGTTCTGCACCAGTTTGCCCAAGAGTTCGAGCAGCACCAGGTGGCCGCCGAAACCCACTATCACGCCAACGACGCTGCCGGCCAGGCCGACGAGCAGGAATTCGATCACGTACATGGCCGTGACCTGGTTTTGCGTCAAGCCCAGGCAACGCAGCATGGCGCACGCGTCCAGGTGGCGCAGCATGAAGCGGCGCGCGGCCATGGCCACGGCGACGGCCGCCAGCATGGCCGACAGCAAGCCGACGAGGGAAAGAAAACGGTCGGCGCGGTCCAGGGTCGACTGCATCTGCGGGCTGCCCGATTCCAGCGATTCGATGCGCACGCCCTTGATGGCCTGCGTCTTGATCTGGCTTTCCAGCCTGGCTTGATATTGCGCAAGCTCGGCGGCCTTGGCGGGTGGCGCCGACAGCAGCAGCCGGTACGACACGCGCGAGCCGTTCTGCACCAGCGCCGTGGCGGCCAGGTCGCCCAGGGGCAGCATGACTCTCGGGGCGAAGTTCAAGAAGGACGCGCCGCGGTCCGGTTCGCTGGCGATCAGTTGCGTGACCGTAAATGCCTTGTCACCGAGGGTCAATGTGTCGCCCAGCTTGGCGTTCAGGCTGGACAGGATCGCCGCATCGACCCACAGGGTGCCGGGCGCCGGCACCTGGTCCGTGGGCCGTCCCACGGCATCCTGCGCTTCGCTCAGTGTGGTCGTGATTTTCAGCTTGCCCCGCTGCGGATAGCCGGGCGAGACGGCCTTGATGGACGCCAGCTGCGACAGCGACTGCTCGCCCTCGCCCGCCTGCGCCATGCTGGGAAACGTCACCGTGTCGGCCAGGATGAAGCCGCGCTGTTGCGCTTCGGCGCGCCAGGCCGCATTGACGGGCTGGTCGGCGTTGATGACGAGATCGGCCCCCAGCAGCTGGTGCGCGTCGCGGTTCAAGCCCGCGCGCAGGCGGTCGACGAAGAAGCCGACGGCCGACAGGGCCGCCACGGCGACGATCAGCGCGACGAGCAGGAAACGCAGTTGCCCGGCGCGCCAGTCGCGGCCGGTCATTTTCAGGGAGAGGCGGAACATGGGCGGCGGGTCTTTATGCGAATTGGTTGTGATGCGTTATTGCGCGATGCCGTGGGCAGCCGCGTGCTGGGCGAAATACGCATCGACGGTGGCGAGGAAGGCGTCTTTCTGTGCCTGCGGCAGGAAGGCGGCGATGAAACCGTTGCGCGCCAGGCGATGCGCGTGGGACAAGCCCAGTGGCAGCGCGTCGAAGATGGCGTCGAAATTGTCGTTCATGTAGCCGCCGAAATACGCGGGATCGTCCGAGTTCACCGTCACCAGCAGGCCGGCGTCGAGCAGTTGCACCAGGTTATGGTCATGCATCTGGTCGAACACGCGCAGCTTGGTGTTCGACAGCGGACAGACGGTCAGGGCGATCTGTTCGCGCGCCAAACGGGCCGTCAGTTCCGCGTCTTCCAGGCAGCGCACGCCATGGTCGATGCGTTCGACCTGCAAGTCGTCGAGCGCCGTGCGGATGTAGGCTGGCGGACCTTCCTCGCCCGCGTGGGCCACCAGGTGCAGGCCCAGCTCGCGGCAACGGGCGAATACGCGCGAGAATTTCTCGGGCGGGTTGCCCACTTCCGACGAGTCGAGGCCGATGCCGATGAATTTGTCGCGGTGCGGCAAGGCGTCTTCCAGGGTCTCGAACGCTTCTTCCTCGCTCAGGTGGCGCAGGAAGCACAGGATCAGGGCCGCGCTGACGGGGCTGTCCTGGCAGGCGCGGTGGATGCCGTTGATCACGTCGGCCATGGCCACGCCGCGCGCCGTGTGGGTTTGCGGATCGAAGAAGATTTCCGTGTGCAAGACGTTATCGGCCTCGGCGCGCTGCAGGTAGGCTTGCGTCATGTCGTAGAAATCCTGCTCTTTCAAGAGCACGCTTGCGCCAGCGTAATAAATGTCGAGAAAAGACTGCAAATCCGTAAAAGCATAGGCGCTGCGCAAGTGTTCCACGGATTCATAGCCAAGCGGCACGCCATTGCGCGCTGCCAGTGCGAAAATCAGTTCCGGCTCCAGCGAGCCTTCGATATGGATATGCAGTTCGGCCTTCGGCATGCCGCGGACGATCGCGCGCAATTGGGGGTTCATCATAGGTGTTCCTTATAGGGTGACGATAAAAATGCTGGCTCGCGCACGCGCACGCGCGGCGCGCAGGGCCATCAGACATGCAGGCATCTTAGCGCAAGATGGCCAGCCTCACCGGCGACCGGCCGCCATGGCGCCGGCTGCGGCAGCGCCACGGCCGGCATCGGCACGCGCTGGCGAATTGTCGTATGATGGTTTAAAAGGCCTACAAAGGTTCATTGAAATTGAGGAAAAATTTGATGATTTATCCAATTAAATCAACAATTTACAAACAAGTATTAAGGATATGCTGACATATCTTTTGACTTCCTGATCCTTTAGAGCAATAATTAATTTCATGGGGTAAAGGTAAGTGCAACAAGCGCTATCAACAGTGAAAAAATAAGCCGGCTGGCCACGTCAGCACACGGCATCAAGCGCCAGTTTTTTGGTCCGGGCAATCCGGACTCGCAAAGACAGCCGGGCTTGAAACAACAATAAAAATCGGTACGGGGTACAGAAAAAATTCAGACGGCAAGCCCAGGCGAGTGCCAGGCGGGCGGCCATGGTGACTGGCAGTTCAGGTTTACATTAAAGGACATTGACATGACCATTTTTGATAACTATGCAGCACGCTACGAGCGCACCCGCGAAGAGGAAATGTCGCTCACCGAATACCTGGCCCTGTGCAAGAAGGACAAGCTGACGTATGCCAGCGCGCCCGAACGCATGCTGGCCGCCATCGGCGAGCCGCAGCTGGTCGACACGCGCAACGACACGCGCTTGTCGCGCATCTTCGCCAACAAGGTGATCAAGATCTATCCCGCCTTCCGCGAGTTCTACGGCACCGAGGAAGTGATCGAGCAAGTCGTCTCGTATTTCCGCCACGCGGCGCAAGGCCTGGAAGAACGCAAGCAGATCCTGTACTTGCTGGGGCCTGTCGGCGGCGGCAAGTCATCCATCGCGGAAAAACTCAAGTCGCTGATGGAACACGTGCCCTTCTATTGCCTGAAAGGCTCGCCCGTCAACGAATCGCCGCTGGGCCTGTTCAACGAGGAAGAGGACGGCACCATCCTGGAAGAGGATTACGGCATCCCGCGCCGCTACCTGCGCAACATCCCCAGCCCGTGGGCCGTGAAACGCCTGCATGAATACAATGGCGATATCAACCAGTTCCGCGTCGTCAAGCGCTATCCTTCCGTGCTGAAACAGATCGCCATTTCGAAAACGGAGCCGGGCGACGAGAACAACCAGGATATTTCCTCGCTGGTGGGCAAGGTCGACATCCGCAAGCTGGAAGATTACGCCCAGGACGATCCGGACGCCTACAGCTATTCGGGCGGCCTGTGCCTGGCCAACCAGGGCTTGATGGAATTCGTGGAAATGTTCAAGGCGCCGATCAAGGTCTTGCACCCCTTGCTGACGGCCACGCAGGAAGGCAACTACAAGGGCACGGAAGGCTTCGGCGCGATTCCGTTCGACGGCATCATCCTCGCCCACTCGAATGAGTCGGAATGGAAGACGTTCAAGAACAACCGCAACAACGAGGCGTTTCTTGACCGTATCTATATAGTCAAGGTGCCGTATTGCCTGCGCGTGTCCGATGAAATCAAGATCTACGACAAGCTGGTGGCCAATTCCTCGCTCGTCAAGGCCCCGTGCGCGCCCGGCACCCTGCGCATGATGGCGCAGTTCGCCATCCTGTCGCGCCTGAAGGATCCGGAAAACTCGAGCATCTTTTCGAAGATGCTCGTCTACGATGGCGAAAACCTCAAGGATACGGACCCGAAAGCCAAGTCCATGCACGAATACGTCGATTACGCGGGCGTGGACGAGGGCATGAACGGCCTGTCGACGCGCTTTGCCTTCAAGATCCTGTCTAAGGTGTTCAACTTTGACAATTCCGAAGTGGCCGCCAATCCCGTGCATCTATTATATGTACTGGAACAGCAGGTCGAGCGCGAGCAGTTCGCGCCGGAACTCGAGCAGCGCTACTTCTCGTATATTAAGGAGCACCTGGCGCAGCGCTATGTGGAATTCATCGGCAAGGAGATCCAGACGGCTTACCTGGAAAGCTATTCGGAATACGGGCAGAATATTTTCGACCGCTACGTGACGTTCGCCGATTTCTGGATACAGGACCAGGAATACCGCGATCCGGACACGGGCGAAAGTTTTGACCGCGAGTCGCTGAATAATGAACTGGAAAAGATCGAGAAACCGGCGGGCATTTCCAATCCGAAGGATTTCCGCAACGAAATCGTGAACTTCGGCTTGCGCGCCCGGGCTTCGAACGGTGGCAAGAATCCCGCCTGGACCAGTTATGAAAAGTTCCGCACCGTGATTGAAAAGAAAATGTTTTCGAATACGGAGGAATTGCTGCCCGTGATTTCCTTCAATGCCAAGGCCAGCGCCGACGATGCCAACAAGCACGCCGACTTCGTGGCCCGCATGGTGGAAAAAGGCTATACGGCCAAGCAGGTACGCCTGTTATGCGAATGGTACTTGCGCGTACGCAAGTCGTCATAGCGCGGACAGCGGAGGCGCGTTCCCGCCTGACGACCGGCGGGGCGCGCGAGACGAGAGGCAAGGAGGCACCCTTTGACATACCTTATCGACAGGCGCTTGCAAAGCAAGAATAAATCCGCCGTCAACCGCGAGCGTTTCCTGCGGCGTTACAAGGGCCAGATCAAGGATGCCGTGGGGCGCGCCATCAAGGGGCGCTCGATCACGGACGTCGAGAATGGCGAGAAGGTCAGCATCCCCGTCAAGGACGTGGGCGAACCGTCGTTTGGCCACGCGCATGGCGGCGTATGGGAAGTGGTCAATCCCGGCAACAAGGAATACCTGAAAGGCGACCAGATCGCCCGGCCGAAAGGCGGCGGCGGTAGCGGGCGGGGCAAGGCGGGCAATAGCGACGAGACGACGGAAGACGATTTCATCTTTGAATTGTCGCGCGAAGAATTCATGAATTATTTCTTCGAAGACCTGGAATTGCCACACATGGTGAAAACCCAGCTGACGGCCACCACGGAATTCAAGAACCAGCGCGCCGGCTACAATATGTCGGGCACGCCATCGAACATCCACGTGCTGCGTTCCTTACGCGGCGCGCTGGGCCGGCGCATCGCCGTCGGCGGTGGCGCCCGCAAGCAGCTGGCGCAGGCCGAGGAAGACCTGGCAACACTGCTGCACGAAGGGGCGCCCGACAGCGACCCGCTCGTCACGGAACTGCGCCGCCTGATCCACCACCTGCACACGCGCCTGCTGGCGATTCCCTTCATCGATCCGTTCGACTTGCGCTACAGCAACCGCATCAAGGTACCGAAGCCGATGACGCAAGCCGTCATGTTCTGCATCATGGACGTCTCCGGCTCCATGGACGAGTCGCGCAAGGACACGGCCAAGCGCTTCTTCATCCTGTTATATCTTTTCCTCAAGCGCGTCTACGACAAGATCGAGGTGGTCTTCATCCGCCACCATACGGCGGCGGCCGAAGTGGACGAGCATGAATTCTTCAATTCGCGCGAATCGGGCGGCACCGTCGTGTCGTCCGCGCTGCACTTGCTCAACACCATCATCGACGAACGCTATGGCGCCGGGCAATGGAACAGCTATGTAGCGCAGGCATCCGACGGCGACAACTGGGACAACGATTCCATGCTGTGCCGCCAGTTGCTGATCAATACCATCATGCCCAAGGTGCAGTACTACACCTATGTCGAGATCACCGACGGCCCGCAGCAAAACCTGTGGGAGCAATATGCGGGCGTGCTCGACCACCACGCCCATTTCGCCATGCAAAAGATCGTCACGCCGGCCGATATCTATCCGGTCTTCCGCGAACTGTTCAAGAAACAGGTGAAATGATGAGTGCAGCCTTTGACCGCGCCAGCAATACTCCGGGCGAACCGTTCGTGCGCCTGCGCCACCCGAACGCCCTGCCCGAGCAGTCGGAATGGACGTTCGAACTGATCGAGCAAATCCACGAGGAAATCCGCCGGGTGGCGAAACAATTTGGCCTCGACACCTATCCGAACCAGCTGGAAATCATCACGGCCGAACAGATGATGGATGCCTACACGTCGGTGGGCATGCCCGTCTCGTACAACCATTGGTCGTTCGGCAAGCATTTTCTGTCCACCGAGAAAAGCTACAAGCGGGGCCAGATGGGCCTGGCCTACGAGATCGTCATCAACTCGAACCCGTGCATCGCCTATTTAATGGAGGAAAACAGCCTGACCATGCAGTCGCTGGTGATCGCGCATGCGGCCTACGGGCATAACTCCTTCTTCAAGGGCAATTACCTGTTCCGCGCCTGGACGGATGCGGACGCCATCATCGACTATATGGTGTTTGCCAAGAATTACATCGCCGAATGCGAACAGCGCCATGGCGTCGACGCCGTGGAACTGCTGCTCGATTCGTGCCACGCCATCCAGAACTATGGCGTGGACCGCTACAAGCGCCCGGCGAAACTGTCGATGGCGAAGGAATATGCGCGCCAGAAAGAGCGCGAAGCCTATGTGCAGTCGCAGATCAACCAGCTGTGGCGCACCCTGCCCCGGCGCGACGAAGACGAGGATGAGGACGACCAGCGCAAGGCCGCCCCCCGCTTTCCGCCCGAACCCGAGGAAAACCTGCTGTACTTCATCGAGAAGTATGCGCCGCTGCTGGAACCGTGGCAGCGCGAGATGGTGCGCATCGTGCGCAAGATTTCCCAGTATTTCTATCCGCAGCGCCAAACCCAGGTCATGAACGAGGGCTGGGCCACCTTCTGGCACTACACGATATTGAACCAGCTGTACGACGAAGGCGTGGTGGGCGACGGCTTCATGATGGAATTCCTCAAAAGCCATACCAACGTCGTCTACCAGCCGCCCATCGACAGCCCGTATTACAGCGGCATCAATCCGTATGCGCTGGGTTTTGCCATGATGAGCGACATCCGCCGCATCTGCGAGCACCCGACGGACGAAGACCGCGCCTGGTTCCCCGACATGGCCGGCAGCGACTGGCGCAAGAGCCTGGACTTTGCGATGCGCAATTTCAAGGATGAAAGCTTCATCGCCCAGTATCTGTCGCCGCGGCTGATCCGCGAATTCCATTTCTTTGCCGTGCTCGACGACGACAAGAATGAAAAGCTGGCCATTTCCGCCATCCACGACGATGCCGGCTACCGCTACGTGCGCCAGCAGCTGGCCGAGCAGTACAACCTGGGCAACCGCGAGCCGAATATCCAGGTCTGGTCCGTCAATACGCGCGACGACCGTGCATTGACCCTGCGCCACACGCAATTCCAGCGCCGCCCGCTGAACCAGCAGGCGGCCGAGGTGCTCAAGCACGTGGCGCGGCTGTGGGGCTTCGATGTGCACCTCGATACGGTCGACCCGCAGGGCGTCGTCCTGGGCACCCTGAATTGCCGACGGGAAAAACGCAACCGGCGCGACGACCCCGTTGTCCGGCCATGAAATGATTTGTTGATAATAATCAATGGCAAGAATATAAGCGTTTCCTATGCCTACATAGGAATTCAGTATGGCCTGGCGGCCTCAAATGGGCCGCCAGGACCGCCTTTTTTGACCTGGGTGAAGTGGCTTCCGCACCCGTTTGGTGCGCGCGTGCCGCTAAGTGGTCTGGTTCCGAGGTAAAACATTTCCAAAAGGAAAGATTTTCCTCCAAATTTAGCAGTTTCCATATTGAATATCACGAAATATAATTCCGCCATATGGGCACATCGGAGAACTTAGCAGTGGTAGCCCAAAACGGCTGTAAAAAACCGATAAGACCGCCTTTTTTTCTGTCCGAAAGCGTGCAAAGATGACATAAGCAAGTACGTTTTCAGGGCGCAAAAGCGCCGAAAATTTAACCGGTTTTAGGCGTTAAAAATCTGTGTAAAATAAAGAATTCGTATGTATAATTCGGCGACGTCCCGGATACGGCTGGAGCTTTGTGTCGTCATTTTGGGGTTCAGTTGCAAGACAAGAGATGGTATTTGGAGAAAGCAGGCATGAATTTTTCGAACGAGAAAAGTCCCAAGAACTACACAGGCATCACTATCGTTGTCCTGCTGCACGTTCTCGCGGCTTACGGGATCGTGACGGGCTTGGGCAAGCGGTTGGTCACCAAAATGATGGAACCGGTTGAAACCAAGATTATCGAGGAAGTCAAACCGCCTCCACCGAAGGATCTTCCACCGCCACCACCGCCGCCAGAAATGAAAGCGCCACCGCCGCCATTCATTCCGCCAGTCGAGGTGAACGTGCAGCAGCCGCCACCACAGCAAAACGTGATTGCAAATACGACTGCTGTGAAGCCAGCCACGAATGTATTGGCACCGCCAGCACCGCCTGCACAGCCTGCGCCAACTCCTGGACCAGCCAAATCGGTGCGTACACCGGCCGTGGTTGACTTCAGTGTCTGCGAAAAGCCGGCTTATCCAAAGTCGTCGCAGCGCAATGAGGAAACCGGTGTGGTGACACTGTCGTTCCTGATCGGTGTAGACGGCAAGGTCGCTGATTCGAAGATCGTGAAGTCCAGCGGCTTCAGAGACCTGGACAAAGCCGCGGTGCAAGGTATCAGCCGCTGTACATTTAAGCCGGCAACAGTTGACGGCAAGCCGGAACAAGGCTGGCAGCAAATGCAATACGTTTGGTCGCTGGATTAAAACCCGAGACAGTTATCCCCTGTCTCACACTATGATTTCGTTGTCATTACGTTCAGCGATCTGTTATTTTTAATTTTGGAGGAAGCATGTTTAAGAATACCCGTTTGTCCGCATTTTTTGCCGCGGTTCTGTTGTCCGTTACCGCTACTACCGCTCTGGTAGCAGCTCCGGCATTCGCTGACGCGCCAGCATCGGCAGCAGCTACGGCTCCAGCGGCAGACGCTGCAGCAGCACCAGCACCAGCTGCTGACGCAGCAGCTCCAGCAGCAGACGCAGCCGCTCCAGCCGCTGACGCAGCAGCTCCAGCCAAAACCGAAGAAGTCCACAACCCGTTCGGCCTGCAAGCAGTGTGGGACGGCGGCTTCGTGCCACGCGCCACCCTGATCATTCTGGCCATCATGTCGATCGGCAGCTGGTACATCATCATCACCAAGCTGATGGATCAAATGAAGATCTTCAAGCAAGCTAAAGAAACCGCTGCCAAATTCTGGAAAGCACCTTCGATCGCTGCTGGTTCGGCAACGCTGACCGAAGGCTCGCCATTCCGCTTCATCGCTGAATCGGGCACCAAGGCAACGGCTCACCATGACGGCGCCCTGCTGGAACAAATCGATCTGTCGACCTGGGTGACGATGTCGATCCAGCGCGCTTCGGACAAAGTCCAATCGCGTCTGCAAGATGGCCTGTCGTTCCTGGCAACCGTTGGTTCGACCGCACCGTTTATCGGTCTGTTCGGTACCGTTTGGGGTATTTATGGCGCGCTGACCAACATCGGCATGACCGGTAACGCTTCGATCGATAAAGTTGCAGGTCCAGTTGGTGAAGCACTGATCATGACCGCTTTCGGTCTGCTGGTCGCCGTTCCTGCCGTTCTGGGTTACAACTGGCTGGTGCGTCGTAACAAAACCGCAATGGAAGACGTACGCTCGTTCAGCGCCGACGTTCACTCGGTACTGATCTCCGGCGCAATGTCGACCAGCGAAGCTGGCCGTGCTGCCGGCGCTAAAAAGATCGGATAAGAATCATGTCGATGTCCGTCGGCTCCGACAGCGGAGATGAAGATCAAGTAATGTCAGAAATCAACACGACGCCGCTCGTCGACATCATGTTGGTTTTGCTGATCATTTTCTTGATCACCAGTCCGGTTGTCCTCAAATTGCAGAAAATCGATCTGCCGATCGAGGCCAACCAAGCCCTTCAAAGCAAGCCAGAAAACGTCAACATCGTTGTCAACAAGGATGGCGAGATTTATCTGGGCCAGAAGAAACTGAAAGATACGAGCGAACTGTTCGATTATCTGAAAGTTGAAGCAGTGAAAGTACCGCAGCCGGAAGTACACGTTCGTGGCGACCAAGAAACACGCTACGAATCGATCGGCCGGGTTATTTACACGACCCAACGTGCCGGGATCCAGAAGGTCGGCTTCATCACCGAACCACCTGACAAGGGCTGATAGCGACTGGCAGCGGCGCCCCGGCAACAAGGGCGCGCCACTGCCGGAAGCTGACCGGGCGGCAGTTTCGCCCGGTGCTTCGTTGGACTTCTTAAAGGAAACACTATGAGTATGAATGTCGGTTCGGGAAGCGCTCCAGGCGCGGATCCGGAACCAATGATGGAACTGAACATGACGCCCCTCATCGACGTGATGCTGGTGCTGATTATCATGTTGATCATCACGATTCCTAAGCAAAACCACTCGGTGAACTTGAACATGCCGGTCGGCACCCCGCCGCCACCGACAACCGAACCAGTGGTCGTCACGATCGATGTCGATTTTGACGGTACGATCTTGTGGGACAATCAGGTCGTTCCTGACCGCGCTTCGCTGGAAGCCAAGCTGAGCAACGTCGCTGCGCAAGCAGACCAGCCGGAAGTGCATCTGCGTCCGAACAAGCTGGTGGAATACAAAGTCGTCGCCGGTGTGATGGCGTCGGCGCAGCGTCTGGGCGTGACCAAAATCGGTCTGGTCGGCAACGAGCAATTCCAGTAAGCTGCAGCAATCAGGTTCTCTTTACATCCGAATAGGCAGGACTTCCTGCCTATTCGCTTTTTACTGAAAGACTTTCTTATGTCCAAGTTTCGTCTCGCTCATCTCGGCCTCGTCATGGCCGCTATCGGTTTTACCGCAGCAACTCCCGTAATCGGCCTGGGCTCGCTGGCATACGCCGCGGACACCGTGCGTGCCGAAGTGGGCAAGCCACTGCAAGAAGCGCAAAAACTCGCTAGCAGCGGCAAAAACAAGGAAGCGCTGGCCAAGCTGCGCGAAGCTGACAGCGTCGGCGGCAAGACCGCCTTTGAAAGCTACCAGATCGAGCGCGTGCGCGCCTCGGCCGCTGCTGCCGCCGGCGATAACGGCACCGCCATCAAGGCGTTTGAAGCCGTCATCAATTCCGGCCGCCTGAGCGCCGCCGAAGCCCCCAAATTCACGCAAGCGCTGGCAGGCATGTACTACCGCGCCAAGGACTGGCCGAACACCATCACCTGGATCAAACGTTCGCTGAAAGACCGCGAAGATCCACAGATGCGCGAACTGCTGATCCAGACCTACTACGTCAGCGGCAACTACGCCGAAGCGGCGAAGGAACTGCAATCGCGCGGCGGCAACTCGGAAGCGAGCCTGCAAATGCTGGCCAACATCCAGTTGAAACAGAACGACAAGGCCGGCTACGTCGCCACCCTGGAAAAACTGGCATCGAGCTATCCGAAAACCAGCTACTGGGCCGACCTGCTGAACCGCGTTTCCGGCAAACCTGGCTTCTCGCAGCGCCTGGGCCTGGACGTCCAGCGCCTGCGCCTGGCCAACGGCCTATTCACCAAGCCGTCCGAATACATGGAAATCAGCCAGCTGGCCCTGCAAGCAGGCAATCCTGGCGAAGCGCTGGCCATCATCGAGCAAGGCTACAAAAAAGGCGTGCTGGGCACCGGCACCGATGCCGCCCGTCACCAGCGCCTGAAAGATCTGGCCCTGAAAACCCAGGCTGACCTGAAGGCCAACGCCGCCAAGTCGGAAGCGGAATACGTCAAGAACAAGGACGCCGACAGCTTGAGCAAGCTGGGCTTCGCCCTGGTCTACGATGGCCAGGCCGACAAAGGCCTGGGCCTGATGAATGACGCCGTGAAAATGGGCACCGCCAAGTATCCGGAAGAAGCCAAGCTGCATCTGGGCATCGCCTACATCCACGCCGGCAAGAAATCCAATGCATCGACCGCGCTGAAAGCCGTCAAGGGCACGGATGGCGCTGCGGACCTCGCCCGTTACTGGGCATTGATGAACAAATAAGACAACACGTCCAGGGCGTTGTTGCCGCGTCTCGCCGTACATTCGTACTGTCTTCGACGCGGCGCCTAGCCCTGAACATGTTGTCAAGTCCTTAGTTCGCGAAAAGCGTTGCCAGCACACCCGCCGGCAACGCTTTTTATCATTTCAGCAGGGAAATTGCCCCTGCGCCCGCCCTGCCGGGTGTGCATCCCTGAAACAGTCCGTATAATCCCCCTTTTGGCACAGTTTTTCATCAGATTCCTATGAAGGTATTCCGCGGACTTCCCAATGCCCAGGCACGAGCGCCTTGCGCTCTGACCATCGGCAATTTTGACGGTGTCCACATCGGCCATCAGGCCTTGCTGGCGCGCGTGCGCGAAGCTGCAACCGAACTCGGCATCGAAGCGGCCGTGATGACGTTCGAGCCGCACCCGCGCGAATTCTTCGCGCAGCGCGCGGGCGACCTGTCGAAGGCGCCGCAGCGCATCGCCAACCTGCGCGACAAGCTGCAATCGCTGGACGACGCCGGCATCGACCGTGTCGTCGTCGAGCACTTCAGCGCCCAGTTTGCCGCCCTGACGCCGCAGGAATTCACTGAAAAAGTCCTCGTCGACGGCTTGCACGTGAAATGGCTGATGGTCGGCGACGACTTCTGCTATGGCGCCCGGCGCGCCGGCGACGTCGCCATGCTGCAGGAAGCGGGCCGCCAATACGGTTTCCACGTAGAAACTTTACCGACGGTGATGAATGGCAGCACGCGCATCTCCTCGTCGGCCGTGCGCCTGGCCCTGGCCGCCGGCGATTTCCCGCTGGCCACGCAACTGCTCGGCCATCCGTACGCCATTTCCGGCCACGTCATCCACGGCCAGAAGCTGGGCCGCACGCTCGGTTTCCCCACCCTGAACCTGCGCGTGGCGCACCGCCCCGCCCTGTCCGGCATCTTTATCGTGCAGGTGCACGGCCTGGGACCGGCACCGCTGCCCGCCGTGGCCAGCCTGGGCGTGCGCCCCACCGTCGACGACAGCGGCCGCGTCTTGCTGGAAGTGCATTTGTTCGATTTCGCCCAGTCCTGCTACGGCAAGCTGGTACGCGTGGAATTCCTGGAAAAGCTGCGCGACGAAGAAAAGTACGACGACTTGCCCACCCTGACGGCCGCCATCGAGCGCGACTCGAACCAGGCGCGCGCCTACTTCGAGCAGCGCAGCGGCGCCATTACCGCCACCGACCGAATTTGACGCCGGCCAACTCCGCCGACTGGCGGCACCTGCCGCCGCAAACCATTCAATATCATTAAAGAAGATTATGTCCGATCAAAACAAGCCAGCCACGCCCAAGCAAAACAAGAAGCCTGAAAGCAAATACCCGGTCAACATGACGGAAACCCCGTTCCCGATGCGCGGCGACATGGCCAAGCGCGAGCCGCAATGGGTACAGCAATGGCAAGACAAGAAAATCTACGAACGCGTGCGTAAGGCCGCCGCCGGCCGTCCGAAATTCATCCTGCATGACGGCCCGCCGTACGCGAATGGCGATATCCACCTGGGCCACGCCGTCAACAAGATCCTCAAGGACATGGTCGTCAAATCGCGCTCGCTGGCCGGCTTCGACGCGCCCTATGTACCGGGCTGGGATTGCCACGGCATGCCGATCGAGATCCAGATCGAAAAACTGCACGGCAAGAACCTGCCTACGGCCGAAGTGCTGGAAAAAGCGCGCGCCTACGCCAACGTGCAGGTCGAGCGCCAGAAGAAAGACTTTATCCGCCTGGGCGTGCTGGGCGAGTGGGACAACCCCTACCTGACGATGGCGCACGGCAATGAAGCGGACGAATTGCGCGCGCTGGGCAAGCTGCTGGAAAAAGGCTATGTCTACCGCGGCCTGAAACCGGTCAACTGGTGCTTCGACTGCCAGTCGGCGCTGGCCGAAGCGGAAGTGGAATACGCGGAAAAACGCGATCCCGCCATCGATGTCGGCTTCAAGTTCGCCGAGCCGGCCAAACTGGCGGCCGCCTTCGGCCTGCCATCGCTGCCGACCGATAACGGTTTCATCGTCATCTGGACCACGACGCCGTGGACCATCCCGTCGAACCAGGCGCTGAACGTGCACCCGGAAGTCAAATACGCGCTGGTGAAAGCCGAGCGCGATGGCCAGCCATTGCTGCTGATCCTGGCGCAAGACCTGGTCGTGGCCAGCCTGGCGCGCTTCAAGCTCGAAGGCACGACGATCGCCACCTGCGACGGCGCGGCCCTGGCCGGCATCAGCTTCCGCCACCCGCTGCATGCGAGCGACGCTTTCTATGACCGCCTGTCGCCCTTGTACCTGGCCGAATACGTGACCACGGAAAGCGGCACGGGCGTGGTGCACTCGGCGCCAGCCTACGGCCTGGACGACTTCATCTCGTGCAAGGCGCACGGCATGAAGGACGACGACATCATCAAGCCCGTCATGGGCGACGGCAAGTTCGCCTCGACACTGCCCCTGTTCGGCGGCATGACCATCTGGGAAGCGTCGAAGCCGATCTGCAACGCCTTGCGCGAAGCGGGCGCGCTGTTCGAAGTCAAGATGTTCGACCACAGCTACATGCATTGCTGGCGCCATAAGACGCCGATCATCTACCGCGCCACCTCGCAGTGGTTCGCCGGCATGGACGTGACGCCGAAAGACGGCGGCGCGACCCTGCGCGAGACGGCCCTGAAAGGCATCGCCGACACCGAGTTCTTCCCGGACTGGGGCCAGGCGCGCCTGCACGGCATGATCGCCAACCGTCCCGACTGGACCCTGTCGCGCCAGCGCCAGTGGGGTGTGCCGATGGCCTTCATCGTGCACAAGGAAACGGGCGACCTGCATCCGCGCACGCCGGAACTGCTGGAGCAAGTGGCCAAGCTGATCGAAAAGAACGGCATCGAGGCATGGCAGGCGCTCGATCTGAAAGACCTGATCGGCGACGAAGCGGCCATCTACGCCAAGAACAAGGACACGCTGGACGTGTGGTTCGATTCCGGCGCCACGCACCAGACGGTGCTGGGCGGCCCGCAAGGCCACGGTTCGCACTCGACGCAGCTGCAATTCCCGGCCGACCTGTACCTGGAAGGCTCGGACCAGCATCGCGGCTGGTTCCACTCGTCGCTGCTCGTGTCGTCGATGCTGAACGGCCGTCCGCCGTACAAGGCCCTGCTGACGCACGGCTTCACGGTCGATGGCGAAGGCAAGAAGATGTCTAAGTCGCTGGGCAACACGCTGGCGCCGCAAAAGATCTCGGACACCCTGGGCGCGGACATCCTGCGCCTGTGGATCGCCTCGACCGACTACACGGGCGAGCTGTCGATCTCCGACGAGATCCTCAAACGCGTGACGGAATCGTACCGCCGCATCCGCAACACCCTGCGCTTCCTGCTGGCCAATACGTCGGACTTCAATCCGGCCACGGACGCCGTGCCGGTGGCGGACATGTTCGAAATCGACCGCTATGCGCTGGCCAACATGGCATCGCTGCAAACGCAGATCGAGAACAATTACGCGCGCTACGAGTTCCACCCGGTCGTGTCGAAGCTGCAGACGTACTGCTCGGAAGACCTGGGCGGCTTCTACCTGGACATCTTGAAGGACCGTTTGTACACCTCGGGCCTGACGTCGCATGCGCGCCGTTCGGCGCAGACGGCCCTGTGGCACATCACGCAAAGCCTGCTGCGCCTGATGGCTCCGGCCCTGTCGTTCACGGCCGAAGAAGCATGGGCTGTCTTCGCAGGAAGCGAAGCCTATGCCGCCAGCGATGAAACCATCTTCACGCAAACGTGGTGGCAGCTGCCGGAAGTGGCGGATGCCGCCGGCCTGCTGGAGAAATACACGGCACTGCGCGCCGTGCGCACGGATGTGACGAAACAGCTGGAAGACTTGCGCACCTCGGGCGCCATCGGTTCGTCGCTGCAGGCGGAACTGACGATCAAGGCCGCGCCGATGAAGTACAAGCTGCTGACCACCCTGGGCGAAGACTTGAAGTTCGTCTTCATCACCTCGCAGGCAACCGTGGCTGAAGTGGCCGACGAAGCGGCAGAAGAGGTGGTCGTGGCCGCGTCGACGGCGCCGAAGTGCGAGCGCTGCTGGCACTACCGTGCGGACGTGGGTACGGACGCCGCGCATGCTACCCTGTGCGGCCGCTGCGTCAGCAATCTGTTTGGCGCGGGCGAGAAACGCCGCTTCGCCTAAAACAGCAAGCCGGGGCTGGATGACTTCCGCCCCGCTCCCACCGCCGCTGCCCCAAGGGTAGCGGCGGCTTTATCTTCCCTGGAAAAATATGGCCACTAAAAACCGTTTTTCATCGAAATCGTCATCGTCTGCGTCGCTCGTGCCATGGCTGGGCATTGCCGCCATCGTCATCCTGTTCGACCAGATCACCAAGATCACAATCCTGAAGACCTTCCGTTATGCGCAGGAGATGGTCATCACCTCGTATTTCAACCTGGTGCTCGCGTATAACAAGGGCGCCGCGTTCAGCTTCCTGTCCGACCAAGGCGGCTGGCAGCGCTATTTCTTCACCGGCATCGCCCTGGCGGCCGCCATCTACATCATCTATCTGCTGAAAAAGCACGCGGGCCAGCGCATGTTCTGCTGGGCCCTGGCGCTGATACTCGGCGGCGCGCTGGGCAACGCCATCGACCGCCTGATGTACGGCCACGTGGTCGACTTCCTCGACTTCCACTGGAAAAGCTGGGGCCATTTCCCCGCTTTCAATATCGCCGACAGCGCCATCTGCATCGGCGCGGCCCTGTTCATCATCGATGAACTGCGCCGGGTAAACAAATAGACACGCGGGAGAACGGCATGGAATTGTCCGGCAAAAAAATCGTCCTGGGACTGTCAGGCGGCGTCGCCTGCTACAAGGCGGCGGAACTGTGCCGCGCGCTGACCAAGGCCGGCGCCTCGGTGCAAGTGGTGATGACGGATGCGGCCAGCCACTTCATCACGGCCGTCACGATGCAGGCGCTGTCCGGCCACCCCGTGCACACGAGCCAGTGGGATGCGCGCATAGCCAACAACATGGCGCATATCGATTTGACGCGCCATGCGGACGCCATCCTGATCGCGCCGTGTTCGGCAGACTTCATGCGCAAGCTCGCGCATGGCGTGTGCGACGACCTGCTGTCGACCCTGTGCCTGGCCCGCCCATCCCACCTGCCCCTGCTGGTGGCGCCGGCCATGAACGTGGAAATGTGGCAGAACCCCGCCACGCAACGCAATGTGCAGCAGCTGCGCGACGACGGCATCAAGCTGTTCGGCCCGGCCGCCGGCGAACAGGCATGCGGCGAAGTTGGCCTGGGCCGCATGCTGGAACCGGAGCAATTGCTGACGGAACTGATCGCTTCCTTCCAGCCGAAAGTCCTGGCGGGCAAGCGCGTGCTGGTCACGGCCGGCCCCACGTTCGAAGCCATCGACCCCGTGCGCGGCATTACCAATCTGTCCTCGGGCAAGATGGGCTATGCGGTGGCGCGCGCGGCGCGCGAAGCGGGCGCCGAGGTGCTGCTCATTTCCGGCCCGACGGCCCTGGACGCGCCATTCGGCGTGCGCCGCATCGACGTGCAAAGCGCGCAGCAGATGCATGATGCCGTACTGGCCCACGTCGACGGCCAGCATGTCTTCGTCGCCGTGGCCGCCGTCGCCGACTGGCGCGTGGCCAACGCCAGCGACCAGAAGATGAAAAAGCAGGCCGACGGCTCCGTGCCCGAACTGCAGTTCGCGCAAAACCCCGACATCCTGGCCACCGTGGCGGCACGCACCAACCTGGCCGGCTATCCGTACTGCGTGGGCTTTGCCGCCGAATCGGAAAACCTCGTGGAATTCGGCTCGACCAAGCGTGAAAAAAAGGGCATTCCCCTCCTGGTCGGCAATATCGGCCACAACACGTTTGGCCAGGACGACAACACCATCATCCTGTTCGACGAAGAAGGCCATACCGTGCTGCCGCGCGCCTCGAAACTGAACCTGGCGCGCCAGCTGATTTCGGAAATCTCGAAGCGCATTGCCAAGAATTCGCTGCTCAAATAATCCCATTAAACGACTTAGCTTAGTTAGTTAGATTCATGAAAAATATCGACATCAAGATCCTCGACGCCCGCATGAAAGAACTGCTTCCGGCCTACGCCACGCCCGGCAGCGCCGGTCTGGACCTGCGCGCCTGCATAGCCTCAGCGATCACCATCGAAGCCGGCCAGACCGTGCTCATTCCCACCGGCCTGGCCATCCACATCGGCGACCCGTCGTATGCGGCCATGATCCTGCCGCGCAGCGGCATGGGCCACAAAAACGGCATCGTATTGGGGAATCTGGTAGGCTTGATCGACTCCGATTACCAGGGCCAGCTGATGGTATCGACCTGGAACCGGGGCCAGAGCGCTTTCACGCTCAATCCCATGGAACGCCTGGCGCAACTGATTATCGTGCCGGTGCTGCAAGTGGGCTTTAACGTCGTCGAGGAATTCGGCGACAGCGAACGCGGTGTTGGCGGTTTCGGCAGCACCGGCAAACATTAACAGCGACTGACAAACCGTAGCGAGCGGATGTGAGTTGTGGCTGAGAAGCGGAGCTGTGCGAATGCACAGTGAGCATCGGAGGCCGCAAATCGCGCCGCGCAGTAGGTTTTGTCAGGAGCTACACGAAGGAATAGTCCATGCCAGGTTTCCGCCATCTGATCCCAGCCCCAACTTCGCTGCGCCGATTGGCCACTCCTCTCCTGTTGGCCAGTGCGGCCATCCTCGCTGGTTGCACCACCCCGATGACGAATGTCAGCGGCCCGTTCAACGTCGTGCCGGCGCCCGATGCGCCCGCGCCGACGGCGCAGCAAAAGGCGGCGCAGGAAGAACTGGTGAAGATGGTGGCGCTGCAGGACCGCCTGTCGAAAGTCTCGGCGCCCCTGCTGATCAACAATGCGGATCTGTGCAAGACGTATGCGCGCAACCTGCTGGGCTTCACGGCGCAGAACAAGTATTCCTACCCTGGCATCTATGCCGACGCGGCGCAGGCGGCCCTCGGCTACGGCGAACAGATGCAGGTGTCCGGCGTCTTGCCGGGCAGCGGCGCCGCGCGCGCCGGCTTGCGCAAGGGCGACGGCTTGCTGGCCGCCGAAGGCAAGCCGCTGCCGGCCGGCCCGAAAGCGGAAGGCCCGTTCGGCGCCATCGTCGGCCCGCTGGCCTCGAAAAGCGCGAGCCTGAACATGACCATCGCCCGCGACGGCCAGCAGCAGGACCTCAAAATTCCCGTCACGCGCGCCTGCGCCTTCCGCGTCGCCCTGGGCAATGCGGACAATATCAACGCGTATTCAGACGGCGGACGCATCATGCTCACGCGCGGCATGGTCAACGCGGCGCAAAACGACGAAGGCATCGCCTTCGTGATCGCCCGCGAAATGGCGCACAACATCCTCGACCACGCGCGCAGCCAGCGCACGGCAGGCACGGCAGGCAGCATCATCGACAGCCTGGGCGCTGTGCAGCCCGACGTGTCGATGCTGACGGGCGCCGCCGGCATCAAGGCCATGCCGCAGGAACTCGACGTGCAAGCCGACACCCTGGCCATCTACCTGCTGGCGCGCGCCGGCTACAACGTCGACAACGCCGCGCGCTTCTGGCAGCGCCTGGCCGCGCAAGTGCCGGCGACGGTCGCCAACGGCTACACGGCCCTGCACCCGGGCACCAACTCGCGCATGGCGGCCGTCAACCGCGCCGTCATCGACGTACGCGCAAAGCAGGCGGCGAAGAAGCCGTTGAAGCCTTAAACGCCAAAGGCGCCTGATGCAGCAGGTTTGCTCAGGCGCCGGGGAAATTCGGGAAGTAGGTGCCCATAACCCAGGTCAGGGCACCGCAAAACACCACCGCCAGGAAAAGGGCGATGAGCAGTTTGCCAAACTTGGGGATGCCGTCATCTTGCGTCTTTTGGTCGTTCGACATGAAACTCTCCGCAGGCTGTTGGAGAGCGTAGTATAGCCACAATATTAAAAAATATTCCATACTTTGCCGCCTACCTGCGGCTTTCCTTCCGCGCCCCATGGACAGCATCGACCTTGAAGTTCTGAAAACCAGCGCCGCCTGGCTGGCCGCCGGCCACCGCTGCGAACTCGTCACCGTCATCAAGACGTGGGGTTCCAGCCCCCGCCCCGTGGGCGCCACCCTGGCTATCTGCGACGATGGCACGGTGGTCGGTTCCGTTTCCGGCGGCTGCATCGAAGATGATTTGATCGATACCGTGCGCGTGCACGGCATCGTGCGCACGCAGCCGGAAATCGTCAGCTACGGCATCAGCGCGGACGAGGCACACCGCTTCGGCCTGCCCTGCGGCGGCACCATCGAACTGGCCATCGAACCGCTGCATGCGGACAGCAAGGTGGCCGAACTGCTGGCGCGCCTGGAAGCGCATGAACTGGTCGAACGCCGCCTGGATCTCGATACCGGCGCCGTCACCCTGCGGCGCGCCACGCCGGGGGCCGTGCTGGCCCTGGAAGATGGCATGCTCACCACCCAGCACGGCCCCCGCTGGCGCTTGCTGATCATCGGCGCCAGCCAGCTGTCGCGCTTTGTGGCGCAGATCGCCACGGCCATGGACTACCACGTCATCGTCTGCGACCCGCGCGAGGAATACCGGGGCGGCTGGAACGTGCCCGGCGTGCCCCTGCTGCACGCCATGCCGGACGACCTCGTGCTCGAACTCAAGCTCGATAGCCGCAGCGCCGTCGTCGCCCTCACGCACGACCCCAAGCTCGACGACCTGGCCCTGATGGAAGCGTTGAAATCGCCGGCGTTCTACGTGGGCGCGATCGGCTCGCGCGCGAATAACGCCAAGCGCCGCGAACGGCTGCTGCAGTTCGACGTCAGCGCAGAACAGCTGGCGCGCCTGCATGGACCCATCGGCCTGTACATCGGCAGCAAGACGCCGGCCGAAATCGCCATTTCCATCCTGGCCGAACTGACGGCCGTGAAAAATGGCGTGCCCGACGCCCTGCAGATCCAGCACGCGGCGGCCCTGAGCCCGCCCACCACGGACATCTGCGCGCTAAGGTAAAAAGCAAGAAACGCGGTGCGCCCGCATCGCCTCCCTGATACCGTCCCTGACTTTGCCCCCCACCATGACCCTGCTGCACTGGACCCTCCCCCTGCCCGCCGGCTACCGCCGCGACGACGTCATCGCCTTCCACAGCCGCGATGGCGAAGCCGTGGCCGAACAGGTCACCGAGACTGGCCTGCGCAAGGGCATCCTGCTGCAAGGCGTGCCGGTCGTGCTGGACGTGGCCTTCACGGACGCTGCGGCCATCTGCCAGGCAGACATCGATGGCGATGCGGACCTTCAAACGCCGCTGCACGGCGCCTTGTTGAACATCCTCGGCCTGCGCATCGACCCGCAACCGTTCGCGCAACTGGCCGCCGGCGACCCGCTGCTGGCGCCCTTGGTCAGCGTCAATCCGGGCCTGCGCATCGTGCAATCGGCCAGCCCGTTCGAGGCGCTGACCTGGGCCATCATCGGCCAGCAGATCAACCTGCCGTTCGCCATTTCCCTGCGCCGTACTTTCATTCTGCAGGCGGGACACCGGCACGGCAGCGGCCTGTGGTGCTATCCCGAGGCGCGCGACGTAGCCAGGCTGGAAATCGAGGATCTGACCAGCCGCAAATTCTCGCGCGCCAAGGCGGAAACCGTGCTGCGCCTGGCACGCCTCGTCGATGAGGGAGAACTGTCGCTGGAGCTGCCGCCTTCCGGTGACGTGGCGGCGATATCGCAAGCGCTGCTGGCCGTGAAGGGCATCGGCCCGTGGACCGTCAACTACGCGCTGCTGCGCGGCTACGGCTATGCCGACTGCTCGCTGCATGGCGACGTGGCCATCCGCGCCGCCCTGCAAAAGCTGCTCGGCGAAGTAACGAAACCGGACATGGCGCGCACGGAACAGTGGCTGCGCCAGTACGCCCCGCACCGCACCATGGCGGCGGCCCACCTGTGGGCCAGCCTGCATCCAAAAAATAATCCGCCAGCGCGGGAATAAACGGCGGGCGACACGCGTCTATCCCTTGCAAGCCCCCAAAACCTCAAGGAGACCATCATGCGCTTTACCACTTTCGCCGCCACCGCCCTGTTCACCGCCTTGTCCGCCCCGCTGGCGTTCGCCGCCGACGTCATGCCCGCCAACGGCATGCTGGTCAACGCCAGCGGCATGACCGTCTACGTGTTCGACAAGGATGTCGCCGACAGCGGCAAGAGCGCCTGCAGCGGCGGCTGCCTGGTGGCCTGGCCCGCCGTCATCGCCACCGAAGCGGCGCCCGCCGCCCCGTATGGCAGCATCAAGCGCGAAGACAACGGCGCCATGCAGCTGACCTACAAGGGCAAGCCTCTGTACCTGTACAAGGAAGACAAGAAGCCGGGCGACGTGGCCGGCGACAATTTCAAGAACGTGTGGCACGTCGTCAAGCCGTAAGCAGCCCTTCCCGCCGCCACGATGGCCACGCAAGACGATAGCCGCCAGCTGCAAGCGTGCCTGCCCGGCCTGCGCCGCTATGCGCGCGCGCTGGCGGGTGCCGCGCACGCGGACGACCTGGTGCAGGACACCGTGGAGCGGGCCTGGCGCAAGCTCGATCAGCGGCAGCGCGGCGGCGAGATGCGGCCCTGGCTGTTCTCCATCATGCACAACCTGCACGTGGATCAATTGCGCCGTCCCGGCCTGGCGCTGCAGGAGCTCGACGACGACGCCCTGCTGCCCGCGCCCGAGCGTACGCCGGGGCAGTCCATCGCCATCGGCGAAATGGATGCGGCGCTGGCCCGCTTGCCGCTGGGGCAGCGCGAAGTGATCCTGCTCGTCGCGCTGGAACAGATGCCGTACGAGCAGGTGGCGGCCACCCTGGACATCCCCGTCGGCACCGTGATGTCGCGTTTATCGCGCGGGCGCGAGCGGCTGCGCGAACTGCTCGACGGCCGCCCCGTTGGCAGCCATGGCGCCCCCACCCTGAAAGTCGTGAAATGACAACGCAAGCCATCAGCGAAGCGCAATTGCACGCCCTGGCCGACGGCGTCCTGCCCGAGGAACAGCGCGCGGCCATCGATGACCACCTGCGCGCGCATCCCGACGATGCCGCCAGAGTCGGCGCCTGGCGCGAACAGAACCGGCAACTGCGCGCCCTGTTCGATCCCGTGCTGGACGAAGCCGTGCCGCCGACGCTGCTGCAAGCGACATCGCCAGCGGCGGCGAACGGCACCTGGCAGCGCCCCGCCATGCAGGCGGCAGCGGCCGTCGTGCTGGTGCTTGCTGGCGGCATGGGCGGCTGGCTGCTGCGCGGCGATGCCGGCGACAGCATCACCACCAGCGCCAGCCCCCTTGCCCTGGCGCGCAGCGCCGCCATCGCCCATGCCGTCTACACGCCCGAAGTGCGCCACCCCGTCGAGGTGGGCGCGGAACAGGAGGCGCACCTGGTGCAATGGCTGTCGAAACGCCTGGGTACGAAATTGCAGCCGCCCGCGCTGTCGCCGCTCGGTTATCGCTTGATCGGCGGACGCTTGCTGCCCGGCGATGGCGACGGCCCCGTGGCGCAATTCATGTATGAAGATGGCGGCGGCAAGCGCCTGACCCTGTACGTGGCGAAAGAGCGGGCCGGCAGGCAGGAAACGGCCTTCCGCTACACGCAGGAAAAGGAATTGAGCGTGTTTTACTGGATCGACGGCCAGCTCGGTTATGCCCTCTCGGCGAACCTGCCCAAGCAGGAACTGGGCAAGATCGCCGGCGCCGTGTACGCGCAGCTGGAACAGCCGCGTTAAGTTAAGGTTGGCGCGCGCCGCTGTGCGCGTAATCCGGCGAGGTGGATCGCTCCGGCCAGCAAGCCCAATACAACGCCAAACACCGCCACGCCCGTCCAGCCGAAACGCTGCATCAGCCAGCCGCTCACCGCCACGCCGGCGGCGCCGCCGATGAAGGTCGCCGTCATGTACAGGCTGTTGATGCGGCCCTGGGCGGCCGGATCGACGGCAAAGGCGCGCGTCTGGTTGGCCACCAGGGCAGCCTGCACGCCGATGTCGAGCACGATGACGCCGATCACCAGCAAGGCCAGCGACGAGGCGGCGCCCGCCAGCAGCAGGTAGGACAAGGTCACGATGGCGATGCTCAATCCAATGACCGTGCGCGAACCGAGTCTGTCGGTGGCCCTGCCGCCCACAGTGGCGGCCAGCGCGCCGGCCGCGCCGATGATGCCGAAGGCGCCGGCCCAGGCGCTGCCCAGATGCCATGGGCCGTTGGCCAGCAGCGAGGCCAGGTTGACCCAGAACGCATTGAAGCACGCCCACAACAGCGCCTGGATCAGCATCGATTCGCGCAGGGGACGATGGTCGCGCGCCAGTGGCCACAACGACGCCAGCAAGCCAAGGTAGGAGAGCTGGCTACCCGGTTTCCCGCGTGGCAGCAAGGCCGCCGCCGCGATCCACACGGGCACCATGAATGCCGCTTCCATGGCGTACACGGCGCGCCAGCCCCAGGCCTCGCCCACCACGCCGGCCACCGTGCGCCCGAGCAGGATGCCCACCATGATGCCGCTGACCACCGTGCCGACGGAACGGCCGCGCTCAGCGGGCGGCGACATGCTCGCGGCGAGCGGCACCAGTTGCTGCGGCACGCAGCTGACGATGCCCAGGCCAAACGAAGCGCCGATCAGCGGCCAGATGCCCGGTGCCAGCGCCGCCGCCAGGGCGCAAACGAAAGCCAGCGCGATCTGCCCCAGCACCAGGGTGCGCCGGTCGACGCGGTCGCCCAGCGGCAGCAGCAGCGCCAGCCCCGTGGCAAAGCCCAGCAGCGCCGCGCCGGCGACCAGGTTGACGGCCGCCAGATCGACACCGAGGCCGGACTGGATCAGGGGCAGGATAGGCTGGGTGCAATAGATGTTGGTGATGACCGCACCAGCGATTACCGCCATCATGAGGATCTTGCCGCGCGGCGCGGACGCCACGGTGTGTGCATCGGGCGGGGGAATGGGTGTGGGGCGCATGGCGCTCTCCTTTCAAGTTGCCGCGGCGACGTGCCGCAGCGAAGGAGACCAGCTTACTTACTTGCACCAACAAAGAGAATCCCATAAGATTGAGAATCATTCTTCCAATATTTGACAGGATCACATGAGAGCAAGCGATGGATAGACTGGAATCCATGACCATCCTGCTGGCCGTGGTGGACGCGGGCAGCCTGTCGGCCGCCGCACGCCATCTCGGCATGCCGCTGGCCAACGTCAGCCGCAAGGTGGCGGCGCTGGAAGCGCACCTCAACACGCGCCTGCTGCACCGCACGACGCGCCAGCTGTCGCTGACGGAGGCGGGCCACTCCTACGTGGCCGCGTGCCGCCGCATCCTCGAAGAGATCGGCGAAGCGGAGCGTATTGCGACGGGCGAATATGCGGTGCCGAAAGGCGAACTGACGATCACGGCGCCCGTCATGTTCGGACGCCTGCACATCGTGCCCGTGGTGGCGGCGTTCCTCGCCCGCTATCCGGACATCGAGATCAAGCTGGTACTGACGGACCGCGTCCTGCACCTGATGGACGAGCAGGTCGACGTGGCCGTGCGCATCGGCGACCTGCCCGACAGCAGCTTCGTGGCGACGCGGGTCGGCACGGTGCGCCGGGTCGTCTGCGCCAGCCCCGGCTACCTGGCCGCGCATGGCACGCCAACTGCGCCGGGCGATCTGGCCGCGCATGCCTGCATCAGTTTCGAGGTGCTGGAATCGCGGCGCGCCTGGGTCTTCGGCACGGGCAAGGCTGCGCAGTCCGTGCCCGTGCACTCGCGCCTGGCCGTCAATACGGTGGACGCGGCGATCGCCGCCGCCACCCTGGATGCGGGCGTGATCCGCGTGCTGTCGTATCAGGTCATGGACGCCCTGCGCGGCGACAGGCTGCGCATCGTGCTCGCACCGTTCGAAGCGGCGCCCTTGCCCGTCAGCCTGCTGCACAAGGGACAAGCGCCGCTGCCATTGAAATTGCGCGCCTTCCTCGATTTCGTCACACCGCTGTTGCGCGCGGTGGCACTGGACGTCAGCCCAGCGCGCGTTGGAGTTCCGCATACGCGTCGACCAGCCGCTCCTTCGAATAGCCGCGATTGAGCCCACTGGGATTGGGCAAGATCCACACACGCGCGCCGCCGAAGCGCTCTGCCTGTTCGCCCCACTCCAGCTGGCGCTTGCCCGTCATCGCCGCGTAGGCGGCCTTGCCCAGGAAGGCGATCCACTGCGGCCGCATCAATACCAGTTTATGTTGCAGGCCCGCCGCCGCTTGCGCGAATTCGTCCGCCCCCACCTGGTCCGCGCGGCTGGTCGGGCGGCCGACGGCCGCCGTCAAGCCCAGTCCGAAATCGAGCACGCTGGCATCGTCCTGCGGCGCCACCAGATGCGGCGTGAATCCAGCCAGGTGCAGCACGGGCCAGAAGCGGTTGCCGCGGCCGAGAAAATGGTGGCCGGCCGCCGCCGCGTCCACGCCGGGATTGAGGCCGCAAAAGACCACCTGCAAGCCGGGAGCGAGGATATCGGGCAAGCCTTGCGCCGCTGCGATGTATGTCATGGAGAACTCCAATATCAGAAGCCGCAGTATGCCACCGGGCCCCACTCCCTGCAGCGCATGGCGGCTGGTGCTACCATCCCCTACTGATGAGCTAATCCGTATGGCGGATGGCCGTCGCGCTTTCCGTACCAGCCCCCACAGAGGAATACACATGACGACCCTGACCATCAATGGCAAACAGCACGACCTTGCCCTGCCTGAAGACACGCCCCTGCTGTGGGCCCTGCGCGACGAACTGGGCATGACCGGCACCAAGTTCGGCTGCGGCATGGCCCTGTGCGGCGCCTGCACCGTGCACCTCGATGGTGTAGCCATCCGCTCCTGCGTGACGCCGTTGTCGGCCGCCGCCGGCAAGAAGATCACCACCATCGAAGCCGTGGGCGAAGACAAGGTCGGCCTGGCCTTGCAACAAGCGTGGCAGGAACACGGCGTGCCCCAATGCGGCTACTGCCAGGCCGGGCAGATCATGTCGGCCACGGCCCTGCTGCACAAGACGCCCAAGCCGAACGACCAGCAAATCCGCGAAGCGATGAGCGGCAATATCTGCCGCTGCGGCACCTACACGCGCATCCACGCGGCCATCAAGCAGGCCTCGGCCAGCATCAACGCAAAAGGAGCGGCCAAATGAGCATCCATGACACTCCTGCAGCACATTCGCCCGCGCGGCGCAACTGGCTCAAGGCGGCCGGCGCGCTGGCCGGTTTGACTTTGGTGGCTGGTCCTTCCGGCCTCGTGATGGCGGCTGAAGCCGTCAAGTACGGCGGCGACAAGATGGCTGGCGGCGTGGTCGACGACACCCTCGTCTTCCTGTCGATCGCCGCCGACGGCATCGTCACGATCGTGGTGCACCGTTCCGAAATGGGCCAGGGCATCCGCACCAGCCTGCCCATGGTGGCGGCCGACGAACTGGGCGCCGACTGGGCGCAGGTGCGTGTACAGCAGGCGCCCGCCGACGAAGCGCGCTACGGCAGCCAGGATACGGACGGTTCGCGCAGCATGCGCCACTCGTTCCGCGCCATGCGCCACGTGGGCGCCACGGCGCGCCTGATGCTGGAAACGGCGGCCGCCGTGCGCTGGGACGTGCCCGTCACCGAGGTGAAAGCCGTCAACCATGCGGTCGTGCATGCGGCCAGCGGACGCTCGCTGTCGTTCGGCGCCCTGGCCGAAGAAGCGGCCAAATTGCCGGTGCCGCCACGCGCGCGCATCAGCCTGAAAACGGCGGACGAGCTGCGCTACATCGGCCAGACCAGCACGCGCGGTATCGACCTGCGCGACATCGTCACGGGCAATACCCACTTCGGCATCGACACGCGCCTCGATGGCATGGCGTATGCCGTCATCGCCCGTCCGCCCGTCTTCGGCGGCAAGCTGAAAAGCGTGGACAAGAAGGCGGCCCTGAAGGTGCCTGGCGTGCTGCGCATCGTCGAACTGGCGGGCAGCCCGCCGCCGGCCATGTTCAATCCGCTGGGCGGCGTGGCCGTCATCGCGCGTAACACCTGGGCCGCCATCAAGGGCCGCGAAGCGCTGGTGCTGGAATGGGAAGATGGCCCGAACGGCGATTACGACTCAAAAGCCTTCCGCAAGACGCTGGAAGCGGCCGTGCGCCAGCCGGCCAGCCCGGCGCGCGACCAGGGCAAGACGGTGGCCACGCTGGCCGCCGCTCCCGCCGCGCGCAAACTGAGCGCCGAATACTATCTGCCCCACCTGGCCCACGCCACCATGGAGCCGCCCGCCGCCACCGTGCGCATCGCCGGCGGCAAGGCCGAAGTGTGGGCCTGCGTGCAGGCGCCGCAAGCGACGCGCAGCAACGTGGCCAAGGCCCTGGGCTTGTCGTACGACGACGTCACCGTCCACGTGACCTTGCTGGGCGGGGGCTTCGGGCGCAAATCGAAACCCGATTTCGCCGTCGAGGCGGCGCTGCTGTCGAAGGCCATGGATGGTGCGCCCGTCAAGCTGACGTGGACGCGCGACGACGACCTGCAGCACGACTATCTGCACACGGTGTCCGTCGAACGGCTGGAAGCGTCGCTGGACGCGAAAGGCATGCCGACGGCCTGGCTGCACCGCACAGCCGCGCCCACCATCACCTCGACCTTTGCCGCCGGCGCGAACAAGCAGGCGCCGTTCGAACTGGGCATGTCGGCCATCAACGTGCCGTTCGCTATTCCAAACGTCCGCGTGGAAGTGCCCGAAGTGCCGGCCCACACGCGCATCGGCTGGTTCCGTTCCGTGTCGAACATCCCGCACGCGTTTGCCATCCAGTCGTTCACGGCCGAACTGGCCCACGCGGCAAAGAAGGACCACCGCGACTACCTGCTGGCGCTCTTGGGCCCCGCGCGCAAGATCAACCCGGCCGACCTGTCCGACGGCTGGAACTATGGCGAAGACCCGGCGAAGTATCCGGTCGATATCGGCCGCATGCGCCACGTGATCGAGCTGGCGACGGCCAAGGCGGGCTGGGGCCGCAAGCTGCCCAAGGGACGGGGACTGGGCCTGGCCGTGTCCTACAGTTTCGTCACCTATGTGGCGGCCGTGATCGAAGTGGAGATCAATGCGGCCGGCGAAGTCATCGTGCCGAGAGTCGACATCGCCATGGATTGCGGCCCGCAGATCAACCCGGACCGCGTGCGCTCGCAGATCGAGGGCGCCTGCATCATGGGCCTGTCCTTGGCCATGAGCGGCGAGATCAGCTTTAAAAATGGCCGGGTGGAGCAAAGCAATTTCCACGACTACGCCGTGCTGCGCGCCGCCGACGCGCCGCGCGTGATCCACACGCATCTGGTGCCGGGCACCCTGGACATGGAGCTGGGCGGCGTGGGCGAACCGGCCACGCCGCCCATCGCCCCGGCCCTGTGCAACGCCATTTTCGCCGCCACGGGCAAGCGCATCCGCGCCCTGCCCGTGGGCATGCAGCTGGCGAAAAAGGCTTAAGTCCGCCGCGCGGCAGGCCACTGCAGCAGCAACGCCGCAGTGGCGACCAAGGCGGCGCCTGCCGCCAGCAGCCACATCGGCCAGTTGAGCAGGAGCAACAGGCCGCCCATGGCGGCGCCGATGGCGCTGCCCAGGTACAGCGCCGATTCGTTGAGGGCGATGGCCAGATTGCCGTCGCCCTGCCGCGCACGCACGGCCAGCAGCCGCTGGTTTTGCGGCACTTGCAGGGCCCAGCCAGCCGCGCCCCACAGCGCGATCGGCGCCAGCATCAGCCAGGCCGACCAGCCGGCCGCCAGCGGCAGCGCGCACAAGGCCAGCGCCAGCAGCAGCAAGATGATGCAGGTCAGCTTCGGCGCCGCCACCTTGTCCGCCCATGGTCCGACCAGCACACTGCCCACGATCCCTCCCACGCCCCACGCCCACAGGAAGGGCGTGGCGGACATCGCCATACCGTTCGCGGACCACGCCAGCAGCGGCGCGATAAACGTGTACATGCCCAGGCTGGCGATGGCCGCCAGCAAGGACACGAGCAAGATGGCCAGCACCTGCCCATCGGCCAGCAAGGCCAGCTTGCGGCGCAGAGAAATCGCCGGTGCCGCCGGCAGCGCGGGCAGCTGCCACAGCAAGCCCGCCAGCGCCAGCCCGCCCAAAAGAGTCACCAGCCAGAGGGCCGCCGTCCAGCCCAGCTGCTGCGCCAGCAGCAAGCTCAATGGCACGCCCAGCACCGTGCCGCCCGCCATGCCGCCCATGATCACGCCGATGGCCTTGCCCCGCTGCTGCGGCGCCGACACGCACGCCGCCGCCGCGATACCGAGCGCCAGGTAGACGCCGGCACCGATGCCCGCAATGGCGCGCCATGCGAGCAAACCGCTGAAACCGGACGCCAGCGCGCTGGCCCCATTCGCCAGCACGAACACACCCAAGGCGATCAAGAGGCCGGAGCGCTGCGCGCGCGCCGGCAGCAAGGCCACGGCCAAGGGCGAGCCGAGGCCATAGGCCAGGGTGAACGCCGTCACCAGTTGCGCGGCCATCGCCAGGGAAACGGAAAACGCCCCGGCGATCATCGGCATCAGGCCCGCCGTCACATACGACGCCATGCCCAGCGCAAACGCGCCAATGGCGATCAGGTAGACGGTGGCGGGAAGCGCGGTAGTGCCAACTGCGGGGGCGCTGTGGAAAGAGTCAGACATGGGCAAGCCTTCGGAAAGAAAGCAGGCATTCTGGAATACAATATAAACAATTACAATTTAACTGTTTATGCTATTACTGATAGCAACAGGCTCACCGGAAAGACCGCAACATGCGCACTTTAGCCCGCACCCGCCACGAACTGGCCGCCTACCTGCAGGCGCGGCGTGCGCGCCTGTCGCCGGAAGACGTGGGCTTGCCCGGCGGAGGACGGCGGCGCACGCCCGGCTTGCGCCGCGAAGAAGTGGCGGCGCTGGCCGGCGTGGGACTGACCTGGTACACGTGGCTCGAGCAAGGGCGCGACATCGGCGTCTCGAGCGCCTTCCTCGACAAGCTGGCCGAAGTGCTGAAACTGGACGCGGCAGAACGCCGCCACCTGTTCCTGCTCGCGCATGCGCGCCCGCCGGCCGAAGAAGGCAAGACGTTTTGCGTGGTGCCGCCGCTCGTGCGCCGCCTGATGCACGAGCTGGCGCATCCGGCCTATGTGCTCAACTTGCGCTGGGACGTACTGGCGTTCAATGCGGACGCGGACGCGCTGTTCGGCTTCGCCACGCATGCCGCCTCGCGCCGCAATCTGCTGTGGCTGCTGTTTACGGACCCGCTGCTGCGCGCACGCTTCACGGCCTGGGAAGAACAGGCGCCGCTGATGCTGTCGAGCTTTCGCCGCGACTACGCGCGCGCCACGCAGGAAGCCGATATCCACGCGCTGGTGCAGGAACTGGAAAAAGTGTCACCCGAATTCAAGCTGTGGTGGCGCCGCCACGACGTGCATGCGCCGTGTGCAGGCGTGCGCCAGCTGACAATCGACGGCGAGCAGGTCGCGTATGAGCACACCTCGCTGACCATCGATGCGGACCGCCACTTGCGGCTGGTCGTGTATGCGCGCCAGGCGCCGGAGTAAACGGGGCGCACAACGAAAAAACCGCTGGCCCTCTTGCGAGGAACCAGCGGCTTCGAATTGGTTGCGGGGACAGGATTTGAACCTGTGACCTTCGGGTTATGAGCCCGACGAGCTGCCAGACTGCTCCACCCCGCAGGCGAATTATATACCAGTTTGCTGCACTGCGGGGACCTAATCGCGGCAGCGGGCTGGAAGAGCTGCGTGGGCGGCTTGAGAATGAAAAAAGCCGCTGATCTTTTGCAAGAATCAGCGGCTTTCCGGTATTGGTTGCGGGGACAGGATTTGAACCTGTGACCTTCGGGTTATGAGCCCGACGAGCTGCCAGACTGCTCCACCCCGCACAAGAATTATAAGGGCAAACGGGTGGCTTAGGCAATAGCTATCTCAAATTCAACCGTAATAGACCAATCTAATGAATACGCAGGCGGCACGAGCGGCAGCCAATCGTGCCTGCGCTGCTCGCCACGCGGCACGCAATCGGTGTACAGTAAGCGTTACACGAGACATCTCTTATCCTAAGCTGCCCATGAAATTCTGCTCCGAATGCGCCCATCCTGTCAGCCTGTCCATTCCGGAAGGCGACAACCGTCCCCGCTATGTGTGCGCCAACTGCGACGCCATCCATTACCAGAACCCGAAAATGGTGGTCGGCTCGATTCCCGTCTGGGAAGAAGATGGGCAGCTGCAGGTCTTGCTGTGCAAGCGGGCCATCGAGCCGCGCCTCGGTTACTGGACGCTGCCGGCCGGCTTCATGGAAAACGATGAAACGACGTCCGACGCGGCCGAACGCGAAACGGTGGAGGAAGCGGGCGCGAATATCGAACTGGGCCCCCTGTTTTCGCTGCTCAACGTGCAGCGCGTGCACCAGGTGCACCTGTTCTACCTGGCGCGTTTGCGCGACCTCGATTTCGCGCCCGGCATCGAAAGCCTGGACGTGCAGCTGTTTACGGAAGCGCAGATTCCCTGGGATGACCTGGCCTTCCCCACCATCCGCGCCACCCTGGAACTGTTCTTTGCCGACCGCGTGAAAATCCGCGAAGGCGGCAGCTATGGCGTCCATACGGGCGACATCACGCGCCCGATGGCGCGCGCGGACGCAGAATAAGCAACCGCCGCATGATTCCCTGGCTCGACATCCACACCCCGTTCCCCGACGTCTCGCACGCCCTGACCGACGAGGCGCCCGGCCTGCTGGCGGCCGGCGCCGACCTGTCGCCCGCGCGCCTGCTCGACGCTTACCGGCGCGGCATCTTCCCCTGGTTTTCCGAAGGCCAGCCCATACTGTGGTGGAGCACCGATCCGCGCATGGTGCTGATGACGGAAGACTTCAAGGTGTCCGACAGCCTGGCCAAGGCGATCCGCAAGGTCGAGCGCAGCGCCGCCACGGATGGGCGCTGGCAGCTGCGCTTCGACGGCGATTTCGAGGCCGTCATGCGCGCCTGCGCGGCACCGCGCAAGGATGGCCCGGGCACCTGGATTTCGGACGAAATCATCGCCGGCTATACGGGCTTGCACAAGCTGGGCTACGCGCATTCGTCGGAACTATGGTTTGACGGTGAACTGGTGGGCGGCGCGTATGGCGTGTCGATCGGCCGCATGTTCTATGGCGAATCGATGTTCGCCCGTGTTTCCGATGGCTCGAAGATCGCGCTGGCCCACCTCGTACGGTTTTTGCAGGCGCGCGGCGTGGCCATGATTGACTGCCAGCAAGAAACGAAACACCTGGCCTCGCTGGGCGCGGCGCCCATTTCGCGCGCGCGCTTCCTGGCCCATGTACGGATCGCCATTGAAGCAGCGCAAATCACCGATTGGCATGCTGCGCCACCGGCGTAAAAAAGCTATGATAGCTCAAGGCACACCGCCGCGGACAGACCAGACAGGATCAGCATGACGCACCTGAACGAACTACCGTTTGCCACCCTGCAGTTCTACACGACGGCACCGTACCCGTGCAGCTACCTGGACGACCGCCAGGCCCGCTCGCAGGTGGCCACGCCTTCGCACCTGATCAACAGCGACGTGTATTCAGAACTGGTGCGCAACGGCTTTCGCCGCAGCGGCATTTTTACCTACCGCCCGTATTGCGACGGCTGCCAGGCCTGCATCCCCGTGCGCGTGGTGACGGGCGATTTCACGCCCAACCGCAACCAGCGCCGCGCCTGGAGCCGGCACGCCGGCCTGCAGGCGGGCGTGGCCACCCTGTCCTTCCTCGACGAACACTACGAACTGTATCTGCGCTACCAGAGCACGCGCCACGCGGGCGGCGGCATGGACCAGGACAGCCGCGACCAGTACGCGCAATTCCTGCTGCAAAGCCGGGTCAACACGCGCCTGGTGGAGTTCCGCGATGCCGACGGCATCCTGCGCATGGTCAGCATCATCGACGTGCTGGCCGATGGCCTGTCGTCCGTCTACACTTTTTTTGACCCGGACGTGCCGGGCGCCTCATACGGCACCTACAACGTGCTGTGGCAAATCGCCCAGGCACGCGAGCTGGGGCTGCCGTATGTGTATCTCGGCTACTGGATCGCGCAGAGCCCGAAGATGGCCTATAAAATCAACTTCAAGCCGCTGGAAGCGCGCATCAAGGGGCAGTGGGTGGTGATGTAAAACCAAGCGCATGTCGGTGGGGGCAGTTGGTAGGTCGGATTAGCGCGCAAGCGCGTAATCCGACACCACCGGCGGCGCCAACAATATTGTCGGATTACGCTCCGCTAATCCGACCTACGCCTTTTATTTACTTTTATCCGGAAACGCCGGACGCTTGGGCAGCACGGGCGGATTCTTCGCCAGCTCGGCCTGGATCACTTCAATCGCTTTTTCCAGCTGCGGATCGCGGCCGGCGATGACGTCGGCCGGCGTTTGCTCGACTTCGATATCGGGCGGCACGCCTTCGTTTTCCACGCCCCAGCCGTTCTCTCGCGTCCAGAACGCCAGGTTCGGCGCCGTGATGGTGCCGCCATCCATCAGCACGGGGAAGCCGAGGATGCCCACCAGGCCGCCCCACGTGGCCTTGCCGATCAGCGGGCCCAAGTTATTTTTGCGGAACATCCACGGCAGCAGATCGCCGCCCGAACCGGCCGTCTCGTCGATCAGCATGGCGCGCGGGCCCTGGATCGACGCGGACGGCGTCTTCATGTCGGCGCCGTAGCGCATGGTCCACCAGGCGATTTCCTTCTTCTGCAGGATCTCGATATAGTAATCGGCCACGCTGCCGCCGCCATTGAAACGCTCGTCGACGATGATGGCCTGCCTGTCCGCCTGCGGGAAGAAATAGCGCTTGAAGTAGGTGTGGCCCAGGCCCGCCGTATTCGGCACGTACACGTACGCGACCTTGCCGCCCGTAGCGGCATTGACCTTGCGCATATTGCCTTCGATCCAGTCGCGGTTGCGCAAGGCATCCTCGGTGGGCACGGGCACCACGGTGATCGTGCGCGCACCCTTGCCGTCGGCCGAGGGCCCCACGGTCAGGTCGATGGCCTTGCCGGCCGTGTTCTCGAAGGCGCTGTAGATATTCGTCGGCGGCGCCAGCGGACGGCTGTCGACGGCCAGCAGGTATTCGCCCGCCTTGACGTTCAGGCCAGGCTCCGTCAGCGGCGCGCGCAGGGCCGGGTTCCAGTTCAAGCCGCCATACACTTTCTTGAAGCGGTAATGGCCGTCGCTTACTTCATAGTCGGCGCCCAGGAGCCCCCCCGGCACCTTCTTCGCCTCGATAAAATCGTCACCGCCACCACCGCGGTGATGGCCCACGGCCAGTTCGCTGCACATCCACTGGATCAGGCGGTTCAGGTCGGCGCGGCTCGACAGCTCAGGCAGGAACACGGCGTACTTGTCGCGCATGGCTTTCCAGTCCACGCCATGCATGCCCGGGTCATAGAAATAATCGCGGTTGATGCGCCACACTTCATTGAAAATCTGCGCCCATTCGGCGCGCGGGTCGGCTTTTACTTCGATGGCGTCGACCTTGATCTTGCCTTCGCCCGGCATCAGCAGCTTGCCCGTGGCGGACCCCATGGCCCAGTTGTCCTTCTGGCGGTACAGCAGCTTCTTGCCGTCGGCCGACACTTCGAAATCATCGGCTTCGGCCACCACGGTTTCCGCCTTGCGCTCCTTCAGATCGAAGCGCTGCACGGCCTTCTTGCCATCGCTTTCGCGCAGCAAAAAGATCTGCCCCGCGGCACCGGCGGCGAGGCTGGAAAACTGCGCAGCCGGCAGCGGCAAGTCGACGATGCGCGTGGCGATGCCGTCGAAATCGATGCTGATCGGCGCCACAGGCGCCACGGCCACTTTCGGGTCGTCGCGGCCCGTCTTCGGATCGACCTTCGGTTCGTTCTTCGGCTCCGCTTCCGCCTTGGCCGTGTCTTTTTTCGCGTCCGTGCTGGCGGCCTTTTCCTCGTCGCTTTCCTTGATCAGGGGCGACGGCAGGTCGCGCCGCAGCACGGCCATCCACACGGTGCGCGTCACCAGATTGTCTTCGTTCTGCTGCGAAAACCAGTTGTTGCTGGGGCCCGCATTCGTGGACGCGAAGAAGTACAGGTACTTGCCGCTCTTGTCGAACACAGGTTCGGCCACGTCGGACAGGCCGTCGGTCACCGGCATCGACTTGTTCTGCTCGACGGAATAGATGTAGGCGCTGCGCGTGTAGGTGGGCGAGTTGAGCGTGTAGGCCAGCCAGCGCGAGTCGGGCGCCCACGAGGCGCGCATGCTCTTGTCGACGCCATACATCGGCTCCGTGGCGACCTTCTGCACCTTGCCCGTGCCGACGTCGATCACGTACATGCTCCAGCCATTATCGGCAAACGCGATCTTTTTGCTGTCGGGCGACCAGACGGCGTTGTCATAGAAGCCGCTGCCATTGAGCTTGAACTTGCGCACGGCGCCCTTGCCATCCTGCGCCCGCACATGCAATTCATATTCGCCCGACTCGTCCGAGAAATATGCGACCGAGCGGCCATCGGGCGACCAGATCGGCGTGCGTTCGTGGGCGCCGGCCGTCTGCGTCAGATTGCGCACGTCGCCCTTGTCCGCGGGGATGGTGACGATCTCGCCCCGGTACTCGAAGGCGACCCTCGCGCCCGATGGCGAAATCGACGCGTCGCGGATGTATTTCGCGTTCTTGACCCAGCGTGGACGCGTTTGCCCCAGGTCGCTGGCCACGGCGATGGTCAGCTTGTGCGCCTGGCCGCTGGCGATGTCGAACGCGTGCAGATAGCCGGCCTGCTCGTAGACTATCTTACCGTTCGCGGCCGACGCGTTCAGCACGGGGAAATCCGCATGCCGCGTCAGCTGGCGCACGGCCTTCGTTTTCACGTCATACGCAAAGAGGTTGAATTCGCCGTTGCGGTCGGAGCGGAAGTACACGGTGTCGCCTATCCACATCGGGTCGACGTCGTTCGAGCGCGTCGTCGGCTGGGGGATTTTTTCAATCGATTTATCGGACGACGAGAATAGCCACAGCCAGGAATTGGTGCCGCCCCGGTAGCGCTTCCACTGCTTGAAGGCGGGCGCCAGCGGGTTGTATGCGATGCGCTTGCCATCGGGCGAATACGTGGCGCGCGACGCGTTCGGGATTTCCAGCTGCGTTTCCACGCCGCCCGCCACCGGCACCGTAAACAGCTTCTGGAAGCGGTTGTTGAAGGCGGCGCGGGGCGAGGTAAACATTACGGACTGGCTATCGGGCGTGAACGACTGCGCCAGGTCCGCGCCCGGGTGGAAGGTCAGGCGGCGCGGCACGCCACCGGCCGCCGCGATCACATACACGTCGATATTGCCGTCGATATTCGCGCTATACGCGATCAGGCTGCCGTCGGGCGAAAACACGGGGTTGGACTTGTCGCCCAGGTCGGACGTCAGGCGCCGCGCGCCGCCGCCATCGAGGTTCGACAGCCACAGGTCGCCGGCATAGATGAAGGCGATGTGGCGGCTGGAGACGGCCGGTTCGCTCAGCATGCGGGTGTCTTGCGTATTGGGCAGGGCCAGGGCCGGGTGGCTCAGCAGCAGTGCGCTGGCGGCCGCGATGGCCGTCAAGATGCGTGTCTTTTTCAATCGATGTCTCGCTTATGAAGTCAACAGAACAGAGAAAAAACAGGAAGGTCCACGGCCCAATGCAAATTATGAATGAATTAATGTTGCTTTAGACCAAAGAGAACTATACACCCGGCAGCCGCGCGGAACACGGTAAAATACGGCACTTATTTCGCGCGCCGCCAGCCCTTCCCGGCGGTCCGCACACCTACTCAAAGCGCCCCATGTCTGAAAAATTCCTGTACTCCCTCGCCCGCCCGCTGCTGTTCTCGATGGATGCCGAAGCGGCCCACCATCTGACCCTGCCCGCCCTGAAACGCGCCAGCGCGCTGGGCCTGACGAAGCTGGCCGGCAAACCGGCGGCGGACCCGCGCACGGTGATGGGCATCACCTTCCCCAACCCGGTCGGCCTGGCCGCCGGTCTGGACAAGGATGGCGCCTATATCGACGCGCTGGCCGACCTGGGTTTTGGTTCCATCGAAGTGGGCACCGTCACGCCGCGCGCGCAGGCGGGCAATCCGAAACCGCGCATGTTCCGCCTGCCGCAGGCGCAGGGCATCATCAACCGCATGGGTTTCAATAATGGCGGCGTGGACGCCTTCGTCGCCAACGTGCAGGCGTCGAAGTTCTACCAGAACCGCGCGGGCGTGCTGGGCCTGAACATCGGCAAGAATGCCGACACGCCCATCGAGCGCGCGGCCGACGATTACCTGCTGTGCCTGGAAAAAGTCTACCCGTATGCCAGCTATGTGACGGTGAACATCTCGTCGCCGAACACGAAAAACCTGCGCCAGTTGCAGGGCGCGTCCGAACTCGACGCCCTGCTGTCGCAACTCAAGGAAGCCCAGGCGCGCCTGGCGGACAAGCACAAGCGCTACGTGCCGCTGGCCCTGAAAATCGCGCCGGACATGGATGGCGAACAGGTGAAAAGCATCGCCGAGTCGCTCACGCGCCACCAGATCGACGGCGTCATCGCCACCAACACGACCCTGTCGCGCAGCGCCGTCGAAGGCATGCCGCACGGCGCGGAAGCGGGCGGCCTTTCCGGCGCGCCCGTGTTCGAACTGTCGAACAATGTCATCCGTTTGCTGAAAGCGGAACTGGGCGACGCGCTGCCCATCATCGGCGTGGGCGGCATCATGCAGGGCAAGGATGCTTTGGCCAAGCTCGAGGCGGGCGCGCAGCTGGTGCAGTTGTACAGCGGCCTGATCTACGCGGGCCCCGCCCTGATCAAGGATTGCGCCCGCGCGCTGCGCGGCAAGCAGGCGAAATGATCGACAAGGTCAAGCTGGGCTCCAGCAGCCTGGAAGTGAGCACGATCTGCCTGGGCACGATGACCTTCGGCGAGCAGAATAGCGAAGCCGAAGCGCACAGCCAGCTCGATTACGCGCTCGAACGCGGTATCAACTTCATCGACACGGCCGAGATGTATCCGGTGATGGCCAGCGCGCAAACGCAGGGCAGCACCGAGCGCTACATCGGCAGCTGGCTGAAGAAAAGCGGCAAGCGCAGCCAGATCGTGCTGGCCAGCAAGGTGGCCGGGCCGAACTCGCGCATGCACTGGATACGCAATGGCAAGACGGACCACGACGCCGTCAACATCCGCGCCGCCGTCGAGGACAGCCTGCGCCGGCTGCAGACGGAGCACATCGACCTGTACCAGTTGCATTGGCCCAGCCGCAACCTGCCCATCTTCGGCGCCAGCGTGTACAACCCGCGCAAGGAACACGCGTCGGTCGCCATCGAAGACACGCTGGCCGTGCTGGGCAAGCTGGTCGACGAGGGCAAGATCGGCCACATCGGCGTGTCGAACGAATCGTCGTGGGGCGTGTGCGAATACATCAAGCAGGCCGAGCTGAAAGGCTTGCCGCGCATCGCCTCGATCCAGAACCTGTACAACCTGACGGCGCGCCATTTCGAGACGAGCTTGCTCGACGAGACCTGCCACCGGGAAAATGTCAGCTTGCTGGCCTACAGCCCGCTGGCGTTCGGCCAGCTGACGGCGAAATACCTCGACAATCCGCAAGCCAGGGGCCGCCTGACGATTTTCCCGCCCGGCTGGAGTCCCCGCTACGTGCGCCCCGCTACCATAGCGGCAGCCGCCCAGTATGCGGCGCTGGCCCGCGCGCACGGCTTGACGCCGGCGCAGTTGGCGCTGGCCTGGTGCTACTCGCGCTGGTTCGTGGCCTCGACCATCATCGGCGCCACCAGCGTGGCGCAGTTGCAGCAAAATATCGATGCCCATCAAGTCAGCCTGTCGCCGGACCTCGTGGCGGCCGTCGACGCCATCCACGCCAGCCTGCCCAACCCTGGGCAGTAAGCGCGCCCCTCCTGGCGGCGCAGGCCGCCGCCAGGCTCCCCCCTCATCGCAGATAGTCGTATTTATACAACAGCTGGCAATTTACTGCTGTGCAGCATTGCGGCCTTGCCTTGCCCGGTCGTATGCTGGAAACGAGGCCATATGCGCTACTCGCGCCATGTTGACGTCTTTCAGATATTTATTGCATATCGATAGACAGAACGATTCGTAAGCACGCCGCGTGCCCACTGTTAATCTGATTGCATCATCGGACCGCCATGGTCCGCGCAACCACCAACCGAAGAGATATCGTCGATGAGTTCAAGCACCGCCCGCTCCCAGCTTCCCGCCCTCCCCGTCAAAACCGTTATCGCCGCCAGCCTGGTCGCCTGCTTCAGCCTGCCGATGCAGGCGCAAGCGCAGCAAGAGCTGCCGGCCGAAGGCGAATTGCAATCGGTGGTGGTGACCGGCACCTTCGCCAAGAACCGCCGCACCATCGATTCCGAATCGCCGATCGACATCCTCACCTCGCGCGACCTGCAAAGCACGGGTTCCGCTGAACTGGCCACCGTGCTGGCGCGCCTGCTGCCATCGCTGAACTTTGCCCGCGCCACGGGCGCCGACGCCAGCGACGCCGTGCGTCCGGCCCAGCTGCGCGGCCTGTCGCCCGACCAGACCCTGGTGCTGGTAAACGGCAAGCGCCGCTACACGTCGGCCGTCGTCAACGTCAACGGTTCGCTGGGCCGCGGCTCGGCGCCCGTCGACCTGAACGCCATCCCGCTGGCCGCCATCGACCATGTGGAAGTATTGCGCGATGGCGCGGCGGCCCAGTACGGTTCCGACGCGATTGCCGGCGTAATCAACATCATCCTGAAAAAAGGCGCGGCAGGCGGCGACGTCGAAGTGGGTTACGGCCAGACGCAGGAACGCGACGGCAAGCAAAAATCCATCAAGGGTTCGGCCGGCTTCGCGCTCGGCGACGACGGCTGGGTGCGCGTCTCGGCGGAAGTGGCGGAACGCGATCCGACCAACCGCGCCGGCGCCGACTTCCGCAATCCGCTGGAGCCGCGCTACGGCAAGGTCAACCAGCGCTATGGCGATCCGGAAAGCAAGCCGGCGACGATTTTCCTCAACAGCGAATACCGCATCAACGACAATATCGACTGGTACGCCTTCGGCAACTATGGCAAGCGCGATACGTCGGCCGCCGCCACCTGGCGCACGGCGCTGATCGCGGACCCGAATAATTCGAAGCAGTTCATCCAGCGCACGCCGCTGTTCCCGGAAGGCTTCTTGCCGCTGCAAAACAGCACCCTGACGGACCAGTCCATCGTCACGGGCTTGCGCGGCGAGGCGGCCGGCTGGCGCTGGGATGCCAGCCTGAACTACGGCAGCAACAAGTTCGAACTGGACCTCGACAACACGGTCAACCAGTCGCTGGGCGCGAACAGCCCCACGCATTTCTATGCCGGCTCGCTGAAAAACGAACAGACCGTATTCAACCTCGATGCAGCGCGCGAATTTCCCGTCTCTTACTTTACGGGTCCGCTGACGGTAGCCGTGGGCGCCGAAGCGCGCCATGAAAAGTACAGCATCGGCGCCGGCGACGAAGCGTCGTACACGGGCGGCGGCTCGCAAGGCTTTGCCGGCTTCCGTCCTGCCAACGCGGGCAGCCACTCGCGCCACAACGAGTCGATCTATGTCAACCTGGAAGCGGAAGCGACGAAGAAACTGTCGGGCGGCGTGGCCCTGCGCCATGAGCGCTACAGCGATTTCGGCAGCACCACCTCAGCCAAGGGTTCCGCGCGCTATGCGTTCACGGACGCCCTGTCCCTGCGCGGCACGGTGTCGAGCGGCTTCCGCGCGCCATCGCTGGCGCAGCAGTACTACACCATCACCACGACCAACTTCCAGGTCGTCAACGGCGTCAACACGCCGATCGAAACGGGTACCTTCGCCGTCAACACGCCGCAGGCGCGCGCCCTCGGTGCACAGGATCTGAAACCGGAAAAGGCCCGCAACTACAGCCTGGGCCTGCAGTTCCAGCCTAACCGCAACTTCACGACGACGGTGGATGCCTACCGCATCGACATCGACAACCGCATCCTGTTCTCTGCCAATCTGGTCCTCAACAATGCCTTGAAAAGCGTCCTGGCCGCGCAAGGCACGCCTGTGGGCTCGGGACGCTATTTCACCAACGCCGTCGACACGCGCACGGAAGGCGTCGACATCGTCAGCACCTACCGCATCGACCTGCAGGACAAGGACCGCCTCGACCTCACCGTGGCGTACAACCACAACAAGAGCAAGGTTCAGAAAATCGCCGACAATCCGGCCATCCTGACGGCCAACAACCTGAAACTGATCGACCGCCAGAGCATCGACCGCATCACGGTGGCGTCGCCGAAGGACAAGTTCAGCCTGGCCGCCGACTATGGCTTCGGCATCTGGAATGCGCATGGCGTCGTGACGCGCTACGGCAGCTTCACCGTGCCGCAGAACGACGTCAAGCTGGACCAGACGTATGACCCGCAATGGGTGCTGGACGTGTCCGGTTCCGTGAAACTGGGCAAGAACTGGCGCCTCGTGGCCGGCATCGACAACGTGACCAACCGCTACCCGGCGCAAGTGACGAGCGCGGGCAACCTGAACGTCAACGGCACCCAGCCCTACAGCATCTTCGCGCCGAACGGTTTCAACGGCCGCTACTACTACGCCAAGGCTGGCTATAGCTGGTAAATAACGCTCTGCCATGTAAAAAGCCCGGAACGCATAACGCGTTTCCGGGCTTTTTCATGTCTTGCGCCCGCAGGCGCTGCAGGCTCAGGAGCGGCGGCGGCGCGCGGCAAAACCGACCAGGCCCAGGCCCAGTAGCATCATGCCGTAGGTCGCTGGCTCAGGCACTGCCGAGACCGAATTGAACGCGCGGAAATTGCTCAGGCCACGCGGCAGGTTGCCCAGGCTGAAAACCGTATTGGCGGCCAGCGGCGTGTCCCAGTGGAACAACAGTTCGCCACGGCCATAATGCACGGCCAGGTAGTCGAAGCTGGAGTTGACGGTGAACGAACCGGACTTGCTGCTGACCAGGTCGCCTTGGGCGGCCAAGACCAGCGAACCGGTGCCGCTCGATGGCAGACCAAATTTGCTGCTGACCAAGCTCTTGATGGCGGCCGCACTTTGCGCGCCCGACGGGTTGGCGCCGTCAAAGACCCAGACCGAGTCCGCTGCCACGCTGCCGTAGGTGACGGTCTTGCTGCCCACAGCAAAGCCGCTCATGGCAGGATCGGTAATTTCCACCCAGCTCGCCGCTTGGGCCAATGGCGCCAGGCAAGCCGAGACAGCAAGGCAGAGACCCAGCACAGCACGTTTAGTCATGTTCATAGTTTCCCCTATTAATAAATTTCAAAAATTACAATGTTGTTTATATTTTTATTACACTTCTTTGCGATTGGACAAAAGATATCATTCAGGAAATCAAAATGCAATAAAAGAAACATCTTGAGTCATTGAAAATTTCAATCGGTCTCATGCATTGAATGCATGAGCCTGCTTTGCGTAGTGTCATGCTTCGTACAACCGGGGCAACGAAACCTGCTGACTGGATGGAAGTGTTGTTAATTCACACAGACGCATGCGCCGTTCAGGCAAGCCCGGCCGGCGTTATCGCACGCCGTCTTGCGCCAGCGCAGACAAACGCCGTTCTTCTTGCCGGACGGCCCGTCGCCGCGTCCTATCATGCATGTTCCTGCCGACATCCATCACGGAGCACGCCATGCTGACTTTAAGCAAATTGAGTCCCTCCATCACCGACATGATCCGCTTTGACCATAGCCACGTGCTGCTGGCCTTCCATCAGTACACCACCAGCAAAAAGCCTGCCGTCAAAAAAGCCCTGGCAGAAACCATCTGTAGCGCACTGGACATCCACGCGCAGCTGGAAGAGGAAATTTTCTATCCGCAGATGCGCCAGCTGGACGGCGACGCCGCGGTACGCCAGAAAAGCGTGCCCGAGCACCAGGAAATGCGCCGCCTGATCGCCGAATTGCGCGCGACCGATGCGGCGACCACGCGCCATGACACCCTGCTGCTGGAAATGATGCGCGGCGTGCTGCACCATGTCGCCGATGAAGAAACCGTGCTGCTGCCGGAAGCCGAGACGCAGCTGACAACAAGGCGCTTGAGCGAGCTGGGCGCACAGATGACGCAGCGCCGCATGGCCCTGGTCAAGCCCCAAGCGGGCAAGATCGCAGCCAATACGCTGGTCGGTTTTTCCAGCAGCACCACGGCCTGGGTCATGGGCGCGGCCGGCGTACTGCTGGCGGCTAGGCTGTTTGCCCGCAAGGCAGCCTGAACTGGCGTAGGGAGTAGCCAGGCCGGCGGGCAATCAGCTACCATGGGAGCTCTTCGACTCCGATGACGGACCACCATGCCCAGCTGGCACCTGGCCGACGCCGCCGAACTGGCGGCGCGCCATCCCTATACTTTTTATAAATCACCGCCCGAGGCCATCGCCCAGGTGCGCCCCGGCGAAGTGGTCAAGCTGATCTTCGCCTTCCACAGCGACGACCCGCAAGCGCCGGGTGCCGAGCGCATGTGGGTGCTGGTCGATACGGTCGAGCCGCATGGGCACTTCACCGGCAAGCTCGACAACATGCCCGGCTACATCACCGATTTGCAGGCGAAAGACCCCATCGCCTTCGCGGCGCGTCACATCATCAATACCCAGCACGACGATGATGATAACCTCGTCAACCGCTACGCGGGCCTGTGCTTCGTGACGAAAAAAGTGCTGGAAGACGGCGCGCCCGTCGGCTATCTGTACCGCGAGGAACCGGACAACGACGACGACAGCGGCTGGCGCTTCACGGCCAACGACGAAAGCGACGACTACATGAACGACAGCGCCAACGTGGCCCTCGTATCGCTGGGCGCCTTGCTCAGCGTGGATGATCGTTGTATTGCGCTGCTGGATTCTCCCGCCGGATCGGCCTATGCCTTCGACCACAACACGCAACAATTCATGGCGGTGGACGAATGACAACAGATGAACTGAAGCAATTTTGCGCGGCCCTGCCCGGCGCGCAAGCTGTGCTGTATGGCCCGCCGTCGAACATCCTCTTGTGTGAAGTGAGCGGCAAGAAATTTGCCTATTTCAAGACCAGCGCGCCCGAGCAGTGGCGCTTCAGCCTGCGGGTCAGCGCCGAGCGCTTTATCGAACTGACGGACATGCCGGGCGTGAAACCGGCCCGCTACATGGGCCGCTTTCACTGGGTGACCATCGTCGACGTGGCGCGCTTCCCCGCCGATTACCTGGCGGAACTGGTGCAAGATAGCTACGCGCGCGCCGTGGCCAGCCTGACGCGCGCGCAGCGGGCGGCCATCGCCTAGAGCGCTTCCTCTCCCGCCATGGCGCGGTCGATGTCTTCGCGCGTCAAGTCCGGCGCCAGCTGCAGGATGAACTCGTAGGCGTAGGCGCGCAGGTAGGCGCCGCGGCGCACGGCCAGGCGCGTCGTGTTGGTGGCGAACAGGTGCGACGCTTCCACGGCCCTTAGCCCCTTGTCGCGGCCATGGTCGAAGGCCATCGAAGCCACGATGCCCACGCCCAGGCCCAGCGCCACGTATTGCTTGATGACGTCCGAATCCATGGCCGTCAAAATGATGTCGGTCATTACGCCCGCCTTGGCGAATGCATCGTCGATATGGCCGCGTCCCGTGAACCCCTTGTCGTAGGTGATCAACGGGTATTTCGCCAGGTCTTCCAGGCGGATCGGCGAGTGCTCGAGCAGCGGGTGGCCGTCCGGCACGACGATCAGATGGCTCCAGCGGTAGCACGGAAACGACACGAGGTCGGGAAACTGGCTCAAGCCTTCCGTGGCGATGCCGATATCGGTCTTACCCGACAGCACCCATTCCGCGATGTGTTCGGGCGCGCTTTGCTGCAGCGCGATGCGGACCTCAGGGAAAGCGGCGCGGAAGCCCTGCACCACTTTCGGCAGCGCATAGCGCGCCTGCGTGTGCGTGGCCGCCACGGATAACGTCCCGCTGGTCTGGCCGCTGTATTCGAGACTGGCCTGCTGCAGGTTTTCCGCCTCGATCAAGAGGCGGTCGACGATCTTCAGGATGCCCTTGCCCGGCTCCGTCAAGCCCGTCAATCGCTTGCCGTTACGCTCGAAAATCACCACGCCCAGCTCATCTTCCAGTTCGCGGATTTGCCGGCTTACGCCCGGCTGCGACGTGAACAGGGCGTTGGCCACTTCCGTCAGGTTATAGCCGCGGCGGGCCGCTTCGCGGATCGAACGCAGTTGTTGAAAATTCATAGTGTTCCAGCCTCTCAGGTTCTTGTCGGTTCAACGAATACGTGCAGGCGTTTCGGGCGGACAACTAACGTCTCGCCTTCCTTCAGTTGCAGATGCGTAAAACGCTCGTTCGACATCACCGCTTCGATCAGCTCGCTGTTATCGACGCGCTGCAAGTCCAGCTGGGCCAGCGGGCCGATCGCATGCGCGCGACTCAGCTTGACGACGATGCCTTCGGCGCCCTGTGTGTAGCGGTCGATTTCCAGGTCATGCGGACGCACATAGGCCGTGCCCTTGCTGTCGCTCACGCCCGCGTAATCGGGCACCTCGAAGCTGGCGTCACCCGTCGCCATCACGCCGTCATGCACGCGCCCGTGGAACAGGTTGACGTTGCCGAGGAAGCCGTAGACGAAGGGCGAGGCCGGGTGGTTGTAGACTTGCTCCGGGGAACCCAGTTGCTCGACGGTGCCCTTGTTCATCAGCACGACCTGGTCGGCCACTTCCAACGCTTCTTCCTGGTCATGCGTGACGAAAATACTGGTCACGTGCAAGTCGTCATGCAGGCGGCGCAGCCAGCGGCGCAATTCCTTGCGCACCTTGGCATCCAAGGCGCCGAACGGTTCATCGAGCAGCAGCACGCGCGGCTCGACGGCCAGGGCACGCGCCAGGGCGATGCGCTGGCGTTGTCCGCCCGACAACTGCGGCGGATAGCGGTCGGCCAGCCAGTCGAGCTGTACCAGTTCCAGCAAATCTTTGACCTTGCGGCGGATCTGGTCTTCCGACGGGCGCTCGCTGCGCGACTTCACGCGCAAGCCGAAGGCCACGTTTTCAAACACGGTCATGTGCTTGAACAGCGCATAGTGTTGAAAAACGAAACCGACTTGCCGCTCGCGCACGTGGCGGTTCGACGCATCTTCCGCGTCCAGCAGCACTTGCCCGCTGTCCGGATGTTCGAGGCCGGCAATGATGCGCAGCAAGGTGGTCTTGCCGCAACCCGAAGGGCCCAGCAGGGCCGTCAATTCGCCGGCGGGAAAGTCCAGCGAGATATTGTCGAGGGCGACGAAATCGCCAAAACGCTTGTGGATGTTTTTAACTGCGATGGTCATGTCAGTGCTCCGTAGAACGTAAGGCGGAATCGTCGGCGTCGCTCTCGTTCAAACGCCACTCAATGAAAGCTTTCAAGGCCAGGGTCACCAAGGCCAGCAAGGCCAGCAGGGAGGCGACGGCAAATGCGGCGGCGAAGTTGTACTCGTTGTACAGAATCTCCACCTGCAGCGGCATGGTGTTGGTTTCGCCGCGGATATGGCCGGAGACCACGGACACGGCGCCGAACTCGCCCATGGCGCGGGCGTTACACAGGATCACGCCATACAGCAGACCCCACTTGATATTCGGCAAGGTGACTCGGCGGAAAGTGTTCCAGCCCGACGCGCCCAGCACGATGGCAGCCTCTTCCTCTTCGCTGCCCTGCGACTGCATCAGCGGGATCAATTCACGCGCCACGAACGGGAAAGTGATGAAGATGGTGGCCAGCACGATGCCGGGCACGGCAAACAAAATCTTGATGTCGTGCGCCTGCAGCCACGGGCCGAACCAGCCTTGGGCACCAAACATCAGCACGTAGATCAGGCCGGAAATGACGGGCGAGACGGAAAACGGCAAGTCGATCAGGGTCAGCAAGATGCTCTTGCCGCGGAACTCGAACTTGGCGATGCACCAGGAAGCGGCCACGCCGAATACCAAGTTCAGCGGCACGGCGATGGCGGCCGTGATCAGGGTCAATTTAATCGCGGAAATCGCGTCCGGATCGATGATGGCGGCGATATACGCTTCCCAGCCCTTCTTGAACGCTTCCGCAAACACGGCCACCAGGGGCACGATGAGGAAGGCTGTCAGGAACAGCAAGGCGATGGTGATCAATACCGTGCGTACCCACAATGGTTCCAGTACGACGGGGCCGACATTCGGTTCGAAGCGGCGCGCAGTCGGCAGCGCCTTGTCCACGCCAGCGGCGGCAGTCGTATTCGTACTCATGATTTCTTCGCCTTTCCGCGCGTCCATGCTTGCAGCAGGTTAATCGTCAACAACAGCAAAAAGGAGACCACCAGCATCACCACGGCGATGGCCGTGGCGCCTGCGTAATCGTATTGTTCCAGCTTGGTAATAATGAACAGCGGCGTGATTTCCGACACCATCGGCATATTGCCGGCGATAAAGATCACGGAACCGTACTCGCCCGTGGCGCGGGCGAAGGCCAGCGCAAAGCCCGTCAGCAAGGACGGCAAGATCGTGGGGAAGATGACGCGGATAAACGTTTGCAGGGAATTGGCGCCCAGGCTGGCGGCCGCTTCTTCCAGTTCCTTTTCCGCGTCTTCCAGCACCGGTTGCACCGTGCGCACGACGAAAGGCAAGCCGATGAAGGTCAGCGCCACCACCACGCCCAGCGGCGTAAACGCCACCTTGATGCCCAGCACGCCTTCGATGAACTGGCCGAACCAGCCGTTCGACGAATACAGGGCCGTCAGGGTGATGCCGGCCACGGCCGTCGGCAAGGCGAACGGCAAGTCGACCAGCGCATCGATGATGCGCTTGCCGGGAAATTTATAGCGCACCAGCACCCAGGCCAGGATGCCGCCAAACACCACGTTCAACAGGGCCGCGATCAGCGAAGCGCCAAACGTCAGGCGGTAGGACGCCATCACGCGGTCGGACGTGACGGCGCTGAAGAAGGCGTCCCACGTCATGGTGAAGGTCTTCAGGAACACCGACGACAGCGGAATGAGAACGATCAGGGCCAGGTAAAAGAGCGTGAAGCCCAGAGACAGCTTAAACCCCGGCATGACCCGAAACGGCGCTCCGCGCGCCTTGAGCGGTGCTGCTGATGCTGCAGACATAGAAACCCCTTCTTATTACATTTTTGAGTTATAGGGCGCAATAATCACATGCAACCGTTATAAAAAGAACTAACCATTTCTCATTTGCTTAGATGGATTTTGCATACTTGCTGGCGGAATCTATGGGCGAAAAAAAGGGGTCGGACCCTGCGGGTCCGACCCCGGCTTTTGGGGTGGGGTTGGGGTGGGCACACACTTAACCCAACACCTTGACGGCTGGGGTCAGCCCCTGAGGGGGAATGCGTCCCAATGGGACGCATTCCGATTGCGAAGCAACGGACCCCGTTCTTACTTGTTCGGCTGCGGCGTCAGACGTAGGTATGGCTTGGCGGCCGTAAACCCCTTCGGATACTTCTGCTTGATCACGTCCGGGTCTTGCACTGTCAATGGAATGATGACGTCGTCGCCGTCTTTCCAGTTGCCTGGCGTGGCTACAGTGTAGCCGTCCGTCAGTTGCAGGGCGTCGATGACGCGCAGGATTTCATTGAAGTTGCGGCCCGTGCTCAGCGGGTACGTGAGGATCAGCCGCACCTTTTTGTTCGGGTCGATGATGAAGACGGAGCGCACGGTGGCCGTGACGGACTGTTCCGGGTGGATCATGTCGTACAGCACCGACACTTTCTTGTCGACGTCGGCGATGATGGGGAAGCCCACGACCGTATTTTGCGTCTCTTCGATATCCTTGATCCAGCTCTTGTGCGACTCGGCCGCGTCCACGGACAGGGCGATGGCCTTTACGTTGCGCTTGTCGAATTCCGGCTTGAGCTTGGCCGTCAAGCCCAGTTCCGTCGTGCATACGGGGGTAAAGTCGGCCGGATGGGAAAACAGCACCACCCAGGAATTGCCCGCCCACTCGTGGAACTTGAGCGGGCCTATCGAGCTGTCTTGTTCAAAATCAGGGGCGACATCGCCCAGGCGTAAAGTCATCGTGATCTCCTGTGAGGTTGTGTATCGGGATGTTGGTCGAATCAGGCTGCCTGACGGTGGCGCTTGTCGCTTTGCGCCAGATCAAACAGCGTTTGCAATTGCGCCTGGCCGTAGACCCAGTCGCCAAGGCGCGACTCGGCGTTGATATGGCCCAGCGCACCGCCATCAATATACTTGCAATTCCAGCGCCGTGCCCACTGCGCCGCGTGTTCGGCCGTCATCCACGGATCGGTCTGGCTGGCGATCAGGATGCCGGGGCAAGGCAGCCGCTTTTGCGGCAATGCCTTCGCCACGCCAAACTTGTCGGGATCGGCTGGTCCCACCAGCAGCACGCCGGCCACGCCCTGCGGATCGCGCGCCAGGCTGTGCGCCGTCGTCAGGCAGCCGAAGCTGTGGGCGACGATCAGGGTCGGGCGCGCATCCTGCCGCCGCACCTGGTCCAGCCGCGCCGACCAGTTGGCCAGGTCGGGTGCGTTCCAGTCGTCCTGCTCGACCCGCTCGAATTGCGGATACAGGCGCTGCCAGCGGCTCTGCCAATGCTCGGGACCGCTGTTATGCAAGCCCGGCACGATCAGTACCCGGTAATCGGAAAAGCTGCGCAGCGCCATGATGTGTCCTTTTAGTAACGGTCTGGCAATCGTGCCATCCGGTATTACTTAGGCTGGTAGATCTGGTCGAAGATGCCGCCGTCGGCAAAGTGCGCCTTCTGTGCAGCCGTCCAGCCGCCCGCCACTTGCTCGATGGTGAACAGGTTGACCTTGGCGAACTGCGACGCGTATTTCTTCGCCGCCTTGTCCGTTGCCGGACGGTAGTAATTCTTCGCGATGATGTCTTGCGCTTCATCCGTGTACAGGTAGTTCAGGTAAGCCTCGGCCACCTTGCGCGTGCCATGCTTGTCGGCAAACTTGTCGACGACGGCGACGGGCGGCTCGGCCAGGATGCTGACGGATGGCGTGATGATGTCGAACTTGGTCGGGCCCAGTTCCTTGACGGCCAGGTAAGCCTCGTTTTCCCAGGCGATCAGCACGTCGCCGATGCCGCGCTCAACAAAAGTGGTGGTGGCGCCGCGCGCGCCGGAATCGAGCACGGGCACGTTTTTATACAGCTTGCCGAGGAAATCCTTGGCCTTCGCTTCGTTGCCGCCCGGCTGGCGCAGCGCGTAACCCCACGCAGCCAGATGGTTCCAGCGGGCGCCGCCCGAGGTTTTCGGATTCGGCGTGATGACGGAGACGCCTGGCTTGATCAGGTCGTTCCAATCCTTGATGCCTTTCGGGTTGCCCTTGCGCACCAGGAAGACGATGGTCGAGGTGTAAGGCGAGCTGTTGTGCGCCAAGCGCTTTTGCCAGTCGCCGGCCAGCAGCTTGTGCTCGGCCAGCGCATCGATGTCATAGGCCAGGGCCAGGGTGACGATATCCGCCTCCAGGCCGTCGATGACGGCGCGCGCCTGCTTGCCCGAACCACCGTGCGATTGCTTGATCTTGACGTTGTCGCCCGTCTTGCCTTTCCACTCCTTGGCAAACGCCGTATTCACATCCTGATACAGCTCGCGCGTCGGGTCGTACGACACGTTGAGCAGGGTGATATCGGCAGCCTGCGCCGTTTGCAGAATGGCAAACGCGCTGATGGCGGCGGCAATGATGATTTTTTTCGACAGCATCTAAGATCCCCGTGTGGTTGAACTTGCAGAGCCACCAGATTACGGCGCCATGGCCGCAAAGAGAACGAAGCGTTTCGCCGTTTGATATGCGTTTTTCACATATGGACGGCGCGCAACGGGGATTTAGCAGTTAATAAAAACGGTTAAACAAAATGACGGCCCAGGTGGCGAAGGCCAGGATGCAGGTCAGCAGCACGGCGGCGCTACCAAAGTCCTTGGCGTTTTTCGACAGCGGATGACGTTCGAGCGAAATGCGGTCAACCACGGCTTCAATTGCCGAATTGATCAGTTCGACGATCAGCACCAGCAGCAGCACGCCGATCAGCACCAGCTTTTCAAACGCGGAAACGCGCAGCAGCAAGGCGATCACCGTGCCGACGACGAACAGGCCCAGTTCCTGCCGGAACGCATGTTCGTGGCGCCAGGCCGCTTTCAAGCCATCGAGCGAGTAGAAAAAGGCGGAGAAAATCCGTTTCAAGCCGCTTTTGCTCTTGAATTCATTTACAGGTTGCATAGTTTTCCATGGTTCAAAGCACATGCTATCCACGCATTATGACGGGCACAATAGGGATTGTGACAATTTATTCGCTATCTATCTCGGAACATTTCACTATTTTTTCACATCATGGTATAAAGAAGGATGAATACTGCATTGCACCAAATCCATCATGAAAATTGAACCGGTCGCTGCCCCGAAGACGACGATCCAGGTCATCGAACGCATGGTCGCCCTGCTCGATGCCCTGGCCAAATATTCCGACCCGGTCAGCCTGAAGGAATTGTCCAAAGTATCGGGCCTGCACCCCTCGACGGCGCACCGCATCCTCAACGACATGGTGCTGACGCGCTTTGTCGACCGCATCGAACCGGGCACGTACCGGCTGGGCATGCGCCTGTTGGAACTGGGCAATGTGGTGAAAAGCCGCCTCAGCGTGCGCGAAGCGGCGCTGGACTTCATGCGCCAGTTGCACAAGAAAACCCAGCAAACGATCAACCTGTCCGTGCGCCAGGGCGACGAGATCGTCTACATCGACCGTGCCTTTTCCGAACGCTCGGGCATGCAGGTGGTGCGCGCCATCGGCGGCCGCGGCCCGCTGCACCTGACCTCGACCGGCAAGCTGTTCCTCTCCGTGGACGAGCCGAAAGCCATCCGCGCGTACGCCACGCGCACGGGCCTGGCCGGACACAACAAGAATTCCATCACGGATCTGCAAAAGCTTGAGCGCGAACTGAGCCTGGTGCGCGAGCGCGGCTATGCGCGCGACAATGAAGAGCTGGAACTGGGCGTGCGCTGCATGGCCGCCGGCATCCGCGACGATACAGGCAAGCTGATCGCCGGCCTGTCGATCTCGGCGCCAGCCGACCGCCTGCAGGATGAGTGGCTGGTGGACCTGGTGGAAACGGCGAACCAGATTTCAGTGACTTTGGGTTTTATACCCCAAGACTAAAGAAACAGAGCAGCAACGCTGCCCTGTTTCTTTTAGCCGCCAGGCAAGCTCATGTTGGCAGGCTTGAGGGCTTCCAGCCACTTGCGCATGCGCCCCGCATCGGCCGTGCGCGACTGTTTTCCCTTGGAATCGAGGAAGACCATGATCACGGCCCGTCCTTCGATGACAGCCTGCATCATCAGGCAACGTCCCGCCTCATTGATAAAGCCCGTCTTTTGCAAGCCGATTTCCCAGCCGGGATTCGCCACCAGGTGATTCGTATTGCCAAACTGCATGGGCTGGCCGCTGGCTTCGACGATGGCTTTCGGGTCCGTCGAGTACTCGCGCAACAGCGGATGGCGGAAGGCGGCCATGGCCAGCTTGCCCAGGTCGCGCGCGCTGGCCACGTTCATCTTTGACAAGCCACTGGAATCGACGTAATGCGTATCCATCATGCCCAGCTGCCGCGCCTTGCTGTTCATCGCGTCGACAAACGCCGACAAACCGCCCGGATAATTGCGGCCCAGCGCCGAGGCGGCACGGTTTTCCGAGCTCATCAAGGCGATGTGCAGCATATTCGCCCGCGTCAATTGCGAACCCACTTTCAGGCGCGAGCTGCTGAACTTGGCCCGGTCGACGTCCTCGTCCGTGATCGTCAGCAGTTCCTCCATGTCCTGGTGCGCTTCGACCACCACCAGGCCCGTCATCATCTTGGTGATGGAGGCGATGGGCAAGGCCACATTCGAATTCTTTTCAAACAGCACTTCCGAATTGGCCTGGTCCAGCACCAGCGCCACGCTCGACTTGAGGTCGAGCGGATCGCGCGTGAGGTTCAGGCCGGCCAGGTCGCCCATGGTCGGCATCGGTGCGGCCATGGGCACGGCCACGCTGCTGATTTTTTGATAGATGACCTTGCGTTTGCCGCGCACCATGACGACCCGGCGCACGCTCTTTTCGCGCGGCGCGGCCGTCGCGCTCTTGCGCAGCACGACTTTGACTTTCTTGGTGTTCTGTTTCTTGGAGGCTGAGGATTTGCCGTTCGCTTCCTTGGCGTGCACGGCCGCAGCCGGCGCCAGTGCAAACAGCAGGGAAGCCAGGATACCCAGCGCAAGTTTAAACTTAGCCATTCGATAATTCCCCGTGAAGCTGTTGCCTTATTGCAGTGTAGCGAAATGCAGAGTATTCGCAAGCCTATTTAACAGTTAGGACAGTATTTATTGCAGTACTGAAATACAAATCGTTAGCGATCAGCAAACAAGCTCATCCTTGACGGCTATTTGCTGGTGCACATCGCCGGGATGTCTATTTGTCCATGAATTTAACAAAACCGGCCAGCGGCTCGCGTTCCGTGCTCAAGCGGTTCTCGACCTTGTCCGGGTCGGCATAGCCGAGGGCCATGCCGCACACCACCATTTCGCTGGCTGGCACGCCCAGCTCGTCACGGATGATGTCATGGTAGTGGATGAAGGCCGCTTGCGGGCACGTGTCGAGTCCCCGCGCGCGCGCCGCCAGCATGATATTTTGCAAGAACATGCCGTAGTCGAGCCAGGAACCCTGCTCCAGCACCCGTTCGATGGTAAAGATCAGCCCGACGGGTGCATCGAAAAACTGGAAATTGCGTCCATGCTGAGCCGCCATGCCGGCCGTGTCGCTCCGCTCCAGGCCCAGCAGCTGGTACAGGTCCAGGCCGATCTTGCGGCGGCGCTCGATGAACGGCGCCGTCCACTGGCGCGGGTAATAGATATACGACGCCGTGCGCGCGGGCGCATCGGGCGCCTTCGGTGCGGCATAGACGTCGAGGATGCGGCGCGACAGCCGCGCGCGCGCCTCGCCCGACAGCACATACACTTTCCACGGCTGCATGTTGGCGCCCGAAGGCGCGCGCGCCGCCACTTCCAGGATGCGCGCGATATCGTCCTGCGCCACCGGCATGGGCAAAAAGGCGCGGATCGAACGGCGCGACAGGATGACGGCGTCGACGGCTTGCTGCGCCGCCTGTGTTTCAGATGCTTGCTTGTTCACTGCCCTGCTCTCCCGCTATCTCTACTTCTTGACGACAAACACCACGCCGACCACGGCCACCAGCATGCCGGCGATGCCCAGCATATTGAACGCTTCGCCGAACATCAGCCAGGCCATCACGGCCGTCGTGGGCGGCGTCAGGTACAGCAAGCCCGTCACTTTCGTCGCGTCGCTACGGCGGATCAGGGCGAACAGCAGAAAGATGGCGCCGATGGACAGCACGAGTACCGACCACAGCAAGGCGCCGATGAAATTCGCCGTCCATTGCACATTGCTGAAATGCAGGTCCAGCCCTTCGTAGTACAGGGCGAATGGCAAGACCACGACGATGGAGGCGGCAAACTGCACCACCGTGCCCGTGCGCAAGTCGAATTGCGGGCAGTGGCGTTTTTGGTACATGGTGCCGGCCGTCATCGACAGCAGCGCGAACACGCACAGCAGCACGCTTTCCACGGTCAGGCCCACGAGATTGATCTTCGCATACACGACGAGGGCCACGCCCAGCAAGCCAAAGAACAGGCCCAGCCACTGGCGCGGGCGCACGGATTCGCCGATCAGCGGCGCGGCGCAGGCCGTCAGCACGGGCTGCATGCCCACGATCAGCGCGGACAGGCCGGCCGGCATGCCAAGCTTGATCGCGCACCAGACGCCGGCCAGGTACCCGGCCTGCATCAAGATGCCGGCGACGGCGATCTGACGGAACTGTCCCACGGGCCATGGCGCGCGCAACAGCAGCACGAGCGGCAACAGGATCACCAGCACGCCCAGGAAGCGCAGCAGCAAAAAGGTCAGCGGAGGCGCGTACGGCAGGCCGAACTTGGCCACGATAAAGCCTGTGCTCCATAACAACACGAAGAAGCCAGGCAAGGCCATCGGCGTCAGAGTGGTCAGAAGAGAGGCTTTGCCGCTGGCGCCAGCCGCGGCGGGAAGATTGGACATGGTATCAACTCGGGAAACAGGATCGGCACCAGATGCTGCGCCAGTGCGGGAGGCAAAGTCTAGCATGCTGCGCCGCAATCGTCCCCGTAGCCGCTGGAAACGGTAGTTTAGGCATAAACCATTGACACCCAGAAATCAAATATTTCTCTTTAGAAACAATGACTTTTGATCCAAATCTATTCAATTGTTGCATCGCACAAGAAACGCTTGACTTCGTTTTTTTTCACCGTAGAATAGGGTTTGTTGCGTTGCACAATTCTTGTTCAGCTTGAAAAATTTAGATTCACCTGCTTTCCCAAACGGTACACGCAGCATCAAATTAACCAGATTTCGATTTTTTGGAGATTTATATGTTTTCAATTCCTGAGCAATTTTCGTCCGCTACCAAAGCCAACCTGGAAGCCCAATTCGCCCTGTTCTCGTCGCTGACGGGCAAAGCCTTCGAAGGCATCGAAAAGATCGTCGAACTGAACCTGACCGCTGCCAAAGCGACCCTGGAAGAATCGACCGCCGCCGCCAAGCAATTGCTGTCGGCAAAAGATCCACAAGAATTCTTCTCGCTGAGCGCTGCTCAAGCCCAGCCTAGCGCCGAAAAAGCCATCGCTTACGGTCGTCACCTGGCTGCCATCACGTCGGGCACCCAAGCCGAGTTCAGCAAAGCTGCTGAATCGCAAATCGCTGAAACCAACCGCAAAGTCCTGTCCCTGGTGGAAGAAGTCACCAAGAACGCGCCAGCCGGTTCGGAAAACGCCGTCGCCATCCTGAAAAGCGCCATCGGCAACGCCAATGCAGGCTACGAGCAATTCTCGAAAACCAGCAAGCAAGCCGTCGAAGCCATCGAAGCGAACTTGACCTCGGCCGTGAACCAGTTCACGCAAGCTGCTGAAAAAGTCGTGCCACGCGCTGCCGCCAAGTAATTCTTGCGCGACCGCTCCGGCGGTCCGCTAGTACAAGCTCCTCCAGGCATCCATCCCGTACTTCCCCGACGGATGCCATTATGCCCCAGCCCAGCTGGGGCATTTTTTATGCACGGTTACTCTCCCAGATACGCCGCCTTCACGCGCGGATCGTCGAGCATGGCAGCCGCATTGCCGCCCATGGTGACGAGGCCGGAATCCATCACATAGCCGCGGTGTGCCGCTTGCAGGGCCAAACGGGCATTCTGTTCGACCAGCAAGATCGTGATGCCTTCGGACGACACCTTGCGGATCACCTCGAAAATTTTCTCGACCATGATGGGCGACAGGCCCATCGACGGCTCGTCGAGCAGCAGCAGTTTCGGATGACTCATCAGTGCCCGCGCCATGGCCAGCATCTGCTGCTCGCCACCGGACAGGGTGCCGGCCATCTGCGCCGCCCGTTCCTTGAGGCGTGGAAAGACGTCGAACCAGCGGGCGATATCGTCCTCGACACCGGCCTTGTCCGTGCGCGTGTAGGCGCCCATCATGAGGTTTTCCCGGATCGACATGCGGGTAAATACGCCCCGCCCTTCCGGCACCATGGCCAGTTTCCTTTCCACCAAGTGGAACGATTTCGTGCCCTTGAGCGACTCACCCAGGTAGCTGATCGTGCCTTCGACCTTGCAGGCCGGCAAAGTGCCCGTGATGGCTTTCAAGGTCGTCGTCTTGCCGGCGCCGTTCGCACCGATCAGGGCGATCAGCTCGCCCTGGTTGACTTCCAGGTCGATACCCTTGACGGCCTTGATGCCGCCGTAGGCCACGTGCAGGCCCGATACCTTCAATACATTCTTGTTCAAGCCAGCGTTACTCATGCGTGCGACCCTCCCAGATAAGCCTCGATGACGGCCGGGTTTTGTTGTATTTCGGCCGGCAAGCCTTCCGCGATGCGCTTGCCATACTCGAGCACGGTGATGCGGTCGCACAGTCCCATCATCAGTTTCACGTCGTGCTCGATCAACAGCACGGTCTTGCCTTCGGCCTTGATTTTCACCAGCAACTCGCGCAGGGCCAGCTTTTCCGTCGCATTCATGCCCGCCGCCGGCTCGTCGAGCGCCAGCAGTTGCGGGTCCGTGGCCAGCGCGCGGGCGATTTCCAGGCGCCGCTGGTCGCCATACGACAAGAAGCGCGCCGTGCGGCTGGCGAACTGGGCGATGCCGACGAAGTCGAGCAACTCCATGGCCCGCTTGCGGATGGACGCCTCTTCCTCGCGCGCCGCCTTGTGGCGGAAGATGGCGCCGAACACGCCCTGATGCGAGCGCACATGGCGCCCCACCATGACGTTTTCCAGCGCCGTCATGTCGCCAAACAAACGGATGTTCTGGAAGGTGCGCGCAATGCCCGCCTTGGCCACCTTGTGCGGCGCGGATGGCGAATATGGTTTGCCGGCCAGCTCGAAAGTGCCCGTGTCGGGCTGGTAGAGGCCTGTGATCACGTTGAAAAACGTCGTCTTGCCGGCGCCGTTCGGGCCGATCAAGCCATAGATTTGCCCTTGCCGGATGGTGATGCCCACGTCGGTGAGCGCCTGCAAGCCGCCAAAACGTTTATTCACGCCGGCAATATTGAGAATGATCTGTTCGCTCATGCTATCCCTCCCTTAAGCGGACACGACGCCGGTGGATTTGTTCGGCTGGTCGACGTCGTGGTCGGGCCGGTCTTCGTGCTTCGGCGATGGCCACAGGCCGGCAGGACGGTTGAGCATGATCAACACCATGGCCAGGCCATACAGCAACTGGCGCAGCACTTCCGCCTCGATCACCACGTGGCCGAACAGCGCCTGCTGGGCCGGTTCCACCACGTGGCGCAGCACTTCCGGTATCGAGGCGAGGATCACGCCGCCGAGGATCACGCCGGGGATATGGCCGATGCCGCCCAGCACCACCATGGCCAGCACGGCGATCGATTCCGTCAGGGAAAACGATTCCGGCGAGACAAAACCCTGGAAGGAGGCAAACATGGCGCCCGCCACGCCGCCGAACGAGGCACCCATGGAAAAGGCCAGCAATTTCACGTTGCGCGTATTGATGCCCATGGCCTTGGCGGCGATCTCGTCTTCGCGGATGGCGACCCAGGCGCGGCCCAGGCGCGAATGCTGGAGCCGCTTGGTGACGAACACGACGGCGATGCACAGGAAGAGGAACAAAAAGTAATAGGCGTTCACGGACGGCATGGAAAAACCGGCCACCGTCACGGTGCTGTTGGTGCCCGCCTCGCCCGCCAGGTTGACGCCAAAGATGCGGATCGGGTCGATCAGATTGATGCCTTGCGGCCCGTTCGTGAAATTGATCGGGTCGTTCAAGTTATTCATGAAGATGCGGATGATCTCGCCAAAGCCCAGGGTCACGATGGCCAGGTAGTCGCCGCGCAGCTTCAAGGTGGGCGCGCCCAGCAGGGCGCCGAACAGGCCAGCCACCGCTGCGGCCAAGGGCACGATGATCCAGATCGACAAATGGATGCCGTTTTCGCGGATTTCCGGCCCCATCAGCTGCACCAGGGCTTCGCCCAGCACCGGATATTGATTCACCACCGATTCGAGCAGGATGGCGAACTGGGGCGACGCCAGCAGGGCCGTCAGGTAGGCGCCCACGGCGTAGAAGGCGATGTAGCCGAGGTCGAGCAGGCCGGCAAAGCCGACGACGATGTTCAAGCCCAGGGCCAGCATGATGTACAGCAAGGCCATGTCGATGATGCGTACCCACGAGTTGCCGAACTGGGCGGCAAAAAACGGGAACACCATCAGCAGCGCGGCCAGGCCCAGCATGCCGGCGTAGGCCTTGGCGGGATTCTTTTTTGCGTCGAAATCGAGTAGTGCCATGATTTAATCTCCCAGTTTCACATCAGGCACGGTCGGCCACGCGTTCGCCCATGATGCCGGACGGGCGCAGGGTCAGCACGATGATCAGCACGACGAAGGCAAAGATATCCTGGTAGTGGCTGCCCAGGAAGCCGCCCGTGATGTCGCCGATATAGCCGGCGCCCAGGCTCTCGATAATGCCCAGCAAGATACCACCCAGCATGGCGCCGTAGATATTACCGATGCCGCCCAGCACCGCCGCGCAAAACGCTTTCAGGCCGGGGATGGCGCCCATGGAAAATTGAATGGAGGCATAGTTGGCGCCCCACATCACGCCGGCCACGGCCGCCAGCGCGGCGCCGATGGCAAAGGTGGCCACGATGACCTTGTCGGAATCGACGCCCATCAGCCCTGCCACGCGGGGGTTTTCCGCCGTGGCGCGCATGGCGCGGCCCATGCGGGTTTTTTCCACCAGCAACACCAGTCCGCCCATCGACAGCGCGGCCAGGGCCAGCAGCAACACTTGCGTTTGCGAAATCACGGCGCCGCCTATGTTGATGGGGTCGGTCGACAGCAATTGCGGGAAGGGCAAGGGATTGCGCGTCCAGATCATCATGGCGAAGGTTTGCAGCAGGATGGAGACGCCGATGGCGGTAATCAGGGGGGCGAGGCGGGGGGCGTTGCGCAGGCGGCGGTAGGCGACCCGCTCAATGATGATGTTCACCAGAATACAGATGGGAATGGCGCCGAGGATGGCGGTGGCCAGCTTCAGATAGCCGGGCCAGTCGGGCACATAGATGCCCAGCAGCTTGAGAATGGTCAAGCCCACCATGGCGCCGATCATGAGCACGTCGCCGTGGGCGAAGTTGATCAGGTTCAGCACGCCGTACACCATGGTGTAACCGAGGGCGACTAAGGCATACATGCTGCCCAACACCAAGCCGTTAATGATCTGCTGGATGAATGTATCCATGATTGCCCTATCAAATATGCATTTTTCGGGAACAACTTCCGCCAGAACATGCCGCTGATACAAAAACGGCACCGGAGGAAGAATTCCTGCAGTGCCATCCCTGGACCGTTCTCACCAGCATGGTGCACGCACTGAAAACGGGCGTGACCTTGCTTAGTCATAACGACAACATATTCAAGCTTGAGGCAATCATAACGATCTTTTGCAAAAACTAAGCTTGGAATAAATCAATCATTTCCGAATTAAATTCGGTTTTGAGGTAACTATTTCATCGATACTCAGCAGCCGTACAGCCTCAGGCGACGTCGCGCTTGATGCCGTCGAGGCCTTTCGGCATCGGGAACGTGACGGCTTCCTGCACGCCGTCAAGCGGGCGCACGCTCTTCACGCCGCACTCTTTCAAGCGGTCGATGACGGCCTGCACCAGCACCTCGGGCGCCGAGGCGCCAGCCGTGACACCCACGCGCAGCTTGCCTTCCAGCCACGCCGGGTCGATCTGCGAGGCATTGTCGACCATGTAGGCAGGCGTGCCCATCTTGTCTGCCACTTCGCGCAGGCGGTTCGAATTCGAGCTGTTCGGGCTGCCCACGACGATCACCACTTCCACCAGCGGCGCCATGAATTTCACGGCTTCCTGGCGGTTCGTGGTGGCGTAGCAGATGTCGCCTTTTTTCGGCTCGGCGATATTCGGATATTTCGCTTTCAAAGCCGCAATAATGTCGCTGGTGTCGTCAACTGACAACGTTGTTTGCGAAACATAGGCCAGGCTCTCCGGATTGGCGACCTGCAATTTCGCCACATCGTCGAGCGTTTCCACCAGATGCATGCCCATATCGGCCTGGCCCATCGTGCCCTCGACCTCGGGATGGCCATCGTGGCCGATCATGATGATCTCGCGGCCTTCGCGGCGCATCTTGCCCACTTCCATGTGCACCTTGGTGACCAGCGGGCAAGTCGCATCAAAAATGCTCAGGCCGCGCGATTCCGCCTCGGCCCGCACGGCTTTCGACACGCCATGGGCGGAAAACACGAGCGTATTGCCGGCAGGCACGTCATCGAGGTCGTCGATGAAAATGGCGCCCTTGTTGCGCAAATCGGCCACCACATAGGCGTTGTGGACGATTTCATGGCGCACATAGATCGGTGCGCCAAATTGCTGCAAGGCGCGTTCGACGATTTCAATCGCCCGGTCGACGCCAGCGCAAAAACCGCGGGGCTGGGCCAGTAACAGTTCTTTATCCATCGCTACTCCTTACAGGACCGAAATGAGCTTGACTTCAAAACGCAGCGGCTGGCCGGCCAGCGGATGGTTGAAGTCGAACAGGGCCGAATCGTCACGCATTTCGCGCAGCACGCCGGCAAAGCGGCCGCCGCCCGGCGCGGCGAAGTCGACCAGGTCGCCGATCTTGTAGTCGGCGCCCGGCACGGAGTTTTCGTCCAGGGTCGCGCGCGAGACGGACTGCACCAGCTCCGGATTGCGCTCGCCAAAGCCTTCGCCCGCAGCCAGCTCGAACGTCTGGTGCGTGCCTTCAGGCAAGCCCAGCAGACGCTGCTCGAGGAATGGCGCCAGTTGGCCCTGTCCCAGCATCAAGGTCGCGGGATTGCCGCTGAAGGTCGTGACAATGTCAGTACCGTCAACAGTAGCAAGACGATAATGCAGGGTGAGGTAAGCCGCTTCGGTGACGACTGCTGGTTGCTCGTTGGACATAGTAGTTTTCAAGTAACTGGTGCAAAACGATATTGTAAGCCACCCTGAGCCAGCGCGCCCCATGCCATCTCGGCGCGGCCATGCTTTTGTCAAAAAACATGACCGCGCGCCCTGTCACTTATCCGACGTTGACGTACGTCAACCCGCCAGGCGTGCTCGCGTGATTGCCGAAGCCCGAGCTGTCTTCCAGGTTGCCGTCCAGCTTCCAGCGCCCCACAGGCCGGTTCACGATGCCGTACTGGCCATAGTCATACACTTCCTTGGGCGTCAGCACGCGGTCGTACAGGATGACGTCCGACAACTGCCAGGCGGGCGTGCCCTGCTCCAGCGCATGCACGGGGTGGCCGATCACAAGGGGGGTGCCGGCGGCCTGCACGAATGGATTTGTCATCTTGTTGCTCTGGTACATCAGGAAATCATCGACGTACAGGCTGATGCTCCCGTCATGCTTGACAGTATAGGTGCAGCGAAACCAGCGGTTGGCAATATCCACCTGCAGGCCGTGGCCATGGCTATTGACGCCCGTACCAACACTGTTCCACATGGACAGGAACGTCTTGATATCCTGCTTGAACAGCGCCCATCCTTTCTTGTCCGCCTGATGCGCGACAAAAGCCTGCGCCTGACCAACGGTCGAGGAGAAAGCCTGCTGCCGGATACAATACGACAGTGAAAAATCCGCACTCTCGTAGCGCACGGACGAAGGCACGGTGAGCATCAGACCAGGCTGAAATTGCAAGGTCTTCGTCACGCCGAAGCAGGGCTTGGGCGGCGCCGGACGCATGGCATCTTCGCCGCGCAAGGCGTCCCAGACAGCCTTGCGTCCGTTGCTGTAGGCCGGCGTCTCGACCAGGTTCAGTCCGTCGTCCTCCATGGGTTTTCCCCCATTCCAGTCCCAATAGCATGCCAATTGCACGCCCGTACGGCGTATGGCGCTCAGCAACGCATGCAAGTTGTCTTGCCGTTCGGTATCTTGCAACGCCAGCTCCTGTTTTTTCGACAGGCAAAAGCTGCCAAGGTAATACGGCTTGCCCAAGGTATGTGCGGCACGCTGCATCACTTGCAGGTAAGAGAGCGAAGACGAGACGAAGTCGGCCGGCAAATCCGCGCTGTCACCCAGGGCGCTGCTCACATATTCATTACCCGGGAACAGGTTTTCACAAAGACAGTCGACCGGGTCCGGATTCACGAATGGCAGGGTTTCCGCAATATATTGCTGCAAGGAACCTTGACGAGGCGAAGTATGGGCAATGCCGGCATTACCGGAAGAAATCATGCGCGCCAGACCATCGTTGGCGCGCAGCAATTGCGCCGTCTCCTGGATGATTTCCCGCGTAGCGGTCAAGCTGATCCCGGTCACGCCCATCAGTTCCTGTGCGGCCATCCAGGCGGCGATGCCGGCGTGGTTGCTGTAGTGCTGCGCAAAAGCCTGCGCAAAGGCACGCATGTAGCGGCGCGTTTTCGACTGTGGATTGACCAGTGCGACCCGCGCAGCCGCGGCCTGCTCGTCTTTTGTAGCGCCCGCAGCGCCCGCCTCCCCCACCAACTGCGGCACGGCGTAGGGATTCCAGAATGGGCAGGCGATGATGCCGATGCCATTGGCCAGCGCGCAATCGAGCAGCGCCGTTATGGCAAGCCAGTACGAATCTTTGATATTCACATCGGTTAGCGTGTTGTCGCTTGCGAACTTTGGCTCACCAACAACTTCGCCCCAGTTCCAATAGCCATCCTTGCCCTTGAAAGGCGCCAGCATCACCTGAAGGTACTTGAAGCCGTTGGCGGCAAGATACGGAAAATCGGTGCTGTAATCGGGATACTTCGGGTCCGGAGCGAGCGGTGCGGTAACGCTCCAGTTACGGTGTTCCAGATACGCATGCGCATTGAGGCCGATGCCGCTGACCTTGCCCGTATTGACGCCGGCGGCGTTGAACTCTTGCATGACTCCATTGATAACTTTGATGTACGGCATGACGACTCCTGTAAAACAAGTGGAAGACATTGAGTTCAGGGCCCTGACTCCCCGTCGCTGCAACTTGCATGGAATGCAACGACAGGCAAATGATAGCGCCTGAAAATACCCGCTCCGGGCATCTTGGCTTTTGTTTTTTTAGCACGACCTGACATAAAGACGAGCTAGCGCAGCATGGCCGCCCGGGGAAGGCGCGACAATCATCGGCAGGCGCCACGACCAGCTGGGCGCACCGGGGAGGCAACATGGGCATCAAGGATTGGCCAGCCGGCGAACGGCCGCGCGAACGCCTGATCGAGGATGGCGCACAATCGCTGTCGGACGCTGAATTGCTGGCCGTCTTCCTGCGCACTGGCGTGCGCGGCAAGAGCGCCGTGGAGCTGGCGCGCGATACGGTCGAGCACTTCGGCTCCTTGCGGGGCCTGTTTGGCGCCAGCCTCGTGAGTTTTTCCGCCGTGCACGGCATGGGCAGCGCCAAGTTCGCCCAGCTGCAAGCGGTGCTGGAACTGGCGCGGCGCGCCATCATCGAAGACTTGCAGGCGGGCCAGGCCCTCAATTCGCCGCACGCGGTCAAAGACTATTTACGCCTGACTCTGGGCAACCTGGCGCATGAAGCGTTTCACGTGTTGTTTTTGGACGTCAAGAACCGGCTGATCACGATCCAGGAAATGTTTCGCGGCACCCTCACCCACACCAGCGTGTATCCGCGCGAAGTGGTCAAGCAGGCGCTGCTGCACAACGCGGCCACCGTCATGCTGGCGCACAACCACCCGTCCGGCACACCGGAGCCCAGCGAATCGGATCTGCTGCTCACGCGCGCGCTGGTGCAAGCCTTGTCGCTGGTGGATGTGCGCATCCTCGACCATTTCATCGTGGCCGGGCGGCAAGTGCATTCGTTTGCGGAACATGGGCAAATCTAGGCCAGAGCCCGCTCCACCGCAGTTAACCATGTGTAAACAAGGACATACGTGACAAGGGCAGCAGGCTTGTCTAACAGTAAACAGCGCTGTTTACCAGTGCTTTTCCCTATGAGGAAGGGTAAAAGTCAAATTGTTAAATTATTTCAATACAACATGACACAATTGTTTTTCGCAAGTCATTGATAAATCTGCTTATTTTGGATATACTCTCGTTTTTCCAATTTGGAATATCTTTAAGGAGTGCGCCATGGCACGTGTTTGCCAAGTCACTGGGAAGAAGCCGATGGTCGGCAACAATGTTTCCCATGCAAACAACAAAACCAAACGTCGTTTTTTGCCTAACTTGCAGAATCGTCGTATTTTTGTTGAATCTGAAAACCGCTGGGTCTCCCTGCGTTTGTCCAACGCCGGTCTGCGCGTCATCGATAAAGTCGGCATCGACGCCGTATTGGTCGATATGCGCGCTCGTGGCGAAAAAGTCTAATTAGCAGAATAAGGGAGCTATCATGGCAAAATCAGGCCGCGACAAAATCAAGTTAGAATCGACCGCCGGTACGGGTCACTTCTACACGACCACCAAAAACAAGCGTACGACGCCTGCGAAAATGGAGATCATGAAATTCGATCCTAAAGCACGCAAGCACGTCACGTACAAAGAAACCAAAATCAAGTAATTGATATTGTGTTCTGTAAAAAGAGCCGCTCCGATGAGCGGTTTTTTTTCGCCCTGATTTTCGGCCGACTCTCTTCACCTTTGTCGCGACGAAAAAAAAGCCCTGGAAACCAGGGCTTTTATTTGCTGCTGCAGCTTACTTATGCATAGCTGCGCAGGCGCAAGGAAAAGTCTTGCAGCGACTTGATGCCCGACGCTTCGGCGCGCGTGCACCAGTCTTGCAGCTTTTGCAGCAATTGCTCGCGCGTAAAGTGCGAACGCTCCCAGATGGCGCCCAGCTCCACGCGCATGTGGTGCATGGTTTCCAGCGCCTTGCTGTGCTGGAACAGTTCCGACAACTGTTCGTGATGCGCATCGGCCAGTTTGCCCGGTTCGCGCTGCATCAGCTTGCGTGACGATTTCAGGAAGCGCTTTTCCAGCTCGGCCTTGTGCTTCAGGTGTTCCAGTTCTTCTTTCCAGGCATGCTTGATCGATTTCGCATACTTGGCCATCACGTCATAGCGGTTGGCGATGACGGACTGCAAGGTCTCGAAGTCCGCTTCCAGCTTGCCGTGCGAGAACTTCGGTTCCGGCGCCAGTTTTTTCACCTTGGCCAGGCCCAGCATTTCCAGCGCGCGGATATATGCCCAGCCGATATCGATTTCATACCATTTCGACGACAGCTTGGCCGACGTCGCATACGTATGGTGGTTGTTGTGCAACTCTTCGCCGCCGATCAAGATGCCGAAGGGAATGATATTGGTGGCCGCGTCGGCGCAGTCGTAGTTGCGGTAGCCCCAGTAGTGGCCGATGCCGTTGATGATGCCTGCCGCCGTGATCGGGATCCACATCATTTGCACGGCCCACACGGAAATGCCGATCACGCCGAACAGGGCGAAGTTCACGAAGAACAGGATGACCACGCCCAGCCAGCTGTATTTGGTGTACAGATTGCGCTCGATCCAGTCCGTCGGCGTGCCGTGGCCGTACTTGGCCATGGTTTCCATGTTCTTCGATTCAGCGCGGTACAGCTCGGCGCCTTCCCAGAACACTTTCTTGATGCCGCGCGTCACGGGGCTGTGCGGATCTTCTTCCGTATCACACTTGGCATGGTGCTTGCGGTGGATGGCGGCCCACTCCTTGGTGACCTGGCCCGTCGTCAGCCACAGCCAGAAACGGAAGAAATGGCTGGGCAGCGCATGCAATTCCAGCGCCCGGTGGGCCTGGTGGCGGTGCAGGTAAATCGTGACGCTGGCGATCGTGATGTGGGTGACCACCATGGTGTACAGGAAAACTTGCCATGCGGACAGATCGGTAATGCCAGTTGCCATGAACTGCAAAACGTCGTGTAAAACGGAACTCAATGTCATTACTACTACTCCAAGTGGACAGGGCGTGCGCACGGTCGCTCCAGTGACTCTGGAGGTCCGGCAGAGTTAATTTTAGGCGTGATTGTACGCCCTAATGGGTGCTATCAGGCAAAATCGGAGGCAGGCAGCGAGGTTAAGGCTGGGTGCCGGATGGCGCGGACTCACCGTCTGCCGCGCTGGCGAGCGGGGCAGGAGGCGTACCAACAATACGCAATTCGCGTTGCGGAAACGGTACAGTGACCTTATGTTCCTGCAAGGTGCGCCAGATGGCGCGGTTCACATTCGACTTCACGCCGCCCGTGCCGTTTTCCGGATCCGCGATCCAGAAGCCGATCTGCACATCGAGGCCGTCGGCGCCGAAACGCACGAGGGTAGCCGATGGCGGATTGCTTTGCGACACACGCGGCACCTTGGCGGTCGCCTCTTCCAGCAAGGGGAAGATGACGTCCAGGTCCGTTTCGTAACCCACCGACACGGCCGTCGACAGCCAGACCATGCGGTTGCTCAGCGACATGTTCTGCACGCCGCCGGAAATCAGCATTTCATTGGGCACGATGGATTCAACCCCATCGCCACCCAATAACACAGTATAGCGCGTATTGATCTGCGTGACCTTGCCCGTAAATTGACCGACCGTGATCATGTCGCCGATGGTAAGGCTGCGGTCGAGCAGGATGATGAAACCGGAGACGAAGTTCGCGGCGATCTTTTGCAAGCCAAAGCCCAGCGCCACGCCGAAGGCGCCGCCAAACACGGACAGCACCGTCAGGTCGATGCCCACCAGCGACAGGCTGACCAGCACGGAAACAAGGATCAGCACGGCGCGGCCCATGCGCGACAGCACCACGCGCAAGGAGGTGTGCAGGCCCTGCATTTTCATCAGGCGCTCGTCGAGCGAAGTGCCGGCCCACATGGCCAGCACCAGCAGCACGGCCACGGAAATAGCGGCTTGCAAGATAGCAGCCACGGACACCTTGTTGCGTCCCAGCGGCACGACGATGCTTTCCAGGAAAGTATGCAGCTCCGGCCACAGGCCCGTGATGTACAGGGCCATGCCGGCCCATACAACGATCGTGAAGATCTTTTCCAGCAGCAACATGGTGGGGCTGATATCGCCATGGCGGGCAAAAATGCGGCGCAGCACGTAAAAACCGAAGCGCACCAGCGCCATCGACGTGCACAGGGGGATGGCGATGCTGAGCAGATTCACCGACTGGAACTTGGCCAGGAAATGCTGCGCAATGCCCAGCAGCATGGCCGCCAGCACGGGCGTCAGGATGCGGATAAAGCTATCGGTGCGCTGCAGGGTTTCCGGCGTGGCCGGCGTGGCGGCCGCCTCGGCCCGCTGGTGCAGGAACACGCGCAACTGCCGCACCAGCAGCCAGCTCAGGGCCAGGCAGGCAACGATGACCAGCGCCTGCCACAGGATGGCCGGTTGACGGAAATCGTCGACAAAGTCAGTGATCAGGTTGAGCAGCGGGGTTTCATTCATGGCGGATGGAATCTGGAAGGTGGTGCGGGAAAACAAACGGGCGGGGTGCCCACAGCCTGCGCCAGACTGGCTGGCGCAAGTGCATGGCCACCGCTGCGATGCTGCAGCGATGGCCCGTGACAAACTTATTCAGCTTGCTCAGCGTCAACGTCGTCGGCCGGTTTTTCATCGGCGTAGACTTTTTTCGGCATGACCTTGCGCTCGAACACGGCGGCGAAGAAACCGTCGGTCTGGTGCAAGTGCGGTAACAATTTCAGGTAGTCGCCCATTTCCAGCTCGATCTTCTGTTCGGCCAGCACCTTGTTCATCGGCACCAGGGTGAAGTCCGGATGGGCCGCCAGGAATTGCTCAGCGATAAAATCGTTTTCTTCATTCAGGAAGCTGCAGGTGGCGTACACCAGACGGCCGCCGCCCTTGACGAGGCGCGCCGCGCCGGCCAGGATGGCTGCCTGCTTGGCTTGCAGCTCGACGATCGAGTTCGGCTGCTGGCGCCATTTCACGTCCGGATTGCGGCGCAGGGTGCCCAGGCCGCTACATGGGGCATCGACCAGCACGCGGTCGATCTTACCGGCCAGGCGCTTGATCTTGGCATCGCGCTCATGCGCGATCTGCACCGGATGCACGTTCGACAGGCCGCTGCGGGCCATGCGCGGCTTCAGCTTGGCCAGGCGTTTTTCCGACACGTCGAATGCGTACAAACGGCCCGTGTTGCGCATCAGCGCGCCCAATGCGAGCGTCTTGCCGCCCGCGCCGGCACAGAAATCGACGACCATCTCGCCGCGCTTGGCGCCGACGATTTGCGACAGGATCTGGCTGCCTTCATCCTGCACTTCGATGGCGCCGCTCTGGAACAATGGCAGGTTTTGCAACGATGGCTTCTTGATCACGCGTAAACCCAGCGGCGCGAACGGCGTCGGCGTGCTGAGGATCGGCGCTTCGGCCAGGGCCAGCATCACGTCGTCACGCGTGGCCTTGAGCGAGTTCACGCGCAAGTCCAGCGGCGCCGGCGCGTTCAGCGCATCGGCCAGCTTCATGGTTTCCGCTTCGCCGAACTGGGCGATCAGCTTGTCGAACAGCCAGGTCGGCATGTTGGCACGCATGTTCGACGGCATCAGGCTGCGGTCGATCTGCGTGATGCGTTCCAGCCACTCCACTTCTTCTTCCGTCAGGCCGCCCAAGGAGTCCGCACCGACGGCTTCGGCCAGGCCAAGGATGGTCAAGCGGCGCATGGTCGGGCCACTGCCCGCTTCGGCGAAGTCCGTGAAGAACGATTTGTTGCGCAGCACGGCATAAATGCCTTCGGCGATGGCGCCGCGTTCGCGCGAACCGAGGCGCGGATGGTCGCGGAAATAGCGCGACAGGGTGGTGTCGGCCGGGGCCGTGAAACGTAAAATTTCGCGCAATACTTCTTCAGCATTGGCAAGTATCGCTGGTGGCAATCTCATTGTTATTCTTTCTGTAATATTTTATTGAGGGTCCACGCGGACCTGGCCATGCTCGACTGACAGTTTATCGTCAATGAACAGGCGGATGGCGCGCGGGTAAAGCAGATGTTCCTGTACCAGCACGCGCGCCGATAAGCTCTCTTCTGTGTCGCCTGGCAAGACGGGGACTTTCGCGCTTGCCACGGCCGGGCCATGATCGAGCTCGGCAGTCACGAAATGCACGGTCGCGCCGTGTTCCGTTACACGAGCCTCGAGCGCTTGGCGGTGTGTCGCCATGCCCGGGAACAGCGGCAGCAGCGACGGGTGGATATTGAGCATGCGCCCCGCGTAATGCTCGACGAAGGGCGGCGTCAGGATGCGCATGAAACCGGCCAGCACGACCAGGTCGGGGGCAAAACCGTCGATCACGGCTTGCAGCGCCGCATCGAACTGTTCGCGGCTGGCATAATCCTTGTTGGCAACGACTGCGGTCGCTATCCCATGTTCCGCGGCAAAAACCAATCCCTGGGCATCGGCCCGGTTACTGATGACGGCGGCAATACGGGCTGACCATTGCTCGGCTTGCGCCGCGCGTACGACCGCTTCCATGTTGCTGCCGCGTCCGGAAATGAGGATAACGATATTTTTCATAGCGCGCATTGTACCCGCTATGGCGATGCGAACCAAGAAAGGCCGGCGATATTGTTGCGCCGCAACATGATCACACAACAAGCGCTTTCGCCGGACAATGCTGCCTGCCAAGCCGGAAAAAGGCTGATTTTACGCTATCACAACGTGAGTAAGTGTTTACTCGAACGAATAGAAGACGCGGAACGGGACTTTTTTCTCGGCCCAGTAGTCGGCCGCGTCGCGGAACACGTCGAGCAGGATCTCGCGCGCTTCCTTGTCGAATTTTTGCGTATTTGGCAATTGCTCGAGCACCACCAGGAAGCCCGTCTGCGTGCCCGCCTTGAACATGGTGTCCGTCAGGCACAGGCGCAGGGCATCGAAATTCTTCGCCAGGTTTTTCGGAAACAGGAATGCTTCTGCAATAATGCCGATGACTTGTTGTTTGGTCTGTCCAGCGTTGCAATGCGCATATAAAAAGTGCTGCCCGAGACGGATCGCCTCGTCTTGTAATTCGGTCACGCGAAAGGCACGGATGGACTGGACAAGGTTGGGCGGCACGGTTAGTAACAAACTCATTTTTCCCTCAAATCGACCTGTTATGTATGGATCTCTTCTAGCTGCTCTTCTTATTGCATCCCCGCACGCGGGTCAATGCGCACGCGGTGATTCGATCTGTATCAACTTTTATGCGATTCAGTGCGATTTTATATAAGCCATACGCGTATTAGGGTAACGTGTTGTCCTGCATGAATCAACCCGAATATGATGTCAAACGCAAGATTTGTTACAAACCGCTGGTTTCAAGTCATTTCAACATCTTGTATCGATTGAAAGTGCATGTTACAGACTGTGGGGCAAGGGACTTGGGCTGTTACATTTTGTTGCCAGCCGAAACACTTGTCCCGGTCTGGCGGGATTACTATAGTCCCAAGTTGTAAAAAATACCCTGAAAGATTCTCTAGATAACGAGGTTACAAATGAACTTGCAAGCCAAATTGATGATGTCAGCCCTTTGTATCGGTGCATTGCCACTCGCCCAGGCCGCCGACTTTGAAGATTTCGGCAAGGTCGTGCGCGTCGTGCCGCAAGTGGAACAGATCAACCGTCCACGCCAGGAATGCCGTACAGAATACGTGCAAGTCCAGGCGCCGCCGCAACAGCGCAGCGCTGGCGGCTCCATCGTCGGCGGTATCGCTGGCGCCCTGCTCGGTAGCCAGGTCGGTGGCGGCAATGGCCGTACGGCCGCGGCAGCCGCTGGCGCGATTGCCGGCGCCGTCGTCGGCGACCGTGTCGACAACCAGAACAATTACCAGGGCGGCGTGCAGGAACAAGCCGTCAAGCAATGCCGCCAGGTCGACCACTGGGAATCGCGCAACAATGGCTACCAGGTCACCTACGACTACCGCGGCCGCAACTACACGAGCATCATGTCCTACGATCCGGGCGAGCGCATCCGTCTGCGTGTATCGATCGAGCCCGCACAACAGTAAGAGTAGCAACCGGCCCATACCATGCCAGCCCTAGCGGCTGGCATTTTTTATGGCGCTCCGGCACGGGCTATAATGCGGCACACTTTCAGGCCGCCTTATGCTTATCAAACGAAAATCCATCGAACAAGTCGAATCCTCGCGCCCCGCGCGCAAGCCCCGCTACGCCCCTGTCACCCTGTCGGAAATGGATGGCGTGCGCTATCTGCATTTCGGCACGGAATGGGTGCAGGGCGCCATGCGCATCCGCAAGCCGGACTGGCCGGAACTCGAATACGCGCAGCAGATGATGGCGTGGATGCTGTGGATCGAGCAGCCGCAGCGTATCGCCCAGCTGGGTCTGGGCACGGCCGCGCTGACCAAGTTCTGCTACCGCCAGTTCCCGCAGGCGCAAGTCGAGGCCATCGAACTGAATCCGTCCGTCATCACCATCTGCGAATCGATGTTCAAGCTGCCGCCCAACGACGAGCGCCTGCACGTGCGCGAGATGGATGCGCTCGACTACGTCAACGACGACGCCAATCACGGCACCCTGGACGCCCTGCAGGTGGACTTGTATGACGCCACGGCGCGCGGTCCCGTGCTCGACAGCGCCGATTTCTATACCGCCTGCTGCGCCTGCCTGGCGCCGCACGGCATCATGACGGTCAACCTGTTTGGCGACCATCCCAGCTACGCGAAAAACATCAAGGCGATGAAGTTTGCGTTTGAACAGGTGATCTGCCTGCCGGAAGTCCATGATGGGAACGTGGTGGCGATCGCGTTCAAGACGAAAGTGGCGCTCGATGCCGAAGCGCAAGCCGCCCTGCTCGAGCGCGCCAAGCAGATCGTCGCCGAGACCAAGCTGCCCGCCAAATCCTGGGTCAAGGGCATCGTCAGCACCCTGTAACCGCCGGCCTGTCCAGGCAAGGCCGGCAGCCTGGAAAGGCGCCGGCCATGCCCGCTTCCCCTCCCCCCTCTTCCACCTCGCCCGACACGCCGCTGGAACTGCCGCAACTGCTGGCCTGGCTGCAGGAAGACGGCTTGCTCGATGCGGTGCAGGCGGCCGCCATCGGCACCCAGGCCTCCCTGCTGCCGGCGCCGGCCTTGCATCCTCTGTGCAGCATCGCCCACGGCGCACTCACGCTCGACACCCTGTGCGCGTGGCTGGCGCAACGCTCGACCCTGCCGTATGTGCGCATCGATCCCCTGCACATCGATTTCAGCCAGGTGGCCGACGTCATGACGGCCGGCTATGCGGCCCGTTTCAACATCCTGCCCGTGGAAAGCACGCCCGAGCGCATCGTCATCGCCACGGCCCAGCCGTATGCGCTCGCCTGGCAGGCGCAGCTGGGGAATCTTGCGCCACGCAAGCTGAGCCTGGTCATCGCCAACCCGCTGCACATCGCCGACGCCATCGCGCAATTTTTCAGCCTGGCCAGTTCCGTCAAGGTAGCCAGGCAAGCGTCCACGCAAGACCTGGCGCTGCGCCACAATTTCGAACAACTGGTGGAACTGGGGCGCAACAAGACCAGCCTCGACGCCAACGACCAGCACGTCGTACGCATCGTCGACTGGCTGTGGCAATACGCGTTTGCCCAGCGCGCTTCCGACATCCATCTGGAACCGAAGCGCGACGCGGGCCTCGTGCGCCTGCGCATCGACGGCCGCCTGCACCAGGCCTATCAATTGCCGCCCGTCGTACTGCTGGCCATGACGGCGCGCATCAAGTTACTCGGACGCATGGACGTGGTGGAAAAGCGCCGCCCGCAAGATGGCCGCATCAAGACGCGCAATGCGCAGGGCCAGGAAGTCGAACTGCGGCTGTCGACCTTGCCCACGGCCTTCGGCGAAAAGCTCGTCATGCGCATCTTCGACCCGGAAGTGGCCGTCAAGAGCCTGTTTGACCTGGGCTTTCCGCCGGCGGATGCCGAACGCTGGCGCCAGCTGACGGCGCGCACGCACGGCATCGTGCTGGTAACGGGCCCTACCGGTTCGGGCAAGACCTGCACGCTGTACAGCACCTTGAAGGCGCTGGCCAGCAGCGAAGTCAATGTGTGCACGGTGGAAGACCCCATCGAAATGGTCGAACCGGCCTTCAACCAGATGCAGGTGCAAACCCAGGCCGGCATCGAACTGTCGTTTGCCGATGGCGTGCGGGCACTGATGCGGCAAGATCCCGACATCATCATGGTGGGAGAAATCCGTGACCTGGCCACGGCCGAGATGGCCATCCAGGCAGCGCTGACGGGCCACCTGGTACTGTCGACCCTGCACACCAACGACGCGCCCTCGGCCGTCATGCGCCTGCTGGAACTGGGCGTGCCCGCCTATCTGCTGGAAGCGTGCCTGATCGGCGTGCTGGCGCAGCGATTGCTGCGCTGCCTGTGCGCGGGCTGCAAACAGCTGGACGACGCCCCCGACGCCGCGACATGGCAACGCCTGACGGGCGGCCAGCTGGAGCGGCCGGCCGCCGGGTACCGCCCCGTCGGTTGCACCCTGTGCCGGCACAGCGGCTACCTGGGGCGTGCCGGCATTTATGAACTGCTGAGCGTGACGGAAACGTTCGGCCAGCTGGTCAAGGCCGGCGCCGACCTGCACGCGCTGCGCCGCCAGAGCATCCTCGACGGCATGACGCCGCTGCGCATCGCCGGCGCACGCAAAATCATCGATGGCACGACCAGCATCGACGAAGTGCTGAAACTCACGGCTGCCCTGCACTAGCCGACCAGCACTTTCTCACAGGAATGCTTTGCATTCTTTTTCAACTGATATATAATGCGGCCTCTTTCGGGTCGTTAGCTCAGCTGGTAGAGCAGCGGACTTTTAATCCGTTGGTCGCAGGTTCGAATCCCGCACGGCCTACCACGAATGCGCAGTACTAAAAAGCCCATCCTCACGGATGGGCTTTTTTCGTTTCCGGCCCTCGCGGTTATACTGGCTCATCGTCTTGCCAGCCCTGAAAGAAACGCATGAAACTTGCTGCCACCCTCCTCCTGGCCACCGCCTGCCTGTCCGCCCACGCGCAAACGCAAACACCGATCGTGCTCGACGGCCAGTACAGTGCGCGCACGGACGAGATGAGCTTGGAGATCATCGGCAAGCGCGTCTGCTTCGCGCCCGACAAGGCGCAGTGGGGCCGTTTGCCCCGGCCTGCCGCCACACACGATGCGTGGTTCTGTTTTTCCAACGATGGCGAGGCGCGCCGGCTGCTGCGCGTGCCCGCAGGCCAGGCCGACAATTGCGGCTGGCAGGCGCGTGCGCGCATCGTCATCGACAGCTATCAACCGTATGTGGAGCAAGGCGACGGCAACGACATGGCGCGCCTGGCATCGGTGGTCAAAGTGGCGCAGCCGAACGCCATCGCCTGCGAGTAATCAGTTCAGTTCGATCAGTCCAGTTCATACTCCTGCAGATAACGGGCAAACAATTCCCCATCGGATAGCGGACACGCAAACCCCGCGCCCCAGTCGGCCAGCAGCAATTGCTCTTTCAAGGGCAGCAGCAACAGCTCGGGCATGGCGTCGCTGCACCACAGGTCGCACACGATGCCCTTGTCGTCCAGGCCGGCAAACAGGGTCTCCGTGTTCTCGCCGCCAAAGGCCAGCACGTTCTTGCATTCCACGCGGTAAGTGCTGTAGCCCGTGTAGACGGCGTCATACGGCGGCAAGGCGTCCGCCAGCGCCAGCCGCAGCTGTTCCATCGTGAGGCCCAGCGCGCCCATCTGCGACGGCGGCGCCTCGGGCACGTACATCTGCGTCCAGCCGGCGCCGCTGCGGTGCGCGTCGGCAAACGCCTCTTCCTCGCCCATCTGCGTCAGACAGTGCTGCAAGTTATCGAGCGGCAGCAGTTCGATCATGCAAAAATCGTCTTCGTGGTAGTACGCTTCCCGCATGTTTTAGTTCTCCAGCAAGTCTTGCAGTTGTACATTGCGCCGCGACGTCAGCCGGCCGGCCCAGGTCTCGCTCGTCACGGATGGATAGCGCACGGCGCCAAAGTTCATCCAGGCATCGCGGTACGCGAGCCACAGGCGCTGGGTGGCGCGGATGCCATCCTTGCTCACGGCGCCCGCATGGGTTTGCGCCGGCTTTTTCATCAGCTTGCCGTAGATGGCGTTGAGCTCCTTGTCCAGCGCTGCAGCCTGTTCCTTTGACATGCTGGCCGGCAGCTTGCCCGCTTCGTATTCGCGCAGATCGTGCGCCAGCAAATCGAGCTCGGCCGTACGGGCGGCGATGCTCAGGGCGGCGCGCGCCGTGCCGCTCAAGTCCGTTTCATTGGCCGCACGCGCATCGGCAAACTTGCTTGCCGCCGCCTGCAGCTTTTGCAGCGACGCTTGCGCCACGGCCGGCATTGCTTCGCTGACTTTGGCTGTCGCCTGCCCGCGCACTCTTTGTTTCTGGCGCGCATCGATGGCGCTGCACACGCCCATCATGTAGCCGCTCGTGATGTCGTCGCACAGGTCGATCATGCCGCGACCGCTGGCATTGATCTGCTGCAAGTGTTCAATGCGGCCCCGCATCTCGGCGGGCGCCGCATCGATGCTGCACGCATACTTGAGCGCCAGCAACGGGTCTTTTTGCACGCCCTGTCCATTCTGGTACAGCATCATCAGGACGGCGCTGTTTTGCGTGGCCATGGCGCAATGGCGCACGGGACGCCAGTCGGCCGGCTTGGGCGAGGACATACTCTTGGTATCGTAATACAGGTCCGTTGCCTGGCATTGCTGCAGGGACGCCACGGCCGATGGCGCCGGCAGGTCGGCGGGCGGCGGCGCCGCATCCTTGACCTTCAGGCAGCCTGCATACCAGGCCGTGCTTTCCGCGTGACCGACGCCCATGGCGCTCGTGTTCGGGTAGGGAACGGGTGCGGCGGCAAAAACCGGGGCCGCCAGAAGGCAGCTCGCGCCCAGCAATATCGTTTTCAATAAGGGTAGACTAATTTTCATGGCCGGCCACAGGTAGCGTCAGTAAAAGAACAAGTTTAACTGATCAGCCATGGCGCGTCCGCCCGATACGTGACCATCCCTCTTGGTAAGTAACGGTACCCAGCCTTGGCAGTGCAGGAAAGCATGGGCAATAATGTTGCCCGCTGTACTTTTTTCACTACTCCGGACCACGCCCATGACCTCACCCCGTCTTCGCCGTTCCCTCGGCTCCCTGCTGATCGCAGCGGCCTGTGCCTCGCTGGCCCAGGCCGCCGATACTAAGGCCACCACCCCAGTTGCCGCTATGCAAACACAAGCCAAGCACGCCATCACGCATGAAGACGTGTGGCTGATGAAACGGGTGGGCGCGCCCGTCGCCAGCCCCGATGGAAAGTGGGCCGTGTTTTCCGTGGTCGACAGCGCCTACTCTAGCCAAGAGCAATGGTCGGACCTGTGGATCAAGTCGCTGCTTGACGACAGCCCCGCACGCCGCCTGAGCTATTCCAAGGGCGGCGAAAGCGCCGTGGCCTGGTCGCCGGACAGCCGCCAGCTGGTCTTCGTTGCCAAGCGCGACGGCGATGACGCGGGCCAAATCTACCGCCTCGACGTGGCAGCCGGCGGCGAAGCGCAACGCCTGACCTCGCTCACCCTGGGCGCGCGCATGCCGAAATGGAGCCCGGACGGCAAGCAGTTGCTGTTCATCAGCGATATCTATCCAGGCAACAAGACGGAAGCCGACGTCAAGCAAAGCGCGAAAGAACGCAAGGAGCGCAAAGTCAGCGCCCGCTCGTATGAAACGACGGCACCGCGCTATTTCGACAAATGGCTGACCGACAAGCAGGTGCGCCTGTTCGTCGTTGATGCGCAAGCGGACGCCAAGCCGCGCGACATCCTGTCGGGCACGCAACTGGTCACCCTGCCGGGCTTTGGCGGCGGCCAGGGCGACGAAGGACAATCACTGGACGCCGTCTGGACGCCGGACGGCAAGGCTGTCGTCTTCAACGCTGCCACCAACCGCGACGCGGCCCAGCGCGAAGCCGTCGTCTCGCAACTGTATCTGCTGCCCGTGGCCGGTGGCGAAGCGCAGCGCTTGACGCAAGACAAGCACAGCTATGGCAGCCTGAAATTCGCGGCCGACGGCAAGACCCTGTTCGCCCTGAGCGACGCGGAAACGCCAGGCAAGGTGTATGACGTGAAGCGCCTGGCCAGTTTCGCCTGGCCGATGAGCAACCCTGTCCCGACCATCCTTACAGCCAAGCTGGACCGTTCAATCTCCCGCTTCGTGCTGCCCGAAGGCGGCAAGCGCGTCCTCTTCAGCTATGAACATGCGGGCCTGGAAAAGCTGTACTCGATCGACGCCAGGGGTGGCGACGTGCGCGAGGAGCCATCCTTGCCGACGGGTACCATCAACTCGCTGAGCAGCGGCGGCAAGGCCCTGGTCGGTGTGTGGGAGTCGTCCATCAACCCGCCGGAAATCTATGCCTTCAACGGTAAGCAGCCGAAGCGCCTGACGTCATTCAACACGGACAAGGCCGATAAAATCGACTGGCAGGCTCCCGAGCACTTCTGGTTCACGACGGCGGACGGCCGCAAGATCCACAATATGCTTGTCAAGCCCGCCAACTTCGATCCGAGCAAGAAATACCCGCTGTTTACCGTCATCCACGGTGGTGCGGCCAGCATGTGGCGCGACCAGTTCGTGCTGCGCTGGAACTATCACTTGCTGGCCAAGCCAGGCTATGTCGTGCTGCTGACCGACTACAAGGGTTCCACCGGCTATGGCGAGGAATTCTCGCGCTCGATTCAATTCGACCCCTTGAAGGGCCCGGGCGATGAAGTCAACCAGGGCGTCGATGAAGCCATCAAGAAATACCCATTCATCGACGGCACGAAACTGGCCGCCGGCGGCGCCAGCTATGGCGGCCACCTGGCCAACTGGCTGCAGGCAACCACCACGCGCTACAAGGCCATCGTCTCGCACGCGGGCGAAATGGACCTGATCATGCAGTGGGGCACCAGCGATGGCGGCTTCGGCCGTGAAACGAATGCGGGCGGCCCCGTCTGGTCGAACCTGCCCGTGTGGCGCGACCAAAGCCCCATCATGCAAGCGGGCAACCACGAAAAAGGCACGGGGTTCACGACCCCGATCCTGATCACCGTGGGCGAGCTCGATTACCGCGTGCCGGCCAACAATGCGCTGATGAACTTTGCCGTGCAACAGCGCCTGAACGTGCCGGCGAAATTGCTGGTGTTCCCGGACGAAAACCACTGGATCTTGAAGGGCGAGAACAGCCGCTTCTTCTATAGCGAAGTCGAGGGATGGCTGGCTAAATACCTCAAATAAATCCTGAAACGTTCTTGATAAACAGAAGCCAGGCTCCGCGCATGCGGGCCTGGCTTTTTTCATGCCGCTTGCACGGCGGGCGCGGCCGCCTTCTGCCGCTGGATCGCCAGCACCAGCAGCGCGGCCACGAGGCAGGCGGCGCCGGCCGCGAACAGGGCCGGGTTGTAGGTCAGCATCAAGGTGCGGATGCGGCCCGCCCCATACGCGGCCACGGCGGCGCCCAGCTGGTGGCCGGCGAAGATCCAGCCGAACACCATGCCCGCCCGCTCCCGGCCGAACGTGCCCCCCACCAGTTTCACGGTCGGCGGCACGGTGGCGATCCAGTCGAGGCCATAGAACATGGCGAACAGCGACAGGCCGTACAAGGTGAATTCCGAATACGGCAGCCAGAACAGCGACAAGCCCCGCAAGCCGTAATACCAGAACAGCAGTTTGCGGTTGTCATAGCGGTCCGACAGCCAGCCGGACAAGATCGTGCCGAACAGGTCGAACGCGCCCATCATGGCCAGCACGGACGCGGCCGGCACGGCGGACAAGCCCGAATCGCCGCACAGGGAAATGAAGTGCGTCTGGATCAAACCATTGGTGCTGAGGCCGCAGATGAAGAAGGTGCCGAAGAGTATCCAGAAAGTGCGGTTCCCCGCCACGCTGCGCAGTATCACGAACGGCGTGGCAAACGTCATTTTTACTGCCGGCGCCACCACCAGGGGCGTGGCCGGGTCGGCGCCATACGGACGCAAGGCAATATCCTGCGGACGGTTGCGCATGCACAGGAAGGCCAGCACGGCGACGATGGCGCAGGCGACGAACACGGGCATGACGGCCGTGCGCCAGCCGTAATGTTCGATCAGCCAGGCGCCCACGGGCAGGAACAGCAGCTGGCCCGTGGCCGAGCTGGCCGTCAGCACGCCCACCACCAGGCCGCGGTGCGTCTCGAACCAGCGGTTCGCCACCACGGCGCTCAAGACCAGCGCCGTCATGCCCGAGCCGAGCCCCAGCAGGATGCCCCACAAGGCCACCAGATGCCAGAACTGCGTCATGTGCGTGGCCAGCAGCATGCCGGCAGCGATCAAGCCCAGGGCCACGCAGATGACATTGCGCAAGCCGAAGCGTTCCATCAGGATGGCGGCAAACGGCCCCATCAAACCGAACAGCACGAAGCGCACGGCCAGGGCCGAGGAAATCTGCTCGGCATCCCATCCCAACTCGCGGCTCAGAGGCTGCATCAACGCGCCCGGCAAGCCCAGCGCGGCGGACGAGGTTAATGCCGTGAGGAAAGTGATGGCGACGATGACCCAGGCAAAGTGCACGCCGCGCCGCTCCAGCCATTGCGAAAAGGGATAGGAAAGCATGCAGTCCTCATGAGAAAAAGTAGATGCCGATCAGTGCCAGCCGACGGGATTTTTCTCATGTTATATTATGATCGTAATTTATACAATCAAAAAAAACTGAAGCCACACTGCTGCGTGCGGCTCCAGTCCTCGTTTTGAGACATGTGCGGAATGGGCTTATTTCACCTTCAAGCCATTCTTCACATCCGTCACGCCTTCCACGCCACGGGCCAGGTCGGCGGCTTTCTGTACTTGCGCCTGCGAAGGCACGAAGCCGCTGAGCATGACGACACCGTTGACCGTTTCCACGTGCACGTCGAGCGCTTTCAAGTCATTGTCCTTGACGAGGTCAGCCTTGATTTTCGTGGTGATGACGGAGTCGGCCACGGCCGTCTTGGTACTGCCGGCCGCGTTGCGCGTCACGCAGGCGGCCTTGGCCGTCGCATCCATGGCGTCGCAGTTTTCCTTCGTCGTGGCGGGCGGATTTTGCGCCACGTTGGTGCCATCCCGGGCGCCCGTGTTGGCATCGGCCAGCGCCGCCGTTTTCGCTGCCTTGGCATCGTTCATGCACGATGTCTTGTCGGCGCCTGTGTGGTCGCCGCATTTGGCCTTGGCCAGGTCATACTCGGCATTGGCGACGTCCTTGCGGGCCTTGCCCAGTTCGCGCGGCGTGTTGCGGTATTGCGCCACGGCGTCCGATTCGGCCTTGGCGCGCGCCACCTTGGCTTCTTCCACGCAGACCTTTTTCGCGTTGCCGCTCTGGGCGTCACAGGCGGCCTTGGCCTGCTTGTAGTCGGCCGTTGCCTTGTCCGTCAAACTCTTGTACGAGGCATCCTGCGCATACGCTGGCGTGGCGGCAAGCAGGGCGCTGGCACTGGCGGCCAGCATGAGTGCGATCATTTTGTTCATGATGGTTCCTCTCTGGTTAGTTGATGCCCAGATTAGACCCCTGCCGGAAGCAAAGCTCCGTGCGACAGCACACGCTGACCGTCCATTCACTTAAAAATCATCGTTTATTTGTCGCCGCTCAAGCCTTTTCGCCACAATACTTGCGCCTGTTCAAATATTGAAGCGGGCCCATCAAATACACCGGCGCCATCGGCCAGCGCCAGCCATGCCTGCGTGGCGTGGGAACCGCCTGCACCGCCGCCCGCAGCCTCGCCGCCATCGCGCACGCTGCGCATCCAGGCCAGCACATGCCGGTACTGCCCCGGGTGGCGCCCCTGCATCCAGGCCAGAGCCACGAGGTCCGCATAGCCCTCTTCGCGGCGCGTCTCGCGCAACTCCTGCGCCAGCGGTGTCAACTTGCCGCGCTGCGTGCTGCGCGGCTCGACAAAGCCGCGTGGCAAGGCATGCCAGTCGCCCTGCGCATAGCGCTGGCAATGGCCGATCTCATGCGCCGTCATCGCTTCCATCATCAGGCCGTGGCGCTTGGCCGGCACGCCCTGCAAGACACTGTCCGCCTGCGCATTGCCGCGCAAGGACAGCACCAGCTTGCAGCGCCCTGCCTCGTAGCCCAGCGCCAGCGGCACGGCGCCGGGCGCATCCTGCGGCTGCACGATGATATCGATGGGCAAGCCTTGCGCACGTGCAAACGCGATGACGGGTTGGCCCGCCTGCAGCCAGCGGGTTTCCAGATCGGTAAGCTGAGCGGCAGCCACGGCGGGCAAGGCAAGGGACACACTTAACAGCGGGAACAGTTTCAACATGGGATCAACAGGAGAAATGGGGATTTACTAATGCAGAGTAAGCGGTGAAAATATTTCCACAAGGAAAAACTGGCAACTTTTCATAAATAAAGACAAAAAAAACCGGCGCAGAGGCGCCGGCTTTTCAGACTGATAATAATCAAAGTCAGCTTATTTCTTCGCCGCCTGGTCCAGCGCGCGGGCCGTGACGAATTCCGGGCGGATATCGTTGGGCACGGCTTTCATCTTGTCGAGCGCCACCTGCACTTCAGGGCGGATGACCACGTACTTGCTCATCATGTCTTTCGCACGCGCATAGTCGCCCGTCGCCTCGATGGTCAAGAACTCACGGTCCAGGTCGATCACGGCCTGCTTGATCTTGCCAAAATCGACGCCGAACTTGCCGTCGCCCAGCGAGACAAAGCCGCCCTTGTCGAGGATGTAATTCATCTGGATGGCCATGCCGCGCGCATGCGAATCCGTCAGGCCGAAATGCAGGGTGCGGAAACCCGAGGCGAGGAACGTGTTGTACAGCTTGCGCTCAGCCGCGTCGCCCTGGCCCAGGGTATCCTTGAGCTGCCCCTTGTCCATCATGTAGCGCAGCGCGAACAATCCCGTGATATCGGCCTTGGCTTCCTCAATGGTCGAATACGCTTCCTTCAAGTCCTGGCGCGGCGTCGATGGCTTGCCGTCGACGACGGTCGCGTGCGGGCCCAGGCCGTGCATGATTTCATGCGCGAGGATGTGCGTGAAGAAGGAATTGAAATCGACGTCCTGCTGCGCTTCGGGCGTGAGCACCAGTTTCGAGATCGGCGTCAGGGTGGCCTTGAACTTGGCTTCCTGCACGTTTTTCAACATGACGCGCTTGGAGCCGCGCGCGCTGATGATGCGCTCGTCGTTGGGCAAGTTGTAGGCGGCCGTCTGCACGGCCATGTTGCCGTCGCCGGCGCCATACACCTGGTTGACCACCACCATCGGCGCCAGCGCGCCCACCTTCGGGTTGCGGTACCGGGCGTCGAGCGGCAGGTTGTCTTCCAGCTCCTGCATGTGCTTGGCGAAGAAGTTCAGCTTCTGCGTTTCCGCCTGGTCGCGGATGTTCACGTACGCTTCGAACGCGGCCTTGTAGCCGAACAGCTCATCGTTATACGTCTCGTACGGGCCGATGGTGATGTCGACGGGCGAATCGAGGTCCATCCAGGCGAAATCGGACGGCAGATAGTCGTTGTCGAGGAAAGCCTTGGCGCGCAGGGTCAAAAATTTCTTCAACGACGCGTTGTCCGTGGCGGCGGCAGCTTCATCCAGAAGCTTGGCCAGCTGCTTGAGTTCCACCTTGTATTCATTCGAATACTTGACGGTCTGGTATTTTCCATCCTTGCCCGCGCGAATCGTCGTGAAGAACCATTGCGCCTGCTGCTTGTCCTCTGGCGACAAGCCATTCATCCACGTTTCCAGGCTGGCCTTGGTGGCGCCCTGTGGATAGAAATTGCCCGCTTCCGGCTTGTGCGCGGGAATGGCGATACCGGCATAGCTGGCCGGCATGAACGAGGCGTGCGCGTCGAGCACCGACCAGGGACCTTTATTGATCCAGAAATAGTTCAAACGGGCCTGTCCCAGCTTTGATGTGTCCTTCTTCAATGCCGCCCACAGCGCTTCATTGCCGGACCAGCGCTGGCGCAGCTGCAGCACGTCGACCAGCTTGGCCGCCTCGACCAGCTTGGCGATGGCCTGGCGGTCGCCGGCAGACAGATGCGTGACATCGGCCGTCAGCGCGACGGGCGCGTAGCGGGCGCTCATGGCCGCCAGTTGTTGCGCGGTGGCCGGGGTGGCCGGCGTTGCGGCGCAAGCGCTGCCGACGGCGGCAGCCATCAGCAGGGGGAACAGGATACGTTTCATGGGGACCTCAGCAAACAATGTAAGGTCCCGATTGTAAACGAGCGCCGCTTAAAACTCTTCCCATGCGTCATCGGCGGGCACCTTGGAGGCCAGCTTTTTCGGTGCCGGCTTCGCTGCGGCCTTGAGGACCGGCCTGGCAGCAGTCACGGCGGCCGGACGCGCACGCGCCGGCCGCGGCGCCTGCAGCGGCACTTGCGAGTTGTCGAGCTTGAAGATGCTGACCACCTGCGACAGGCTGCCGGCCTGCGCTTCCAGCGACGCGGCGGCCGAGGCCGACTGCTCCACCAGCGCCGCATTCTGCTGCACCACCTGGTCCATCAGGCCGACGGCCTGGTTGACCTGTTCGATGCCGGACGACTGCTCGCGCGTGGCCACACTGATTTCGCCCATGATGTCGGTCACGCGCTTGACGCTGTCGACAATATCTTGCATGGTCGTGCCTGCTTCATCGACCAGGCGCGCGCCCGTGCCGACGCGCTCGACCGAGTCGTCGATCAGCGACTTGATTTCCTTGGCGGCCTGGCTGGAACGCTGGGCCAGGCTGCGCACTTCGGTGGCGACGACGGCAAAGCCGCGGCCCTGCTCGCCGGCGCGCGCCGCTTCCACGGCGGCATTGAGCGCCAGAATATTCGTCTGGAAAGCGATGCCGTCGATCACGCCGATAATGTCGACTATCTTTTTCGACGACTCGTTGATGGCGGCCATGGTCTGCACCACCTGCGCCACGACGGCGCCGCCCTTGACGGCCACACCCGAGGCCGATACGGCCAGCTGATTCGCTTCGATCGCGTGCTCGGCGTTCTGCTTGACGGTGCCCGTCAATTGCTCCATCGACGTGGCGGTTTCCTCGATCGAGCCAGCCTGCTGTTCCGTGCGGTTCGACAGGTCCAGGTTGCCGGCCGCGATTTCGCGCGAATTGGTGGCGATGGTCTGCGTGCCGGCGCGCACCTGGCTGACGATGGCCACCAGGCTGTCGCGCATGCCGCGCATGGCGTACAGCAAACTGTTGCGGTCGTTCGGCCCGGTAGTGATGGTCACTGCCAGGTTACCAGCGGCAATTTCACCGGCGATGGCGGCCGCGTAGTCGGGCTCGCCGCCGAGCTGGCGCAGCAAGCCGTGGCTGATGCGCCAGGCCGCGATGGTACCGATGGCGATCGCGCCCAGGCACAGCAGCACCATGAAGAAGAAAAAGCTGCGCGCCACCGTGCTTGCGCTGTCGGCCTGTTCGCGGCTCATCTTTTCTTCGAGGTCGATCAGCTGGTTGACGGACGCAAGCCAGCCCGTGAAGGCGGCGGCGCCCTGCTGCTGCAGCAAGGCGGTGGCGCCGGCCACATCATCGGCCAGGCGCAATTGAATCACCTTGGCGATGATCGGCTGGGCCTTCGCTTCACTGGCCTTGATGGCGGCCAGGGCCGTGCGTTCCGCTTCGGTCACGCCCTTGCCGCTGCCGATGATCTGGTCGAGCGGTGCGGCGGCCTGCGCGTAATTGGCGGCCAGCGTTTCGATGCGCGCGATTTCCGGCTTGGCCGACGCCGCGTCGGCCGCCAGCACCACGTCGCGCAGGGCGATCGCGCGGTCATGCACGCTGCCACGGAAATTGATCGCATGGCGCTGCTTGACGTTGTTGACGTCGCTGATACTGGTGAGGATGGCGTCGATCTTTTGCACGCGGTTGATGCCGAGTGCGGTAACGATGATCAGCAGCAACAGGACCAGGCCGAATCCCGTATAAAGCCGTGTGCTGATTTTGGTGCTTTGCATATCCGTCTCATCCATTCATTCATGAAAATGTCCAAATTCTTCATCACCATGATGTTGACATTTGGAAATAAAAGTTAATTTATCATGAATGGAAGCAGGCTGCCTGAGGCCGGTCAAAAGCAGCCTTTTTGAGGCCTTTAGACCTACCACACGCGGTAGACTTGCCCCGTCTGCGCCCCTTCCACGCTGCGGCTGTAGGCCAGCGCTACGCGGCTGGCGGCGGCCGGCTCGAAGCCATAGAAGAACGGGCCATACGCTTCCAGCGACTCTTCCAGCACCGTCGGGCTGACGACATTGATGCGCACGCCGCGCGCCAGTTCGATGGCGGCGCCCCGTACAAAGCCTTCCACGGCCGCATTCGTCATGCTGGCGGCCGCGCCGAAGCGGATCGGCTGCTCGGCCACGATGCCGCTGGTCAAGGTAATCGAGCCGCCGTCGTTCAGGTATTCCTGCGCCACCAGCGCCACGTTGACCTGGCCCATCAGCTTGCTGTCCAGGCCCAGCTGGAACTGCTCGGGCGTGAATTCTGCCAGGGGGCCGAAATGCAGCTTGCCGGCCGTGACGACGACGGCGTCGACCTTGCCGATGCGCTGGAACAGGGCGCGCACTTGCGCGATGTCGCCCATGTCGGCCTGGTGCGTGCCCGTGCGGCTGCCCACTTCGATGATTTCATGGCGTTGCGCCAGTTGCGCGGTGACGGCCTTGCCGATGGTGCCGCTGGCGCCGATGATGACGATTTTCATGCTGCTTCCTTGTGTGGGTTGAACGATGGAGCCAGTATGCGCCGCTTCCAGAAAGGAATAAATGCGCTAGAATTTACAAGATTACCAACCCACAGTTTGCAATCAAGGCGCCATGGATAAATTGCGCAGCATGGAGATCTTTGTGTCCGTCGTCGACCAGGGCAGTTTCACGGCGGCCGCCGACACCTTCCGCATCTCGCCCGTGATGGTGGGCAAGCACATCAAACAGCTGGAAGAGCGGCTGGGCACGCGCCTGCTGGCGCGCACGACGCGCCGGCAAAGCCTGACGGAAATCGGCCGGCAATACGTGGAGCAATGCCGCCAGATCCTGGCGCAGATCGCGGCGGCCGAAACGGGCGCGGAAGCGATGCGCGCCACGCCGCGCGGCAAGCTGAAGATCACGGCGCCCGTGTCCTTCGGCAGCGAATGCATCGCGCCGCTGATGGCCGACTATCTGACGGCCTATGCGGACGTGAGCCTGGAGCTCAATTTGAATGACAGGATGGTCGACCTGGTGGAGGAAGGATTCGATGCGGCCATCCGCATCGGCAAGCTGGAAGATTCCGGCATGGTGGCGCGGCCCTTGCGGCCCTATGCGATGGTGATCTGCGCCTCGCCCGCCTACCTGGCAAAGCACGGCACGCCGCGCACGCCGGACGACCTGGCGCGGCACGAATGCGTGGATTTCATGCAGTGGTCGCGCCACATGCGCTGGCGTCTGAGCGGCAAGACAGCGCGCCACGATGGCGCTGCGGCCGAGAGCCGCTTCCTCTCGAACAATGGCCAGGCGCTGCGCATGGCGGCCCTGCACGGCTTCGGCATCGTCATGCAGGCGGAGATTTTACTGGCCGACGATATCGCGGCGGGACGGCTGGTGCCGCTGCTGGCCGACTACGTGCCGGCGCCGCGCCTGATGCATGTGCTGTATCCGCGCGACCGCCAGCCTACGCCGAAGCTGACAACCTTCATCGATTTTCTGCTGGAACGCTACGGGCCGGCGGCGACACCGCCACCGGCCACGCTCACGTAATCGTCGTGCCTAGTTCACCTTCGCGGCAGGCGCGGAAGCCAGCTTGGCCAGCTCGCCGTCCGGCTGCCAGCCAGCACCCAGCGAGCGGGCCACGGCCACCGTCGCCAGCAGGCGCTGGGTCTTGATCTGCGCGGCGGCGCGGTCCGCTGCCAGCGAGCTGCGCTGCGCGTCCGTCACATCCAGATAGGTCGAGATGCCGCGCTCGTAGCGCGTGCGCGCCACCAGGTAAGCGCGCGCCGCCGCTTCCTGCGACAGGGCCTGGGCATCGCCCTGCAACTGGCGCTGCTCCACGTCGGACAGCGCATCTTCCACTTCGCGCAAGGCCGTCAACAGCTTCGTTTCATGGTTCGCCACGGCTTCCGCATAGCGCGCCTTGGACAGGTCAAGATTGGCCTGGTTGCGGCCGCCGTCGAAGATCGGCAGGGACAAGGCCAGCGGACCAAAGCTGAACTGGCGCGAACCGCCCTGCGCCAGGTCGCGCAGCTTTTCCGACGCATAGCCGAAATTGCCCGTCAGTTGCAGCGTCGGATAAAACGCGCCTTCGGCCACGCCCACTTGCGCGTTCGCCGCGCGCAAGCCCGCCACGCTGGAAACGAGGTCCGGGCGGTGCGCCAGCAGGCTGGCCGGCAAGCCGACAGGAATGGCAGGCGGCAGCGGCAGGACGGACGGATCGGCGGCCACCGGCAATTGCAGCGCCGACGGCGGCTTGCCCGTCAGGGTGGCCAGGCTGTTTTCCAGCTGGTTGCGCTGGCGCTTGACTTCATGCAGGTCGGCCTGTGCGTTCGACAGCTCGACTTTCGCGCGCGCCAGGTCCAGCTCATTCGTCAAGCCCGCGTTGAAGCGCGCTTCGACCAGCTGCGCCGATTCGCGGCGTGTGTCCAGCGCGCCATTCAAAATGGCCATTTCCGCATCGAGTCCGCGCAGCTGCCAGTAATTGCTGGCCACTTGCGACGACAGCATCAGCAGCACGCCGTCGCGGTCCGCTTGCGCCGCCAAGGCTTGGGAATCGGCCGCTTCGACCATGCGTTTTACACGGCCCAGCAAGTCGACTTCATACGACAGCGTGGCGCCCACGGAGAAGTTATTCCCGCTGATGGAGCGGTTGCCCAGGGCCAGGCCCTGCGAAGTGTTGGCCGAGGTGCGCGAGTTCGAGATCCCCGTGCTGACGTTCACGCTCGGGCCCTGGTTGGCGCGCGCCGTGCCGCTTTGCGCCAGCGCCTGCAGCAAGCGCTCGCCAGCCGCTTTCACGCTCGGGTTGTCCTGCAGCGCGCTCTGCTCGAGGCGGTTCAGGGTCGCATCGCCGTAGATGCTCCACCACTCCTTGGGCAGTTGCGCGGCGTCCGCCGCGGCCGCGCCATGGCGGAAGGTGTCGGCGCCGGCGACATTGCCCGGCGCGGTGAAATCCTGGCCCACGGTGCCGCAGGCGGACAGCGCCACGGCAAGGGAAGCGGCCAGCGCGATTTTCGTCAATACTGTTTGCATGATGTGTACCTTCTTGTTCTTGAGGTGCTGCACGTGCGGACTGTGCGCGGTCAATGACCGCCGCCACCGCCACCGGGAGCTTTGAGTTTGTCGGCCAGCCACAGAGGCACGATGCAGGCGAGCAGGATGGCGCCGATCAGGAAGAAGCCATCGTTGTAAGCCATCACATACGCTTCGCGGCGCACGATGCCGTCGATTGCCTGCAAGGCCTGGTTGCCGGCCGTGACGGCGTCATAGCCCTTGGCCATGAACGACGACGTCAGCTGGTCGATGCGCAGCTGCGTGGCGCTGGAATACGCATTGATCGCTTCGCCCAGGCGCTGCGAATGGAAATGCTCGCGGGTGCTCAGGGCCGTGGCCAGCAGGGCGATGCCGATCGAGCCGCCCAGGTTGCGCGTCATGTTGAACAGGCTCGATGCGGACGGCATGTCCTTCGGCGCGATGCCCTTCATGGCGAAGTTCGACAGGGTCAGCATGACGAAGGGCTGGCCCAGCGCGCGCACCACCTGCGACCACAGCAGCTGGTCGTAGCCGGTGGATGCATCCATGTAGGCATTCATCATGCACGAACCGCCAAACAGCAACAGGCCGAACGAACACAGGATGCGGTTGTCCACCACGGACGACAGCTTGGCGACAAACGGCATGATGAACAGCTGCGGCAAGCCTACCCACATGATGACTTCACCGATCTGCATCGGCGAGTAGCCCGCGATCTGGCCCAGGAACAGCGGCAGCAAAAAGGCCGAGCCATACAGGCCCATGCCCGTCACGGCCGACAGCACGGTGGCCACTAAAAAATTGCGCTGGCCATACAGCGCCAGGTTGACGAACGGTTCGGCGCGCGTGGCACTGGTGACGACCCAGCCCAGGATGCCCACCAGGGCCATCGAGGCGAAGGCGATGATGAAACCGGAGTCGAACCAGTCCTTCGAGTTGCCTTCTTCCAGGAAGATGGTCAGGCAGCCGAGGCCCAGGGCCATGAAGAAGATGCCCAGCCAGTCGGCCTTCCAGAACATCTCGAGCTTCATCGGCTCCTTGTCGAGGCCATAGATCATGCCGGCGATCAGCAGCACGCCCGGCACCCAGTTGATGTAGAAGATCGAAGGCCAGCCATACAGCTCGCTCAGATACCCGCCCAGGGTCGGGCCCATGGCTGGCGCCAGGGTGGCCGTCAGGCCGAAAATCGCCATGCCGACGGCGCGCTTCGACGGCGGCAGCTTGAGCATCACCAGCGTGAACGCCATCGGGATCAGGGCGCCGCCAGTGAACCCTTGCAGCATGCGGAAGACGATCATGCTTTCCAGGTTCCACGCCGTGCCGCACAGGGTGGAGAACAGCAGGAAGAAAGCGGTGGTGCCGATCATGTAGGTACGCAGACCGAACACGCGCGCCAGCAGCGCGGTGAGGGGAATGACGATAATTTCGGCCACCAGGTAGGCCGTGGAAATCCACGAGCCCTCTTCCTGGGTGGCCGACAGCGAGCCAAGGATATCCTTGAGCGAGGAATTGGTGATCTGGATGTCGAGCACCGCCATGAAGGCGCCCAGCATGCCGGCGGCGACCGCCAGCCAGGTGCGCCCGGAGACTTTCTCGTCGATCACGGGAAACGCTGGCGGCTTCGCCAGCGTGGTGGAGGGGCTGCTCATGGAAGCTTAATGGGTGGTGGACTGGGCGGCTGGAGCAGCAGCGTGGCGCGCGGCCGGCTGCGTTTCAGGCTGATTCACTTCCACTTCGGCGATCACCGACATGCCCGGCACCAGGCGGCCATTCATGGCCTTGATGTCTTCCGGCTGGAAGACGATTTTCACCGGCACGCGCTGGACGATCTTGGTGAAGTTGCCGGTGGCGTTATCGGCTGGCAGCAGCGCGAATTGCGCGCCCGAGGCAGGAGCGAAGCTGTCCACGGTACCGACCAGTTTCTTGCCCGGCATGGCGTCGATGGTCACGTGCACGCTCTGGCCGCGGTGCAGGTCGGCCAATTGCGTTTCCTTGAAGTTGGCGGTGACCCAGACGTTGTCCTGCACGATGGCCGTCAATTGCTGGCCAGGCTGCACACGCATGCCCGTTTCCACGTTGCGCTTGCCGATACGGCCGGCGACAGGGGCCAGGATGCGGTTGTATTGCAGCTGCTGTTCCGCGTCCTTCAATTGCACGCGCAGCACGGCCACTTGCGCCTTGGCCACGTCGCGCGCAGCTTGCGCCGCACCGATCTGCGCCTTGGCGGCCGACGCGCTGTCGCGGCGGGCGGCCAGGTCGGCCACGGCGCTCGAGCGGGCCGCATTGGCCGCGTCGAGTTCCGCTTTCGAGACGGCTTTCATCTGGCTCGTGTACAGCTGGCCATAACGGTCCGCATCCTGTTTTGCGCGCAGCAGTTGCGCATCGGCTTGCGCCACTTGCGCCTGGGCGCCACTGGCTTGCGCCTGCACTTGCGCGATCTGCGCGTCCGCTTGCAGCACTTGCTGCTCGGCGCTGGCGATCTGCGCGGCGATCTGCTCGGTCTTCACGCGCTGGTCGAACGGGTCGAGTTCGGCGATCACGTCGCCCTCTTTCACCATTTGATTGTCGTCGATGAAGACCTTGGTGACGACGCCGGAAATGCGCGCCGAGACAGGATGCACGTGGCCAGCCACATAGGCGTTTTCCGTTTCCACGAAATAGTGGCTGCGGTACCACATGCGCGCGCCGGCGCCCAGGGCCACGAGGACGATCAGGCCGGCGATGATTTTGACGCGGTTGTTCGGTGGTGCGGAGCTGGCGGAGGCGGCGGGCGCGGAAGGGGCGGCCGGGGCCGCGGGTGGGACGGCGCTCAGCACTTTGTGCTCTGCTTGGCCTGGCTGGTTGGACATACTCGCTCCGGAAATGAAATGATATAGGTTCATTATTGGGCAAAGAAAAGCCAAAGTCAAGAAATGAAACGATTGCATTTCATTTTAATTTGCACTACAGTGTGAGCCATCACTTACCTTCCAACTTATAAAGAGACCCAGACCATGTCCGATCCCGGCCTCAGCGATACCTTGCCTACCGATAAAGAATCGGGCGACACCGCCCAGGAGCTTTCCTGCTGCGGCAAACCAGCCGGCCGCCCGCGCGCGGCCGACATGGAAGCGCGCATGGACAACCTCCTGCACACGGCCGGCTGCCTGTTTCTGGAAAAAGGATATGGAAAGGTGAGCCTGGAAATGATCGCCCGCGAAGCCCATGTGGCCGTGCGCACGATTTATGTGAAGTTTGGCGGCAAGTCGGGCTTGTTCAATGCCGTGGTGGAATTGCGCCGCGCCGCCTACTTCTCGACCATGCCGGCCCTGGAAACGGATATGCGTCCCCTGCCCACCATCCTGGGCGAGTTCGGCCTGCTGTTCGTGCAACTGGTCACCATGCCGGCGGCCATCCACCTCAATCGCATGGTGGTGGCCGAAGCGGCCACGCATCCTGAACTGGCGGAAACGTTTTACAAGGTGGGACCGGGACAGACGCGCGAGATGCTGACGAGGTTTTTCAGCCGCCCCGACATCGCGCCGCTGTTCCGCGCGGAACTGGCGCCGGCCATGCTGTCGCTGCACTTGCTCAATTGCCTGCTGGGCGACCAGATGTCGCGCCTGCTGTTTCCGCCGCAGACGCAACCGGACGTGGCGCAATTACGCGCCAAGGTGGCCGTCAGTCTCGACCTGTTCCTGCGCGGCACCCTGCGCCAGCCGCTGGCGGACTGACGCGGGAAGGCTGACCGGGGAGGTCAGCCAGGGCGGCTGCAGCCTTCCGGCAACGCCGCTTCGGCGTGTTCATCGTTCAAACCCAGCGCGCGCAGGAAAGGCTGGACCGCCGACGCGCCATCGACAGTGAGTGAAGACTCGCTTCCATCGTAGCGGTCCGGGCCATAGCGCATCAGGTCGAACGAGGTTTCAAAGCGCTGCGCCAGGAAATACGTGCGGAAGTAATCGAAGGAAAACGCCACCTGGCCATCTTCCCGCAGCAGCAAGCCATGCGCATACAGCGGCGCCAGCCAATCCCCGGCCGCCATGCTCCAGCCCTTCACGCCGCAATAATCGCTGGCAAAGCGTTCCAGTTCCGCCTCGTTGAGGAAAACGCTCTTGGCTTCGAACATCACGAACGCCAGTTCGATCAGGAATTCACGCGCATCGGCAGCCGCGCCGGCGTCCACGCGCCGCTGCGCGCCCGCCTTGCCCAGCAAGCCGTCGAGATAATCGCGTTCGCCTGCCAGCTGCGGAAGCAAGGTGGCAAACACATACTCGGCATCCACCTGCCCCGTTTCCTGGCCATTCGGCGTGTACAGCACCGACAGCGCGAAGTTCTTGCTCACGTCATCGAACTCGCGCAGGGACACCGTCCACCGCGTGCCTGGCGCGCCGCCATCGGCCGCTGCCTCGCCAGTGCCGAACTCGAGCACGGCAAACGCCGCCATCTGGCCACTGGTATCGTACAGGCTGCCGGGATTGCTCTTGAACAAGATGCCCAGCGATTTCATCAGCGAACTGGCATCGCCCGTATGCTGGTGGCCATGGAACACGGCATGGATATTCTTGTAGTGCGCGCGCTGCTCGGCACTGGCGTGCTCATCGGCGGAGAAAAAACTGAAGCCGGCATTGCCCAGCGCCGCAGCGGCGACACCCTGCGCGCGGCTGCCCGGCACCAGGTAGAAACGCGCGCCAGGCAAGCTGGCCGCCTGCAGCAAGGGGCGCAGGAAGTATTCGTAGACATACACGGGTGTCGTGCCGGCACAGGCGTCGGGCGCCACCAGCTGGCCTGTGAAGAAAATCGCATCGATCCGCTTGCCCGCCGCCAGGATAGCGGCCACATCCTGGTACAAGGCATGCAGCATCACGGCTTGCTCTTGCTCGTCAGCCCGGCGCAAACGGACGTCGGCAATATGAAGGGCGGTAAATTTTTTCATCGTTGCAAAGCTCTCTCAGTACAGCGGAATTTGACCGTATCCCACGCTGGCAACATTCCTGGAAAAATCACACGCTTCCGTCGAAGCAAAAGAAAAACATGGTTACAGACCTCCATTCTGCCACTTTTTCCGCACGGCAATACTCACCAATTTTCACAAGGCACCGCTGCGTCACGTTTTACTATGCCGCAGGTCAAGGGAAATAAAAAAAACCGGGAACATGTCCCGGTTTTTTTGTACTGAAAGTTAACGCTTTATCAGCGCTTGCGCGGTGGCGGCAAGTCCGTGCACACGCCTTCGTACACTTCAGCGGCCATACCGATCGATTCGCCCAGGGTTGGATGCGGATGGATGGTCTTGCCGATGTCGGTGCCGTCGCAGCCCATTTCGATGGCCAGCGCGATTTCGCCGCCTCATCGCTCCCCTGTCGCCCGCGTGCGTGCCGACGATGGCCGGATAATAAAAAACCCCGCAATCGCTTGCGGGGTTTTTAGTGTTACGACACAGCGCTACAACATCAGCGCTTGCGCGGCGGCGGCAAGTCCGTGCACACGCCTTCGTACACTTCGGCGGCCATACCGATCGATTCGCCCAAGGTCGGGTGCGGATGGATGGTCTTGCCGATGTCGGTGCCGTCGCAGCCCATTTCGATGGCCAGCGCGATCTCGCCGATCATATCGCCCGCATGCGTGCCGACGATGGTGCCGCCGATGATGCGGTGCGTTTCAGCGTCGAACAGCAGCTTGGTGAAGCCTTCGGCGCGGCCGTTGGCCACGGCGCGGCCCGAAGCTGCCCATGGGAAGTGGCCCTTCTCGACCTTGATGCCCTTGGCTTTCGCTTCGTCTTCCGTGATGCCGGCCCATGCCACTTCCGGATCCGTGTAGGCGACCGACGGGATCACCTTGACGTCGAAGTGCGACTTCTGGCCGGAAGCGGCTTCCGCTGCCACGTGGGCTTCATGCACGGCCTTGTGCGCCAGCATCGGCTGGCCCACCAGGTCGCCGATGGCGAAGATGTTCGGCACGTTGGTGCGCATCTGGCTGTCGACGTTGATGAAACCGCGGTCCGTCACTTGCACGCCCGCCTTGTCGGCGGCCAGCTTCTTGCCGTTCGGGCTGCGGCCCACGGCCACCAGCACCAGGTCGTAGATCTGTGGCGGCGGTGCGGTAGCACCTGCTTCAGCTGCTTCGAACGTGACCTTGATGCCTTCCGGCAGCGCTTCCACCGCGACCGTCTTGGTCTTGGTCATGATGTTGTTGAAGCGCTTCTCGTTGAACTTCTGCCACACCTTGACGGCGTCGCGGTCCGCGCCCTGCATCAGGCCATCCATCATTTCGACCACGTCGATGCGCGCACCGAAGGTCGAATAAACAGTCGCCATTTCCAGGCCGATGATGCCGCCGCCGATGACCAGCATGCGCTTCGGGATCTGGCGCAATTCCAGCGCGCCCGTCGAATCGACGATGCGCGGGTCTTCCGGCACGAAGGGCAGCTTCACCACGGACGAACCGGCGGCGATGATGGCTTGCTTGAACTGCACGACTTTTTTCGAGCCGTCGCCTGCCGTCACTTCGATGTGGTTCGCGGACAGGAACTGGCCCACGCCCGTCACCACTTGCGTCTTGCGCGCCTTGGCCATGCCGGCCAGACCGCCCGTCATGTTCGAGATCACGCCTTCCTTGTACTTGCGTACCTGGTCGATGTCGATCGTCGGCTTGGCAAACGTCACGCCCGTGTTGGACATGTGCGCCGTTTCATCGATGACGGAGGCGACGTGCAACAGCGCCTTCGACGGGATGCAGCCCACGTTCAGGCACACGCCGCCCAGGGTCGCGTAGCGCTCGACGATGACCGTCGACATGCCCAGGTCGGCCGCGCGGAACGCCGCCGAATAGCCGCCAGGACCGCCGCCCAGCACCATCATGTCGACGTCGATGTCGACCTGGCCGCTGTAATTGCCGGCCGGGATGGCGGCAACGGCTGCAGCTGGTGCCGCCGCTGCAGGAGCCGGAGCCGCTGCAGGCGCAGGAGCGGCCGCCGGTGCGGCTGCGGGAGCGGCAACGCCTTCCGACGCTTCCACCACCAGCAGCGCGCTGCCTTCGGCGATCTTGTCGCCGACCTTGACCTTGACTTCCTTGACGACGCCGGCGTGGGTCGATGGAATCTCCATACTGGCCTTGTCCGATTCGACCGTGACCAGGGACTGGTCCACCTTGATGGTGTCGCCGACCTTGACCATCAGCTCGATGACTTCGACTTCCTTGAAATCGCCGATATTCGGTACTTTTACCTCTACTGTGCTCATCAATCGCTCCTTACAGCAGAATTTTGCGCATGTCGGCCAGGACTTCGCCGAGGTACACGGAGAATCGCGCGCCCATCGCGCCGTCGACCACGCGGTGGTCGTAGGACAGCGAAGTGCCCATCATCAAACGTGGCTGGAAGGCCTTGCCATCCCATACCGGCTTGATCGATGCTTTCGACAGGCCCAGGATCGCGACTTCCGGCGCATTGACGATAGGCGTGAAGTGCGTGCCGCCGATGCCGCCCAGGGACGAGATCGTGAAGCTGGCACCCTGCATGTCGGCCGGTTTCAGCTTGCCTTCGCGCGCCTGCAGCGACAGTTCCGTCATTTCGCGGGCGATCTGCGAGACCGACTTCTGGTCCGCGCCCTTGATCACGGGGACCACCAGGCCATTCGGCGTGTCGGCCGCGAAGCCGATGTTGTAGTACTGCTTGAGGATCAGGTTCTCGCCCTTGGCATCCAAGGAAGCGTTAAACGCGGGGAATTTCTTCAGCGCGGCAACGGAAGCCTTGATGACGAAAGCGAGCATGGTCAGCTTGGCCGCATCCTTGTTTTTCGCATTGGCCGCGTTGGTGTCGACGCGGAACGCTTCCAGATCCGTCACGTCCGCTTCGTCGAACTGCGTGACGTGCGGGATCATGACCCAGTTGCGGTGCAAATTCGGGCCCGAGATTTTCTTGATGCGCGACAGCGGCAGCAATTCGGTCGTGCCGAACTTGCTGAAGTCCAGCGACGGCCATGGCAGCAGATCCAGGCCCACGCCCGAACCGCCTTTGGCGGCGACCGGCGCATTCGGCGCGGCGACGGCGCCCGACATCACGCCCTTGACGAAGTTCTGCACGTCTTCCTGGGTGATGCGGCCCTTCGGACCGGAACCGCCCACGCGGGTCAGGTCCACGCCCAGTTCGCGCGCGAACTTGCGGATCGATGGCGACGCGTGCGCCAGCTTGCCGTTCGCTGCAGGAGCGGCGGCAGGAGCTGGTGCAGCGAGCGGCGCCGAAGCGACGGCGGCGGCTGGCGCGGCGGCAGCTTGCGCAGCGGGTGCAGGTGCAGCAGCGGCAGGTGCGGCAGGAGCAGCGCCACCGGTCGTTTCCACGACCAGCACCAGGCTGCCCTTGGCAACCTTGTCGCCGACCTTGACTTTCAATTCCTTGACGATACCGGCATGGCTCGATGGGATTTCCATGCTGGCCTTGTCCGATTCGACTGTCAGCAGCGACTGGTCGACCTTGATGCTGTCGCCGACCTTGACCATCAGTTCGATGACTTCGACTTCCTTGAAGTCGCCGATATCGGGCACGGTCACTTCGACCAGGGCTGGCGCGCCGGCTGGGGCGGCAGGTGCTGGCGCGGCCGCAGGAGCGGCGGCGGGGGTTTCAGCGGCAGGTGCTGCGGCCGGGGCGGCAGCGGCAGGCGCAGGGGCCGAGGCGGCGTCCGCCACTTCCAGCAGCAGGACCAGCGAACCTTCGGCGATCTTGTCGCCCACGTTGACTTTCAATTCCTTGACGACACCGGCGTGGCTCGATGGAATTTCCATGCTGGCCTTGTCCGATTCGACCGTGATCAGGGACTGGTCGACCTTGACCGTATCGCCTGGCTTGACCATCAGTTCAATGATCTCGACTTCCTTGAAATCGCCGATATCCGGGACTTTGACTTCCACAATGCTCATAGCTTGCTCCGTTATTTTATTTGTCAGATGGACCCGCACACACGCCAGGGCGGCGCTTTCGCACCGCCCTGGCATCATCGGGTCCGCACAACGATTACTGGGTCACCGGATTCGGTTTGTTCGCGTCGATGCCGTACTTGGCAATCGCCTGCTCCACCACCGACACGTCGATCTTGCCTTCGTCAGCCAGCGATTTGAGCGCGGCCACGGTGACATAATAACGGTTCACTTCGAAGAACTCGCGCAGCTTGGCGCGGCTGTCCGAGCGGCCAAAGCCATCGGTACCGAGCACTTTATAAGTGCGGCCCTTCGGCATGAAGGCGCGGATCTGTTCTGCAAACGCGCGCATGTAGTCGGTCGTGGCGACGATCGGGCCGTCCGTGTCCTGCATCAGCGACGTCACGTATGGCACGCGCTGCTCTTTCGACGGGTTGACCATGTTCCAGCGTTCCGCATCCTGGCCATCGCGGGCCACCAGGGTCAGCGATGGCGCCGACCACACGTCCGCAGCCACGCCCCAGTCGTTCTGCAACAGCTCGGCGGCGAAGATCGATTCGCGCAGGATGGTGCCGCAACCGATCAGCTGTACGCGCAGCTTGGCGTCAGCCTGGCCTTCCTGCAGCTTGTACATGCCCTTCAGGATGCCTTCTTCCTGGCCTGGCTTGATGCCTGGCTGGGCGTAGTTCTCGTTCATGATCGTGATGTAGTAGAACACATCTTCCTGGTTGGCGATCATGCGGCGCAGGCCGTCCTGGATGATGACGGCGACTTCATGGCTGAAGGTCGGATCGTACGGCATGCAGGTCGGGATGGTCGCGGCAAAGATATGGCTGTGGCCATCTTCGTGCTGCAAGCCTTCGCCGTTCAGCGTCGTACGGCCAGCCGTGCCGCCCATCAGGAAGCCACGGGCGCGCATGTCGGCCGAAGCCCATACCTGGTCGCCGATGCGCTGGAAGCCGAACATCGAGTAGAAGGTGTAGAACGGGATCATAATGCGGTCGTTGGTCGAGTACGACGTCGCCGCGGCGATCCACGAGCTCATGCCGCCCGCTTCGTTGATGCCCTCTTGCAGGATCTGGCCAGCCTTGTCTTCGCGGTAGTACATGACCTGGTCTTTGTCGACCGGCTCGTACAACTGGCCTTTCGGGTTGTAGATGCCGATCTGGCGGAACAGGCCTTCCATGCCGAAGGTACGCGATTCATCGACCAGGATAGGCACGACGCGCTGGCCCAGGTTCGGGTCTTTCAGCAGGGTCGAAATGACGCGCACGAACGCTTGCGTGGTCGAGATTTCGCGGCCTTCAGGCGTCGCTTCCAGCACGTTCTTGAACGCGTCCAGGCCAGGCACCGGCAGGGTTTCTTCCGACTTCTGGCGGCGCTGCGGCAGGTAGCCACCGAGGGCCTTGCGGCGCTCGTGCAGGTAGACCATTTCCGGCGCGTCGTCGGCTGGCTTGAAGAACGGGATGTCGGCCAGCTTGTCGTCAGGGATAGGCAGCGAGAAGCGGTCGCGCATTTCGCGGATGGCTTCGTCGTCGAGTTTTTTCGTCTGGTGTGCCGTGTTGCGCGCTTCGCCGGACTTGCCCATGCCGTAGCCCTTGATGGTTTTCACCAGCAGGACGGTCGGCTGGCCCTTGTGTTCCTGGGCGATCTTGAATGCCGCGTAGATCTTGTGCGGATCGTGACCGCCACGGGTCAGGCGCCAGATGTCGTCGTCCGTCATGTTGGCAACCATTTCCAGCAGCTTCGGATGCTTGCCGAAGAAGTGCTTGCGCACGTAGGCGCCATCTTTCGCCTTGTAGTTCTGGTATTCGCCGTCGACGGTTTCCATCATCACGCGCTGCAGGATGCCTTCCTTGTCTTGTGCCAGCAGGGCGTCCCAGCCCGGGCCCCAGATGACCTTGACGACGTTCCAGCCGGCGCCACGGAATTCGCCTTCCAGTTCCTGGATGATCTTGGTGTTGCCGCGTACCGGGCCGTCCAGGCGCTGCAGGTTGCAGTTGACCACGATGACCAGGTTGTCGAGCATGTCGCGTGCGGCCAGACCGATCGCGCCCAGCGATTCCGGCTCGTCCATCTCGCCGTCGCCGCAGAAGGCCCAGATCTTGCGGTTGTCGGTTTTCGCGATGCCGCGTGCGTGCAGGTATTTCAGGAAGCGCGCCTGGTAGATCGCCATGTGCGGGCCCAGGCCCATCGACACGGTCGGGAACTGCCAGAAGTCAGGCATCAGCTTCGGATGCGGGTACGAGGACAGGCCCTTGCCGTCGACTTCCTTGCGGAAGTTCAGCATTTGCTCTTCCGTCAAGCGGCCTTCGAGGAAGGCGCGCGCGTAGACGCCGGGCGACGAGTGGCCCTGGATGTACAGCAGGTCGCCGCCGTGGTCGGCCGTAGGCGCGTGCCAGAAATGGTTGAAACCGATGCCCAGCATGTTCGCCAGCGAAGCGAACGAGGACAAGTGGCCGCCCAGGTCGCCGTCGGCGCGGTTGGCCTTGACGACCATGGCCATGGCGTTCCAGCGCATCCACGAGCGCAGGCGCTCTTCGTATTCGAGGTTGCCGGGACAGTGGGCTTCTTGCTTGGTGGGGATGGTATTGACGTAGGCGGTGGTGCTGGAGAACGGGATCTGGGCGCCGCGGCGGCGGGCCAGGTCAACCATGCGCTCCATCAGGTAATGCGCGCGTTCCGGACCTTCATTTTCCAGAACGGCTTCGAGCGCGTCCAGCCACTCCTTGGTTTCCTGCATATCCGGGTCGGTGCCGATCTGTGTCGTTACCTGGTTCAGTTGAGCTGACATCTGTTGAGTCTCCTTTGTGAACGCCCCACCCCGATTTTCCGGATCGCTGTCGGACGGTATTTCGCTGATTATTTACTATTAAGTCGGTTTAGTGTGGGGATTCTAACAGCGTATTTACTATTTTTCAAATTACGATATAGCATTTCGTATTGTGAAATTACCCTATGAAATTTATGCTGCACTGCCGCAAATTCTGTCCGGAAATTAGCGTGATCAAAGTGCCAAAAACGAATGTACACCCCGGTCGTCCGCACAGGCATACCGGGCCAAGCGGGCCTGAAAAATGTCGAGGGCAAGGCGCAGCGACGCAGACAGTACGCCAGTACGGCAAGGAGCTGCAACGCCGCCATCGGCATTTTCTCAGGCCCGCGTCTCTGGCCCGCTTTTATGCCGGGCCAAACGAGCCTGAAAAATGTCGAGGGCAAGGCGCAGCGACGCAGACAGTACGCCAGTACGGCAAGGAGCTGCAACGCCGCCATCGGCATTTTCTCAGGCCCGCGTCTCTGGCCCGCTGTTGTCACGCCTTTGCATAGCCAAAACCGCCCCTTTGCACCGGCCGGCTTTATAATCTGTCTTTTCCCTCCCACACAGCCTCCTACCATGCCAGCACAACTGATCGACGGAATCGCCCTCTCCCAAAAACTGCGCAGCGAGATCGCCACGCGCGCCGCCGCCCTCACGGCCAAGGGCACCCAGCCCGGCCTGGCCGTGATCCTCGTCGGCGAAGACCCGGCCAGCCAGGTGTACGTCCGCAACAAGGTCAAGGCATGCGGCGACGTGGGTTTCCACTCGGTGCTGGAAAAATATGAAGCGGACCTGTCCGAAGCTGACTTGCTGGCGCGTATCGCCAGCCTGAACACCGACCCGGCCATCCACGGCATCCTCGTGCAAATGCCCTTGCCCAAGCACATCAACCCGCACAAGGTCATCGAAGCGATCGCCACGACGAAAGACGTGGACGGCTATTCGGTCCTGAGCGCCGGCGAACTGATGACGGGCTTGCCCGGCTTCCGCCCGTGCACGCCGTACGGCTGCATGAAACTGATCGAAAGCACGGGCGTGGACTTGCGCGGCAAGCACGCCGTCGTCATCGGCCGCAGCAACACTGTCGGCAAGCCGATGGCCCTGCTGCTCTTGCAAGCGAACGCTACCGTCACCATCTGCCATAGTGCGACCCCGGACCTGGGCCTGTACACGCGCCAGGCGGACGTGGTCGTGGCCGCCGTCGGTCGCCGCAATACCTTGACGGCCGACATGGTCAAGCCAGGTGCCATCGTCATCGACGTGGGCATGAACCGCGACGATGAAGGCAAGCTGTGCGGCGACGTGGATTTTGCCGGCGTGAAAGAAGTCGCCTCCCACATCACCCCCGTACCGGGTGGCGTGGGTCCGATGACGATCACGATGCTTCTCATGAACACGGTAGAGGCCGCCGAGCGCATTTAAGAATCACCGGGGCGGCATGACCGCCCTTTTATATATGGATGGAACCGACGATGAATACCAACCCCCTGCTTGATTTTTCCGGCCTGCCACGCTTCGACGCGATCACGCACGAGCATGTCACGCCCGCCATCGATACCCTCTTGGAACAGGCGCGCGCCACGGTGGCGCAGCTGGAAGCGCCCATGGAAGAAGTGAGCTGGGAAAACTTCGTCGCGCCCCAGGACCAGATCGCCGAAACCCTGGGCCGCGCCTGGAGCATCGTCAACCACTTGAATAGCGTGGTCGATACGCCTGAACTGCGCGCCGCCTACAATGCCAACCTGCCCAAGGTGACGGAATTCTGGACCGAGCTGGGCCAGAACGAAATCCTCTTCGGCAAATACAAGCAGTTGCAGGCCCGCGCCGATTTCGCCAGCCTGTCGCCGGCGCGCCGCCGCATCGTCGACAATGCCGTGCGCGACTTCCGCCTGGGCGGCGCCGAGTTACCCGAAGACAAGAAAGAGCGCTTTGGCGCCATCCAGGAAGAACACGCGGCCGTCTCGACGCGTTTTTCCGAAAACGTGCTCGACGCCACCAATGACTACAAGTTGCTGGTCGAGAACGAGCTTGACCTGGCCGGCCTGCCCGACGACGTGAAGGCCGCCGCGCGCGCCGCCGCCGAAAAAGCAGGGAAGCAAGGCTACGAATTCTCGCTGCACTTCCCGTCTTATTACCCGATCCTGCAATTTGCCGACAATCGCGCGCTGCGTGAAACCATCTACCGCGCCAACGCCACCAAGGCGTCGGACCAGGGCGACGTCTTCAGCAAAAAAGAGGACTGGGACAATACCCAGAATATCGTCACTCTGTTGCAATTGCGCGACGAAGAGGCAAAACTGCTCGGTTACGCCAATTTCGCCGAAGTGTCGCTCGTCCCTAAAATGGCCACCTCGCCCGCGCAAGTCATCGCTTTCCTGGAACACCTGGCCAAGCGCGCGCGTCCGTTCGCCGAGAAGGACCTGGCAGAACTGAAACAATTCGCCCGCGAAGAATTGGGCATCGCCGAGCTGCAGGCGTGGGACGTGCCTTACGCCTCCGAAAAGCTGCAGGAGCGCCGCTACGCGTTCTCGGCCCAGGAAGTCAAACAGTACTTCCCTGAACACAAGGTGATCGACGGCCTGTTCCGCCAGATCCAGAACCTGTTTGCGGTCGAGATCAAGCCCGATACGGCGCCCGTCTGGCACCCGGACGTGCGTTTTTACCGCATCGAGCGCGACGGCAAGCTGGTCGGCCAGTTCTACCTGGATCTGTATGCGCGCGCCGGTAAAAGCGGCGGCGCCTGGATGGACGACGCGCGCGGCCGCCGCGCCGACGCACAACACGTGCAAACGCCGATCGCCTACCTGACATGCAATTTCACGGAACCGGCCGTGATCGACGGCAAGGCTCAGCCTGCCCTGTTCACGCACGATGAGGTGATCACCCTGTTCCACGAATTCGGCCACGGCCTGCACCATATGCTCACCGTCGTCGACGAACTGGGCGTGTCGGGCATCGCCGGCGTCGAATGGGATGCCGTGGAACTGCCATCGCAATTCATGGAAAACTTCTGCTGGGAATGGGAGGTGCTCGAACACATGACGGCGCATGCCGTCACGGGCGAGCCGCTGCCGCGCGCGCTGTACGACAAGATGCTGGCGGCCAAGAATTTCCAGTCCGGCTTGCAAACCCTGCGCCAGGTGGAGTTCTCCTTGCTCGACATGCATCTGCACTATGACTACGATGCCAGCACGGGCCAGAGCGTGCAGCAACTGATCGACGGCGTGCGCGCCAAGTTTTCGCTGCTCATCCCGCCCCCGTTCAACCGCTTCCAGAATGCCTTTGGGCATATCTTTTCCGGCGGCTACGCGGCCGGCTACTACAGCTACAAGTGGGCCGAGGTACTGTCCGCCGATGCGTATGCGGCGTTTGAAGAAGCCAAGGCGCTGGGACCGGACGCCACCACGGCGGCAGGCAAGCGTTATTTGCAGGAAATCCTGTCCGTCGGCGGATCGCGCCCCGCGCTGGAATCGTTTACCGCCTTCCGCGGCCGCGAGCCGAGCATCGATGCCCTGCTGCGCCATAGCGGCATGGCCGCTTGATCGCCATGAGCCGCGTCGATTTTCACAGCAACGTGCCGGACAAGCTGGCGTATGCCTGCCGTCTGGCGCGCAAGGCCTATATGGCCGGCAACAAGGTCGTCGTGCTGGTGGCCGACAGCGCCCAGCTCGACGCCTTGAACAGCGCCATGTGGACCATTTCCGCCACGGATTTCCTGCCGCACGTGCTGGCCGGCGATCCGCTGGCGGCGCAAACGCCGATCATCCTGACCGATGACGAAGCGGCCGAGCTGCCGCACCACGACATCCTCGTCAACCTGTCGCAGCTGCCGCCCGCCAATTACGCGCAGTTCCAGCGCGTCTTCGAGATCGTTTCCATGGATGAGCAAGATGCGCAGGCGGGCCGCCAGCGCTTCCTGCACTACCGCCAGCAGAACGTACAGCCGACCCACTTCGTGGCAGGGAAGACATGAGCCAGCAGCCATTCGACCAGGGCATCCCCCTGCTGACGGAGGTGCTGCTGGGGCCGGAAGTGGCGGAGGTCGTCGCGCCAGTTGCGGCTCCGCCTGCCGTCGAGGAAGCGCCGGCATTGCCGCCAACGGTGGCGCAGCCCGACTGGGACGCCATCGAACAGCGGCTGACACAGCGCATCCTGCACCAGGTGCAGGGCAAGATCGACCATCTGCTGGAAGAGCGCATCGCCCACGTGCTGCAGACGGCCCTGCAAAACGCCCTGATCGGCATGCGGGGGGCTTTGCGCGAAGACTTGCAGCAGTCGCTGGAACAGATCGTGGCGCATGCCGTCAGTCATGAACTGGGGCATTTGCACCCACCCGCGCAAGCCTGAGCATGCTGCGCAATGTCGGGTTACGCGCTTTGCGCTAACCCGACCTACCCGACCTACCCGACCTACCCTATTCTTCCCTCCAACGCCATTCTTTGGTGCGCTCGCGCCTGCGAAATCGGTGCATCGCGCCTCACTTTGGTGATTGTTGCGACAAAATGTAAAAAGCCCGAAATGCGGCTTTGCGCCGCCTGTTTTTTGTTGTACCTTTCTTCACACGTACCGCCTGTCGAAGCGGTTTTCACGAGACGCCGCCGTATCTTTATCCATTGGAGAATGTTTATGCTGCTCAAGACCAAAGTCCTTCCTCTCGCCCTTGCCCTCGCTTTTGCCGGCCATGCGGGCGCACAGGAAATCATCAAGATAGGCCACGTCGCCCCGGTCTCTGGCGCCAGCTCCCACCTGGGCAAGGATAACGAGAACGCGGCCAAGATGGCCATCGAGGACTTGAACGCCAAAGGCTTCAAGATCGACGGCAAAGCCGTGAAATTCGTGCTGGTACCCGAAGATGACGCAGCCGATCCCAAGCAAGGCACGGCCGTCGCGCAAAAACTGGTCGACGCCAAGGTCAACGGCGTCGTCGGCCACCTGAACTCGGGCACGACGATTCCCGCCTCGCGCATTTACTTCAATGCCGGCATTCCGCAGATTTCACCGGCAGCCACCAACCCGACGTACACCCAGCAGAAATTCAACACGGCCTTCCGCGTCGTCGCCAATGACAACAAGCTGGGGGGAACTTTGGGCGCGTATGCCGTGGGCAAGCTGCAGGCGAAGAAAATCGCCGTCATCGATGACCGCACGGCCTACGGCCAGGGCGTGGCGGAACAGTTCGTCAAGGGTGCCAAGAAGGCGGCACCAGGCGTGCAAATCGTCGGCAAGGAATTTACGAATGCCAACGCGACGGACTTCAATGCCATCCTGACCAGCATCAAGTCGAAAAATCCCGACCTGATCTTCTTTGGCGGCATGGATTCCGTGGGCGGCCCCATGCTGCGCCAGATGAAGGCGCTGGGCATCAAGGCCAAGTTCATGGGTGGCGACGGCCTGTGCACGGAACCGCTGGGTAAGCTGGCCGGCGATGCCGTGGGCGAAGACATGGTCACCTGCGCGGAAGCGGGCGGCGTGACGGGCGCGCAGCAAAAAGGCATGGACGATTTCCGCGCCCGCTACAAGCAAAAGTACAACATGGAAGTGCAACTGTATGCGCCGTACGTCTACGATGCCGTGATGACCATGGCCACCGCCATGGCCGACGCCAAATCGTCGAAACCATCCGTCTACCTGCCGTTCCTGGCCAAGGTGCACTACCAAGGCGTGACGGGACCGATCTCGTTCGATGCCAACGGCGACATCAAGGATGGCGCGCTGACCTTGTTCACGTATCGTGATGGCAAGAAGACAAAAATGGAAGTGGTCAAGTAAGCGGCTGCGTCGCCACGTAAGCCTGCAAGCCTTCGGCCAGCGCGTCGAAGGTGGCGCGGCAGCGCAGGCTGCCGCGCAAGTCTTCATGCATGGTAATCCAGGTTTCCATCGGTAGCGCAAACGCCTGCGGCAACACGCGCCGCAGGGCCGGATCGCGCGCCGCCAGCCCCGCCTGGCACACGCCGATGCCGGCGCCTGCCCGTATCAGGGCCAGTTGTGCCAGGTCGCTGTCACTGCGCCAGGCAAAATTTTCCCGCGTAAATTCGTTGAAAGCCGCGCCCGCGTTGCGCACGAAGGGGCTCGCCTCGTCGTAGCCGATGACGGCATGGCGCGCCAGATCGGCCAGTGCCAGCGGCGTGCCATGCCGGGCCAGGTAGTCCCCGTGCGCGTGCAGGCCCAGTTCGATTTCCCCCACCTTGCGCGCCACCAGTTGCTCCTGGCGGGGCCGCAGCATGCGCACGGCGATGTCCGCTTCCCGGCGCAGCAAATCCTGCACCTTGTTGCTCAATACCAATTCAATGACGAGCTCCGGATGGCGCGCGCGCAAGCTGGCCAGGATGGGCGGCAGCACTTCCACGCCTACCACTTCGCTGGCCGCGATGCGCACGACACCGGCCACGCCCTGCCCCTGGCTGCTGGCGGCGCGCTCCATCAGGGCGGCAGTATGCTCCATGGTTTCCGCATGGGGCCGCAGCGCCAGCGCCACTTCCGTGGGTAGCAAGCCCAGCTGGGAACGCGTGAACAGGGTCGCGCCCAGCGCCTGTTCGAGCGCGGCGATATGCCGGCCGACGGTCGGTTGCGTGATGGCCAGCGCGCGGGCCGCGCCGGACAGGGAGCCATGCTTGAGCACGGCCAGCAGCGAACGGTAGTATTCCCAGGCAATCGAGGTAGTCATACATAAATGTATAGCCTGTGGTCGATGCTCGTCAATTCCCAATTAGCCCTGCGCGGCAGATACTGGCCTCATCAACCACACGGAGGTCAGAATGGACAAAACAGCATTGGTACTGGGCGCCACGGGCGGCATCGGCGGCGAGATGGTGCGCCAGCTATTGGCGGCGGGCTGGCAGGTGCGCGCCTTGACGCGGGGAGCGACGCCATCGCCACGCGGCGACGGCATTGAATGGCTGCGCGGCGATGCGCTGTCGCGCGCGGACGTGCTGGCGGCCGCCAAAGGCTGCGCCGTCATCGTACACGCCGTCAACCCGCCCGGTTACCGCAACTGGGGCCAGCTCGTGCTGCCCATGCTCGACAACACGATTTCAGCGGCGATTGCCGAGGGAGCCACCATTGTGCTGCCGGGCACCGTGTACAACTTCGGCCCCGACGCCTTTCCCGTACTGGCGGAAGACGCGCCGCAGCGCCCGCAGACGCGCAAGGGCGCCATCCGCGTGGAACTGGAAGCGCGGCTGGAATGGGCCGCCACGCAGGGAGCCAAGGTCATCATCGTGCGCGCGGGCGACTTCTTCGGTCCCCGCGCCGGCAATAACTGGTTTTCGCAGGGCCTCGTGAAACCGGGCCAGCGCGTGCGCAGCGTGCTGTATCCGGGCGCGCCCGGCATCGGCCACCAGTGGTCCTACCTGCCCGACGTGGCGCGCACGATGCTGCAATTGCTGGCCATGCGCGCCACCTTGCCCGCGTTCTCCCGCTTTCACATGGCCGGCCACTGGGACCACGACGGCCGGCAAATGACGGGGGCGATTGCGCGCGTGGTGGAACAAACGACGGGAACTGCGCCCGCCATCCGGCGTTTCCCGTGGTGGCTGGTGGCGCTGGCATCGCCGTTCGTGGCAACCATGCGTGAAATGCGCGAGATGCGCTATCTGTGGCAAACGCCCTTGTCCATGGAGAATGCGCGGCTGCTGGCCGTGCTGGGCCGGGAGCCGCATACGCCGCTCGACGAGGCGGTGCGGGCGACATTGGAAGGCATGGGCAATCTGCAAAAGGCAGCGGGCAAAAAAAACGCGCCGGGATTGCCGGCGCGCTAATTGCTAGTACTGCGGCACAGATTATTTCTGTGCCAGTACCCATTTGACCAGGGTGTGGGCTTCAGCATCGCTCACTTGCGGGTTCGCTGGCATCGGGATCGCGCCCCAGGTGCCGGAGCCGCCCTTCATGACTTTCGCCACGAGCTTGTTTTCAGCGTCTTTCTGGCCAGCGTACTTGGCAGCCACGTCCTTGAACGCAGGGCCCACCAGTTTCGTGCTCACCGCATGGCAAGCCATGCAGTTTTTTGCTTTCGCCAGGTCCGGATTGGCCAACGCTGCTTGCGATGCCAGAGCCGACACGGTCAATACACTCACCAACATAAAACGTTTCATTGTCTTTTCTCCAAAGTTACTTCCTGCGGCATTTTACTGTGTTTCCGCAGATGCACTACGAGCCCAGATCAAGCGTTTCAATGTAGTAACGCAGTGTAGTAGCGATTAGGCATTCATATTCTGCCCCATCTGCGCGTCCATGACCATGTTGTTTGTAAGGCGATGTAACGACAAGCGGCCCCGCGCAGTGGATCGGGGCCGCTTGTCTTACCTGCGCAACAGATCAGCGCTTCTTCAGTTGGGACAGGTCGCGCACGGCGCCGCGGTCGGCCGACGTCGTCAGCGCCGCATACGCCTGCAGCGCCTGCGACACGTAGCGGTCGCGGTTGACGGGCAGCCAGGCCGCGTCGCCCTTCGCTTCCATGGCGGCGCGGCGCGCGGCCAGCTCGGCATCCGTCACGCGCAGGTTGATGGTGCGCTCGGGGATGTCGATGTCGATGAAGTCACCCTCTTCCACCAGGCCGATGGCGCCGCCTTCGGCCGCTTCCGGCGAGGCGTGGCCGATCACCAGGCCCGAGGAACCGCCCGAGAAGCGTCCGTCCGTGAACAGCGCGCACGCCTTGCCCAGGCCCTTCGATTTGATGTACGAGGTCGGGTACAGCATTTCCTGCATGCCGGGGCCGCCTTTCGGGCCTTCGTAGCGGATGATGACGACGTCGCCTTCATGCACAGTGTCTTCCAGGATGGCAGCGACGGCCGCGTCCTGGCTTTCGAACACGCGCGCCTTGCCCGAGAATTTCAAGATGCTTTCATCGACGCCGGCCGTCTTGACGATGCAGCCCTTTTCAGCCAGGTTGCCGTACAAGACGGCCAGGCCGCCATCCTGCGAATAGGCGTGGGCCTTGTCGCGGATGCAGCCCGTGCTGCGGTCAGTGTCGACGGCGGCAAAACGCTCCGACTGCGAGAACGCCGTCTGCGTCGGCACGCCGCCCGGCGCGGCGCGGAACAGTTCATGCACGGCAGGATCGTCCGTGCACTTGATGTCGTTTTGCGCGATGGCGTCGGCCAGGGTCGGCGCGTGGATGGTCGGCAGAGTCGTGTTGAGCAGGCCGGCGCGCGCCAGTTCGCCCAGGATGCCCACGATGCCGCCCGCGCGGTGCACGTCTTCGATATGGTATTTGTCCGTCATTGGCGCGACCTTGCACAGGCACGGCACCTTGCGCGAGATGCGGTCGATGTCGGCCATCGTAAATTCCACTTCCGCCTCGTGCGCGGCGGCCAGCAAGTGCAGCACGGTATTCGTCGAGCCGCCCATGGAAACGTCGAGCGCCATCGCGTTTTCAAACGCGGCCTTGGTGGCGATCGAGCGTGGCAGCACGGAATAATCGTCCTGTTCATAATGGCGCTTGGCCAGTTCGACGATCAGGCGGCCCGCGCGCAGGAACAGCTGCTGGCGGTCCGAGTGCGTGGCCAGGATGGTGCCGTTGCCGGGCAGGGCCAGGCCCAGCGCCTCGGTCAAACAGTTCATCGAGTTGGCCGTAAACATGCCGGAGCAGGAACCGCAGGTCGGACAGGCCGAACGTTCGATTTCCGCCACGTCGGCGTCGGACACGGTGCTGTCGCCCGCTTTGATCATGGCGTCGACCAGGTCCAGCTTGATGATCTTCTGCGTGCCGTTGACGACCTTGACGACCTTGCCCGCTTCCATCGGCCCGCCCGAGATGAAGACGACGGGGATATTGATGCGCATGGCGGCCATCAGCATGCCCGGCGTGATCTTGTCGCAGTTCGAGATGCAGACCATGGCGTCGGCGCAGTGGGCGTTGACCATGTATTCGACGGAGTCGGCGATCAGGTCGCGCGACGGCAGTGAATACAGCATGCCGCCGTGGCCCATGGCGATGCCGTCATCGACGGCGATGGTATTGAATTCCTTGGCCACGCCGCCAGCCTTTTCGATTTCGCGCGCCACCATCTGGCCCAGGTCCTTCAGGTGCACGTGGCCGGGCACGAACTGGGTGAACGAGTTGACGACGGCGATGATCGGCTTGTCGAAGTCGCCGTCCTTCATGCCGGTGGCGCGCCACAGGGCGCGGGCGCCAGCCATGTTGCGGCCGTGGGTGGTGGTGCGTGAGCGGTATTGCGGCATGATGGGGACCTTCCGAGAAATGAATAATGCCTGACTGCCCGGATTTTCAACAAAACCCTGCATGCAGTGGGGGTACGCCAGATTGCCTTGCGCGCGCCCCACTGTCAAATATATGATGCACGTGTCTGTGAGTCGTTTTACATATCACAGCAATCAATCCGCATGGAAACACATATGAACCTGGAACTGCGCCAGCTGCGCTACTTTGTCACCGTCGCCGAGGAATTGCACTTCGGCCGCGCCGCCGCGCGCCTGCACATGACGCAGCCGCCTTTGTCGCAAACCATCATGGCGCTGGAAGAACTGCTGGGCGCCCCGCTGTTCGTGCGCACGCGGCGCGAAGTGCAGCTGACGCCGGCCGGCACGGCCCTGCTGCCCGAGGCGCGCCGGCTGCTGGCGCAGGCGCAGGATTTATCCGCGCTGGTGCTGCGGGCCGCGCAGGGCGAGGCGGGACGTCTGAGCCTGGCGTTTGTCTCGTCGGCCGACTACAGCGTGCTGCCGCCCCTGCTGCGCGCTTACCAGGCGGCCTATCCGCAAGTGCAGATCGCCCTGCAGGAAGCCACGTCGGACCTGCAGCTCGATGAATTGCTGGCCGGGCGCACGGATGCGGGCCTGTTGATCCCGCCCCTGCCCGAAAAAGCGAAAGGGGAACTCGATTACCTGCCCGTGCTGGCCGAAGGGCTGGTGCTGGCCGCGCCGTCCGGCCTCGACATATTGAATACGCCGGGACCCGTGCGCCTGCGCGACGTGCCGCCCCTGCCCTTGATCGTTTTCCCGCGCGCCATTTCTCCCGCCCTGCATGACGCGATCCTGGGCGTCTTCCGCGCGGCCGGCATCACGCCGCAGATCGGCCAGGAAGCGATCCAGATGCAGACCATCGTCAGCCTCGTCTCGGCTGGCATGGGCATCGCGCTTGTGCCACAATCGGTATCGAATCTGATGCGCCCGGGCGTAGAATACAGGCCGCTGCAGGACGCCACGCCGCTGGTGGAAACAGGCCTGGCCTGGCGCCGCGACAATCCGTCCGCCGTGCTGCAAGGTTTTTTGGCGCTGCTGCGCAAGCAGATCGGCGCTACCGCCGATTAAAATTAAGTGGCCGCTAAGACAAAAAACGGCCAGCGCCCCCATACTACGCAACCTTGGCTTTAAACAAAGAAAGAAACCCCATGCTGATACACCCGATGCCCGACCCGATAGCCATCCAGATCGGCCCGCTCGCCGTGCACTGGTACGGCCTGATGTATGTGCTGGCCTTTGCCCTGTTCATTATCCTGGGCAGAGTGCGCATCAAGCAGCCGCACATCGCCGTACTGGGCTGGAAGAAGGAAGACCTCGATGACATGCTGTTCTACGGCATGCTGGGCGTGGTGATCGGCGGGCGCCTGGGCGAAGTGCTGTTCTACCGTCCTGAATACTTCATGCACAATCCGCTCGAGATCTTCATGGTCTGGCATGGCGGCATGTCCTTCCATGGCGGCTTCCTCGGCGTCATCGTGGCCATGTATCTGTGGAGCCGCAAGGCAGGCCGCAACCTGTTCGACGTGCTCGACTTCATCGCCCCGCTGGTGCCGCTCGGCTACGCGGCCGGCCGCCTTGGCAACTTCATCAATGCCGAACTGCCGGGCCGCATCGCGCCGGACACCCTGCCGTGGGCCATGCAGTGGCCGGGCATTCCCTATCCCGTGCACCCGTCGCCGATCTACCAGATGCTGGTCGACGGCATTTTAGTGTTCATCATCCTGTGGCTGTTTGCGCGCAAGCAGCGCCCGCGCATGGCCGTGGGCGCCATGTTCACCCTGCTGTACGGCTGCGCGCGCTTCTTCACGGAATACTTCCGCACGCCGGACTGGGAAGTCGTGTGGCTGGGCGTGCCGATCACCTCGGGCCAGATGCTGTCCCTGCCGATGATCGTCGGCGCCATCGCGCTGCTGGTGTGGGCATATAAAAGCCAGGTGATGGGCACGCCGCCCACCAAGGTCCGCCCGGCAAACACGTAAAACCGCTGTTCCCAGGTGGCGCGCCAGGCAGGCGCGCCACTTTCCCTCCCCCGCCTCCCGGCAACATTTCCCTCAACACAATTAAATTTCCTCGCGGAATAGACTTGCTGTTGACATCTCGGCATCATCGTTTTCATGCCGCCACCGGGGAGTGCCTTGCCATGCCGCCTGCCGGACAACAACTGACGTACTCGATTGCGCTGGGCGCCAGCTATGTGCTGGCGCAGCTGGCCTTGACGGCCTGGGCCGGCACGCACGCGCCGTACGTCAGCTATGCGTTCAACATTGTCGCGCCCCTGCTGGCGCTGGCGGCCTGTTGCCGCTGCGCCTACGTCAACGCGGCGGGCGCCGCCAGGACAGGCTGGGCCCTGTTCGCCGTGGCCATGCTGTTCTGGAGCACGGGCATGATATTGTCGGCCTGGCAGGATCTGAGCGGACAAGTGGCATCCGACGCCACGTATTTTTCCGATTTCGCCTATTTCATGTATGGCGCGCCCCTGCTGCTGGCCATCTCGTCAGTGACGCACAACCATCCCTCGCGCACCTTGCAATGGCTCGACGCCGTGCAGGTGCTGCTGGCGGCCTACCTGGCCTATACGGCCATCTTTTCCGTGTCGCCATTCGACCAGCGCTCGATCGCGCCGATTCCCGCCAGCCTGCTGGTGCTGACCTACAACGTGGAAAACCTGGTCCTGGCCTGTTGCGCTTCGCTGCGCCTGCTGGCGCACCGCCGCGATGGCGGGCAAGGCCGCTTTTACCTGCTGCTGACGGTGTTTTTGTGGTGCTATGCGGGCTGCGCGGCCGCGTATAACTATCTGACCCTGCATGGCGTGACGCAAGCATGGAGCGAAGTGCTGCCCAGCCTGCCGTTCCTGCTGCTGGTGCTGCTGGCCACGCGCGTCACGGCGGCGCAGTCGGCAGCCGAAAATACGCAGGCGCAGCAAGCCCTGCAAAAGCTGACCCTGCTGATCGACAATTTCAGTCCCATCTTCTTTACGGCCGCCCTGCTGGGCCTGGGCTTTGCCGTCATGCGCGCGCATTTCTACCTGGCGGCGGCGTCGCTGTTCGTCGCGCTGCTGGTCCACGCGCTGCGCTCGGCCACCCTGCAAAGCCGCTACATGCAAAGCGAACTGGCCTTGCGCGCCGCGCATGACAAACTGGAAAAGCTGTCGCTGACAGATGGCTTGACGGGCATCGCCAACCGGCGCTGCTTCGACCAGACATTGCAGCTGGAGTGGCAGCGCGCGGCGCGCAACCATCAAGGGCTGGCGCTGCTGATCATCGATATCGATTTCTTCAAAAGCCTCAACGATACTTTCGGCCACCCGTATGGCGACGCCTGCCTGGTGCGGATCGCGGCCGCCCTGCACTCGGCGCTGCCGCGCGCCAGCGACCTGGCGGCACGCTTCGGCGGCGAGGAGTTTGCCGCCATCCTGCCCGCCACCGATGGCGACGGCGCGCTGGCCGTGGCGCACAAGATGCAGGAAGCGATCGCCGCGGCCGCCATCGTCCACGCGCCGTCGCGCGGCGGCCTGGTGACGGCCAGCATCGGCCTGGCACTGAGTGACGGCGGCCAGACGCCGGAACAATTGCTGGCCGCCGCCGACCAGGCCCTGTACCGGGCCAAGCAGAATGGCCGCAACCGGGTCGAAAGCTAGCCTTTCAGCTTATTGGTAATCACTTTCCATTGCGCCGGCGTCACGGGCGTGATCGACAGCCGGCTGCCTTTCTTGAGCAGCAGCATGTCTTCCAGTTCCGGCATCTGGCGCATCTCGGACAAGGGCAGCAATGCTGTCTTCTTTACGCCGCGCACGTCGACACTGATCCAGCGCGGCTGCTCCTGTGTGGCCTTCGGGTCGAAATATTTGCCACCCTCTTCAAACTGGCTGTGATCGGGATACGCGCCGCTGGCCACTTCGGCCACGCCCGCCACGCCCGGCTGCGGGCAGCTCGAGTGATAGAACAGCACGCCATCGCCTGGCTGCATGCCATCGCGCATGAAATTGCGCGCCTGGTAGTTGCGCACGCCGAACCACGGCATGGTGTGCTGGGGCGCCGCCATCAGGTCGTCGATGCTCACTTCATCGGGTTCGGATTTCATCAGCCAGTATTGTTTCATGCAGACTCCGTATCAAAGCGACAGGCGTAAAAAAACGGTTGCGCATCAATGCTGCAACCGTTTTCAGTTGTACTACCAAGTTACTGCGAATTGGGCCCCGCCTGTGCCGCTATGCCGGCATCCCGAACCAAACGGTTCAAGGTGGTCACGTTAGTTCAATTTCGGGTTCGTCGAACGAGCGACGCTCACTCCCATCAAACAAAATTCGCAACCGATGCGCATAAATGGTTCAAGGAATATATGGCAATCGCGAACACCGCAGGGTAGACCCAAGTTTACTCCTTTGATCGCGCATCGCAAAGACAAATCGTCGCGTGCACGCTTAAAAAAGGTTTTCCTGGGGCGTCAGAGCGCTATCAAGGACAGTATGCATGGCCGAGATTTTCTGCTTCACTTCCAGGATCGTCAATTCCGACAGCGGACCTTGCGGCGACTTCACGGAGAGGAACTCCGCGGCCACGCCCAGGGCGGCCAGTACGGCGATGCGGTCGTTGCCCTTGACCTTGCCCGCGTCGCGGATGGCTTTCATTTTGCTATCGAGATAGATCGCCGCTTCGCGCAGCGCGCGCTCTTCGCCGTCGCGGCACACCATGCTGTAGGACTGGCCCATGATATTGACATCGACACGCGGCATCACGCTTCCTTCTCGTTCTCGGCAATATAGGCGCCCGCTTCCGAAGCGGCTTGCTCCAGGCCGGCTTGCACCAGTTCGGGAATTTTTTCCAGCAAGGCTTCGACCCGCTCCTGCGCCTCGCGCATGCGCTGCACGTACAGGGCGTTCTCGGCGGCCAGCGCGGCGTTATCCTTGCGCAGTTGCGCGTTTTCACGGCGCAGCGCATGGGTCATTTCGGCCAGCAGGCCTATTTTGTCGGATAATTCGTTGAATTCGGAAATCATCCCGCCACTATAGGGCGGACGCTCCATGGGCGTCAATCGAATCACGCCGCTGTCACACATATTTACATCAATGCAGGTCAGTTGCCGTGAAATACACGCTTTTTCCGGCGCTTTTCGCCAAGTGCGCGCATCTGCCAGCGCCGTGATGGCAGCGTTTTACTCGTCGACGTAATCGGGTTCGATATCGAGTCCGCCATAGCGGTTTTCACAAGAGCGGCGCGTCAGCGTCTGTTGTCCGCTCTTGCCGTCAAGCACCATCGTCAAATCGCGGCAAGTACGGCCGTAGCTGCCAGGTTTGGCGTCCGTGCCCGAGGGCGTCAGGCGCACTGCCAGCGGTACCGCATTGCCCAGTCCCTTGTTGCTCCACTGGCGCGTCTTGCCATCCTCTTCATCTTTCAAGGTGCGCACGGCGGCCGTCAACAGGGCTTGCTTTTCCTTGGCATTCAGTTTGGCGATGGTGACGTCGGACAGGAAAGGCGGATACACGACGGGCGCCGGATCCTTGCCCTGCACATCCCAGCGGCCGCTGCTCTGCGAACAGGTGCGGCGGCTCAGGTCCTGCGACTTGCCGCCCGCCGTGACGACGAATTTCAGGTCGCGGCAGATGTGCGCCTTCAGGCTGTGTTCCGTCATGCCGGAGTTGCTGAAGTTATATGTGACTTTGACCAGCACGCTGCGGTCGCCGCCGTTGTCCCACACGTGCGCTTCCTGGTCGTCGTCATCCTTGTTCAGATCGTTGAACAGGTCGCCCAGCAGCATTTCCTTTTGCTGCGGCGTCAGGGCGGCTACGGTGATCTCGTCGGCGATGGTGGGCGTTTGCGCGGCGGCATTGCCCAGGCAGGCGAGGCCGATGACGGTGGCGCCCAACAGGCGCAGGGCGGTACGGGAAGTGGTCGATGGCATGGCGTGCTTTCTCGTGCAGGTGGCGATATATGGTGATATTGATATGCAATTACAATCATCTTATCAAAGTCCATAGCAAAACTCTGTTTCCTGTGCGTACAGGAACGCCGTTCGCCTGACGGGCATGCTAGAGTCGCGCCTGTTGCTGACGCCCGGGAACGAGGCTTGCGTTTGCGCAAACCCTGCGTAAATGCAGGCTGCGCAGAACGTCTAAGCTTATCTTCCCGGAGAATAAGCCCTTGAATAAGCCCCCTACCGTCCCTATAATTAGCACTCGTTAGTAGAGAGTGCTAACAAACTCTTTCGTAGCAATCCTCAGGACATGATGGTGTCTGCCGGGCAACAGCAGGGAACGCTACGCGGCGGGCGACGCCGCGATGCCACCACTGCCTAGCTGGCACGCACCCGATGACATGGGGTTTGCTTGACCGTTGCGGGCTGCTTTCAACGGCGGTCACTGAAAGCACGCCTGGCGCTGTGCCAGGCATGTATTCATTTAGCAACACCTATCCATTGAACTTTAAGGAGTTTTGTATGAATCTGCGCCCATTGAACGATCGCGTCATCGTCAAACGCCTCGACCAGGAAACCAAAACTGCGTCCGGCCTCATCATTCCTGATGCAGCTGCTGAAAAACCGGATCAAGGCGAAGTCCTTGCCGTAGGCAATGGCAAGATTCTCGACGACGGCAAAGTCCGTCCTCTGGATGTCAAAGTAGGCGACCGCGTCCTGTTCGGCAAATACGCTGGCCAAACCGTCAAAGTTGACGGCGATGAGCTGCTGGTCATGCGCGAAGAAGACATCATGGCGATCGTCGTCAAGTAATTGTTTCCACGTTGTAGACAGATACATCCCGAAACTCAGGAGAATTGAACATGGCAGCTAAAGAAGTAGTATTCGGCGACGCAGCGCGCGCCAAGATGGTCGAAGGCGTCAATATCCTCGCCAACGCAGTCAAAGTCACCTTGGGCCCGAAAGGCCGCAACGTCGTTCTGGAGCGCTCGTTCGGCGCCCCTACCGTCACCAAGGATGGTGTGTCGGTAGCGAAAGAAGTTGAACTCAAAGACAAGCTCATGAACATGGGCGCGCAAATGGTCAAGGAAGTTGCTTCCCGCACCAGCGACAACGCCGGCGACGGCACCACCACCGCAACCGTGCTGGCACAAGCCATCGTGCGCGAAGGCATGAAGTTCGTTGCCGCCGGCATGAACCCGATGGACCTGAAGCGCGGTATCGACAAGGCAGTTGCTGCGACCGTCGAAGAGCTGGCGAAAATCGCCCGTCCTTGCACCACGACCAAAGAAATCGCCCAAGTTGGCGCGATCTCGGCGAACTCGGACTACTCGATCGGCGAGCGTATCGCTGAAGCGATGGAAAAAGTCGGTAAAGAAGGCGTCATCACCGTGGAAGACGGCAAGTCGCTGAACGACGAGCTGGACATCGTTGAAGGCATGCAGTTCGACCGCGGCTACCTGTCGCCATACTTCATCAACAACCCAGAGAAACAAGTTGCCGTACTGGACAGCCCATTCGTCCTGCTGTGCGACAAGAAAATCTCGAACATCCGTGACCTGCTGCCGGTACTGGAACAAGTCGCAAAAGCTGGCCGTCCACTGCTGATCATCGCGGAAGACATCGAAGGCGAAGCGCTGGCGACCCTGGTTGTGAACAACATCCGCGGCATCCTGAAAACTTGCGCAGTGAAAGCCCCTGGCTTCGGCGACCGCCGCAAAGCCATGCTGGAGGACATCGCTGTCCTGACCGGCGGCCAAGTGATCGCTGAAGAAGTCGGCCTGACCCTGGAAAAAGTGACCCTGGCCGAACTGGGCCAAGCGAAACGCATCGAAGTGGGCAAAGAAAACACCATCGTCATCGATGGCGCCGGCGAAGCTGCCTCGATCGAAGCACGCGTGAAACAAGTGCGTGTACAGATCGAAGAAGCGACCTCGGACTACGACCGTGAAAAACTGCAAGAGCGCGTCGCCAAACTGGCTGGCGGCGTTGCCGTGATCAAGGTTGGCGCAGCCACCGAAGTCGAAATGAAAGAGAAAAAAGCACGCGTTGAAGATGCACTGCACGCTACCCGCGCTGCCGTGGAAGAAGGCATCGTGCCAGGCGGCGGCGTAGCCCTGCTGCGCGCACGCGCCAACATCACGGTCAAGGGCGACAATCCTGATCAAGACGCTGGTATCAAGATCGTCCTGCGCGCAATGGAAGAGCCACTGCGCATGATCGTGCAAAACGCTGGGGAAGAAGCTTCGGTCGTCGTGGCAGCCGTACTGGCTGGCACGGGCAACTACGGCTACAACGCTGCCAACGGCACGTATGGCGACATGGTTGAGATGGGCGTTCTGGACCCAGCCAAAGTGACCCGTTCGGCACTGCAAAACGCCGCTTCGATCGCTTCGCTGATGCTGACGACCGACTGCATGGTCTGCGAAATCGCTGACGACAAAGCAGGCGGCGGCATGGGCGGCGGCATGGGTGGTATGGGCGGCATGGGCGGCATGGACGGCATGATGTAATGTCCGGCGGCCAGTCGCGCAGGCGACGGCGCGACTGGCCGCATACGCCGGGACAGGGCTGGCAGACCAAAAGCTGCCAGCGCCTCCCCGGCGGCCCCGAAAGCCACCTTCTACGGAAGGTGGCTTTTTTTCGTCTATGGATTTGGCAAACCCGTTTCGCAAACCCGTTGGCAAACCCGGCGATTGCCCGCCTGCCCGTTTTGCTTTAGCATGGCCGCCATCGTCGTTCTTTCTTATCCCACCATCATGCCGCCACGCGCCTCGTCTTCCAAAACCACCATCATCGCCGGCATCCTGGCCGGCTTGCTGGCCGCCGGGCTCGGCGCTTTCTACCTGCACCAGCAATCCGCGCCGCATGGTGACCATGCCCCTGCCGCGCGCAGCCAGACGACGGCGCAAGAGCAGAACGCGCGCGCCGTCGATGCCTTGCTGGCTTTGCCGGAAATCAAGGCCTGGTCGGCGCATATCGAAAAGGCCTCGGGCGGCCGCGCACACGGCGCCGTGATGGAAACGTCGCCCGAGACGCGCCTCGTCGATGGTGTCGCCTGCTATCAGCTGAGCTTTTTCGAAAGCACGCCCGATGCGGCGCACCGCTGGGAAAGTTTCGTCGTCACGCCCGACGGCAAGCGCATCCTCGTCGACGACACCGTCAGCGGCGACCTGATCAGCCTGGAACAATGGCGCAAGGACAACGCGCCCATGCAGCGCATCGCCACGCAGTAACGCCCTACACCGGCGAGCCTTGCGGCGGGACGCTGGCGTTGCAGCGCAAGCTTTACTTTCTGGCATCGAAGACCGATACTCCCCCACATGCCCGCCATCACTGTCCGCCCCCTCACGCCAGACGACGCCAGCGCCTACCGCGCGCTGCGCCTGGCCGGCATCGCCGAACTGCCTGCCGCCTTCTGCACCACGCATGCGGCGGAAAGCGGCTTGCCGCTGGCACGGATAGCCGAGCGCTTGCGCGCCACATCTCACCAAATAATATTTGGCGCTTTCGACAAGGAACAATTGATCGGCATTGCCGGCCTGCGCCGCGAACCGATCGCCGTCGTGCATGACAAGGCCAGCCTGTGGAGCGTGTACGTGGCGCCGCAGGCGCGCGGGCACGGCGCGGCGCGACAACTGGTGCGGGCCGCCATCGCGCACGCCTGCGGCGTACCCGAACTGGCCCGCGTGCGCCTGGCCGTGGCGCAGGACAACCAAGCGGCATTGACCCTGTACCTGGGCTGCGGTTTTACCCTGGCGGACGGTCCCGCATCGGACGGCATGCTGCAAATGCAACTGTTGCTGCCCCGCCCTGCCCGTGCAAGTGCCGAAAGTAATGTCTTTATGAAAATCAATACCTTACAAATCCCTGCGAAATAGCGGACAGGCCGTTTTTTCTGTTGCAAGCAAACGCGGCAGGCCTTAGCATCGCGGCTTACAAAAAAAACTTGGGGAGAGCCAATGTCATCGGCCGAGACACAAACCGCCACGGGCAAAATGCCCCGGCAAATACCGTACATCATCGCCAACGAAGGCTGCGAACGCTTCAGCTTTTACGGCATGCGCAACATCCTGACGCCATTCCTCATCAGCACCTTGCTGCTGATGATCCCGATCGACCAGCGCACGGGCGAAGCCAAGCACGTGTTCCATACCTTCGTCATCGGCGTGTATTTCTTCCCGCTGCTGGGCGGCTGGCTGGCCGACCGCTTCTTCGGCAAGTACAACACCATCTTCTGGCTCAGCCTCGTGTATTGCGCCGGCCATGCCTGCCTGGCCCTGTTTGAAAACAGCGTCAACGGCTTTTATTTCGGCCTGTTCCTGATCGCCTTCGGTTCCGGCGGCATCAAGCCGCTCGTGGCTTCGTTTGTCGGCGACCAGTTCGACCAGACCAACAAGCACAAGGCCAAGCTGGTCTTCGACCTGTTCTACTGGATCATCAACTTCGGCTCCTTCTTCGCGTCGCTGCTGATGCCGATGTTCCTGCGCGACTACGGTCCCTCGATCGCCTTCGGCA